>CAILCF010000001.1 GCA_903832635.1 uncultured bacterium
ACATACGGTAAATTTTGACATCGTATTTTTGGCCCTGCAACAGATTAAGCGTGGCAATATTGCAAGTGAGCTTATTGCCTTTGACTGGACAGCTGACTACTTTTCCGTCAATATCTAGCTGATAGCTAAAAACTGAATCACTTTCAGATAAATTGATTGATAATGGTTTTGAAGTTGGCACTGAGACGTCCAGCGTATCAACTTTAACTGATGGTGACTGTGGTATCGATATATCAAAGGTTTTTTTCGCAAGCCAACCACCAAACAGCGCAACACTTACTTTGGTATTGCCGGCCATAGGGGCCTTTTGAGCGCTAAAACAGGTTTTTAAAGATATGATTGGCAAACTGCCAATTTTAGCTACGTTTTCATAACTAACATCAAACCCCGAATCACTACTTACCTGCCGATTAACGTCTGGCAATAATGTCAGGTGTGAAACGCATGTTGGCTGACCGTATGAAAATTGGACAGGCTCAGCTTGCATGAAAATAATCGAACCGACAATGAATGATAACAAAAATAGACCGAACAAAATTATAATCCAGCGATGTAAACTGAGTATCTTGTCAAAGATATTTTTGACTGTTTGTTTTAAATGCATCCATGCTTATTTTAGCATAATTGGTATGATTAACAGATATTTTGACCAAGAAAAAGACCATCCTATTCGGATGGTCTTCTTATAATTCGGCACCGTGCTAGTTTCCCGCTTGTGGCAGTATAATCGCCGCTGTTGAGCTTGACTTCTGTGTTCGGAATGAGAACAGGTATTTCCTCAACGCCATGGGCACCGAATTGGTCGGAATAATCTATTCCAACCTATCGATGCCCAATGATTATGGGCACGGTCATTTGTATGTAAAAATCTTGTTTATAAAAATTGACAAATCAATGGTTACCATTAATTACTAGTTAAGTCTACCCTATTACCCCTGTTAATGCAAGCATTAACGTTGGTAATAAGGACATAAAAAGGCGATGGGACTGTTAGTACGCTTCAGCTACACATGTTACCATGCTTCCACCTTGCGCCTATCAAACTGATAATCTTTCAGTGTCCTCATAGGGAAATCTTATCTTGAAGTTAGTTTCGTGCTTAATATGCTTTCAGCGCTTATCTATTCCAAACATAGCTACTCGACAATGCAGCAGGTGGCCACAATCGATACACCAGAGGTTTGTCCGCCCCGGTCCTCTCGTACTAAGGGTAGATCTTCTCAAATTTCCTAACGTCCGTACCGGATATAAACCGAACTGTCTCACGACGTTCTGAACCCAGCTCGCGTACCATTTTAATCGGCGAACAGCCGAACCCTTGGAAGGTACTCCCCCTCCAGGATATGATGAGCCGACATCGAGGTGCCAAACAGCGCCGTCTATGTGAACTATTGGGCGCTATAAGCCTGTTATCCCCAGGGTAACTTTTATCCGTGTGCGCTGTCGATCCCACGTTCATGTGCATAAATGCACGTACAGCGGGTCACTTGCTCCTACTTTCGTATCTGCTTGGAATGTACTCCTCACAGTCAAGCTGGCTTATGCGCATACACTATCACTTCGATTTCCATACGAAGCTAGCCAACCTTTGAACGCCTCCGCTACTCTTTAGGAGGCAACCGCCCCAGTTAAACTACCCACCATACACGGTCCCGTCACCAGATTATGGTAACGGTAAGATCAAGATCACAACAAGGGTGGTATTTCACTTGGTGCCTCCACAAATACTAGCGTATCTGCTTCAAAGGCTCCCACCTATTCTACACATGTTGTAACCCGGATCAATGTAAAGCTGTAGTAAAGCTCCATGGGGTCTTCTCGTCCTGGTACGGACAGACGGCATCTTTACCGTCAATGCACTTTCACCGAGTCCTTCGCTGAGACAGTGTCCACATGATTACTCCATTCGTGCGGGTCAGAACTTACCTGACAAGGAATTTCGCTACCTTAGGACGGTTATAGTTACCGCCGCCGTTCACTGGGGCTTCAGTTCGCACCGTAAAGCACTCCCCTTAACCTTCCAGCACTGGGCAGGAGTCAGCCCCTATACATCTTCTTTCGAATTAGCAGAGACCTGTGTTTTTGATAAACAGTTCCGTGGACTCTTTTGCTGCGGCCCCCCACATCGTAAGATGCGAGAAATCGTGCTCAAAGTCATATTTCATATGATTATTCTATCTCAGTAAAAAATTGTGATTTAAAAAGGTTTCTTATCTTATTTTAACCACCTTTCACCAAGTTAGTTGAACACGGCTCCCACCTTATGAAGTGGGGGGCAGACCTTATCCCGAAGTTACGGTCGCTTTATTGCCGAGTTCCTTAGCGAAGGTTCTCTCGTAAGCCTTAGTCTACTCGACTCGAGCACCTGTGTTGGTTTGCGGTACGGGCGGATATAATCACGCGTACATCTGCTTTTCTAGCCAGTGCTTTGATCAAAATCGCGACTCCGAAGAATCACTTTCACTCCCTTTGCGTTCCCGCTAGGTTGGACGAATACATACCATGAATTCGCTTCGACTACTTCACCGTGAACAGTGTACAAATTATAACCGGTTCAGGAATATTAACCTGATGTCCATCGCCTACGCTATGCGCCTCGGCTTAGGCCCGACTAACCCTGAGATGATTACCATGGCTCAGGAAACCTTGCTCTTACGGCCGACAGGATTCTCACCTGTCTTATGGTTACTCATTCCAGCATTCTCACTTCCTAACGCTCCACCGAACTTTCCAGTTCGACTTCACCGCGGATAGGAACGCTCCTCTACCACGCATAGTAAACTATGCATCCATGTCTTCGGTAGTATACTTTAGCCCCGTTACATTTTCCACGCAGAATCTCTTGACTAGTGAGCTGTTACGCACTCTTTAAATGAATGGCTGCTTCTAAGCCAACATCCTAGCTGTTTAAGAAATTCCACTTTGTTTCCCACTGAGTATACATTTAGGGACCTTAGACGATGGTCTGGGCTGTTTCCCTTTCGAGCGCCGAGCTTAGCCCCGACGTTCTAACTGCCATGATACCACCACCAGTATTCGTAGTTTGTTAAGGAAGAGTATCCTTGCGGACCTCGGTCCTTTACAGAGCTCTACCCCTGATGGCTACCACATGACGCTAGCCCTAAAGCTATTTCGAGGAGAACCAGCTATCTCCAAGTTCGATTGGCATTTCACCTCTAACCACAAGTCATCCGGGCACTTTGCTGCGTACGACGGTTCGGTCCTTCACTACCTGTTACAGTAGCTTCAACCTGCTCATGGTTAGGTCACTTGGTTTCGGGTCTAATTCCACACACTTAATCGCCCTATTCAGGCTCGCTTTCACTGTGGCTCCGTCAATTGACTTAACCTTGCGTATGAAATTAACTCGCTGGATCGTTCTACAAAAAGCACGCCGTCACCCCGAAGGGCTCCGACACTTTGTAAGCACACAATTTCAGGTTCTATTTCACTCCCCTCCCGGGGTTCTTTTCACCTTTCCCTCACGGTACTAGTTCACTATCGATCGTATATTATATTTAGCCTTGGCAGGTGGTCCTGCCGGATTCAAACAAGGTTTCTCGTGCCCCGTCCTACTCGAGGAAACACAGATAAGGTCAACGCAGCTTTCGCATACACGACTCTCACGTCCTTTGGTTAGTCATTCAAACTATTCCGCTAGCCGCATTATTTTCTTACCTTACTAGCTATTTTCAGTTCGCTATCGCATGTCGGATTACTAAACGAATTTAGTTCTCTGACATGGTCTTGTGTTAACTCACAACCCCTTATAGACATTCGTCTGAAAACTTATTACCTGGTAAAACCAGATAAAGTGTATAAGGTTTGGGCTGATCCAGTTTCGCTCGCCACTACTCCCGGAATCATTATTTATTCTATTTTCCTCGACCTACTAAGATGTTTCAGTTCGGTCGGTTCCCGTCAAATCTCCTATATATTCAGAGACAGATAATACGACATAACTCGTATTGGGTTTCCCCATTCGGACATTCCCGGATCAAAGCTTGTTGACAGCTCCCCGAGACTTTTCGCAGTCTTCCACGTCCTTCATCGGTAATATACATCAAGGCATCCATTGTGTGCTCTTATTTACCTTTTTATGCATCGACTTAACTAGTAATTGGCAATAACCATTTATTACTATTTTTCTAGCCGTCAATTTTAAAAACTTTTTCTTACAACCTAATTGTTAAATGACATGCTCTCTCCGCCGTACGGCGGATGAGTTCACATTTAGACGCACCATTTTGATGTATTTTGTCTGAACTCAAGCCTTCCAATCGTATCACCCCGCCTCGCAGCATGTAAAGAGGTAATCGTTGTTATTTTTGCAATAAAGAAAACCTCCTGCGATATACTTTATTGCGTATCACCAGAGGTTCAATCGAACATTCGTTTAGCTTTATTAATTGTACTCGCGATAGGGTGCTTTTGCAAGGGTTTTGGGATTAAAATATACTACTTTTTCTTTTCAATACGAACTGCAGTACCGTATGCGGCGACTTCATTCATTATATTATAAATATCTCCTGTATCAAATCGCATCATTAATATTGCATTTGCTCCCTTATCGGCAGCTTCTTGGCGCATTCGTTCCATAGCATGGTTGCGGCTATCAACCAATAGTTTCGTCAAGCCACCTGATTCACCACCTACAAGTGATCTTAAACTTGCACCCATATTGCTGAAAATGTTTCGACTGCGAACAATCAGACCAAAAACTTCACCATAAACCTCGACAACCTCATATCCAGGCACATCATTTGTCGTTACAACTAAAATTTCATCTGCTTTTGCCATATTTTTCTCCCTTTTTATACGTTTATTATATTCTTATTTATTGATAATAAAAAATCCTCAACAATAATAGAACTGGATCGAACAAAAGTGGTGGGGCTATCTGGACTCGAACCAGAGACCTCGTCATTATCAGTGACGCGCTCTAACCAGCTGAGCTATAGCCCCATCACCTGTGCTCGATAATTGTTAAGTTCTTGGTGGAGTGATTCAGGCTTGCGCCTGATTCACCCCATGTGGTGGAGCATGTCGGATTCGAACCGACGACCCCCTGCTTGCAAAGCAGGTGCTCTAAACCAACTGAGCTAATGCCCCACAGGCCGCGAACTTAATACATTTTATCCTAGATGATTCATCCCCGCAAGTGTATAGTAAGGATATATGGCGTACGAATTCAGTTTCGCATCATTTTTTATCGGCTTTATTATTGTCGCCGTCGGTGCTGCGTTTATGATTTGGCATCAGGTTATAGCTGATAATTTAGGTTCGGGCGTGTCCAGTTATGATAGATTCAAGTTTTGGGCTTTAATTACTGTTGTTGTTGGTTTTCTTGTAATGCTAAATTTGCACGTATTCATTCTGGGTAATCTGTTAAATTCCCTATTCCACCGATCCTAGATAAAATTTGAATACAAAAGTACCTCCGGCTTTCGCCAGAGGTAATCTGTTATTAACAACTTGGTTGTGCAATCATCGTCAAGATAAGTCGAGATTTTTTCGAACTTTGTCTTGCCCCTGATAAATCAAGAGCTGCGTTATTATGTAAGCTCAACATAACAACAAGACCGACCTAGCTTCAGCAATAGATTTCTCGTATTGCTGGCATAACACTCCCTAGAAAGGAGGTAATCCATCCGCACCTTCCGGTACGGATACCTTGTTACGACTTAACCCCAATCATCCCCCCCACCTTAGGCCGACGAATCGGACTTCGGGTGTTGGTGACTTTCATGGTTTGACGGGCGGTGTGTACAAGACCCGGGAACGTATTCACCGCAGCATGCTGATCTGCGATTACTAGCGATTCCAACTTCAAGCAGGCGAGTTTCAGCCTACTATCCGAACTGGGACTGGTTTTGATGCGATTTGCTCCATCTCGCGACTTCGCTGCGCATTGTACCAGCCATTGTAGCGCGTTTCTAGCCCAGGGTGTAAGGGAAATACTGACCAGACGTCGTCCCCTCCTTCCTCCCCGTTACCGAGGCAGTTTGAATAGAAAAATACAACTATTCACAAGGGTTGCGCTCGTTGATGGACTTAACCAAACATCTCACGACACGAGCTGACGACGGCCATGCATCACCTGTCACTTGGTTCCCAAAGGCACTTTCTGCTTTCACAGAAATTCCAAGGATGTCAAACCCTGGTAAGGTTCTTCGTTTAGCTTCGAATTAAAGAACACGCTCCACCGCTTGTGCGGGTCCCCGTCAATTCCTTTATGTTTTAGTCTTGCGACCGTACTCCACAGGCGGGATACTTAACGCGTTAGCTTCGCTACTGAAGGGGTCGATACCTCCAACAGCTAGTATCCATCGTTTACGGCGTGGACTACCCGGGTATCTAATCCGGTTCGCTCCCCACGCTTTCGTGCCTCAGTGTCAGAAATAGCCTAGTAACCTGCCTACGCCATTGGTGTTCCTTCTAATATCTACGGATTTCACTCCTACACTAGAAATTCCAGTTACCTCTGCTACTCTCGAGTTTGCCAGTTTGAATAATAGTCTGTGTGGTTGAGCCACCAGGTTTCACTATTCACTTAACAAACCACCTACGCAACTCTTTACGCCCAGTCACTCCGGATAATGCTTGCACCCTACGTATGACCGCGGCTGCTGGCACGTAGTTAGCCGGTGCTTATTCATAAGTTACCGTCATATTCTTCACTTATAAAAGCAGTTTACGACCCTAGGGCCTTCATCCTGCACGCGGCGTTGCTCCATCAGGCTTTCGCCCATTGTGGAAGATTCCTCACTGCTGCCTCCCGTAGGAGTCTGGACCGTATCTCAGTTCCAGTCTGACTGATCATCCTCTCAGACCAGTTAACGATCGTAGACTTGGTAAGCCTTTACCTCACCAACTATCTAATCGTACGCAGGCCGTTCCCAAAGCGGATAAATCCTTTAATCCGAAGATCATATGCGGCATTAGCCACCCTTTCGGGCGGTTATTCCTCACTTTGGGGTACGTTCCCACGCGTTACTCAGCCGTCCGCCGCTCGCCGCCAGTCCGAAGACTGCGCTGCCGCTCGACTTGCATGTGTTAGGCACGCCGCCAGCATTCATCCTGAGCCAGGATCAAACTCTCCATAAAAAGATTATCACCGATAAATCGATGTAACCTATAACTCAATATAAACTGACGATGATTTGCACAACCAAATTGTCAAAGGACTTTTAATCTGTTACAACTCCACGTTGATTTGCACCAAAATAGCGCGACCAGATTGTTATCAATCATACCTTAAAACTTATACATCAGTCAAGTAGAATATACTTATATCTTATAATGTTGCTAAATATACTACAATACCAATTGCTGCGCCCAGTACTGCACCCAGCGCAACCTCTGTTGGTGTATGTCCCATTGCAACTCTTGGTAATTTTATCTTGCTGTTTGTAGACTTGATTAATTTATGAATTGCCAAACCTTGTTCCCCAGAAGATCTACGAACTTTAACCGCATCATACATAACTATCACTGCAAAAAGTAAAGATAAACCGAACAAACCAGAACTAATTCCGTCCTTTAGACCTATAATTGTGACCATTGCGGTCACAGCTGCACTATGAGCACTTGGCATCCCTCCAGAGATAAACAAGTATGCCCTAAGTGTGCGTCTTTCTTTGTTTACAGAACTGATGATAAATTTAATTAGATGAGCTACAACCCAAGCTAAAAAGATTGTTAACAGATAGGGTGAGATATTCTGTATTGTCATGTTATTCCCCTTCTACAGTGTCCTTACTTTTATCTTGCTCTGGCATTAGCCCAATCGATGCCACTTTATCACCTTCGCGCATTCTCATAATCCTAACACCTTGAGTTGTGCGTCCAATTGTTGGTATATCTTTAAGACCTACTCGAATTGCCTGTCCACCGGTTGAGATTAGCAAAACTTCAAATGCGTCTGGTTCAAGTGTGTGCACTGCAATAATTGGACCTGTTTTTGCAGTTACTACCGCCGCTTTAATCCCAACCCCACCGCGTTTATGTGAAGGAAAATTGGAAACCTTTGTAGCTTTTCCGTAACCATTTTCACTAATTACCAGTAATTTTCGATCATCATCAACAATATCCATTCCAACTACTTGGTCAAGGGGACGAAGTCTTACGCCTCTGACACCCCTTGCAGATCGTCCCATCGGCCGTGCATCTTTTTCGTTGAACCTTATTGTCTGACCGGCAGATGTCGATATAATAACATCGTCATTGCCACTGGTCTTTTTTATCCATTTCAACTCATCGCCATCATCAAGTTTGATAGCAATCAAACCATTTGTACGAATATTAGCATAGTCTTTTAATGGAGTCTTTTTAATCGTTCCTTTTGTAGTTGTCATGAATAAATATCCATCATCGTTAGCACCTTTTGCATGACTAATGATAGAGGTTATCTTCTCTTCAGGTTGTAGCTGGAGTAAATTCACTGCCGCAACACCCCTGGTTGCTAAACTAGCTGCAGGTACTTCGTAAGCTTTCAATCTAAATATACGTCCACGATTCGTAAAGAATAACAAAAAGTCATGAGTACTGGCTGGGACTAACTGATCAATAATATCCTCTGTTTTTATTGTCATACCCTTTTTGCCCTTACCGCCCCTGTTTTGACGACGATATTCACTAACCAAAGTCCTTTTAATATAATTCTCTGCAGTAAGTAGTATGACACTTTCTTCTTCCGGAATTAATTCTTCATCGCTGAACTTACCAAGCTCATAATTAATCATCTGGCTACGTCTTTCGTCACCATATTTTTCCTTCATTTCGAGGAGTTCAGACTTTATAATCTTCAAAATCTCATGTTCATCTGCCAGAATTGCTTCTAATTTAGATATTAATTCTGAAAGTTCTTTCAACTCATTTTCAATAGCTTCTCTTTCAAGCCCGGTCAAGCGTCGCAACTGCATAGCAAGAATTGCCTTAGCTTGAATTTCTGAAAGTTTGAATTTTTGGATTAATGCCGCTTCAGCATCTTCACTAGTCCTGCTAGCTCTTATAGTTTTAATTACTTCCTCGATATGATCCAGAGCGATTTTGTAACCTTCCAAGATATGTGCGCGTTCTTTAGCTTTTTTCAACTCAAATTCTGTTCGACGACGGACAACTACTTGGCGATGCTTAATAAATTCAGCCAAAATCTCATGTATACCCAAAATACGTGGCTGTATTCCATCGATTAACGCCAACATATTAAAATGGAAGCTGGTTTGAAGTGAAGTATATTTATATAGCTGATTTAAAACCTTTTTCGGATATGCGTCTTTTTTCAGTTCAATTACAACTCGGACAGATCCACGTGCACTTTCGTCGCGCAGGTCGCTAATAGAGGTTATTTTTTTGTCCTTTACCAGTTCTGCAATTCTCTCTATAAGTGTTGCTTTATTAACAGCAAACGGAATTTCGGTTACAATTATTTGATGTCGCCCCCTCTTATTCTCTTCAATCGTTGCGACAGCACGAATAACGACACTTCCGCGACCGGTTTGATAAGCTTGACGCATAGGCGACCCACCATAAACTATCGCACCTGTTGCGAAATCAGGACCTTTTACGTATTTCAGTAAATCATCTAGGGTTGTTGTTTCTGGATTATCAATTAGATGAATCGTAGCATCAACCAGCTCTCCGAGGTTGTGTGATGGAATACTAGTAGCCATACCCACTGCAATTCCAATTTGCCCGTTCAGTAACAGATTCGGTAATTTTGCCGGCAGTACTACAGGTTCTTGTTCAGACCCATCATAATTATCTCGAAAATCTACCGTATCCTTATCTAGATCTGTTAGTAGCTCATTCCCCGCTTTGTCGAGTCTAGCTTCTGTATAACGAGCGGCAGCGGCTGGATCACCATCCATTGAACCAAAATTTCCCTGACCGTTTACCAACGTATAGCGCATTGTCCAATTTTGAGCTAATCGTACCATTGAATCATATATTGCTGTGTCTCCGTGCGGATGATATTTACCCATCACATCACCAACTATACGGGCAGATTTAGTAAACTTCCCACCAGGACGCAATCCTTGCTCACCCATTGAATATAGTATGCGTCGATGAACTGGCTTTAGACCGTCTCGAACATCAGGCAAAGCACGGTCAATAATAACACTCATAGAATATCGGAGGAAACTATCCTCCATAACATCTTCAATTGTTTCTTTTTCTACAACACGTGAATGTGTTTGAGGAATTTCATCTATAATTTCATCTTCAATCGATGTATTTTTATCATCATCCATACTAAATATCCAACTCCTCTAGGCTAAGCGATTTTGCACGACCTTGTATAAAGCTTTTTCTCAAATCGACCTGATCACCCATTAACTTTGTAAATATTGCATCGGCATTTTCCGCATCTTCAACCCTAACTTGTATTAGAACACGATTCTCCGGGTTCATTGTAGTATCCCATAATTGTTCGGCATCCATTTCACCAAGTCCCTTATATCTTTGCATTAATGTGATTCCTGCCTGTTTAACCCTATCCGATTCTGAGTCGACTTTAAAGCCTTTTTCATTCTTTTCAGAAATTAATCTATCAATTATTCCATCACGCTCTTCATCACTATACGCATAGAATTTCTTTGTTCCAACTTTTAATAAAAATAGTGGTGGTTTTGCTAGATATATATACCCTCCATCAACAACTTCGCGCATATATCGGAAAAAGAATGTTAGTAACAATGTTGCAATGTGACTTCCATCTACGTCTGCATCAGTCATTATCACAATCCTATGATACCTAAGACCTAAAATCTCAAATTGATCACTAATCCCAACTCCCATTGCCTTGATTAGGCTGACAATTTCATTATTCCCAAGCATCCTATCCAGCCTAGCCCGTTCAACGTTTAAGACCTTCCCCCTCAGTGGCAAGATAGCTTGCGTTTTACTATCTCGACCCGATTTGGCAGAACCCCCAGCTGAATCACCCTCGACAATATATAACTCCGATTCAGCGGGACTTTTACTTGAACAGTCTGACAATTTACCAGGTAGACTTAGTCCATCAAGCGCACCTTTACGAATAACGTTATCTCGAGCCGCCCTAGCTGCTTTCCGAGCGCGTGCAGCAAGTAGTGCCTTACCAACAATTCCCTTTGCAACATTTGGATTTTCATCTAGATAGTAAGAAAAATACTCGTTCATTACTTGATCAACATATCGTCTAACTTCAGGGTTTCCTAATTTATTTTTTGTTTGACCTTCGAACTGTGGATCAGGTAATTTTACTAAAATAACAGCAGTTAAGCCTTCACGGATATCATCACCAGTCAGGTTATCCTCTTTTTCTTTAAGAATACCGCTTTTTCTTGCATAGTCATTAATAGTTCGCGTTAAAGCTGTTCGAAAGCCAACTAAATGTGTCCCGCCATCAATTGTCATTACATTGTTGGCAAACGGCTTAATTATTTCAGCAAATGTATCGTTATATTGAACCGCAACTTCAATCATCGAATCCTCGACAAGTTTTTCAACATAAAATATATTAGTCGAAAGTACGTCTTTACCAATATTTAAATGCTTTACATAACTTTGAATGCCGCCATCAAAGTAAAATGCTTGCCTATCATTCGTCCGTTCATCAAGTACAGAAACATAAACCCCTTTTGTTAGGTACGCTTGATGTCGCAGATAATTTACAACCCATTTATAATCAAATTCTGTCGATTCTTTAAAAATAGTTGGATCTGGATAAAATGTAATGGTCGTTCCTTGTGGGCGATCGGTTTTTCCAAGTTTTTGAAGTTGACCTTTAATAATTCCTTGTTCAAATTCCATGTGGTATAGCTGTCCATCTCTGGAAACCTCAGCAATAAGTTTTGTTGAAAGTGCGTTTACTACACTTGATCCAACACCATGAAGACCCGAAGATACCTTATAGCCACCACCACCAAATTTACCACCTGCATGTAATATTGTAAGTGCCGTTTCAAGACTACTTTTACCAGTTTTCGGGTGTTTATCAACTGGAATACCACGACCATCGTCTTGAATTCGTGCGCCTCCGTCTTTTTGAAGTATTACTGAAATTTTGGTCGCATAACCAGCAATAGCTTCGTCAACACAGTTATCGGCAATCTCTTTTATTAGGTGGTGAATGCCGTCATATCCCGTACTCCCGATATACATACCGGGTCGTTTTCGGACTGGGTCAAGACCTTCGAGCACTTGAATTTGTGATCCATCGTATGTATTATCCGTTTTTTGTTTAACCACTACCAACTCCCTCATCCTTTATGGACTAACATAGCTATTTGCAATATCCCCATTATAGCGAATAATTTGTGTTCACTCAAGCTATTGCGCTGAACATATTTGTTATGCTAAAGTGTAACACAAGAGGTTAAATTAAACAAAAAATTATGTTTAAAAAAATAGTATCAAATCTACCCTTCAGCCCGGCACTTGTGGGTCAACTTGGGTTCTATGCAAAGCGTCTAAAAAAGGAAGAGGCAACCCGTCGACTTGGTCTTGTTTTCCTGGCTCTAACACTAATTGTTCAATCACTCGCAGTATTTCAACCCTCTGAATCAGCAAATGCCTCCAGTGACACCGACATGGTATCGGGCGGTGTTTCATCAATAAGTGATTACTTGAGATCATATGATGCAAACACAAAACATTTACAAGATACCATGAATTATGTAGGTATAACACGACATGAAATTGTCGAGGCGGCTTCTCATTACACAAGCTTTAGTGCTGGAGACAAATTATCCTGGGGTTTTGCATCTAGATTTAGCTATGCTCAAGGAGAAAGAGTACACCCTATTTTTAACGACAACGGTACTAGGGTAACAACAGTATATTCAAGACCGTTGCGACTTTGGGGAAATGCGAGCATGTTATCTTATGGATGGTACGGACATTCTGCTAGAATGGGTTGGTTTGCAATAATGAGGTCGTGTGGGAATTTAGTCACCGAAAAACTCCCAACACCCGTCCAGCCGGATTATAGTTGTGACGAATTAACAGCCAAGTTGATTAGCGGTAATCAATACAAATTTAGTGGTAGTGCAACCGCCAAGAATGGCGCTTCAGTCAAGAGTTACGAATTTAACTTTGGTGATGGTACAAATAAAACATCCACTAGCCCGAATAATATTTTGCATACATATGCAAGTAAAGATGCTAAGTATACCGCAAGACTTAGTGTTAACTTTAAAGTAAATGGCGATTCAAAAACTGCGTCAAGTAGTGCATGCACAGCAAAAATAACAGTTAGCAAGCCACCGACTCCTCCCCCACCGACTCCTACACCCTGCCTGCTAAATCCAAAACTATTAGCAAGTGATGAAAACTGCAAGCCATGCCCAGGCAATGAATCGCTTTGGATTAACGACGAATCTTGTATACCTAATATCATCCAATCTAAAACCGCTACTAATACGTCACAGGGCTTTGTCGACGCTTCAACTATTACTGCACATTCGGGTGACCAAATAAGCTATACAATTACTATCGAAAATACGGGTTTAAGTCCGAAGACCATAAAACTTGAGGACCACCTTGGAGACGTTCTAGAATACTCCACCCTAATAGATAATGGTGGTGGCTCGTTCAACGACGCAACAAAAGTACTTTCTTGGTCCGATGCCATACTTGCGCCAAAGGAAAAGCAGACCAGAACATTCGTTATGAAAGTAATGGATGAAATTCCAGCAACGGCCAGCGGTACAAGCGATCCGACTTCGTTTGACTGTATTATGACGAACATATTTGGCAACTCTACAAACGTAAACGTCGATTGCCCTACTCCAAAAATTGTTGAAAATGTTGCAAAAGAGCTTCCACATACCGGTCCAACCGAAAATATTATCTTTTCGGGGATAATATTTGCAATAACAACTTACTTTTATGTAAGAACTCGCCAAGTGAAACGAGAGGTTCAATTGATAAGAAAAGACATAAGTACGGGTACATTATAATAATCAAAAGGATAAATTATGGCAAATAATCAAGAACAATTTAGACCGGGAATTGAAAACAGTAGTGAAGAAATTAAACAACCTACTGGAACGAAAGAGAAGTTGGTTGAAACTCCCGAAACTACAGTTGAGTTGTCACCTCGCGATATAGAGGCTCGTGCAGAAAAAGCCAGGTTAGAAGCACTCGAAACCGCTGCTAGTATTGAATCAAAAAACATAGAAAAAGAACAAAAAAAATCTCCAACCGGACGTGGTTCAATTAATAAGAGACAAAAAGAGAAAAGTTTCAAGCAAACTATGAACCAAGTTCAAAAAGAGCTTCCACCATCAAAAAGAGTTTTTAGTAAAATAATCCACAACAATTACATCGAGAAAACAAGTGATATAATTGGTTCCACTGTCGCCAGACCCAACGCTCTATTTGCTGGTGCCTTTGTTGCCTTTATCTTAACGATTTTGACATATACTGTTGCAAAAACTATGGGATATGCATTATCTGGGTTTGAGACTATTGGAGCCTTTATTGTTGGCTGGATGGTTGGTATTTCCTACGATTACCTCAAAGTTTTAATTACTGGCAAAAAATCTGGTTAATAATCTTCTTTCACCTTAATTTTATAGACACTCCATCGTCATCGTCTGGATTTTTTCGAACCTGAAGATTTTCTGACCTCAATTTATCATCTGTGATATCGGTTTCATTTACGATATTTTTACTAGAATCAATAATCGAGGCATTAGTTTTTGATTTTGCAATCTGTTCACGTTTTGCTAGCCACTCGTCCATAAATGACGAACCTGTACCAATTGTTGAACTAACGGGTTTTAAAGGTGTTGTGGTTGTTCTAGATATTGGTTGAGCAGCTTGTGACTTACTTAATGCCTCTAGTTTTGCCCTTTTAGCTGCATCACCGGCTCCTAGACGAGCAAAAATCTCTTTTTCAACCAAAGCCCTTGGTCGACCAAACTTAGCCGCTGAGAGCTTTTTAATAGCGTCCTGCAATTGTATATTAGGCTTAATCATTGGTGGAATAAGATTCATACTAAATGCCGCTGACGGAACTCCATTTATTAAAACTGAAGTTATTGTTTGGAAATTAGGCAATTTAGTTAAATCTTCGGCATCAAAGGTTGGCATAAATTTCTTTTGTAGTATTTCAGCATCGGTAATACCAAGTCTACCACTTATAATTGTGCCGACATTCCCAAGAATCGACTCTCGTATAATGTCGGTTAGTTGTGTCATAAATTGATTTGCAAGAACTAAACTTAATCTATACTTTCGTGCCTCAGATAAAATTGTTGCAAAAGAATCTGTTGCAAAATTTTGAAACTCATCTACGTAAAGTGTAAAATCTACACGATCGTCTTCTGGGATATCGTCACGTGCCATCGCAGCAACTTGAAACTTCATAATAAATATCATTCCTAAAAGTTGAGAGTTTAATTCACCGGTTTTACCCTTTGATAGATTAACTATTAATATCTTTCTGTTATCCATAATCTCACGTAAGTTAAAACCGCTTTTTGTTTGTCCAATAATATTTCGCATCATTTCGTTTGACAAGAATGCACCAAACTTACTTACAAACCAACCTAGAACCTCTGATTTGTTTGCCTCACTGGTTTGAGCCATCTCTTTATTCCAAAAATCGAGAACAGTTTGGTCAGACACATATTTTAACTTTTCATCAGTAAATGATTGATCATTAAAAACTTGTGGTACGTCAATAAACGATGAACCATTTGGGTCGCTCATTATAGTTAGTGCCGCATTACGAAACCAATGCTCGTACCTCGGCCCTATTATCCCTGTGTGTCCGGGGTCATACAGTTTGTATAGCATCGCAATTGCTTCCTGGATTAGAAAATCTCGTTGGTCTTGAGTTTCAAATTCAAATAGATTCAACCCAATTGGACTTTCCATATCACCCGGAGAAAAATAGATTACGTCCTCAACTCTTTCTTTTGGGATTGCCCCTAAAAGAGTTTCGGCGGCATCTCCGTTCGGGTCAATAAAAGCAAAGCCACGACCATCCAACATATCTTGAAAGGCTAAATTATTAAGTAGTGCGGTCTTACCCGTACCGGTTTGTCCTATAAAATACGTATGTCTCCGCCTATCATTTGTACCTAGCCTAATTTGTTTTTTTGTCCCCCTGAATTCGTTATAGCCCAACAGAAAACCTTCATCCATTACCTGTGTTGGGCCATCAACCTGTTTAGCCATCTGTCGTTGTACCTGAGATGTTGGGATACTGTTTTGATCTGGTAAATGAAAAATAGTCGCTAACTCAACACTATTTAATATGTTTTGATTTACGCTTTGTGGGAAAAATCGAAATATATATGCTGTAACTAATTGTTCAATATCTTTAGAGATACTGAATTTAAAACCATTATTTGTTGTTGAGTCAAATAACGAAAATGCAGCAATTATATTTTTTAGAAGTGATTGAGACCTTGCAGCAGTGTTAGAAGAAACCACAACACGTATTAAAACTTCATACCCGGGGTGACGTGTTTTTTCTTCAATAGATTCAATAACACTTTGTTCCAGCGATGTCAGTTGTTTTTCTTCCGACTTGGTCTCAGTACTTTCGGGCGGCTTCCATAATGCCTCCATTAGGTTTTTAGGTTTAAATATATCCCCAATACCTGACTGCTTTACTCCCTTATCTTTTTTTATTTTACCTGCAGTATAAATGGAATTTTTTGTCCAACTTTCCGATGCAGGTCGAATCATCACCTGGACAGCAACGCCATCTTCGCGAGTAACGGTCGACAAGGCATTCAGTAAAGCCCTAGATGCATCAAGTTTTGACTCTTGATATGTAACAATAGGGTATACGAAGTTTTTCTTCAAAGTAAATTCACCACCTATTGTGCCACTTATCTTCCCGGTTTGACTAAAAATATTTCGCTCTTCAACCTCCTCCAACCTTGCGGATGGATATGCTGCTGCAACTGCCTGCCGGATTATATCAGTTAAAACTGCAGGAACAACAACATAGTAATATACCAAACCCTCGTGTGCTACGACTTCGAAAGAAATATGTCTTTGTCCGTATATTCGACTCTTAAAACCTTTTGTTGCTGTACTTGAAATAATGTTATACATCACCTGGGCTTGCGATAGAGCTTCTTCAGTGATATCTCTCTCGTCACGACCGTTAGATTCAAGATCCTCCCCAGAAGGTGGAATATGAATATGCATTGGTATCATTTTTAAACCACGCTCGTAATTTTTTGCATCTCGCATGGTTTTTTGATATTGAGAAAAAACAAAAAAAGCAACAACAATTCCTATAATTAGAATAATGACTATCGTGACAATTACACCTATCATCTCGATGTTTTACACCCAGGCGACAACCTATTCAGTAGCACCCAGTTCCCTCCCAAAACGTTTTTTCAAATAATCAGCTTGTAATTTATTTACTTCTTTATCCTGAAGATGTGGATCATCACGTGTTTGGGCAACGATTTTTTTTGCTTTGTCGACCCACTCTTTTTCAATTAAATCATCGTCATTAGCAACTGCAGGGTTGTTGGTTAAATTCGTATCAACATTAGAATTATCTGAAGTCACTCCAACTAGAGGTGTTGATAATACAGTTGTAAGTCCTATATCTGCCCTAATTGCATCAGCGTCACTTTTCCTTTCATAAGCTTCGGCCCCTTTTCCCAACGTGGTCTCGGGATTATCAAGAATAGGTGTTTTCTCAACACTACGTCTCTCTGGTGGAATCATATGTTCTGGGGCAGAATTTTGTGAAGATGACTCTGGTTTCATATCTGTAATTATATCATGTTACTTTATTATCAACGAGCTTATGTTATTTAAATTATTTTATCCTTTTTGATACATACAAACACCCTATAATAATAAAAATTATAATTAAAAATATCTCATAGATACCTATACTACCGACAGATGATAATCCAACCAACATTATCGGGCCCGATGCAAATACCGTTGAATAATAATATGAACGCCTGAAAGATAACGTTTCCATTGGTTTTCGAGGAACAAAAGTGGTCGAAAGGTGTGATATTACCTTACTTGAAATGTATAATATATACGCAAATATACCGACCAAAGACAGATAAGCAAATACAAAAATCATTAGTATTCCGAGAGGGCCGGATGATAAGGGTGTTGTGATATTTAATAGTATAGCTAGTATACATATACTAAATATAGTAACAATCGATATAATTATTCTTGTCATTCTTTTTAACTATAACACTTTAATAATTAGACATAAAATAAGCCCGAGCGACAAGTCTTAATGCTCGGATTGCAGCAAACGCCACATAATTATATAAATTGAGCGTGTGAACCACGAGCAACCTGCCGCTGCAGGCTATAGACTGACCGCTCCGAGAAAACTCGGGGCATATTTGTCTCTTGTACACGATCCACGTAACGCTCTATTTAACAGCTATAAAACTGCATTTTAAAACATACGGTACAAGTGTACGCGCTTCACGCCATTTGGCGGAGCGTCAGCAACGCCAAGTTTTTTGATCATATCTTAATAATACAATCGACAAAACACAGTTGTCGTCACCGACTTTCCGTCAAAGTTTACGGTCAGTAATTTAATTGTTAAGGTATTTTGGGTTTTTTTGTTTTTGATTAAAACCTAAAAATACCATAGCACAAGCGGTATTATCAGTCAACTCATGATAACAAATATATGTTGTTAGGTTTACTACTGTAAACCAATTTCGTATATTTTAAGATGTTAATGTTTGTTATGTCAGATTATTAATTGTTGTTATATATACTACTAATACTATTATTTTTTTCAAATGAATATACTTTATTATTTACATCAAGATTTTTTGTTTTGCACATATATAAAAATATTTTTTTATATTGATTCATAAGTTGATAATGAAATATTATATTATCGAATTTTTGTATTAGTTTTATTATTTTATCAATTTTTCTATTTTATACTTTCCGGCTTATTATCCTGGCTCATTATCATTTATTGTCGTAACTTATTAATTTATACGCTTTTTAAAAAACCGTGAATTATTTTTTTGTTTTGTATTATTGAAAATGTATTAATATTTTTTAATTAAATATTTATTTACTTAACCAGAACTTGTACGACATTTGTTTAAAATTAGTTTATTCACACAATATTATTTAATCAATATCATTACTACCGCAAATTCGATATGACTAATCATAATATATAAAGAATATTAACTCCTTCAATAATAATCCGTTTCCCACGGACCTGCTGGTTAGTTTTTTTGGTTTTTACTGCGTAGTATTTTTTACTAGACTATTTTTAAAAAAGTTATTGACACAAGCGCTTTGTAGTCTTATTATAGGGGTAGCCTCTGAATAAATAAATTATACAGAAGCCAAAAACAAACATATAGAAAAAACTCCACAATAAAAAAACAACCGTTCCTCGCAGGCGGTTGTTTTTTTATAGTCAAATTGGTGGAGCTGCGGGGAATCGCACCCCGGTCCGAACGGTAACAGATCATTATTCTACAAGTATAGTTTGGTTTCTTTTTAACGACTCTCATAACTTAAAACCATACAAAAAACATTATAATTGTCGCGCAATTTAGTTTCCCAACATTATGTTGCTTCCCATAATGTTAGTAATCAGCATACTTATAACACCACACCAACTCTATGCTGACTGGATGATGTGATGGCCCGAATTAAATCCGAGCTGTTGCTAGAACTGGTGACTGGAAAGTACTGGCAATACCAGTAACTGTCTCAGCTACATAGTTCTTTGCTTTTGCAATAAATGTTGCAATTATTTGTGTACTTAACGTGTACATCCGACTTGCAAATAAACTGTTAAATTCCATTCGTCGAAACCTAATGTCAGCCCCAACATAACTTACTAATTATACCATATATTGCACTCTTGAACCAGTCATGCTTAAATTAAGCTTATGGTATCCAGAATAATAACTGTTGCTCCCGTAGGTTTTGATGGTTTTATTGTCGAGGTTGAAGCCGATGCAACAAAATCACTTCCTTCTCTACAAATTGTCGGCTTGGGTAATAAAGCAATTGATGAAGCAAAGGAACGTGTTCGTAGTGCGATTACAAATTCATATTTGGAATTTCCAAAAAAACGTATCACGATAAACCTTGCCCCGGCTGAATTACCCAAGGATGGAGCTCATTATGACTTACCTATTTCACTAGCGATTTTATGTGTTAGCGGTCAATTACTTCAATCCGAAATAGACGAATCCGTATTTGCGGGTGAACTTGCCCTGGACGGATCAATAAGGCCAATCAAGGGTGCAATAAATATTACTCAACTCGCAAAGCAGTCTGGATATAAAAAAATATTTCTACCCTATCAAAACGTTAATCAAGCCGGATTGGTTGAGGGTATTGATATTTATGGAGTCAGTTCAATTAAACAGTTATTCCTCCATCTAAAAAAAGAAGTTCTAATAACACCTTATGCACAACCGACTGAGAATATGAATAAAGAAGCTCCAATTAGTCCTCCCATATTAGATGATGTTAAGGGCCAAGAACAAGCCAAACGGGCGCTTATCATTGCTGCAGCTGGTCACCACAACATTCTACTATCGGGGACCCCAGGAGCAGGGAAAACTATGCTAGCAAAAGCTTTATCAAACTTATTGCCTGAACTCACAAAAGAAGAACAAATAGCAGCAACAAAAATCCATAGCGTTGCTGGAAAGATAACTGGTGAAATTATTACCAAAAGACCATTTCGATCACCACATCATACGGCAAGTGTAGTATCAATTATTGGAGGCGGCGGACGACCCAAACCTGGGGAAATCAGCCTTGCTCATACCGGGGTGCTGTTTCTAGATGAATTTCCTGAATACTCCAGATCTATACTTGAATCATTAAGACAACCTTTAGAGGATAAAAAAATTGATGTTAGCCGAGCAAATGGTCACGTAACCTACCCAGCGGATTTTATGCTAATAGCAACAATGAACCCCTGCCCTTGTGGTTACTATGGTAGCACTATAAAAGAATGTTCCTGCACAAGTACACAAATTTTATCGTACCAAAAAAGATTATCAGGCCCCCTAATTGATAGAATTGATATGTTTATTTCTGTTTCGCAGGTCCCAAGCGAATCACTTATTAACACAAGTTCGTTGTGTGTAACTCAACATACTAAAGCGTTAGAGAGTATTAAACGTGCAAATATAATCCAAAACAACAGATATTGTAGTAGTACTTTGTACAACTCTTCACTTTCAAACCAAGAAATTAATAAATACGCCGCTCTCACAAACGACGTAAGAAAGTTGTTAGTGTCTGCAGCAAATCGTCTCAAATTAAGCTCTAGGGGCTACTTTAAAATAATAAGAATCGCACGAACTATTGCAGATCTGGCTGGTGAAGAAAATATTAAATACGAACACATTAGCGAAGCTCTTCAATATCGAGGTTAATACACTTGAACTACTGTTACTTATCTGATAAAATAACTACCGAGCCAATGTAAACAGTTAGCCAGGCAACCAAGGAGATTAAAGATCAGTAAATCAATTCGAATTAATCAAGAGATTAAAGCCGATGAAATACGTGTCATTGGGGTGGATGGTGACCAACTGGGAGTAATGAGTCTGTCTAATGCACTTAAAGCTGCTGAGGACGCTGGAGTCGACCTCATAGAGATTTCTCCAAACTCAAATCCACCTGTTGCGAAAATTGTTGATTGGGGTAAATATCAATATCAAAAAATGAAAGAACAACAGAAAAACCGAAAGCATGCTAAAGCCGCCGAACTAAAACAAATGCGTATGGGTCTCAAAATAGGATCAAATGATTTAGAGATAAAACTTCGGAAAATTCGTGAATTCTTATGCGGAGGCCATAAGGTTAAAATTTTAATTTTTTTCAGAGGTAGAGAAATGGCTCACCAAGAATTAGGTTATGAAATGATAAAACGAATAATAGCCCAATTAGAAGAGGATGCGGTTGTTGAACAAACACCACAAATGGCTGGCCGTAATTTAAGTATAGTTATAAGGAGCAAATAATGCCAAAAATGAAAACCCATAAGGGTACAGCTAAACGAATTAAAATTACAAGTACGGGAAAATTAACCAGACGCCGTGCTTTTGGCAATCATATGCTTGCGAAAAAAAGTAAAAGTCGTAAAAGAGCAATCAATACTACTGCAACCGTAACTGGTGCGACAGCAAAAAATGTTAAAAGAGCGCTAGGCGTCTAAGAAGGAGTAATTCGATGAGAGTAAAACGAGGTGTTACTGCAAGTGCAAAACACAAAAAAACCATAAAACTGGCCAAAGGCATGCAACATGACCGCACCAGGTCATATCGACTTGCAAAACAAGCTGTGATAAAAGCGTTGTCATATGCATATAGAGACAGACGTAATAAAAAAAGAGATTTACGTGGTTTATGGATTACTCGTATTAACGCAGCCGCACGCAATCTGGGAACAACATATAGTAAATTGATGACCGATTTGAAGACAGCAAATATAGAAATCGATCGAAAAGTACTGGCTGAACTTGCTGTTAGTGAACCAGTAGCGTTTGCCGAAATAGTAAAACAAGCAAAATAATAACTAACTAAAAACAGCCATTTTCACTTCTGAATTGGCTGTTTTTAGTTGGCAGTTTATCGATAAGCCGGGTTCTGTCGTGGATGATCATCTATCTAGTCTAGTAGTTGCCTACCATATCAAGCGGATATCGACCTGCGAGCGAGCTACTCTTAATGCAGATCTCCTTGCAGCGGACAGGGTTTACCTTCACGCCATGTCACCATAACATGCTGTGGGCTTTTACCCCACTCGTTTCACCTTTTCCCTCCTTTCGCACAAAGCTATGAAGGGTAGTTTTGTTTCTGTGGCACTTTCCCTAGGGTTGCCCCCGGTCGCTGTTAGCGACTGTCTTGCTCTATGCTGCCCGGACTTTCCTCTCCACACTTTCTTAATAAGCATGGGGCGATCATCTAATAAGCTGCCACTTAAATTATACCAAAATATCCCGAGGCTTACTATCGACGCAAGATATTCCCTACCGTAAAGGCAAGGTGGGTGCTCGCAAATCAACTCAACAGAGATGAATCATTAAAGCTCCCTATCTATATGATATTCAGGAAAATCATATACGCCTAGGTTTACCCCGGGACATATTCTATTATAACATTTCAAGCACCGAAGATACGAGCAAATATTTGGATAAAAAAAGTAATTGAATAAGTTAAAAACATGCTAAAGGCTGAACCCCCTATCAAAATTAACCCAAAAACAATAATTATTCCAAATCTTTCCATCGATTGCATGCCACGACGAACAAAGTCAGGCGCTAATGCATATATTACCCTTGAACCATCTAGTGGAGGAATTGGTATTAAGTTGAAAATAAAAAAACCTAAGTTAACCATTACGCCAACTGTCAAAATAAGCCCAACTATATCATTTGCCACTCCAGATGCACTGACAGGGTTACCTAACAACACCGATATACCGTAAATAAAAAAAGCTAAAAATAGATTTGTTAGCGGTCCGGCCAATGCTAATATCGCTGCCCCCCATTCATTCCACCTTATATTATTCGGATTAAACGGCACTGGCTTTGCGGCACCAAAAATTGGAGCACCCGAGATAGCTAGCAATAATGGTAATAACACCGTTAAGAACGGATCAATATGTTTTATAGGATTTATTGATAATCGTCCGCTAAGCCTAGCTGTATCATCACCAAGCCAATATCCCGCATATGCATGCATGGCTTCATGAAGTGTCATTGATATCAGCACAACTACTAAAACAATAACTATATATGTTACATCGATATTCATATAATCCAGTATAACAGTAAACGTTTTACTGTACTTCTCTTGACGTATAAGGGAAAAAACACTATACTTGTAAAGATTGTTAAAAATAAATGGAAATTAATTATGGTATCACATTGTGAATTAACTGGTAAAGGCAAACAATTCGGTCATAATGTTAGTTTTTCGATGAGACGTACTAATCGTGTATTTAAACCAAATCTACAAAAGAAAACGTTTGAAATCGACGGCCAAAAGATTACTATGGTGCTTTCAACACAAGCAATTCGAACTCTTAGAAAAAAAGGTATTCTTACCTAACTCGCCCAACAAGCTTTTCAATATCCCCTCGGTAACGAGGGGATATTTTTTATAAATCTGATACCATTGTTAACTGCGGAATATTTTGATAATCGTCAAAGGCGCCTGTGCGGCTAGTTGTTGTTTTACCTTATATTTTGGCATCTCTTCAACGGGTGCACCAAGCTCAGTTACAAATGGATCAAGCTCATTTTGAGGGACTTCGTATTTTAGTTCTTTATCTGCATAATGAATCGGTATAACAATCTTTGGGCTAATCATTTTTACCAGACTTGAAGCACCGGATGCATCAAGTGTATAGCCATTTCCTCCGACAGGTATAATCAGAACATCGATTACCCCCAAACCCTCGAGTTGTTCATCAGTTAGCAATCCATTAATATTCCCAATTATCCCAATACGAGTCTCACCAATCTCTACCCTATACATAGTAGATTGCAAGCCCTCGGCTTCAGTATCAATATTCCGACGAACCGGGATACCTACAATATCGAAATCGGCAACACCATACTCCCCAGGTCCATCAATCAATAACCTAGAATCAGGGTTGTTTACCGCAAACCTATGCTCGGTAATCAGCTCAACTGCTTCCTTGATTGGGACATCTTTTAAGCCAACAACTGATAATTTTGGATCAACGATTATTTTAGCTTTTTTAGTTGTGATTACTACACAATTAGCACCCTTGTATTCAATTTCGAACATAACTCTCCTTAAAAACTTATTTTTCGTTAATTACATTATCAACATCTAGTATTATTTTATGTTTTCCGTTGATAATTTCAGTTATAAATCTATCGCGCACACTCAGTCGATAATAGAATTCATCATAAGGCAAAATACTGTAATTTATCTCTCGCCCTTCAGACTTTTCAATACCACTAATTAAAGTTTTCGCTTTTAAAGGTGCAACATTGCCTACCAGCAGTACGTCAACGGCTGTATTTGAACCTTTAACTAGAACACCAGAAAATATAGCTAATCGGAGCCCTGAAAGTTCACGTACAATTGGACCATACTTTTCTATTGAAGTATCGGTTGGCTCAATAGTAACAATTTTCGGTTCATCGCCCCCATCCCCAAAAATTGCTCGTAGCGGAACATAATAGTCATACCTCTGATTAACCTGATAATACAGTTTGTTATCCGAACTATCACTTGTAATTATTCCTACTTCTAACATATTAGAAAGTTCTCGTCTGACTGAATTAATCTGTTCGTCAATTTTTCGTGTTATTTCACGTACGAAAAAAGA
The DNA here is from genome assembly GCA_903832635.1 of uncultured bacterium. Lineage (GTDB taxonomy): Bacteria > Patescibacteriota > Saccharimonadia > Saccharimonadales > Saccharimonadaceae > UBA1547. The sequence goes on from CAILCF010000001.1 coordinate 25,342, forward strand.
TTGTCCTGGATTGTTCAAGAAAAGATGTAATAATTTCACGCGTGTTTTTGACCCAAATAATGCATCAATCATCTATTCACTCCGAATAACTTTGTTAACATAATAATATCATGGTTACGTACGATTGGCGAGCTCGTGATGTAAAAATTTTTTAGCGTTAGTAAATGAAAACCACTGAATAAAGATATTACGTCTCAGCCAGGTTAACTGACGTTTTGCCAGATGCAAATCAAGTGAAACAGCTTTGCTCTTTACCTCATCAAGATCCATTTCCCCTTGCAAATATCGATGAATTAATGGATATATATTAGATTTCATCGCTTCATTGTCCCATCCGAAGTTCCTGCCTAATTGTTTCGCCTCTTCTAATACACCGTCTTTAAACATCTGATTAATCCTGTCAATGATTTTGCCTTTTAAACACGCATTTTCTGTTGTTATTCCTACAATTATACAATTGTTTTGTGGCTTATCATTTTTTTGTGGTATAGTCCCATTTCTCTCTATTGAACGAATAACATAGCGTTTATTTTTATAGTTATTTGGTAGTGCAATTTTATTTTTAATACAATACTCATATAATTTATCTAATGATAATTGTTGTAATTTTGTCCTTAATCTAATATCAGCTGGCAATCCAAACTTATAATCAAAAAGGATAGCATCTATATACAGTCCGGTCCCCCCAACTAAAATTGGGATACGTCCACGAGACCTAATTTCGGATATTTTTTGGTCAGCATAAAATTTATAATCTGACACTGAATAATAACTACCCGGGTCAACTAAATCTAACCCCCAATGTGGAACTATATTTTGATCTTTTATACTTGGTTTAGCGGTACCTATGTTTGTGCCTTTATAGACCGATCGTGAATCAGCACATATTATTTCTCCGTTAAACTTCTTTGCAATTTCAATTGCAAGAGATGTTTTCCCACTTGCTGTTGGACCGACAATCACTAATAGTGGTAGTTTTAAAGATTTGGAGACCATCTTTTATCCTTGAAATTATCAACAATAAAATTCGTACAAGTAACTCCCTCTTGAGCTAAAAGTTGAGCTTGGACTTCCCTCCCACCGTGGAATCCAGAGGCCAAACCCCCAAATCTATTGACTAATCTGTGCCATGGAAGGTTTATATCACCATAGTGAGCAATACCGCCCACTATTCTCGCAGCAGAAGGACTTCCGGCAAGCGCTGCAAGGTCGCCATAGGTTGTAACTTGACCAAACGGTACTCGATAAATCAAGTCATATATGTTGCTGCGAAAGTCATTGCCAACCATAATTTACAGTAGTTTTATATAGTCTGCCAATTTATCTAGTTTAACCTTCTCTTCAACTGTTTGAGTTCTAATACTTACCTCTCGAGCTTCTCTGTCCTTAGGTCCAATTATCAATTGAATCGGGATTTTCATATTTACAGCTTCGCGAATTTTTTTGCCAAGAGACTCGTTTCTACTATCAACTTTATATCGAATTTCATTATATTTAATTGGCTTCATCAATACTACGCTGTCAAGAATTATTTTTATTTCATCAACATAATCCAAGACGGTATCATTAATTGTTAAAATACGGATTTGTTCCGGTGCTGTCCAAAACGGGAACCAGCCACCTGTATGCTCTATAAAAACACTCAAGAAACGTTCGACTGAACCTAATATCGCACAATGAATCATTAACGGCATCTGGATATTACCATCTTTATCGGTGTATTGAAGTCCGAAACGCTGTGGTTGAACAAAATCCAGCTGAACAGTTGCAACTTGGTGCTCACGTCCGATAGCATCAGTAGCCATAAAATCAATTTTTGGCCCATAAAAGGCCGCTTCGCCGTCTTCTTCGAAGAATTCTAATTTATTTTCTATGACCGCAGCTTTTAATTGCGCTTGTGCAGATTCCCACCATGATTTTTCACCTAAATAAGCATCACTGTCATCACGATACGACAATCTTACTCGAAGTTTCATAGCAATTGTTTCATATAATTCTCGAGCAGTCGCTAATAAATTACTTATCTCACGCTCAACCTGTTCAGGCATACAAAAAACGTGACTGTCATCTTGGGTTAATGAACGAACCCTATCAAGCCCGCCCAGTTCACCGGTTTTTTCGTCACGATAGTCAGTAGTTGTCTCCAGATAACGAACCGGTAAATCACGATAGCTTCGAGGTTTGCTGGCATATATCTGAGCATGGTGTGGGCAATTCATAGGTTTTAGGGCCATTTTATCGTCAGTTTCTTGGCTTGTTACTAAAAACAATTCTTCGCCAAACTTGTCCCAATGACCAGATTTTTTATACAAGTCGATTTTTGTGATGTGCGGAGTCCATACTTTTTCAAAACCATAGCCAATTCTTATTTGATTTGAATACTGAGTCACAACATCACGCAAAACCGTGCCACGAGGTGTAAATAACGGCAAACCAGTTCCTACAAGAGGCGATGTTGTATAAATATCCAACTCTTTTCCTAGGCGCCTGTGATCACGCAATTTAGCCTGCTCCATGCGCTCCATATAGTCATCCAGTTCCTTTTGAGTTGCAAAAGCAACTCCATATAACCTTTGCATCTGAGGATTTGTATCTTTGCCTCGCCAATATGCGCCTGCAATTCGAATTAATTTGAACACACCGGTGAAATCTTTTGCCATAGCCAAGTGTGGACCGCGGCATAAATCCATAAAATTACCAATTTTATAGAAAGTAACACTATTAATGGCCGATTTTCCATTCGTTGCTAGGCCGATTTCGTTCATATCCAAATCCTTGGCTACAGTAGTGCCAGAGCGTTTTAAATCATTGAGTAATTCTTCCTTATACGGCTGTCTGTTTTTCTTTGCCCAAGAAATAGCTTCGTCTATAGGTACATCGGTTTTATCAAAACTATCACCAAACTCAATAATCCGTCGCATTTCTTTCTCAATTTTTGGAAAGTTCGCATCAGATATCTTGGTATCGCCCAAATCAATATCATAGTAAAATCCATTATCCACGACAGGTCCAACCCCAAATTTAGCCTCTGGCCATAATTTTTGAATCGCAGCAGCCGTAATATGAGCCAGACTGTGTCGCATTAGGTGTAATTTATCATCATCCATTCAATAATAATAACATATTCTTGCTTCACTACCCCTATTTTGATATCCTAAAAGCAACGGGTCCTTAGCTCATTTGGCTAGAGCGCCACATTGACGTTGTGGAGGTGGGAGGTTCGAATCCTCCAGGACCCACCAGAAATACATTAAATCATCACTTAAGGTGGTGATTTTTTATGTTTTACCCAAGTTTTCCACCTGATATAAAGTGATTGAATGTATATATTTATATCATAAACAGCATAAAGCATATCATAGTGTTCTATTGACTTTCATTAGTGGTTATGCTAATATAATGTTATGGAACAAAAGCAACGGATACAAACCATCCACACTGCCTCAAAGCTTGAACGATTTGTCATAGGTTTTGAATATGATAAAACTCTTCAGCAATTAAAGCGTGAGGTTCGTATTCGTACACTTGAGTAATATCCAATAATTGATAATACCGTTTAGACCGCCATTCGTTGGCGGTCTATTTTTCAGGAATAAGATTTTCCTAAGATTTATGTTTTAAAAGATGTTTTTTAGTACGTCGCTTTACATGTGCAACCGATTCATAAGTTGCCTTATCAGTAACGTCAAAAACCTCAAGGTAGCGACCCAAAAATAGACGCCCCTGAGAGTCCAGGGCTGCCATTGAACTATATAGTATTGCAGTAAATGGCATTAATACCCATTGAGCTAGCATCCAAAATGTTCTGGTTCGTTTATAGCGTTCCGGTCGTGGGGGAAGCATCTTGAATGTTAAAAAGATTGTAATAAACAATCCGATTAATGCTATCTGCTGAATCGTACTGACCATATCGGGCAATTGATGTGCTGCGACACTACGTTCAGCTTGGCTATTAATAAATAATGGCACCCATCCACCGATTGCCACCAAAATAGAAACACAAGCAAGAGTTACATGCCCGTCAAGCAGCCTCAGAAGCCTTGCAATGCCCGCAATTAAAGGAACATTACGTTGCTTCGAGAATATCCTTACGGCAACATATGGGACGTCTGAAGCCCCATAAGCCCATCTTCGTAATTGGAGAAACTGTGCCTTTAAAGTTTTAGGAAATGTATCACTTAGAACCGCATCTTGATAAATCGGTACATATATCGGTAGGACTGTGTAATCTCCATTAAAATAGAAATAGCTCCGCCAATACTGATGTCCGTCCTCTACAATTGACCGTGTACTCCAAAAATTCATTTCAACAAGTGCATCCATTGGTTGTGAGTGAGAGGCGAAATTACGGAGAGTATGAGGACGCATAGAACTAATGATATTCCAAAAAGAGTTACCTGTTGCAATAACCCTCATAGGAGCTGGTGCATCCCAGATATTATTAAAAAATAAACATGCAGGTTGATAAGATAGTTGCTTTCTGTCTTCGTGAACTATATATTCATATGTCACATAATCGAAATAAGATGAATATGGCCGATTATCCGCATCAAGGGTGGTAACAATGACATTTTTATATTCAATACCGGCGTCATCAAGCCATTTTTTTAAATAATGTCCGGCATAAGTTATATTCGGTCCCTTGCCAACAACTTCATCCGGAAGGCCTTCGGGATGTTCAACGATATTAAATGCAAAAAAACTATCTTTAAATTCCTGTTGCAACCTAATAGCGTTTTCTCTTGTTGACTCCCCACCCTTTGCTTCGTATGCCAATGTAAGAATAATTTTTTTGTTGTCGTACGAACCTTTTAACACCGAGTGTATTGTAGGAGCAAGAATCTCATATGATTCATTATAAGTCGCAACTATCACAGCGTTATAAATTTGTGATGGTTTTGGATATTTTTCAATACTGGTAGCTATTTGATGCAAGTTTTCTATGTGTGTAGATATATCAAACATTTTTGATCGGCTATTGCGCATTATTTCATATGACTCTTGAGGAGATTCCAAATCAGCCAAGCGACCATTCCAGTCTACCTTTTGGGCAGATTCTAGCCTATTTCGTCCTTGAATTGTTCGAAAGGCAATACCGACTGCCTTGACCAACATTGTAGAAATAATGAAAAGCAAATAAAATGACGCAAACGTCGGATTAACCAAAGATAAGAAAACAAATAATATAAGTGCTCCGTAACTTAAAAACGCCGGTAACATCTCGAATAAGCGGTACTTCAATGTTCTTTTACCTATTGGGATTTCTAAGTCAATCATATTCTATAATAACGTTTGAAGACCCAAGATTTTTGAAGCTGTTGCAAAACCAATCAAGATTATACCTATACTGAACCATATAAACATGATTGCTACAGGACGCCCTTTTGTTATAAGTAGTTTTATAGATATTATCGAATTTAATATGGCAACACACAACTCAAAAGCAATAAACACAAAAGTGTAAAACCATTTATCAAAATAAAATTGGGTAATCCCAAAAGCTGAATAGTGAGAAACCAATAATCTTTCGCTAGAGTGAATAGAAAAACCAAGAATTACAGATGCTAACAAGGCAAGAAATAACATTAAAACAACCATAAATAATAAATACCTATCCGCAATAAGTTGTTTAAGTGATTCTTTGATAGTTTTCTTCATAATAGTTAGTACCGGATATTGGTTTATGGAGCCGCTGTCCGGATTTGAACCGGAGACCTACGCTTTACGAAAGCGCCGCTCTACCAGCTGAGCTACAGCGGCACTCAGTTGATCGTAAATTATTATAGCATCCTGTAGTAACAAAATAAACGACACTCCTCTGTTGCGAATCAGGATAAAAACTGCTAAAATACCTTAGTTGCAGACCCTGGGCTCGTAGTGAAGGGGTTATCACGCCTCCCTGTCACGGAGGAGATCGCCGGTTCAAATCCGGTCGAGCCCGCCAATATAAAATAGTCACCTATCTGGTGGCTGTTTTATATTGCTGAGATTTGTATCGAATTTGAATCAGCGATTGTGGTTTGCCAAAGGCAAAGCACAGAATCGCCGGGTCGTGTAGCGCAGCGCCGCGAAAAAGTGTTTACATTTTTTCGTAAGCAAGCGGAAGAGGCTTTAGACGATAATCCGGTCGAGCCCGCCAAATATAATAGTTCACCGACTGGTGGACCTTTTTATTGCTAAGTTTTTTTGAATCAATCCGATAATATTAAGTCAACCTATTTAGACTATAATGCATCAATATTTATTGTAATTATAAGATATAATACTTTTATGAATCCAGAAATAATCGGCTTGATAGCAGGTATCTTTACTACGTTTGCAGCAATCCCCCAAATAATTAAAATATATAGAATTAAAGAATCTAGAGATATATCATTAATATATTTTTTATCCCTTAGTTTTGGGATAATATTATGGCTTATATATGGTTTGTTAATACACTCCACAGCATTAATTGCATGGAATACAGTTTCTCTATCCCTTAACATATTTATATCGGGACAAATTATTTATTATGATTTAAAAACTAAAAATGTTGACTATCTTTAACAATTAACTTTTCTCTAACTCTTTTTATAACCCAGTTATAGTATTCCCCCGGTGGTTGATAGGGAACATATTTCTTTGATATTTCAGGGTCATTTACTTCTTTTTCAAAGATATCAATGGGTACAAACTCAAGGTTTTCAACCTCTCCGTCCGGCATAGATAATTCATCGGCATCACCCTTGTACCTATAAAAGAACACGTGTCCAATCTCGTTGTCTTGCATGTTAGTCCCAAGAATAGGTTGAGAAATTATATAGGTACCATCGGGTTCCAATTTTCCGAATTCCGGGTTGAGTCCAATTTCTTCCTTCATTTCTCTGACAGCCGACTGGATTGGAGTTTCGCCAGAGTCAGTATGTCCGGAAACTGAAATATCCCATAGTCCCGGATAGCTGTCTTTGTCCTTGGCTCGAAGTTGCATTAATATTTGCCCTTTCGAGTTGTATATCCATACATGCGCAGCGTTGTGCCAAAGACCCTGTTCATGAATCTCCCGTTTTGTTTTTACTTCTCCGGTTGGAATACCATTTTCATCTAATACGTTTATAAGTGCTGTTTGGTTTCCCATATCACATGTACCTTTCTGCCTTTTTAGGGCTATAATATTTTTCTAAAAACCGCTTTTTGTAGTTAAAATAACTACGGTCATTAATACTTTCTCTAATATTATCAACCGTACGGATAACAAATCGTTCATTGTGTATACTAGCCAAAATCATTCCAAGAATTTCATTTGTTATAAATAAGTGATGAATATATGCTCTGCTGTAATTTTTACATGTATAACAATCACATTGATCATCTATTGGCATATAGTCCTTCTTAAATTTACTATTTTTTATATTAATACGTCCATTATACGAAAATAATGCCCCGTTTCTAGCTTGTCTAGTTGGCGCTACACAATCAAATGTATCAATACCATATTCTACTCCCAAAAATAAATCAGCCGGCTGAGCACCCATACCCAACAAATGACGCGGCTTATTTTCTGGTAAAATTTCACAAACCCATCTTACGGTCGTCGGTATTTCCTCCGGTTCAAATACTCCACCAATACCATAACCATCAAAGTCACAACCTGAGAAAAACGAAGCGCTTGCCTTTCGCAGTATCTCGTCACGAGCACCCTGTACCACTCCAAATAGATACTGTAACGGCTCATTTTTTGCCAAGTGCATACTGTTTAGTTCGTTATGTCGAATCTGACAACGTTCTGCCCATTTATGCGTTCTGTCCATAGCTTTTTTTATGTACTCTTTATCAGCCAAAGGAGAAGTTAATTCATCAAAACACATATGAATATCTGCACCAATTTCATGTTGAACCTCCATTGATCTTTCAGGTGTCATAAACAACTTACTACCGTCCAGATGCGATCTAAAAAACACTCCTTTGTCGGTTACTTTTGCAAGTTGCGATTTAGAATGTATGGCATGACTCGAGTTGCCTTTTGTACTATGACTGGTTGCATCAATACCCTTTTTATATGCCATCCCAAGCGAAAATACTTGAAATCCTCCACTATCTGAAAAAGTTGGCTTATCCCAGTTCATAAAATTATTAATTCCACCAGCACTTTTTATAACATCTGAACCTGGACGAAGCATTAAGTGATAGGCATTTACTAAAATTGACCGTCCACCCAAACTGGAAACCTGTTCGGGCATCAACGTCTTAACAGTTGCCATTGTACCTCCAACAATAAACGCAGGTGTTTGAATTTCACCGTGTGGAGTATTTATAACCCCCGTACGTGCCAAAGTACCCTCTAATTTGTGTCTAATTGAAAAAAACTTAGGCTTATCCATCACCTATATAATATCAGCAAAATATATTAATCCACTAACACAATTACGAAGCAAATCGATAGTTATTGCATTCTTTTCATTAATATGTTATATATAATTTATGGAAACTTCAAAAACAAACATATTTCTATTAGAAAAACCGCCCTACAATAACCTGTTGCCCGAGGAAGATTCAGGTAATGATTATTTTACCAACCTAGTTAAAGATGAGAAAAAAATTAAAAATAATTTTAATGGATTTATGGTCGATGTACAAAAACTACAAGATGCTGGTAAATATAGTGAAGCATTTAGTAAGTACGAAAGTGCAAAATTGCTTACAAATATAAACGAATATAAAAAAGTTGCTAAAATCACATACAAAATGGCTGAAACACTTCAAATGCAGGCTGATAGTGGTACCGAAGACCCAAGAACAAGCTTGAATATTCTTGATGATGCTGATTACTGGCTAAAAATTTCTGATCAAAATTACGAATCTGCTCGAAAAAAAGAAAAGGCACTTATTATAAATAAAAAGCGCGGGTTCCGTATAGGCGCTAAGGCCGTTATGAATACATTTAAATCATCTATAAAATCAACATTGAATCGCCATAGCTAAGTAATTGGTATTTTTCATTAATTGCATGGTTATAGGCTGGTAGTAAATTCTCCCATCCCGCAAAAGCAGCAGTTAACATCAAAACAGTACTTTTCGGTGCATGGAAGTTTGTAATTAAACAGTCAACTACTCTGAACTTATAACCGGGATAAATAAAAATATCCGCTTCTCCGGAAATATCCATCGCAGGTTTCTGTAATGATTCGCTCGCATATTCAAGAGTTCTGGCGACAGTTGTTCCAAGAGCGATTACTTTATTACCTTTTAGTTTAACTTTTTGAATTTCTAGTGTTGTATTTTTTGATATTTTAAAGTATTCCTCATGCATGTGATGTTCCTCGACATTATCAGAACGAATAGGCAGAAAAGTTCCTAGCCCTACATGAAGCGTAATATATACAATTATCACCCCTTTTGATCGGAGTGTTGATAAAATGTCATCAGTCATGTTAAGACTTGCCGTTGGTGCAGCGACTGAACCCTGCTCTTTGGCCCAAATAGTCTGATAGCGTAACACGTCGTTTTCATTTGAATCACGCTTCATATATGGAGGTAAAGGTACTTCACCGTATTTTTCAGCAATTTCAAGTAAATCGAAGTCGCTTTTTACGATTGCTACGCCATCTCCAATAATTTTATCGATTATGATTTTATTTTTTTCAACCGTAAATTCGTCCCCAACCCTAACTTTTCGACGATATAAAACGCTGTGGCGATGCCAATCGCTGTCAAAACTGTGCTTTTCGAGAATTAATAATTCTCTTTTTGAGCCGTGTTTGTCGATTATATTTATCCTAGCTTTAATTACTTTTGTATCATTAAGCACCAATACGTCACCATCTTTAAAATACTTGGTAATATTTATATACTTATCGTCGTGTAATTTTCCAGATTTTCTATTTAATACAAGCAATCGTGAGGATCCACGAATATTGGGTGGGTTGTCAGCGATTAAGGATTTTGGCAATGTGTAATCGTAATCAGAGATTTTCATTTATTTCTATAACGAATTATCAGTCGGAATTGAAATAAATTTGATAATTTTATTATTTTTCTCGATTGATTTGAAAGATTTACTAAATGCCGTTAATGGAACGTTAATATATTCATAATTGACTTGGCTGCTATTAATATCTACCAACCTAATAATGAAATAGCCCTCTCCGGTTGTTGATTTGATGATTGGTGATATTTCTGACTTCTTTAACTTTGATGCTGCTTGAGCCAAACCTCCATCCTGATTAGTTTTCGGAACCCAGCCCGATAGCCCATAAGTGGCTTTTATCCCATAAGATTTTGATATCGAGGTTGCCAATTCTTTAAAAACAGTAGTTGGGGTTTTTATTAAATCTGATTTAATAATATCTGCATAATTTTTGGCATCTTTGTCCATAGCGTACGATACTTTTTGACGAAGAAGTTCTTTGCCAACCATATATCGATATTCGTCAGGTGTCCAGCCATAATAATCTAATATAACCGCATTATTTGTTTGTTCGGATATTTCACCGGCGCTTGACTGCCTTTGGCTTATTAAATAATTATCTAATTCGGTATTACTAACCGAAACATTATATGTACTTGCTAGTTTTGAGGCATAGGCATTTTCTAGTACATATTCCATAGATTTTTGTTTTACATATTCAACTTGCCTTTTCCCATCGTCGGTCTTAACATTTAGCTGCTCTTTTCTTTCCAAATAATGAATTGAGCTGAGATACTTCATTAAATAATCACTATAAAGAACCGGCTGACCATCAATATACGCGACAGGAACTGGGATAACTTTTGTGACATGATACATAAAATTACTAGTGTTTTGTGCCGGGTATAATTGCCACCAACCAACAACCAAAGCAATAATTATTGCAGCAACACTGATTAATATTGCATTAATTACAAGTTTATGACGGGCGTATTGAATTGGATATTTAAATTTACGACCACCAGCAAGTATGTGCTCACGATGTTGATCAATTGTTTCACTTGTAATACGCGTCGGTAAAGGCGCCTTATCCTTTTTTCGATATTTATTAATCAGCTTCTTCATAATCTCCTTGTTTATCAACAACGTCATCAACAGCTTTTTGCAATTTGTTGTAAATCTTGACCGGATGTTCGACATGATGAATAACTAAATCACCCACTTTTGTATGGATGACAAGGGTTCCAAAATGAAAAACATCTCCACTAAACCCTGGTATATTATAGCTTATGCTCTGAATCTTGGATAGCCTTAGATCAATCACATCCTTTTTGAAAAAGCCGTTTTGGGTTACCTGTCTAATTCGTTGGTCGGTCACTATATAGATTGAAAAATACCATAATATGAAATGGTATGAGAATAATATTGATCCGACTACTAGACCAATTATGGGCAATAGCAATAAATATAGGTTATCTTGCCAAATTAATGTAGGAATAGACAGTGTCGCAAAAGGAATAAGTAAAAGGTAAAAACCTTTACGCATTGCAATCATATGACGCCGAAAAATAAAAAGAAGGTTTTCATTTTCTCGCTGACCATCAAAGCTAAGTTGCGATTTTTCTTCGACATCCTTTTTAGACATATTGATATTATACTACGGTTCGGGCAGGAGTTGGTCACGTTTCGCGACCCCGCGAGTCAGTCAAATTAGCAAAGCTAATTTGTGACATCGCCTTGCGACCCGCAGACTTGCGGGTCTCACCTCCAACCTCCAAAGATTGACAGTGTTCAACTAGCACAAAAGACCATAAGATAAGACCCATCAATCGACGGGTCGTATCTTATGGTACCCCGGGCAGGACTTGAACCTACAACCTTATCCTTAGGACGGATCTGCTCTATCCAGTTGAGCTACCGAGGCTCACCTTGGTATTGTAGCAGATTTACCTAGTAAATTTCTCGTGCATTGCGCTATATTCGTATAGCTCGGACTCTGAAAACCAGTGCTTTATTTCGCTTTTTGCCTCATCAACATTACCACTGGCGTGAATTAAGTTTGGAGTTGATTTGTTGTTTACGTCTGCATATCCAAAACTTATATGAGAAAAGTCCCCCCTGATAGTGCCAACTGATGCTGTTTTTGGTTCGGTAGTTCCTGCCATTTTTCGAACTAGTTCAACTGATTCGACGCCTTCAAGTACCATTGCAATTACTGGTCCCTGCATCATAAAATCGACAGTAACATCAAAGGCTTTTTGTCCCCTACGAGAAATCATCTTACCGATTTCCTCATAATGCTTCAAGAACTGATCTCGAGTTGGTGAAATCATTTTCAGACCTACGATTTTAAGACCAACTCTCTCGAAACGTGTAAGTATTTCGCCAACAACCCCACGCTGTACGGCGTCTGGTTTAAATATTACTAAAGTTTGCTCTGTATTTTTTTGTGATGCCATATTTCTCCTTTGTTTACTGGTGTTTATTGTAGCAAATAATTTGATTATTTCCTCTACCCTGCAAATAAATTGATTTTGCGATATGATTACATCATGTATATGTCGGAACTAATACTTGATTATATTGAACACCTAGAGGTTGAAGGTGGTCGCTCTGCTCATACAGCCGAAAATTATACTTTATATTTAGAACGTTTTATCGAATTTACTAATGATATTATCGTGGACAAAATTACTTCAGAAATTATTCGAAAATATAGACTATGGCTAAATCGTTATAAAAATAGCAACGGCGATGAATTATCTACAATTACTCAAAGTTACCACTTAATAGCCCTGCGCGGATTTCTTAACTATCTTTCGAAACGTGATATAAAAAGTTTGTCACCTGAAAAAATTGAACTACCAAAAGTATCACGTAGACAAGTTACATTTTTAACTTATGATGAAATTGAACAAATATTAGCACAGATTAATACGAATAATAACACCGGGCTGCGTGACCGTGCAATAATTGAACTGCTTTTTTCCAGCGGACTTCGTATATCTGAACTGGTTAACCTGAACCGTGATCACATTAATACAAAAAGACACGAATTTACTGTTCGAGGAAAGGGTCAAAAAGATAGACCAGTTTTTATCAGTGAAAACGCTAGTATTCACATAAATAATTACTTAAAAACACGTTCAGACTCATTGCCTCCCCTATTTATCAGTTACAGCCGAAATAATGTGCCCGACAATAGTGGAGATTACCGACGGCTTGGCGCCAGAAGCATTCAGCGAATCATTAACATATACACACGACTGGCTGGTATTACAAAACATGTCAGCCCACATACAATGAGACATAGTTTTGCAACCGACTTACTAATGAATGGAGCTGATATACGAAGCGTTCAAACGATGCTTGGTCACAGTAGCATTACCACGACTCAAGTATATACCCATGTAACCGACCAACACTTACATGAAGTTTACGAAAAATTTCATAGTGATAAAACTAGTTAAATTATCGATTTACGGGACACAGGGGTTCAAATTAATCGCAGCAAACTGAGAGGAATCATTTATGACAATAAAATTCTTGCATAAATTACCGGTCAATTGAATTTCTCCTTGAGGGAATGGGAAGTTTATATTTGTTAGTTCAACTCGTGACTGAACTCGCCTGAACAAATCGTTGGCCCTACCTGTGGAATCAATTATTGGTTGGACTTTGTTAAATTTCACACAACCCAGACCTAAACCATTTACACAAGGTAAAGCACTATCGAACAGTGTAATTCTGTAGTGCGAACCCTTATATAATGATTTAAGATTTAAATATGCATTATAACCACTACCAACAGGTTGAGATAGTGTTAATTCAGCGGAACAAGCATACCCTCCGTTTGTTAAACTAGATGAACACGTTTTTGGATTCGGTGCACCTGGGGAATTAGCTGTTAATCGAGTATTATTAACAAAAGCACTCAGATCCCCGGTTTTCGACGGATATAGGAATAGTGTGTTATTTAATGCATTAACACCTCCGACGCTGTCAAAGTCACCAAGCGAAAAATTCGCTGTATTAAATTGAATTAATTGTGTACGTATAATTGACGGGATGTTCGGTGTGTTCAGACTAGTCCAATTAGTTTCATTCAAAAGAGGTATCCCAGATGCCGTAGGAAAATCAATAACCGTCGAATCCCCCTGTAAATCACTAGAGTTAAACCACTCTATTTTTATTTTATCAAATGGGGTAACCCCAACCAGAGGAATTATTTTACTAGCATCTTTAGTTAAATAACCAACATAGTCGTCCGTTAACATCTTGACCGTTACACAGGTATAGGCTTGATTTAGTGTGACTTTAGCACCGGATGAACCCGTTGTTTGAACTGGGACTTCTTTGTCACTGTTAGGGATTAGCGAAACATCGGAAAGTGTTTGAACGGAAGTATTACAAGTCGAAGAATCTATTTTTGCTTGCATTGCTGTACAGTCTGCGGCAGTTCCGGTAGCACATGTACTTTGTAATAGTATAATTGCTCGTTTTGCATCTTCAACACCCGCCTGAGCCGAATCATAGGCGCTTTGTGACAAATCATTTGCCGTAGCCTGTTGTTGATTAAGAATCATTATACGAATAAAACTGACTGTAACAACCGTAATCAAAAGAGCTGCAAAAATAACGACAAATAATGACACGGCCCCCTGTTGTTTATTTTTAATACTCATAACCCTTACTCTCCTTTCGCCTTGGCGAATTTATTCGGCTGCATTATTACCCGCCCTAGCAACTATATCAAATTGATTTACCGCACAATATGTGGGGTCAGACTTTACGTCATCAGGCAATCTACATTTTATCGGACCGGAACTTGCGTCTAGCGTATCTTTTTCATTCGTGCCAATCAAAAAACTAATATTGTAAATACGTTGGTTAGTTGAGTCGTCAAATGCAGAAGACGTGATTGAAAAATCATGAATCGCTAGGTTATTTTTACCAACATCCAGTAATTCAACTGCGTCAGCCATGTTTATTAACTTTTTAGTTGTAGTTGCATAAGTGCAGTAAGAAGAAGTTGAATCCGCTACTTTTATAAAATTAATTGGAATTGTCGAGTTAGTACCTGAATACAAATTAAGCCGTGACTGATCGCCGGTGATTATAGCATCTCCATAATTCCATATATAACTGTATTGTCCGGTACATAAACGCCCACCCCAAGGTTCTGCCATTGACGAAACGTAATGAACAGGGTTTGTCCCCGGCAGGTCAAAAGGTGGACTTGAATTAATATCACGTAATAGTTGACTTGCGATAGAACCGCCGGCTTGATTGACACTTTTATATGTAATTCCTGTGTTATATATATTACCTATCTGGATAACCGTCATTGCAATCGCCAGCAACAGTGCAGATACAAACCCCATAGCTAACATCAGTTCGACCAATGTAAAACCATTTTTTCTATTATCGTGGTTCATAAAGCCTCACGATCGTTCCGATTGTAACAGGGACAGATTGACCCGGACCATCCCAACAGGCACGAATATGAAAATCAATATAACCGGTATTCCCGTTCGACGTTGTGGAACTAACCGGTTCAATCCAGATACCCTCGACTGACGAAACATTATTTGCTGCATTGTAACGAACCTGGGAATAAGTTATAGCCGAGACTGGTTTACCCGGTGTCGCTGAAGGATCCTCGAATTTTGCTGTATGGGTATTAAGAACAAACACATTATTTAATGGAATTGAACAAGTTGTACTGTTAAAGTCAGATAATGTATTATTTTTGGCAATCAATTGTATACTTTGCCAATCAGTATTTGTTCCACCCCTGGAAACAGCAGCAATATACGAAGCATTCAGATATCGTAAAGTTTCTGCTTGAGCGTCAATTTGTTGACGGACTAGAGTGATCTCAAGTGCTCGCTCGGCAGTCGCTGTACCTTGATTCATTATCGACATTGCCCCGACTGCGACTAAACTAAATACAGCTACTGCAAATAAAACTTCAACCAAGGTATCGCCCCTGTCCCTGGGTTTATTAAAGTATTTTAACATCCGCTATTTTCCCCCAATGACTCTATACCACTGGCACTAGACGCATTGCCATCAACTTGAACAGCCATAGCGTTACCTGTAAATAAACCGTTTGAATCAACACAAAGTTTTGCTGATTGTGAAAGATTTGAAGTGTTAATAATAGTCCCAATATCCGAATCAGAAACTACATTCGTTGTGATATTACTAACAAATGTTCGTATTAGGCCACTGGCTGGTGATCGAAGAATCAACATAGAAAGCGACAAGTTACTCTTATTATTCCCTACAATCGACGAGCCCCACTCTACGTTATAAGTTTCGGCACCATTTGGTGATATTTTTATCGCACAGTTTTGCAAGGCAATTACGTCATTAGAATCAGACGATACACACGAAGTGCCTAGAACATTTCTGACTTGCATATTTTTATTATCAGAACTATCGATTGTTATATATTTGCCTAAAATCACACAATTTGATTGCCCACGGTTAGTACCACCCCCACAAGCGTTTGTCATTTCATCATTGCTTACGTTTGCTACATTTGAGTACTGTTGTTGCAGATATGATTGAAGTGAGGTAACACTATCATGATATCGCTGAATATTAATTGATGAACCGGTACCAACCAAAACACTCATAATCAGTAGCCCCGATATCCCAAGGAAAAGCATCGTTTCAACAATAGTAAAACCGTTAATTTTTACAGGCTTCATTTGCTAGTAATTATAACATAAGCACGTACGAGTAAATATCCCTAAAAAATAAAGTGTTGGTACAGATCAAGAATGTATTTGCCAAACAGCCCGGCAATCACGAACCCAGCAATTAAAAGCGGTCCAAAGGGAACGTGTGAGTTACCCTGAAGCTTTTTCATTACCAAACCCGGCAAAACTGCAAGACTACCTATCAAATTAGCTGCAAATAGGGCTATAAATGCCAAACGCCAATCTGCAAGCAAAAGTGCCAGCCCCAGACCAAGCTTTACATCACCAAAACCAATCCATGCACCCTTTGAGGATACATATATTGCAAAATATAGACCGCTTAGGATTGCTATAGAGCCTATAATGCTGATTAATGACCTGGATTGGTCTGATGACCCAAAAATTACCAGCACAGCACTGATAGCCCCCAATCCAATAACTATATAGTTAACTGAATCCGGTAAAATTGACCATTTTTTGTCATAGGCAAACAAAATCGCTAACCCTACACCTGCCATTAACCAAATGAATAATCTGGCGAATTCCAAATTCGTATACAGAGGGTACGGCCAGAACGCATATGACAAGACGAAATATAACGCTACACCGGTTTCCATCAGGGGTTCGAAATACCCGATTGGTTTTCGACAGTTTCTGCATTTACCACCCAAAGAAACCCAGCTGATTAGTGGTATCAAATCATACCATTTCAATTTGTATGAACAGTTCAGGCAAACCGAGTGATCGTCTAACAGATTCTTCTTCGTAAGTTTGTTTAGGCGTTTATATTCATAGGGATCAACATCCTCACCATTTTGTTTATCCTGTACCAATTGACGTGCCCGCAGGCGCCAAACTGTTGCTCCGGCAAAACTTCCCAAACAAAGACCAATCAAAACTAAAGTAAAATATACAATATATTGTTCCATTAGCACTATCATAGCAGTTAAACTACATAAAACACAAAAAATATAAGACCCATCTTGGGCCTTATATTTTACGATTAATCTATGATAGACTAATTATCTTGGCAATAGTAAGCACCACCACCTTCTTCAAGTTTTGTAACTACTGTGTATTGACGTACCGTCCCAGCTGCTAGTACTTGACTGGCTGCTGTACTTGCACCACATGTAGATGACTGTGTGATAACAATAACACCATCAGGAGCAAGAGTGCCCGTAATGGTCTGTGCTCCACTGGTTGTGTTTACAACTACAGAAGAAGTATTATCAGATACGTTTTTCGAATAGCTTGCAATTGTTGCAGTTGTTGGGAAAGTGCCACGATTGTTCCCTGTATAAGATGCAACTCCCGAAGAAACAATCCCCGCATCACTCTTACGAGCCGTGTCTCGTTGGCTTCGCTGTAATGCCGGCAAAGCAATGAAAACCATTAAAAATATTAAGGCTGCAATTGCCAGCACTAATACGACTTCGATAATGGTAAAGCCTTTTTCGTTTTGATGTTTCTTCATAACAATTTTTCCACCTTTCTTATGAATGGGTTACTGCCAAGCGTCCATACGCTTATGCTTAAATTTATATTACATTACAACGTACATAATGTCTATACATTAATACCATTTACTAAACTATAGATAGGCAACAAAATTGCAGCAACCATACCACCAGCTACAATTGCTAGAACAACCATCAGAACCGGTTCAATCGCGGTGGATATCGTCCTAACTTGCTCGTCAAGCTCATCTTCGTAAACTCTGGCAACTTTGCCCATCATTTCATCAATCCGACCTGATTGTTCACCAATTTTTATCATTTGTGGAACCAGTGGTAAAATATAATCTTCAGGCTGAAGTGCGTCTGATAATGCCTTGCCACCCTTAACTTTGTCAGCTGCTCTTAAAATACTTTTACTAATAATTGTATTATTAACTGACCTGGCGGTTAAATTCAACATATCCAGCATGCTTACGCCGGTGTTCAGAAGTGTCTGACCGGTGCGTGCAAAACGGGCCATGTATAACTTACGGAACATTTGACCAAAAATAGGCATATTCAATTTTAATGAATCCTTGGTTTTAATACCTGAATCCGTTTTTAGGTACTGAAGTAGGAAATATATCCCGATTCCAAGAACTATAATCAGTAACCACCAGAAATGAATGACGAAATTCGTAGTGCCCACCATTACTTGGGTAATCAGAGGGAGGGTCTGTTTTAGGTCCTTATAAAGTTTTTCAACCTGGGGTACAACAGTAAATAGCATAAAACCCATTACACCAAAGATTACGACTAGGACAATAATTGGATATGTTAAAGCACCGCGTATTTTACTCATAATTGCTGCGTCTTTTTCTTGTTGGTCAGCAATACGAATTAATGATTCGTCAAGCGTTCCTGATAATTCACCTGCCCCAACCAGCGCCAAAAATACTTCATCAAAAACCTCCGGATGCTTACCAAATGATTCGGAAAGCGATTTACCACCCTCTACAGACGCTGTGATTTCGCCAATAATATTCTGAAGTTTTTTATTCTGAGTTTGTTCTTGGGTTGTGTGCAAACTTTGAGCCAACGGTAACCCAGCTCCAATTAATGTAGCCAGCTGACGCGTAAAAACAACCTTGTCTTTGGTAGTAATGCGTCCGGCAAGTTTGGCGATTGGGTTATCATACTCGTTTTGTTCTTTAATGTTTAATGGCGTAAAACCCTGGTCAATTAACAAACGAGCGGCAGATCCTTCAGAATCAGCCTGTACGGTAGCTTTTGATATTTTACCTGTTGCTTGATCACGAGCCTCGTATGTAAATTTTTTCATCCTAGCCTCTCATTAACCTCTCGAATTCAACCAAATCAACTGCAACAGCATAAGCATTATCGTATGTTACCGTACCATTTTGGACTAGGCTAACAAGTGTACGGTCCATTGTTTGCATTCCTTGGTCGGCGCCTGTCTGAATAACTGCGTCTAATTGATGCGCCTTGCCTTCACGGATGATATTACGTACAGCTGGGTTTGTAACCAAAATTTCTGCGGCTGCGACTCGCCCGCCACCGATTGCCGGAATCAAACGCTGTGAGCAAATAGCCATCAAAATATTTGAAAGTTGTGCACGAATTTGTGGTTGTTGGTGAGGCGGAAAGACGTCAATCATACGATCTATCGACTGTGAGGCACTATTTGTGTGCAATGTCGCAAAAACAAGGTGCCCTGTTTCAGCGATGGTAATTGCCGCGCTAATAGTCTCTAGGTCGCGCATCTCACCAATCAGCACAACGTCCGGGTCTTGACGCAAACTTGAGCGCAAAGCCGCACTAAAGCTATAGGTATCATAATGAACTTCACGTTGGACAACGGCTGACTTTTTAGATTTATGTGTGAATTCGATTGGGTCTTCGATAGTAATAATATGATGTGAACGTTCACTGTTGATTTTGTCAACAAGTGCTGCCAAGGTTGTAGATTTACCGCTACCGGTCGGTCCGGTAATCAAAACTAAACCGCGTGGGTAATTAGCAAATCCCATAACTACATTAGGGAGCCCAAGTTCGGTAACTGTTTTAATTTCATTTGGGATTAAACGTAGTGCTGCAGCCAGGTTACCGCGTTCATGGAAAGCGTTGACACGAAAACGACCTAATGTTCCAAAGGCAAAGCTAAAATCGAACTCTTTGTCTTTTAGTAAAATCTGACGCTGATCTTGGTCTAAAATTGCAAATATCAAGGTTTCGATGGTCTGTTCGTCAAGCGGATCAAAACCCATTATTGGCACTAGTACGCCGTCAATGCGCAGCATAGGTGGTAAACCAACTTGCAAATGAAGGTCTGAGGCTTTCTTTTTGACTACTTCTTCAAGTAATATTTCGATTTTTAATTCTTGATTTTTCATATTTCACCCATCCTTTTTTATGCTGTGTCCGATGTTACGCGATTTACTTCCTCTAACGTTGTTATCCCTTGTAATACTTTTAAATAACCGTCTTGGCGCATAGTTACCATGCCTTGTTCTTGAGCTTTGCGCTGTATTTCGGCGCTAGTTGCATGAGCAACGATTAGACTTTGAATCTCTTGAGTTACATCCATAACCTCATGAAGGCCAATCCTGCCACTATAGCCTTTTGAGGTCGCCGATTCAACTCCTCTGACTAAAGTATAAGCGCTTTGCCCACTTAGAGGCAAGTCTTTATAGCCTAAATCTTTGGAAATTCTTTCAACATCTTCTGGTGTCTTCGGTAACAAGTGGCCAACAGTTGCCATAATATTTTGAGTTTCAATCGGATTTGATTGATATGTCTCACGTTTTTTATCAATACGACGGACTAGGCGTTGTCCGATAATTGTATTAACCGTGCTGGCTATTAAGAACGGTTCAACTCCCATATCAAGTAATCGTGGCAAAACGCCAGCTGCACTATTTGTATGCAGCGTACTAAATACTAAATGCCCTGTCAACGCCGCTTGAACAGCCAGGTTAGCGGTCTCGCTGTCGCGAATTTCACCAACCATCACTACATTCGGATCTTGGCGAAGAATTGAACGCAAACCACTAGCAAAAGTAAGACCAATTTCAGAATTAACCTGGATCTGGTTAACCCCATCCATTTTATATTCAACCGGGTCTTCGAGGGTCACAATATTGATAGTATCGTTTTTTATTTCTTTGATTAAGGCATACAAAGTAGTCGTTTTACCACTTCCGGTTGGGCCTGATGCCAAAATCATACCATTTGGTTTTTTTATACCTTTTCGAATTGCCCGAAGTGACCTACCAGTAAAGCCAAGTTCTTCGATATCAAATGTGTTTCCTGATTTATCAAGCAAACGAATTACCACTTGTTCTCCCCAAATAACCGGGCTAATTGCAATACGTAAGTCGACTTCCTTTTCACCGATTTTAACAGTAAATTGACCGTCTTGGGGGATGCGATGTTCATCGATTTTTAAATTGGATAAAATTTTTATACGACTGATAAGAGCCGGTTCTATACTTTTTGGCAATTGCATAATCTCGCGTAGCATTCCGTCAATACGGCAACGAATTTTAAGGGCATTTTCCAAAGGTTCAATATGAACATCACTTGCACGTGATTTCACGGCGTACTCTAATATCGTGCTTAGGGCCTTGCTAATTGGAGAATCTTGAACAATCGTTTTTACGCCTCGATTTGACTCTTGGCTGGCTTCAACCTGGCTAGCTTCGGCAGCTTCGCCAACGCTGGACAAATCGGTTTTATATTGATCAAGAACGTGTCTAACACCAACTTCAGATGCCATAAATACCTTTAGGGGTCGTTGAATTCGGTTTGCTAGGTAATCAACTGCTTGGACGTTGTTGGCATCAATCATCGCTACTGCCAAACGATTTTGGATTTCAGCCAGTGGGACAGCCATAAAGCGTTCAGCAATATCTTCTGGTAATAAACCTAATATGTTTTGGTCTATGACACTATTCGTCAAATTCACATAAGGAACGCCTGAAACTTGCGCTATGGCGTGCGTTAATAGCTCATCATCAACAATGCCTCTTTCATTTAGTAAAACAATTAGTGGTTTATTCGCAGTTGTTGCAGCTTGCTTGACGTCCTCTAGAACAGACTTGCTGACAAGGCCTTCACTAATAAGTAGGCTGACGAGTTTTGTTTGCATATCAGCAGTCATTAAAGCCATAAATTAGTTCCTATGGTGTACCGGAGGATGTCGTAGCAGACCCTGATCCGGTCCCGTTAATTTGGACTTGAACTGCTGGATTAATGGCATTTGAATTAAAAATATCAGGATTTGGTTTATCAATCGTTGAATCAAATTTATCGATTGTTTTGACTTTGGCTGTACCGGAATAGACATCACCAAAAATACTTCTGGCAACAAAATATGATACTAAAACACTGACTGATGCTATTAGTATTATCATTGCTATATCAGCTTTTTTCATTATTTAATTGCCTTATCTGTTAATTGTATACTTACTGCTGGTTCGTAAAATGCGCGACCCTGTACTGTCATTGTTTGTTTCGAACCTTGGCTTTCTATCTTTAATGTTGTTATGTCTATTGTTCGAATTGAGTTTTCCAGATTAACCAGAGCTTGTTTTAATGCGACAGCGTCACCACTTACAGAAAATCGAAACGTAATCACGTGCTGTGAGCTGGCTAATGAGCCAGTTGGAGAAGCGTCAACAGCAGTGTCATTGGCACTTAGTGATTCGATACCAGCTACAGGATCAACCTGTAGTGATACTAATGTTAACCCGTTAATACCTGCCAATAATTTGTTCTGAAGTGACGCCCCTAATGCCAATGAGTTGGCATCCGAAGGTAGAGCATCTAGAACCACTTGGATTGCTTGATCCTCGGGTTTTGCCTTTACGCTGATTAGTGCTTGGTTGGTGTTTAATAGGTTTACGTTTTTTTGCAGAGGTTGAACATTATTATTATTTGTCTCAAGTGTTGCTACTGTTTGATTTTTTGCGGTTAATACTTTTTCGTTAAATAATAACATCTGTACCAAGAAAACAACTACAACCAAAGAAATACCGACTACTACAGAGATACCGGCAACCCATAGAAACATTAATCGATTTGCCGAAGCAATTTGTGTTCTTTTTCGAATAGCTGGACCTTTAGACTGCATATTAATTACTCCCCGTTAGATCTTTGGCAGCATCAGTAAAAAAGCTTTGTGGAACTCCTAAGTGTGAATCGGTGACGTCACCGTGGGTAGATACAACAATTGATACGTTTTTGGTTTTAGGTGAGAATAATTCAGGTGCGTATTCAAAACTGATAGTGAACCTTAACACCTTAGCCCCAGATGAATCTTCACCATAGCTAGTATTACTGGTACTGATGTTGGAGGCTAGTTTTTTCCCATTATTATCGCTATTAGTATATTTTATATACGCCCCATCGATTGTCTTTTTAAAAACCTCAACCGCTGCATAACTATTTGCTGCCTGCCCGTTGATGGTAATAGTATTCGTCGTGGAATCAATAGTCATGTCAGATATAAGAATAGTGTTTGGGGCAGGAGGAATAATCGCAGTTAATAGGTCAAAAGTGCGTGAATTAACCTTTTTATCGTTATTTAGTGTCGTAATTTTTGTAAGTTGATTCTGTATAGTAAGTGTTTTTGAAAGATCGGGAACGCTTAGC
Organism: uncultured bacterium; assembly: GCA_903832635.1. Classification (GTDB taxonomy): domain Bacteria; phylum Patescibacteriota; class Saccharimonadia; order Saccharimonadales; family Saccharimonadaceae; genus UBA1547. Next base: position 49,056 of record CAILCF010000001.1, read on the forward strand.
AACGTTTTACTTTTCGAATCAATTTGTCCGTCTGCGAATAGACTTCTGGCTGTTTGAACTCCAAAGACATATACGGCTAGCAAAACCACAACTCCAACCGATACTATCCCAACAAAAATAGCACCAGTAATAACTTTGGTACGAACCTGTTGAGCCTTTATTAATTCTTGTTTAACATCGGGAACCAGATTAATCTCTATCATTTTGCATTCCTTCGCTGGGCCAAACCAATAACCGTTGCAAATTCGGATGCTATTGCACTTAGCTGTTGTTGGTCAGACTGACTAACCCGAACTTTTTGCCATGGATTTGCAATTGTTGACGTAACACTGGTTTTAGCAGTAATGTATTCGCCAAATTGTGGCACAACCGCTGCAAAACCGGACAATAAGATACCTCCTACCGGTGTATTCGGATATCGAGTTTGGAAAAATTTGATTGATTTCACTAGTTCTGACGCGAAATTATCCAAAGTCGCCTCTATGGCACGATAAACTTGACCTTCTAGCCTGTCCGGAGCAAGTCCGAATTTCAGAATAAACTGACGAGCTTGGTCTTCTTGGACATTAAGATTTTGAACTGCTGCTTTGACCAATGACTTAAGCCCTGTTGGAATGTTTCGTACAAGTCGCGGTGTGTCACCGAATGTAATTGCCAAATCCGTTGAAAGTTCACCAACATCGATAATTAATCGAGCATCCTGAACACCGGATGGTAATAGTGACCGAATCATAGCAATAGGGTCCGGTTCGGCGGCAATCACATTAAATCCTAATCCTTCGATAAATTCTAATCGTTCCTCAGAGTAACTGTTAGCAGTGCTGGCCAGCAGTACTTCTTGTTGTTGCGGATTGTGAAGTGATTGCCCCAGCGGTGCCCAATCAACTTTGGCATCATCAATTGACATTGGAATATATTGGTCAATTTGATATTTTATCGTGCTTTTTAATTCAGCCTCGCCCATCGTTGGTACATCAATCACAGTAGTGAAAGTTTTACTGGATGGCAAGCCAATCGCAACGTTTTTTTCACTGATTCCACTTTGACCGACTGCAGTCATAATAATTTCACCTAAGCGTCGCATACTCTCAGCCGAGTTACTGCTGGTAACTTTTTCGTCAACCGGAGCATACCCATAATGCGCTAAACTCCAGCTATCTTGTCCGGTTTGAGATAATTGGACTACCCTAACGGCGTTCGTACCGATGTCTAATGCAAAAAAGCTGCCCAATCCTTTTAGTATTGCCATATTGCCTTTCATTATACAGAAGCATTAGCATTAAAAGCAAGCAAATTCCCAAATTCTAAAGTCTAGGTGGTAATTCGGTGTTATAAACTGTTTGGATGTAGTTTTTTGTTGTTGAATGAGACATAGCCCATAAGTAGGCATCAGCCCGTAGGTTAAAGGTTTCGGCTGCTTCACCCATACTGGCAGCTTCGGAGCCGTATGTGCGCCACAGATACAAGTGATTAGTCATGACCGGTCCATTAACGACAAGTTTGTTGTCACAAACGCCAGTTGAGGTCCCCTGTACATCACAGGTGTAAATTGAACCCGTACCGGTAGGTGTTGTTGCGACTAACCAGGCATCAACTCGGTGGACTCCATTAACACCACTAGGTCCATTATTAATGATGATTTTGTTGGCAATAATCACCAGTTGAGGCAGTTGGTTAATACTTGTATATGGTCCATTGCTGTAGGTTTGATCGCCGTTTATTGTAACGGTCCCGCTGGCTTTAATGACAACGGTTTTACCGGCAGGTAAATCACTCTGGTTTAGAGTTATATCGGTGGCATTATAGGTATTGTCGGCAACGCTTGGCAGGCTACTAGGTGCAACCGAGCCTGAAATGGGATTACCTGTCCCCGGGAAACTAGCTGCCACGTTTGGCATATTAGCGGCATTAGTATAACTGCCTGGCGCAGTTGTATTGTCACAGGAAGAATAACCTAGTTTTGTATTTGTAAAACTAAGTTTGCTGTAGTCACAAACAGAAGTTATGCTACCATTTCCGGTTGGACCGGCAAAAGCCGCCCCCGACGCAGCGCCACTTATACCACCACTGGCAATAATGCCATATTCCGCCCAACTGCCGTAGGTGTTGCCGGCTTTAGTGGAGGTGCTGGTTGTAACATTTCCAGTAACTATTAAATCGCCGGCCCAGATTTGAGTTTTAGGTTTCTTGCCGATGACAAGACAGTTTGGTGCTGAATGCGCCCACCTTGAATCCTGTACCCCCATCGCGTAGGCACGTGGTTGAACTGAAAATGCAAAACAAATCTTGGATCCCGTAGCAAGATCACCAACAACAACCGAATTCGCTGAAAGCACATCACCACTATGAACGCTGCCGCCTACATCAAAAACAGAAGATCCCGGATTGATTATCGAGCAAGTCACCCCAGCGCCAACAAAATATGAACAAGGAGTAGTGCCTAACAAAGAGAAACCTCCCGATTGGTTCGGCACAGAAACTCCTGGTTGAATAATTAGTTGAGTTAGTTGCCACGGTGTATTGGCACTCCTCGTTGGGTTTGCCGGTGGGGCTTGGTTGCTGACTGTTGGGGTAACTTGAACTGTCGCGCCAGATTCAATTATATTATTGGCGTCTGTCCCAACTCCGGGTATTAACGTGTAGTTATATGGTACAAAGGCACAAGCTGATACTGATATTGCACTGTTATCGTTCCACGCCCGAGGTGACGCCACAGTGCTTCGGCATAGGTTTTGGTTAACATCGTCCTGAGTAACTGCATGGGACGAAGTAGAAACTGGACTTGGTTTAGTCGTACCTGCAACAAAACCCGATGATATAACGCCCCCTCCACCAGTACCAGTCCCTAAATAGCCGCTATTTTGCCAATAATAACTAACGCTCTTATCTGTGTTGTCTGGGCCATTGTTTGTAACCGAATGCGTCCAACTCACAGTCTGCCCCGGTAAGGCTGTTGGCGTATTAATAGTGATGTTCGGTGTTACTGACCATTGAGCTACGCGCGCCCAATGCGCATAGAGTGTATCGTCGTTATCCATTGACTTTGAAATTTTTTGGTTTCCTCCCGCAGTAAACCAACCGAGAAATGTGTATGTGCCGTCCGGCCATACTGGCGTGGGAAACGAGTTTGCCGTGCTTTGGTATACATACTCTCTTAATAAATTGACACCGGACATATGCGACACAAGTGTATCACTATCGGCAGGTGTATCAGCAACACTGCCACCATTCGGGTCAAAGGTTAGAGTGCGGTACTCTTTCTGTTTCGGACCACTATACCAATACTCATGGCCACTGGTATGGTAGGGGGGGCTGCCAGGATATGTATTATCTAATATTATATGAAAGTCACCAGCATCTCCGCGGGTAAAGTAAATTAGTAATGAACAGGAAGTTGTATAATGTGGGTTAGGGGTGTCACAAACCCCTGGGGCTACTTTAGCAGTTGCGTTTTGGGTGCCATTAGGGTTACCTATAGTACTTGCTCCATGATCGACAATTTTGCCTCTACCGATGTCAATTGTCTCTGAATTATCAAAATCCCCTATTACGTATGATATATTTGCTTGTTGAAACCATGCATCGTTATTGACACCTGTGTGTTCTTGGATTGACAATCCCCTACAATTATTAAAAGTTAATACTGAGTTGAAATCGTGTGCGACTACATTATTACCGCTGTCGCATCCAGTACCATTAGTCGTAATCTGGGGTAAAAAAGGTTTCATCACCCAGTTTGGCGAAGAAGGGGTAGTAGATTCGTTGGAAATTACGGTCTTCGTACCATCTTTCACAAACACTTTGTAGTATCTTGGGACTTGACTGTCCCATAGTGATGCCGCATCATCTTGCCATGTTGCAGACGTTGGCGTTGCATAAAGCAAGCAAGAACCCAATATGCTTAGTATAAAGAATAATAAGCTAAGAGTGGTAGTTTTCAGTAATCTTTTCATTGCCCTCCTCCCGCAAGCTTGTCTTTCAACACCAAAAAGTCTTCAGTTTGTTCATATTCATATCCTAGGGTTGCATTTTTGTATTCAGCAGTCGCACGAGAATGAGATTCTGGATTATTAGCAAGACCCAGATACAAATCGATATATTTTAGTTGATCGTTGGTGGTGACTATTGGTTTACCATCAGAGCCAGTAAACTTGTTCAGCATAATAAACTGATAGTTGTAAACAAGTTTCGCGTACAGCTTAGCTTTCCAATAGTTTACTTGGGCTTGATCCGGCGTTCCTGATCCAGTATTAAACCAGAGTTCATTCTCATGATTAGCCAAGAAATCTTGGATAAAATCAGTTAGTTGATTTGGCCGCGATTTATTTGTAGTGTTATCCAAAACACCAGCTAATTGATAGACGGTTTCGAATGGATTCTGCTTGGCAGCAATTTGGTTATCAATCTCGGCCGTTAATCCTTTGTTAAGATTATCGACTGAAGCTTTGGAAGTACTAGGGGTTAACTCAACCTTGGGATTATCAAGATCTTTGACGGTAAGTACTTTTTGCGTGCCAGAGTTGTCCTTGGAGATATTAATAATTTTAGTGATTAATAAGAAGCTAATGGCAACTACAACCACAACGACGATGGTCGCAATCACTCCAATAATCAACCACTTTTTCTTAGTAAAAGATTTGTGTGCTTTGAATTGTGGGTTTTCTTTTTTGGATTTATCCGCCACTGATAATATTCCTTATGTTTACATTACATATAATAATAGCATGTTAGAGAAAAAACAACGACGAAACAATATAGACTCGATTATTTTTATCACCTCTGTTAGTATATATGTATGACTTTATCTATTGGAATAGTCGGTTTGCCTAACGTCGGTAAATCAACCCTTTTTAACGCATTAACTAATAACGATATATTGGCGGCTAATTATCCGTTCGCAACTATTGAACCAAATACCGGCATAGTCCCCGTGCCTGATGAAAGATTGGAAAAATTAGCACAATTATATGATACTAATAAAATAATTCCTGCAACGGTGACCTTTGTTGATATTGCCGGTTTAGTTGCCGGTGCCAGTAAAGGTGAAGGGTTAGGTAATAAGTTTTTAGCAAATATACGTGGTTGTGATGCCATCGTTCACATTGTTCGCGCATTCCATGATGACAATGTTATTCATGTTTCCGAAAAAATAAATCCTCGTGATGATGTTGACATTATTAATACCGAACTTATTCTGGCTGATATTCAAACAATTGAAACTAGATTGGTGAAATCACGCAAAGACGCCAAAGCCAATCCTAAATTAAAAGTTGTTGCTGATTACCTGACAGAATTAGTTGATAAATTAAAAACTGGCACTCCACTATCATCGATTGCCAATTTAAATCTGGAAATTATTTCTGATTTAAATTTATTAACCGCAAAGCCTGTTATATATGTATTTAATGTTGACGAAGAAACATTAGCAAGTTCGGATAAAAAAGATGATTTATCAAAACTAGTATTACCAGCCCGAACTATTTTTGTATGCGCAAAATTAGAAGACGAATTAAAGGCATTAACCCCATCGGAATCAGCAGAACTGCTGGCTACATATGGAGTTAAAGAAACGGGACTAATGCAATTAATCCATGCGGCTTACGATATTTTGGGATTACAAAGTTACTTGACTGCAGGGCCAAAAGAAGTCCGGGCTTGGACAATTAAAAAAGGTGCAACCGCTCCGCAAGCCGCTGGCGTAATCCATGGTGATTTTGAACGCGGTTTTATTGCCGCTGAAATTGTTGATTACGATGATTTAATTACAGCCGGCTCAAAAGCCACAGCCCGCTCATCCGGAAAAATGCGAACGGAAGGCAAAACTTACGTTATGCTAACGAATGATGTCGTTGAATTCCGATTTAATGTTTAGTTGATTTAATTAATAGATAAAAACGTTCTTGATTGCCTTTTGCACCGGCGACATCGCTGTCGCGTTTATCTGAAATTACAAAATATTTTTTTGACCAATCTTCGAAATCGCGTAAAATCTGACGGCGGATAGAATCATTTTTTATTATGCCCTTATTAATCTGGTCTTTACCTGCTTCGAACTGTGGCTTTACCATCGCAACAATTTGAGTTTTTTCGTCCGACAATGATTCATATATATATGGCAAAATATCACGCAGGCTAATAAATGATACGTCAATCACAACGATGTCCGGTTTCGTGTCTGTATGAAAATCACGAATATCAGTTTTTTCATGCAGTTCGATTCGTTTATCACCACGCAACCTTGGATGAAGTTGTTCGGTCCCGACATCAACTGCATATACTTTTTTTGCACCGCCGCGAAGCGCAAAATCAGTAAAACCACCCGTGCTGCTGCCTACATCCAAGACGATTTTATCTTTAAAATCTAATTTCAGTTTTTCGGCAACCGATTCTAATTTTAGCCCGGCTCGGCTGACATATTGGTTTTCGACTAGCAGTTTAATGTCAGCATTCGTATCAACAAAATGTCCGGACTTTGTGATTACCCGACCATCGACAGTTACTTTGCCTAGTTTTATCCAGCTTTCCGATTGTGAGCGACTTGTTGCCAGTCCCATCTGGGTCAAAACAATGTCGAGTCTTTGTTTTGTCATTATTAACCTTTTTTACGTTCGCGATAATCGCCAGTCGAAGTATCGACTGATATAATATCACCGGTTTTTATAAATGCCGGGACCTTGACTGTCAATCCGGTTTCGAGTTTTGCTTCTTTTAGAACGCTGCCACTGGTATCACCTTTGACGACGCTTTCAGTGTAAGTTACTTTCAAATAGATATTTTTAGGTAACTCGACATTAATAATTTTTCCGTTAAAGAATTGAAGGTTAACATTCTCGCCTTCTTTTAAATAGCCCGAGACTTCGTCGACAATATCAGCTGACAACTCGAATTGTTCGAATGTTTCCGGATCCATAAAATGATAACTTGAACCGTCATTATATAAATATTGAACGGAACGGTTTGATACTTCGGCTGAGTCAATTCTTTCTTGGCCCTTGAAAGTTTTTGGGATGACGCTGCCATCTATCAAGTTTTTAACTTTTACATTAACAATACTACCGCCTCGGCCCATTACTTTTTGATTGTATTCCATTACTCGAAAAGGCTTGCCGTCAATTTGAACGACAACGCCTTTTTTCAGTTCCGTTGGCTGATAGGCCATATATTTACCTTGAAATTACAAACGGTAATAGTGCCAGGTGCCTGGCGCGTTTTATCGCAACTGCCAATTGGCGTTGCTGTTTGGCGCTAAGTCCGGTTTTGCCGATTTGCTTGATTTGTCCGTAAATGTCGACAAATCGTTGCAAAGTTCGAACGTCTTTGTAGTCAAAATATACCGGTGTGTCTTTTTTGAATCTTTTAATTGCCATATTTTACTCCTTTCGCCGTACGGCGAACCTTAGAAAGGTATTTCGCTTAAATCAATTGGTTTGTCGTCGATGTCTTCAATTATGACGTCTTCGGACTTTTTACTTTTCGCTGGGCTATCTGAAGCTTCAGTTTGCCTAGCACCGTCATTTGGACCATCCAAAAAAGTGACATCGCTAGCAGTTACTTCAATTCGACTTTGTTTTTTACCAGTTTCTTTATCGTCCCATCGGTCTTGTCGCAAACGTCCTTGGACCAATACACGTCGACCCTTTGAAAGGTACTGCATTACTAATTCGCCAAGTTTTTCCCATGCATTTACATTGAAGAAGTCGGCAGTATCTCCGCCGTCGACGGATTGGCCGCCGCGATCAACTGCAATACTGAAGCTGACAATAGATTTACCAGTACCGGTTGTTCGTTGTTCCGGGTCACGGGTCAATCGACCCATCAGAATAACTTGATTAACACTTTTTGCCATCTGCTTACTCCTTCTCTTCGGCGTCAGCTTTTTCTGGTGACGCGGCGTTTAATTTTGCTTCCTCTAAAATCTTACGATTCTTTTCATCGACTTTGACTAATAAATAACGTAAAATTTCGTCAGTTATATTGAAAATACCGCTAATTTTTATTGGAGCATCAGCCGGTAATTTAATATCAAAATAAACATAGACGGCAAAATCCTCTTTTTTAATTCTATACGCTAATTTCTTTTTGCCCCAGTTATCTTCACTGACGATTTCGCCGCCAGCTTTGGTGATAATTCCACGAATTTTATTAAGTGGTGTTTCTAGGTCGACCTCTAGGTCGGGATGGATAAGAACCGTTAGTTCATATTCCTTCATATTTGATTTCCTCCTCTGGAATCCTTACACGTTGCCTCGCATATTACGTGTTTGATGCTTGTACCTAATACAAGCTGAGTTAATAACACCTTAATTATACCATGTTATCTGATACGGCGCTAGATATCGTCGTCAGATTGACCAAGATCGTCAAAATCACTAATCAAAACTTCACGTGACCTGGCGCCATCGGCCGGGCCAATTATCCCCTGGTCTTCCATATTGTCGATAATCCGTGCTGCCCTGGCATAACCTACGCGTAAATGTCTTTGCAATAAGCTGGCGCTGGCTTTTCCATTTCGAACTACCAACTGGACCGCTTCTTTGTATAAATCATCATCATTACTGCTATCAAAGTCCATAACCACACCACCTTTTCCATTCAAGTGAACCGGCTGGCTGACAACTTCGTCGTTATATTGTGGAGGTGATTGCATTCGTAGATAGTCGTTAATTTTATGAATTTCAGCATCACTTACAAATGCGCCCTGAACACGTTTTGATTTGCCCATCTCTGCTGTTCTAAATAGCATATCGCCCGACCCCAAGAGCTTCTCTGCACCGGTTTCATCCAAGATAATTCGACTATTAATCTGTGAAGCAACCGTGAATGCAATCTTGGCAGGTACGTTAGCTTTAATCAAACCAGTAATAATATTAGCGTCCGGACGCTGAGTGGCAAGAACCAGATGAATGCCGACAGCACGAGCTTTTTGTGCCAGACGAACAATCAAAGCCTCTACGTCTTTTGGGGCAGTCATCATCAGTTCTGCCAATTCGTCAATAACAATAACAATGTACGGCATCGCACCGTTTTCATGTTCTTGTAAAATACCGTCTTCATCAGCTACGCTAACTTTCGTCCCGGCTGATCGAATTTTATTATTATAAGCTTCAATCGATTTCACTTTGTTTTCAGCCAATAAACTATAGCGGCGTTGCATCTCGTTTACTGCCCATTTAAGGGCACTAATCATTTTATCCGGTTCGGTAATTATAGGAGTTAAAAGATGTGGAATATCTTCATATGATGACATCTCGACTTGTTTTGGATCAACTAGGATAAGTTTAAGGTCACTAGGACTATTTCGATAAAGTAAACTTGTAATTAATGTGTTTATCATAACTGACTTACCTGAACCGGTTTGACCGGCAATCAGCAGATGCGGCATCTTACTGAGATCACCGATAATTACTTCACCTGCAATATCTTTGCCGATAGCAAATGACAGTGGTTTGGTTTCTTTTTCCCACTTTGGACTGGATAGTACCGAATAAAGACGAACGTCGGCTGCTCTGATATTTGGAACTTCAATCCCAACCGCTTTTTGGCCGGGAATTGGCGCTTCAATTCGCAAACTTGGTGCTGCCAAATTCAATGCAATATTTGTTTCAAGTGCTGTGATACGAGTTAGTTTTACGCCGCTTGGCGGTCTTAGTGTAAATTGAGTTACCCTTGGACCGGTATTTGCACCCTCCATACCAACGTCAATATCAAATTCAGCCAGCGTGTTCTTGATCGTTAATGCATTCTGTTGAATGTCGCCCGCATCGGCTGGAGACTGTTTTTTCTCTAGTAAGTCAATGCTGGGGGCTTTCCAATTTGGGTCACTAATTGTAATTAATGCTTGGTCTTCACTTGCTTTGTCACGCCCTAAACCTTTTATTCCAGCCATCCTGGATTGCCGTTTATCATCCGAAGAAGGGTCACCCGAATCCAGGGGAACGCTTGAAACAATTTTTAAATTACCAATAGCAGATGGGTTTACGCCGTCAAGTGCAGCTGCATTTCGCATTACTTTTACATTCGCTTCTTGGTCCGCCACATCACGACGACCTAATTCCCAAATCTTTTTTATTAGTGTCCCAGGAGAAACGCGTAAAATGAAAAGTAGTGTAATTGCTATCAGAAGTATATATATAAATGCTGCCACTGAACCATTTACAATCATCAGCATCCACTTGTTGATGAAATCTCCGACGATTCCACCGGTCGATTGGCCACCACTATTTTTTAGTAGACCGAATAGGGCTGAAAACCACAATATCGCCGAAGCGGTTGCAATTTTCATAGCCAACGACAATCGGTTGTTTTCCGCTCGGAATATCTCGACAGCAACATAGATAAACAATATTGGAATTACATAGACAGAATAGCCGACCCAATTCAGGGTAGTATTATATACCCAATCCAAAACCGGTCCACCCGCATGAAACCATGCAACAACTAAAAGCAATGAGATTGCTATCAAAAATACTGCCCCAACCTGTGCCCAGAAACCGTTCGGCAAATCATGCTGTGGGACTGTAGAAGCTTTGATTGGTTTCTTTTTTCTTGATATTTTTTTCTTTTTTGCCATCGTTCATCCTATTATAGGCGCTTTTAGCATTTATTTATACACATATTATAGCAAAATTTACTACGTTTTGCAAGTCAATGGTATCTAGTAGCTTCGAGGATGAATGTGGATGCGTGGAGCATTGGCTTCGCTGTCCGGCACCTGGCGAGGTGGATATTTGATTGGGGTGGTCTTGTCTAGGGTCTGCAATGGGTCAACAACAACTGGGTTGCCGTTTTGACCATTGGTTTTTATACTGACACCGCCAGCAATTTCGTTAATTACAGGTATAACTATTGGAGTTCGTCTGGTTTGGTCGTAAAGAATATGGGTGATTTCCTCTTTGAGCTCTTTTTTAGCAGCATCCAAATCAACATGCTTGCCCGAAAAAGTCCTAGCAACCTTTTGTTTCAAATACTGACGAATCAGTCCCATCAACTCTTCGCTATCGCGCAGATAAATAAATCCACGACTGATTATATCGGGACTGGTTAGCAACCTGCCACTTCCCTTTTGGACGGTTAATACTACGATAAACATTCCTTCTGATGCCATATGCATTCGGTCTTTTAAGACAACCTCTGAAACAATAGCCCCATTGTCGTCATACATAATGCCGCCTACCGGGAAGCGTCCGTTCTTTTTAACACCCTCGGTTGTAATTTCCAAAATGTCACCACTATCGCAGACAAAGATATTTTCCCGTCTGATACCGGCTTCTTTTTCGGCAATTTCGGCATTATGAACCAACATATGGAATTCGCCGTGAATTGGCATGTAATATTTAGGGTTCAATGCACTGACTAAACGTGCATGGTCACTAAAATATGCATGTCCCGAAAGATGCAGTGGACCAATGTTAGTTAAATGGGTTTTGCCATTTTGAATAACATCGCTGCCCTCACGCATCAAACCATCGACAGTCCTGGTGACATATTTCTCATTACCTGGAATTGGGTTTGAACTAAAGACAATTACGTCTGAGTTTTTAATTTTGACGTATTTGTGACTGCCACTTGCCATACGATTAAGAACGGCGTTGAATTCGCCTTGCGAACCGGTACAGACAATTGTGACTTTGCTGTCAGGCATTTTGACTAGTTCTTCCATTTTGACAACAACGTCTTTGGGTACTTTTATCGTACCGGTACGAAGTGCTACTTCCAGTGTTTGAATCATGCTATAGCCGGCAAAAGCGACTTTTCGATTATGTTGCTTGGCTTCGTCCAAGATGATTTGCATCCTATATATATGACTGCTAAAACAACTTAGAATCAAACGGCTGTTTTGGTACTTATCCATAACTTGTCCAATACTATTTTGGATATCAAATTCCCCATGCATATGGGTACCTTCGATTTCAGCATTAGTCGATTCATTCATCAAAAGCATAATGCCTTCTTTGGAAGCAATCTCCGTCAGACGTTCTATGTCGTATTTTTTACCATCGACCGGTTCTTCTTCGAATCTCCAGTCACCACTGTGTACCAATATGCCTAGTGGCGTACGAATTACAATCGCTGCGCAATCCGGTGTAGAGTGTGGGACGCGAATATATTCGATATTAAAACTATCACCAATTTGAACTTGTTCGTGTTCATCCGGATGAATCTCGTTATATTGGGGAACGTAATCAAACGGAGATTCCTCCATCGTGCGTTGAATCATCCCAATCGTAAATTTCGTACCATAAACCGGTGCAGGAATCTTGTGTGCAATATGACGAAATGCACCAATATGGTCCAAATGTGCATGCGTAAACAAAATTGCCCGGATTTTATGTTTATTCTCTTCCAGATAAGTGGTATCGGGAATAATATAGTTAATCCCAGGATAGTCTGCACCCGGAAATAAAAACCCGCAATCAATAACGATTATGTCATTATCATATTCGATAGCCATCATGTTTTTGCCGATACCCATTTCACCGAGTCCGCCAATTGGCATAATTTTAATTTTGGGGCCATTAATTCTTGGTTGCTTTTTCTGATCTGCCGGGCTATATTGCTTGCCGTCATATCCGTTATAAAGTGATTTGTTGACCGGTATATTAATAACGTGTTGGCTGGCGCGCTGATTGACGTTTTCATTGGTACGTCGCTGCGCTCTAAAGGCCTCACCCTTTCGAGTGGTGGTATTATTAAGCACCGTGTTGTTTGATTTTTGCCTTGTCTGATTTGGACGTTTTGTTTGATCGTCCGGTTGAGCTTCGGTGAGTCTTTGTTGACCCATATTTATGTATTCTCCTTTCGCCGTACGGCGAACGTTTCTTTATTAATTATTTCTATTATTTTTAATAACTTATTAAAATCCTCTATTAGTGTCGTCCGCATTCCGCCGTTATATAGCGCTGCGGCTGGGTGATAAAGCGGTACGACTACTATTTTGGACTGCCCAAATGGAATGCGTTTTGGCTGACCGTGAATTTCACTTATCTTGCGGTCTGGTAAAAAATATTCCATGCTATGCCTGCCTAATGTCACGACAATTTTTGGTTGAATGACATCCAGCTGACGCACCAGATAGGGCCAAAAGGCGGCTTTTTCTTCGGGTAGCGGGTCACGATTATTCGGTGGCCTGTATTTAACAATATTTGTTATATATACGTCGCTTCTTTTAATTCCGGCACCTTCTAGCATCGTATCAAGGAATTTGCCGGATGCACCAACAAATGGTAAACCCTGTTCATCCTCGTTTTTACCCGGTGCCTCGCCAATTAAAACGATGTCTGCATCAATGTTTCCATCGCCCATAACCAGGTTCGTGGCTTCTCGAGCCAAATCCGGGCAGATATTTTTATTTAGAATATCTGCCTTAATCTGTTCAAGAAGTACTTGTTTTTTATTTATCATAATTAACTACAAGAAAACGATCAGTTAACACAATACTAGCACGATTATATTGATATTACAAGCTTAAGCGTTGCGGATTGTCAAGCTGATTCGGCCTCGTTCGTCGATGCCTAACACTTTAACTTTGACGATTTGACCTTCTTTTAGTACATCGGTAACTTTGTCGACTCTTTCAGTGGATAGTTCGCTAATGTGGACCATGCCATCGATTCCGGGCATAATATTTACGAATGCGCCGAAATCTTTGATGCTGACGACTTTTCCTTCGTAAACTACACCGACTTCCGGCTCTTCGGTCAGGCCTTTAATCCAATTCATAGCTTGTTCAATAGCCTTGGTATCGATTGCGGCAACGGTAATCAGGCCGTCTTCGGCAATGTCAATCTGAGCCCCAGTTTCAGCTGTAATTTTCTTTATCACGTCGCCACCTTTACCAATAACTGCACCGATTTTATCCGGATTAATCTGGATTTTTTCAATGTGTGGAGCATATGGGCTAAGTTTTTCGCGTGGTTCCGAAATTGTTTCAAGCATATGTTTCAAGATGAAAGCTCGCCCCGGTTTTGATTTTTCAAGTGCCTCAGCCAACACCTTTACTGGCAATCCATGAACTTTCATATCCATCTGGATTGCAGTGATTCCGGCTGCTGTCCCGGTAACTTTAAAGTCCATATCTCCGGCAAAATCTTCGGCATCAGCAATATCACTCATGACAAATGCCTTGTCGCCATCCATCATTAGTCCCATAGCAATACCGGATACTGGTGATTTTAGCGGGACCCCGGCATCCATCAGGGCCAAACAACTGCTACACGTGGCAGCCATTGATGTCGAGCCGTTTTGGCTCATTATCTCTGTAACGCTACGAATAGCATATGGGAAATCTTCACGGGCCGGTAAAACCGGTATTAAAGCTCGTTCGGCTAGATAGCCATGTCCAATTTCGCGTCGTCCGGCACCACTAAGGCGTCGAACTTCACCGACAGTATAGCCTGGCGCATTGTAATGATGCATATAGCGCCTTTCGCCTTCGGTGACTTCCATCGTATCAACAATTTGAGCAAAACTAAGTGGTGCAAGTGTAATGATATTCATGGCCTGTGTTAGCCCGCGGGTGAAAATACTGGAACCGTGAGTCCGTGGTAACATCCCAACTTCTGAAGAAAGTGGTCTAATTTCGTCCAATTTGCGTCCATCGGGACGAACATTGTTTTTAATAATTCCCCCGCGAACATCTTTGTGTAGTGCCATCGTAAAGGCTTCGTCATATTTATCATGAAGCGACTGATAATCATCTTCACCTAGTTTTTCAGCCATTTGTTTGTGAAATTCCCACCGAAGTGTCGATACTAATTCATTTCGTTCGGCATAAGGTTTGTGCAAAGCTTCGCCCAGTTTTCCGTCAACCCATTTATCAACAGCCGATTGAACCTCGGCGTCTGGTAAAACAAGTTCGTATTCTTGGGCAACCGGAGCAATTTTTGCTGCCAATTCTTTTTGCAGTTTAATCGCCGGTTGATAAGCGTCAAATGCCCATTTTAAAGCGTCGGCAACAACCTCTTCGCTAATTTCATTGGCACCAGCTTCGACCATTGTAATTCCAGTTTCAATACCGGCAACAACCAAATCCAAATCGCTAGCTTCACGCTCTGCGGATGTCAAAAATGCTTTGAATTCACCCTTAACACGTCCAACGCGAAGTCCGGCAACAGGACCGTCAAAAGGTGTACCGGTCAACATCAATGCAGCACTACTGGCAATCATTGCAATCGAGTCTGGTCGAAAACTTGGATCCATTGACAACACACTGGCAACAACTTGGACTTCTTGGCGATATCCTTTTGGAAATAACGGACGAATTGGACGATCAATTAAACGACCAATTAGTATGGCTTCGTCACTTGGGCGGCCTTCGCGTTTAATAAAACGGCTACCCGAAATCTTACCGGCCGCATAAAACTTTTCTTCATAATCAATACTTAGTGGGAAATAATCAAGTACTATTGGACGACTGCCGACCATGGCAGTTCCAAGAATTATTGTATCTCCGTAAGATACCAAAACACTTGCAGTTGTTCGAAAACCAACTCGATTTACTTCTAATTTAAGCGGCCGACCGCAAAAATCGGTTGTAACAGAAATAATATCCTTACCGTTAGGGTTGATAGTAGACATAAATGTCCTCCTTTTTCGCCGTTTGGCGAATTATTCGCACGCTTAATTTTTTTCGGCGAATAAGTAACGGGTATAGAAATTCGTAACACAAACAACTATATCCACCACTTCTCCACCATGGCGTGCTGTTACTATATTATATCACAATTATTTGCGGAGTTTTAGGGTTGCAACAGTCTTTTTATAACCATCGAAATCTTTGGATTCAAGGTATTTAAATAGTTTTTTACGACGGCCGACCATCTGAATAAGTCCACGTCTGGCCATGTGGTCGCCTTTGTTGGTTTTTAGGTGTTCAGTAATTTCCTTGATACGAGTCGTTAAAACTGACGCCTGAGCTTGTGGGCTTCCGACGTCTTTTTTGTGAGTCTGCGTCAAAGCAAAAGCTTTGGCTTTTTCGTCTGCTGTAATCATTCAAGGATGTATTGTACCAAAGTTCTGGTGAAGTTTCAAC
Organism: uncultured bacterium; assembly: GCA_903832635.1. Taxonomy (GTDB): domain Bacteria; phylum Patescibacteriota; class Saccharimonadia; order Saccharimonadales; family Saccharimonadaceae; genus UBA1547. Next base: position 65,086 of record CAILCF010000001.1, read on the forward strand.
TCCTTATCAAAAGTGTTACGAATAATCAGATAATTTTTGCGCATCTTTTACATTCCATTTAGCGATTTCTGTGCGCCGTAATTGATTGCAATAAGCACCGGTTCCAAGTGATGTGCCAATGTCCTCAGCTAGACTTCGAATATATGTGCCACTGCTAACTCTGGCTTTAATTCTGATTTCGGGATATGAATAATCGATAAGCTCAATATTATATACCGTAACTTGCCTCTTTGGCATTTCAATTTTTTCACCTTTTCTGGCTAACTTATAAGCCCTCTGACCACCAATTTTTATTGCACTGAAAATTGGTGGACTTTGAGTAATTTTCCCTGTAAATTTTTTTAAAGTCAACTCAATATCAGCACGATTCGGTTTAACATCAGAAATATCTGTAATTTCACCTTCCGGGTCGCCGGTTGTACTGGTTTGACCAAGGCGAATTGTCGCTTGGTAGGTTTTATCCAACTTGCTGTACTTTTCAGCATTTTTACATTCTTTGCCAACAACTAATATCATTAGTCCGGTCGCAAATGGATCCAGCGTTCCAGTATGTCCAACCTTCGTTTTCTTGCCATTTTGTTCGGTCAAGACCCGGCGGATTCGAGCCACTACGCCAAAACTAGTCATTTCGGCCGTTTTATCAATCATCAATATCCCATCTGTCATATCAGACAGTATAACTTGACGATAAATTATTAGCTATAAATTTCCTGGAATCTGAAATTGGCTGGGGTCGTTTGGATTTGTTGGTGGTAAGGTGCTGGTAGTAGGTGGCGTTGTTGGATAAGGAGATTCCGTGGCACTAGGTCCGGTCGCTATATACTCAGTTGGCAGTGTTGAAAAATCAGGTAATGGCGGAGGCAAAGGTAGCCCAGACGTTGGTGTTGAGACTGGAGGTGGTGGTGGAGGTGGGACATCTAATGTTGGAGTGGTTGGTGAAACAGTTGAGGCTCCGGTTGGGGCTTCATCAAAAATATCTACAATTTTTGTATCCTCGACTTGAGTCGCACTATTAATAGGCGCAGTACCGTCGCCATCTGAACCTTCCAGATATGAATGTGACAAAATTGTCTTGTTTTGCTGTCTTTCCAGTTCACGCCTGGCGTCCTCGGCTGCTTGGTCCGAAGTTGAATTCAAAATTCCGCCCAGCAGCGGTTCTTCGGCTGGTCCGGCTTTTTGACTGGAAACGTCTGTTATCGGTTCGACTTTATTTTCCTCTAATGGTGGAAGTGTAGAAGTCGGCGGTTCTACGGTTTCAGTTTCAGGAATTTCGGGTAGTAAAGGTGCCTCTTCAGTCGCTTCCTGCATCGGCTTGAAGCCTGCGATAGTAGGAGCGGATGTATCCGTTTGCTGGGGTTCGGGAACTGAACTAGCAGCTTCCGGCATTTGTGGAGTCATTATTACTTCGTTAATTTCAGAAGGAGTCGTTTCTTGTCCCAGAGGTGGTTTTGGTACGGGTAAATCATCGTGTGATATTTCCAAGACGTCTGAAGGTGGTTTTGGTGGCTCTGCAATCGGCTCAATCGGCTTTTCATCCGTTGAATTTGCGGTGGCGATTTTTTCAACCGATACTCTCGGTAAAGTGTTGATTTCATGTGATTCTTGTAATTTTGCCGCAATTAATTGTTGGTCGGCACCTGCCGCCATTAACTGCGCAGCCAATGTCATAACATGTGAGGTTGTTTTGTTGTTACTGAATCTGTCGGTTGACGATACGATTCCGGTCAGAAGTGCGGTTGCGATTTGTTTGTCGACTGGTACTTTCTCGGTCTTTAGTGCGTCAATAACGCCTGATACCATTTCGCTTTGACCACTTGCCTTTTGGTCGCGCAAATCCAAGCCGCCAAGTTGACTTGACTGTTCGCCGGCGCTAAAAGTTGCAATCGTTACATCGTGCAAAATATTTCCGTTTGCAGCCAAGGCCGCATCCAAATCCTCTTGTTTTTCGACGCCTAGCGCCAAAACCAGTTCGATATTGTATTCCCCTTGTGAAAATTCCAAATCTTTTTCAGAAATCGTAGTTCGATACGGTGTAATAAAAATCTTGACAACATCGCCTTCAACTTTATATCGCAGATGATCAGCTTTTTCTTTATCTAGGGCAATGATAAAATCTCGCAGACTATCAGCTGAATTTTCAAAAACTTTATCCGGTTCCAAGAATGTAATTGCAGGAGGAATCGCTCCGCTGAAAATTGCTGTAGCGTGTTTATCAAATTTATTCAAAAACGCAGTTATACCAATCGCTGCCGACAACTCATCAACCGATGGGTCTTTACTGACCGTCACCAAAATATTCGTCGAAGCATTTATTTTTTCAACGATTTGCTGCATTGCCTTGGCATTTGGTTCGTTCATTTTGGTTTTTTCCTAGTTTTTTATTTTGCCTAGATTTAGTGTAACTATAACATAAGTATTTTACTACAGTCAATACAGATTCAACACTTTACATAAGAGCAATTTTCCATTATAATCACTCCTTGACTTAGTAAATACCAATTAAAGAGGTAAAGATAATACATGCCAATCATTAAATCTGCCATTAAACGGGCAAAACAAACCGTAAAACGACGTGAACGCAACGTTGGTATAAAGCAAGATATTAAATCTGCAACCAAGGCTTTTATAGCAAAACCATCTGCCGCTACTTTGGCTACTGCTCAATCTGAACTAGACACCGCTGTTAAAAAAGGTTTGTTGAAAAAAAATACTGTCGCCAGGCGTAAATCTCAGTTGCATGCAATTGCTAAATCTGCCGGTGTAAAACTGGCTGCAAAAAGCACCAAGAAGTCTACTGCAAAACCTGCAGCAAAACCGGTTGCCAAATCCTCTTCCGCTGTACAGCGGAAAAAAACCACAACTAAAAAACCGGTTGCCAAATCCACCGTACGGCGGACAGCCGCTAAAAAAGCAACCAAATAGTCAATCGAATGTGATGTGAAAACGACCTCGCTGAGGTCGTTTTTTCTGCTATAATAAAGATATAACACATATAAGGAGGTGTATTTTTTATGGCTAAATTAAAACGTATCTGGCTATTCCGCGAAGGCAACGTTAACATGCGCGACGAACTTGGAGGCAAGGGCGCCAACCTGGCAGAGATGACCAAAATCGGTCTACCGGTACCTGCAGGATTCACAATTACAACAATGACTTGCAACGAATATACGGATTTGGGCGGACAACTCCCAAGCGGATTTATGAGCGAAATTAAAACCGCACTGGCCGATGTTGAAAAAGATATGGGCAAAAAACTTGGCGACCCGATTAATCCCCTGCTAGTTTCAGTTCGTTCCGGTGCAAAATTCTCGATGCCGGGCATGATGGATACTGTTTTAAATTTAGGATTAAATGACGTCACAGTCAAAGCATTGATCAAAGAAACCGGCAACGCCAGATTTGTTTATGACTCGTACCGACGCTTCCTGATGATGCTTTGTGACGTGGCTTTTTCAAAACCCGATAACAAACTTGCTAAACATGATTTTGAAGTCATTTTCAGCGATCTAAAGAAAAAACTTGGTGTAAAAATTGATACCGACGTCGACGCTGATGGATTAAAAGAACTTGTTGATTTATATAAAGTACATATCAAGAAGGAGCTTGGGCGTGACTTCCCGCAAGATGTTTTCGAACAATTACAAATCTCTATCGAAGCCGTTTTCCGTTCATGGAACAACGACCGTGCCAAAATCTACCGACAGCGCGAAAAAATCTCTGACAGCCTTGGTACCGCCGTTAATATCCAAGCAATGGTCTTTGGTAACATGGGCCAAGATTGCGGAACGGGTGTCGCCTTTACCCGCGACCCGGCTGCCGGGCATAACCAGGTTTTCGGCGAATATCTAATGGATGCTCAGGGCGAAGACGTAGTCGCCGGCGTTCGTACACCAATGCCAATCTCCAAACTTGAAACTCAAAATCCAAAAATCTACAAAGAATTTACGGATATCTGCGAAAAATTGGAAAAACACTACCGTGAAGTCCAAGACATTGAATTTACTATCGAGCACGGTGTTCTTTATATCTTGCAATGTCGTACAGCTAAAAGAACCGGCCCAGCCGCTGTTAAGATTGCCGTCGACATGGTTCACGAAGGATTAATAAATATAAACACTGCAATATCACGCATCAGCCCAGACCAACTGGACCAATGTCTGCATGCAATTATTGCCCCAGGCACAAAATATACGGTTCTAGCCAAAGGCCTGCCAGCCGGCCCCGGCGCAGCTACCGGAATCGCTATATTTGACGCTCATCGTGCAGCTGAACTTGGTAAAGGCGGCAAGGGACAAAAAGTCCTTCTGGTCCGCGCTGATACCAGTCCGGATGATTTAAAAGGCATTTTGGCATCCGAAGGTGTATTGACCGAACGCGGAGGAATGACTTCTCATGCTGCCTTGGTCGCTCGTGGCTTTGGTATCCCTACTGTTGCCGGTTGTTCAGCTATACGCGTTGACGCCAAAAATCGCCAGTTCACAATTGGCAACAAAGTTATAAAAGAGGGTGAATTCATCTCGATTAACGGCACGCTTGGTGAAGTTATCGAAGGTGAAGTTGCCGTCGTTGATCCCGAAATGACCGGCGAATTCGGTGAACTGATGAAGTGGACCGATAAAGTCCGCCGTCTAAATATTCGAACAAATGCTGATACTCCCGAAGATGTCGCTTTGGCTGTTAAATTCGGTGCCGAAGGCATTGGACTTTGCCGCACCGAACATATGTTCTTTGCAACAGAGCGCCGACCAATTGTTCAGGCTATGATTATGTCTGAAACAGATGCCGAGCGCCAAGTTCAACTTGATAAACTGCTGGCATTCCAGCGCAAAGATTTTGTTCAGATTTTCAAAGCCCTGAATGGACTCCCGGCAACAATCCGCCTGATTGATCCCCCGCTACACGAATTCTTGCCAAACCTGGAAGATTTAATCGAAGAGGTCGCAACCTTAAAAGCCAAAGGCAAATCAGATCCAGTCAAAGAGGAAATGCTGGCCAAAGTTCGTTCGATGCACGAAGTTAACCCAATGATGGGCCTACGTGGTTGCCGACTTTCAATTGTCTTCCCGCAGATTGTAGAAATGCAGACTCGCGCAATCATCGAAGGCGCAATAGAATCCAAAAAGGCCGGTGTCGAAGCTTTGCCAGAGATAATGGTTCCACTGGTTGGACATGTTAACGAACTGAAGTGGATTCGCGAAAGGCTGGAAAAGACCGCCAAAGAAATCGTTAAAAAATCCGGCCAAACCATCGATTACAAGATTGGTACGATGATCGAGATTCCACGCGCTGCCCTAACTGCTGACCAAATTGCGCAACACGCTGAATTCTTCAGCTTTGGCACCAACGATTTAACACAAATGACTTTCGGCTATTCCCGTGACGACTCGGACAGGTTCTTGAAACCATATATTGAAGAAAAGATTCTGCCTGGTGATCCGTTTGAATCAATCGACCAAGATGGTGTCGGCCAACTGATTGAAATCGCAGTTAAAAAGGGCCGCTCGGTCCGACCAAAACTAAAAGTTGGCATCTGTGGCGAACATGGTGGCGAACCGGCATCAATCGCTTATTGTCACCGAATTGGCTTGGATTATGTCAGTTGTAGCCCTTACCGCGTCCCGATTGCACGTCTGGCTGCCGCTCAGGCTAATTTACCGGATACTTCGGCTTCCAAGGACAAATAGATTAACTCCCTAAAGTGTTAGCAGGCTTAAATACTATTGACAAATATAAGCAAAAGTAGTATAATGGCCCCAACTTGGTGATATTGTCGCTGGGTGGTATGTTAACAACAAATCGAATCATTATAGTTCACTTGCGGTCCGATTCATTGGACCCTTTTTGGACTATACCCTTTCAATTTTCCCCCGCGATAAAGGAGTCACAGATGAAAAGACGTTACTCAATAAGTACGTTGGTCAGCTGGTTGCTGGCGGTGGCACTTGGAGCGGTTGGTGTGGCGACGGTGTTCTTCATCGTCAATGCCCTAATCCTACTCCACTTCCACACCTACAGCTGGCACGACGACGTCCTGATCAAGGCTGCAACAGATGCGCTTTATGTTGCTGGTGCAGCCGTGGCTGGATTGGCGACAATAGTAGTCGCCAAGATCGTCAAGTTCATCGTGTTCTGCATCTGGGTGTTCTGCATCTGGGTGCTGATGACCCTTCAAGGCGAACCTCTTCCCCAAAGGAGACAAGTATGAGCCACAAGCTCAAGGTCAGCGACATGGCGCCACCTACAAACCCCGATGCGGGTGCGTGGTTTTGCGCCATGGTCGGTGGCATGGCTGGACTCGTTCTAGCCTACAAGGTCACTGTCGCGATCGGGTTTAACCTGACCGTGCACTGGATGGGACTTCCCGTCAGCATCAGCGGTCTCGTCAACTTCGTGATTGTCGTTACCGGGATTATCCTGATCGGCGCTCAATGCTACTATCTGGGTAGCCTAATCGACAAACGGCTTGTGCCGCGGGTCGAACAGGCCATCCTAGATGCAGCCGACAAGGCCGCCAAGCATCCTCAACACGGAGGAAAATGGTGAACGAGAGCAATCTCGTACACTTGGAAGGGTTCCCGTAGGAGAGGCTCGGTCTGCGCAATATGCGTAGAACCGACGCCTCTCCTACGGCGTACAAAACAGCGAATTATAATGACTTGATTTAATAACATAAAGAAATAATAAATCAAAAAGGTCCGTCCTTTCTGTGGATAAGTAGTCTGCTTATCTTGACAAATAAGATGTAAAATATTAAAATAGTGTCTTACTTTGGTGATTTTTACTGGGTCGTAGTACTTAACAAATCGAATTATTATTGTTCACTTGAGATGTCTGATATTTCGGATACTCGTGAACGAAACCCTTCAAAAAAGTTCTCTCTTTCCCCTAGTGAAAGGATTATTTTTCATGGAAATGCATAAGTCGGTAAGAGGTTTGCTGTTGATGACAACCAGCTTACTAGTCGTCATTAGCGCACCGCTTATAAGGTGGGCTATCCGTCGACGCACGCAACACCTCGATGCGCAAAAGAGCGCCCAACTACACGTCCGGAAACATATCCAGTAGGTCTTGAAAGGAGTCGACGTGGAACCTCAAGGGATGGGTCCCGTCACCGCTATGTGGTACATCTGTTGCGCCCTATGGTTGATCATTACCCACGGCACAATCGAGTGGCTCAAATCCACCACCAAACGGTGGTTCGTGATTGGAGATTGAGGTGGCCAAGGCTAAGACCGACGACATGAAGCTGTTGAAAATTGGTGCCGTGATTGGCGCCATTTTTGGCGGTGCTTTGGTGTGGGTAGCTACACCTATCCACTTCAGGTTTGTGCCCATTCAGTCCTTGGGGTCAGCAGTCATCCAGATGATTGCCGGCCTGTTTATGGGGGCTGTCTTTGGCGGCTTCATCGGCACCTTGATAAAAATCCAGCTGACGCCGAAGCATGCCGATCCGTTCGACGTCGAAGTAGAAACCTGTAAAAACGGTGACTGCGAACAATAGTTTGGAGCAATCCCATGAAGAAGGAAGGGTTTCCGTAGGAGTGGGCCGCTTGGGCTCGTGCATAATTGCACGGGGCTGGCGGCCCCTCCTACGCAATTAAAAGCGAATTATAATGATTTGATTTAAAAACTAGTTCAAAAAGGACGGACCTTTTCGGTCATTACTATCGATTATCGGATATGTTACCTCTTTACGACGCTCACGAATATCTATCGGATACTTACCGTTAAAACATGATGTAGAAAAAATCGACTCCTTCAATCCAGTGGCGTTAATCATGCCTTTGAATGACAGGTAGTTCAGGCTGGTCGAGCCCAGATATTTATTAATTTCGGCGATAGACCGATTAGCAGCAATTAAATCAGCTTGTTTTGGCAAATCAATTCCATAAAAATCCGGAAATTTAACCGGTGGTGAACTAACCAAAAAATGAACTTCACGGGCTCCTGCTTCAAATAACATCTTTACAATCTGGCGCGAAGTTGTCCCACGCACAATTGAATCATCAACAACTATCACCCGCTTGCCTTTGATAATACCTTTTAACGGTGCCAGTTTTAGTTTTACACCTTGTTCGCGAATATGTTGTTCGGGTTCAATGAATGTCCGGTGAATATAGCGGCTTTTAACTATGCCGGTTTCATATGGAATTCCGGTCGCCGTCGCATAACCTATGGCAACCGGGATAGCACTTTCGGGAACCGGTACTACTATGTCTGCATCAATTTTGTATTCACGGGCCAATTCCTTACCAAAATTTTTCCTAACTTCATAAACCGACTTACCTAGCAGTTGACTGTCCGGGCGTGAAAAATAAACGAATTCAAAGATATCAAGTTTTTGAATGCTTTTAATGATTTGTTTGCGACGCAGGCCGTTTTCATCGACAACAACCATCTCACCGGGATGTACGTCGCTGATATGCTTGGCGCCAATCGGATGAAAAGCACAAGTTTCCGACGCAAAAACCCAACCACCGTTCAATTTAGCAATTGAAAGCGGACGGATACCATGTTGGTCGCGGATGGCGATTAGTTTGTCTTTGTTCATGATAAGAATCGAAAACGCCCCGGTCATCAATGGAAAAATCTGCTGAACTGCTTTTTCCAAATCCATACCATCCCGTGTCAAACAATAAATTGCCTCTGTTATAAGTTTAGAATCCGATGTTTCGGATGTATCAATACCCTTTTTCTTCAAAAAATCAGTTAGTTGTGCGGTTGTCGGTAAATTGCCATTATGAACCAACACGATTGAGCCGTCGGCAACTTCGATTGGCTGAGCGTGTTTTATATCACCCCCGGACGAAGTCGAATATCGATTGTGTCCGACGGCAGCATGACCCTTCAGACTTTTTATTTCTTCTTCGCCGAAAACACTGGATACTAGGCCGTTATTTTTATAACAAAATATCTTTTTGCCGTCAGTCGATGCTATACCGGAACTTTCCTGCCCCCTGTGTTGAAGTGCATACAAACCAAAAAAAGTCAGGCGACTGACATCCAAGCCTTTACCGTAAATACCGAATACGGCGCACTTCTCCCCAATGCTCCTCATTACACCTATTATACTCTTTTTGGACTATTCCCAACTGAATTCGCTATGGCCAAAATGACCCCAGCGGGCTGTTCTTTCATAAATCGGCCGTTTCAAGTCCAAGTATTTAATTATCCCGTTAGGCGATAAGTCATAGCCCTCAACCTGATGCTTTTTACCATCAACGACCGCGGTTGCTTCCAGTGGTTTGTCATATCCAATGGCGTACGCCAAATACACATACACCTCACGAGCGTCGTATTTTTTCAGATAATCAGTTGCGATTTTTCGAGCCATATAGGCCGCTGATCTATCGACTTTACTGGGGTCTTTGCCGCTAAATGCGCCACCGCCGATTGGTGTGCGTGGACCGTAATTATCGACAACTAATTTACGGCCAGTCAGCCCAGCATCGGCCTCAAATCCGCCAACATTCCAATCACCTGCCGGGTTAATATGAAAATCAATATCATCGTAAACTGCCAATTTTTCGTTTGGCAACCAAGCTTTTACCAAACGTTGCAGTTCTGCCGTAGGTGTTTTTTGAAAACTTGCGACAATACTTACGATTTTTCCGTCCTCTGTTGTGATTTGAGTTTTGCCATCGTATGGATATTTTTCATAAATATATTGGCAAAGTCGGCGTGCCAATACATATTCCAACGGCATCATTTCAGGAGTTTCGTCCGTTGCATAACCAACCATTATCCCCTGGTCGCCGGCTCCACCGATATCGACACCTTGGGCGATCTCAAAGCTTTGTTCGGCGATGTTTTCAATAATCCGAACGTCACCTGCCAGTCTTTTAACAATTTGCGTAACATCAATTTTTTCGGTTTTTGATGTTACTTCACCCGTTACAAATACGGTTCCATGTCCACCGGCAACATCGACACCAACTCTTACGTCCGGGTCATTTACCAGATAGGCGTCCAATATAGCGTCCGAAATTTGATCGCAGATTTTATCCGGATGTTTTGGCGACACACTTTCTGCGGTTCTAAAATTTGACATAAAAAAATCCTTTCTTGCAGGAAAGGAGAAAACGTCAATTTCACATCCTTCCCTTGCGGGCTAGGGTTAGCACCTTGCGTTACACGTAGGTTGCTGGCAGGTCAAAAAGCTAGGACTCTCGCTGCACTCTTGATATTAAATTGTTAATATAACCATTATACACTATAAATTAGTCTGGATTATTCGAAAATTAAGTATATAATATCTATATTAAGTGAGTAATTTAAGGGAGAAAACTATTATGGCAAAACAGCCAGAACCAACCGACACAAAACTAGTATTCATTAAAATTTCGCGAGGACTATCATATTTCGTGTATGGCTATTCGCTAGTGGCCAGCGCTTTTTTGGGAATAACCTTCTTTTTGCTGCTTTTCAGCGCCAATGCGACGACTCCGTTCGTAAAATTCATGTATCAAACAAGTGCGGCTTTCTTAGGACCATTCAGGGAAATCTTCCCTGTTAAATCAATCAACGAGACCGGTTATTTCAGCCCATCAATCATTTTTGCCATCATCATGTATATGATTTTGGCAGTATGTATGAACGCGTTGATTAACTACGTCACGCTGAAAATGGTCAAACACCAAAAAGAGCTAGAAGAACTAGCCAAAGAATAAATATTTCAAATAAAATAATCAAGTAAAGGTCCGTTCTATTTATAAAAAAGGACGGACCTTTCTGTTTGTTGTATGCATTACATCACCCTAAGGAGTGAAAAAGGACGGACCTTTCTGGGGATAACTATTGGTTATATTGATTCGTGATTCGTGGTTGGTGGGTAGTAATTAGTGGTTAGCTTTTGATGATTTGGACTTCGGCGTAGGTTTTGTTATCGGTATTGACGGTTTTGACTTGGTATCTGTAAACCGGTACGTTTGGCGTCATGCTGGTTTCGACGTATGTTTGACCGTCGACCGTAAAATTGTAATCTACTACTGGGGTATGAGGGCCAAAACACGTCTTTACTTTACAAGCGTCATCAATAAATCTATTTATTTTTAACGTAACATTTGAATATTTCAATTTGGCGGTCTGCCCTAACTCGATTCTGGCTGTTGTACCGTCGTTTACGAACGTATATGACCCAATTGGAACGACGGGTAGCGCTACATATAGCGCACCAATAATTACAAAAATTCCTAATACAACCGCAACAATAATTTTGTGCTGTTTTATTTGTCCCCAAACCCACGGAAAAAAACTTTTTATCTTTTTCGGCTTCTTTTTTGGGGCATGTTCGATAGGTTGTTGTTGAAACGGCTCAAACTTGTGAACCAATGGTATATCCTCTTCCATACTGTGTATATTTTATCACGAACTACAAATTTAGTAATTGTTTCTTTTTATCTTCAAACTCTTGTTCGGTTATAGTGCCGTCATCGCGCAGTTTATCCAATTTGGCAATTTCATCGGCCGGATCAATAGCGGGCCCGGAACCGGCCTTGCCGGCTTTGTCAGCCTCGGCAACACGGTCCTCTATCATCTTGCAGAGTTCATGCGGCTTTTCCATCCCCTTGAACCAAATACCTTCGACATCATTGCCGGAAAAGACTTTGACCGTGCCATAGCCCAATAACCCGCCCCAAAGACTGACAAACGCATCTACGGTATTAATCTTGTCATATGATATCTGAGTCAAGGTTGTATTCAGCCAACCTGTCTTGTAATCAACTCCATTGTCGGCAACAGTTACCGATGTAAAGATAAAGCGCACCAACAGCATAACTAAAATTATCGACGCAATAACAACTGCCGCGACAAAGATGCCAAGATTACCAAAAAAACCAGTTGCTCCCGCCGCTACAATCACGACAATAACGTAAAAAACAAAAAGCGTACTGCTCATTCTGAAAGTTTTTTCATCGTTCATGATTGTATTATACACTTACAAACGCAAACGGCCCTCAAGGGATAGCTAGCTTATATCTTAACCGGACGTCGTATCTATTTTAATAATAAGGATGGTAAAGAGTTAGACTTATAATCCAGGTGATTATGTTTAGGATGATTGGTAAACAAATCAAAAATATGACTATTTTCAACCATGTTGGCAGTTTGCCTTTTTGTAATTTTTTATTAATGTCAAATTCCGGGTGCTGATTTAGGAACAGATGATTAAATATAAACACTAGTACGGACAATGTAACCAACAAAATTATGGTCGCCCACATTATGCGCCAATAAACTTCAGGAACAGTATTCGGATAATTAACAAATATCGACGGCATCAATATTATATAGGTAGCAACAGTTACGCCAATCGTAGCTTTCGATAAGTTCCGCGTCACCTTGTCGATTTGGTTGGCGTTCATTAACATACGGATAATTCCCGCCGCAATTATGGCGTAAAAACACGCTTGATATACATCCAAAACAGTTTCCCATTTCACAATATCCCAAATCCCCAAGATTGAATTCAGCAGACTAACAACAATAACGCCTAAAACAGTATACAAAATGACAGCATCGGATTTTTTGTCGTGTTTTATAGACATAAAAGCGACAGTTAACAGCGAGTGGATGACAATAACTAGAACGGTGAATAGCGATCTATAAAATACTACGTTAAATTCACCTACTAATACGGCAACAATTGCAATCAGCGCTGCTATCACAAAGCCGATAATCGTTATATACATAAAATATTTTTTTACTTTACTAAATGTATTGTCGTCAACAACCATGGTTTTTGGTGGTTCGGTCGGTACGTCTTCGGGTTTGATTTCGTCTAGCCTTTTTGTCATTAAATCATTCGCAGGGACTACATTTTCTTGATGTTCGACATTCACTTCCACGGGCTTGTCTTGATGGTCATCACCTATTTCATCCTGTTTGATTTCCGGTTCAGGATACTTGTTTTCGTTTTCTTCGCTATTCATTTTATCCCCTTAATATTTATATAAAACATATTCTATTGTATCCGTAGCGTGCTTATAATTTGTGCACCCACTGTATCAGACGGTACCAAAAATTTTACGATACTCAGATACTTATTATCACCAATTGTAACCACGTATACATAGCTGGGGACCCCGTCAGAGCCAATATTATATAAGGAGGTTGCCGAATAATCACCTATCATAGTAGCTTGACCTTTGCCGAAGTGGGCTATAACTCCGCTGTCATCGTTGTTGCCAAGCTTGCTAATCTCAATGTCGTAGGCCCCTGTCTCGGACGCCACAGTATTGTCGGTCTTTTTTAGATAAATGTTATCAGACGTGGCAGAAACGATCACTGTCCAGCCGGCTGGATATTTAAAAGTAACCATACTACTACCAAAAGCCTTACCGGAAAAAGTTTTCCAAGTAGAAGAAGTTGATTCGTCGGTTACAATTTTATTACCTGTACTGTCGGTCGACCTAGAAGTTTTTGTTGTACTGTAAGTGACTTTGGTGGTTTTTGCATAATATGGTTTAGGCGCTGGTATTTTCTTTATGTTACAAAAAACATATATATCGACGCCAATTGCAAACATTACCGCAACAGCAATTACAATAATCAAAGGATTAAATAAAGTCTTTTTTGTTTCCATTTTGCCCCCTTATTTTAATAACATTGTAGCATAACCATTACATAAAAAGTGTACTGCTCATTCTGAAAGTATTTTCCTGAGTTTTTTCGACCAGTACTTCGGTTTTTGGAGGTTCTTCGTTCATGATTGTATTATACACACCCATATCTAGAATTGATGTTATTTTCAATAATATAGTTAGCGCTTGCTTGTTTACTTGTTGCGCACCATTGCTTGGTATTGCACAAGACCGCCAGCAAAAGGAGTTATTGCAACGCCGCCAAGAGGCTCCCAACCTTCTGTTATGGCTTTGTTAACAGACTCTTCAAGTGATTTGGTAGGGTGAAAAACCTTAAAGGCCGCTGTTACTACCTTGTATTCTAATGCCATTTAATCCTCCGTTCATTTGTTTTAGTTTATACATAACCAGTTAACCATTTTGGGATAATATTTAAAATAACACTTTGGACCAATGTGGGGATGTCTTTAGGTTTGGTTTACTTTTTCAAAATCTTTCAAGATTTGAAGGTATTTTTCTTGAAGCTCATTCGGAACAGCGTCAAAAGGCTTAATATATCCGTTCCCATTGATAATATTTTCAATCTCATCAAAGTAGAATCCGCCAAGCGTGGCAATAAATAAATATGACGGATTCCAAGATGCGTGCATCTTTTTTGCACAGTCAAGAACTTCACTAGGGTCCAACCTATATCTGTATTTTACTTCGATAAGTCTAACTTCTTTTGTATTTTGATTAATAACTGCAAAATCCGGTGCAACTCGCAAACTCTCTATGACAGGGTTGTCGTGATTATAAGCTTGTCTCATAATCTCTGGCACAATTTTTTCATAACCGAATTCCAAAACTGTGTATTCACCAGTATCCCTTAGCATCTGTGAAAATATGGTTTCTGCTATTCTTCCCTTGACTAGGCTCTTTGTAAAATCAATATTACTACTCATGGTTTAGATTGTAGCATGATAAATATGCGATTACTCTTTTAAACTTTTCTTATATTCTCGATGTAATCTAAGATGACAGCTCATGCACATAGGGATTAGTCCATTGATTGAATCGTCATAATTTTCGCTGTGATAGTCGATCCTGCCTTCGGTTTTACCGCATACAGAGCATTTCGTAGCCGGCGGAATAACCCCATCCGCAATAGCTTTTTTCGTGATTCGATAGCTTACCTCACGCTGTTTCCCGGTCCATTTTTTGTAGTTTCCAAGCATGTTAATTTGTCATTTTTGCATACAATTTTTTCTGAAAGGCAAAGAATATTGAACGAATTCGATCCACATCACCTAGTGATTGTTCGGCATTTGCAATTGCATGATATTTCAAATTCAAAAGAACTGGCAATTTATCTAAATCAAGTTCCTCAACACCCTTATCTTCGTATTTTGATAATATGAAATCTAAAAATTCTTGTTGCTTTTCATCTAAACCTTCAAGTATTTTGGACTTAGCGTGCTCTACCCGTTCCACTCTTGAGATTGGTTGAATTAAGAATGAAATGTATGTCAAGACATCAAATAAATCGCTTTGCTCGGCGTCAATCATTTTTTGCAATATTTCTAATTCGTCTTTGCCATAGCCAATTTCTGCAATTTTATCCAAAAATGCTTTTCGTGTCGTTGGATTTGACCAAATTTCCCTTAGTTCATCTTCACTTTTAAAGAATTCTGTCATTGCCCCAAACATATTATCCAAAAATTCTTGAACAGTGATTGGCTTGCCATCGGCGCCCCAGAATGAAGTAGAGATCATATGCTGAATTTCACGTTCTTTACCATCCCGCAATTTTATTTTCAGCTTTACCTTTGGCTCGTCACCTTCACCGTCCGGCGGTTTTGAACCATAATCGGGCAATGGTTCATTGACTTCGGTTGGCGGTTTTAGCACATCGGCTGTAGTCTGATCAATTGGCTCGCCATCCCATTCTGGGTCAGAAAAATGATGGTATGCATCGACGAAATCGTAAATCGTAAAATATTCTTTGCCATCAAAAAGTCTAGTCCCTCGTCCAATAATCTGTTTGAACTCGATTATGGAGTTTATTGGACGCATCAAGACAATATTTCTAATGTTGCGGGCATTGACACCAGTTGAAAGTTTTTGCGAAGTGGTCAGGATAGTCGGGATAGTTTTCTCGTTATCTTGGAATTCCCGCAAGAATTGTTCGCCCCGTGAACCATCATTGGCTGTTACGCGCACGCAATAATTTGGGTCTTTACTTTTATTCATTTGATTTACTAAATCACGGATTGCTGCGGCATGGTCTTGGGTTGCACAAAATATTATTGTTTTTTCGTTTTGGTTTATTTCGTCCAATAACACTCGAACCCTTTTAGCTTCGCGCTCTTTGATGACAATAATTCGGTTAAAATCTGGTTCTTCGTAAATTCTGCCTTCTTCGACTTCGCCTTCGACAATTTGGTCATCCGAAGTATAGACATAGTCATCAAGAGTGGTTTTAATTCGTTTGACTTTAAAAGGTGTTAAGAAGCCGTCATTTACACCCTCCTTGAGTGAATAGGTATAGACTGGCTCACCAAAATATTTATAAGTGTCAATATTATCTTTTCGCTTTGGTGTAGCTGTTAGCCCTATTTGAACCGCAGGTGAAAAATGTTCCAAAATACCGCGCCAATTACCCTCGTCATTAGCGCCACCTCGATGACATTCGTCAATGATGATCATGTCAAAAAAGTCAGCTGGGTAATCTCCGAAATATGGCGTTCCGTCCGGCCCACTCATAAATGTTTGAAAAATCGTAAAGTAAACACTACCGCTCGTTGGAACACAGCCTTTTTTACGAATTTCAAGCGGTTCGATACGAACTTTTGCATCTTTATCAAACGCAGCAAAATCATTCATTGCTTGACCGGCTAAAATATTTCTATCAGCCAAAAATAGGATTCTTGGGCGTCGCTCCCCTTTGTTTTTCAAATTCCAGCGAGTTTGAAAAAGTTTCCATGCAATTTGAAATGCGATAAATGTTTTACCCGTTCCTGTTGCTAGTGTTAGCAAAATACGCTTCTTATCTTCTGCTATGGCGTTCAGTGTATTATTTACGGCTATTTCTTGATAATACCTGGGTTTTTTGCCGGTTCCACCATCCTCGAAAGGCACTTCATCGAATTTTTCTTTCCATTCGTTTTGATTAGAAAAAGTTTCACTCCATAGTTCATCGGGAGTTGGGAATCGTTCTAAATACCACTCCTTACCTGTTCGCATCCCCATTTCATATATTTCTTTTCCGTTAGTTGTATAGGCGTAGTCAACCTGTAGTTTACTCGCATAAGACTTAGCTTGCGCTACCCCTTCGGACGCTAGCAACCCCTCTGCCTTGGCCTCAATTACTCCGATTTTTCGATTTTTATAGACTAAAATATAATCAGCTATCTCAGGCCTACTGCGGAGCCCACCTGTTTGGATTTTCCCGTCAGTGATACGAAACTCGCGGAGGACTCTAGACTCTTCAATCTCACCCCAGCCACTAGATTTTAGTTTAGGATCAATATATTCGGCGCGGGTTTCCGATTCGTTCATATATTTATCATACAGTATTAATTATACTTTCGATTTAATCAATCGGATCATATCGATAAAAATTTTGACCGTGATCGTTATAATCTCTTGCACCTTCTGACAATGGCAATATTTTTGACGCTAAATCTTTTGTAATATATATCATAAATACAGCATCTTGATAGTTAAAATAACTTTTGTCTATAGAATGATGAAATTCGTGTTTTGCGTTTGTATATATCTTATTACATTCTTCCAATTCATCGAATAATTTAGGGTCAAGATGCTTTTGCAGTTTCCTGATTTTTTTTCCAAGAGGCCCTCTGAACCATTTTATTCTATTTTTTTTATCTTCTAGCATGAATTTTAGCAACTGATCTATATAATCACCACAAAAGCGCATGATATTCCTGGTGCCATATTTAGGTAGCTGGCTAATTTCATGTTGAATATAATATAGGGGTCTTTTAGGTTTTGAGCCGAGAACTTTTGATAGCTCCAGTAATACTTTTTCTCTTTGATTACTTTTTATCAAATTAATTTGTTTATATATCGATTCGATTTTTTCATCGTCAAATAACTTCTCTGACAATATTTCAATGTTTTCATTAAGCATTATTACAATTCACCCGTGAAAGCTTTTTGCAGAATTGATTCTTTTAGTTCTTCCAAGTCGGCTATTTTTTGTTTATAAATTGATTCGAGTTTTTTTGTTTTAACAGAAAGCTCGTCGAGCTTGGCGACTATGGATTTTTGTTCGTCTAGAGTTTTTGGAATATTAACCTGGATAGAGTAGACGTCGTTTCGATTAATCCCAGGTTTAACCCCTTTTGCTAATTTTGTAAGCTTGAGTGTTGATAATAGATAGTGAATAAAATTTAAATCGTGCTGTTTATTATCAAATGTCACAAAATAAGTTACATCAAGTGGCCAAAATTTATCTTCAGTGATATTTAGTTCACCTGCTGAGCCTTTTCTACCAATAATAATACTAGGTCTATCGACATGGAATTTATCACTTCTGCTTTTCTCACCATTTGCGCCATATACTGGGTATAGTGCATTATTATCCCTATATTTTTTATCTAGTGGTTTACCATACTCCAACTTAATAAATTCACCCAAACTTTTTTCATCCCAAACTTTTCCTGGATTCGTAAAAACACTCTGCAAATACGATTCAAAAAGTTCTTTGGAGTTTTCTAGATTTTTTTCAGTGTTTTCCTTCGCTTTTACTATATTATCAAAAACCCCATCTAGGATTTTTACGATGCGCTGCTGTTCTGAAAGCGGTGGAATTAAAATTTTAAGATCCCTAAAGTCATTTTTTTGCAAATGTTTTATCGTTGCACCTTTAAATAACTTTTTACCAATATACTTCCGGTTCAAAACAAGATAATGGTATAGATACCGAATATCCACATCGTCAGTTGTTTTTATTGACCACGTATCTGTAGAATAGGCAGATTTTCCATCAAAATAATGCACAAAAAAATTTCCACCAGTTGGGAGAAAGATATTTTCCCCATCCGTTAAGTAGTTGTCAATTCTTTTTACATTAAATCCGCTGACAAAGAATGGGTATATTCCGTCATTATTACCCTTTGATCTCAAAATAGACTTTTTATTTTCTATAATAATCTCGCCAAGTTTTTTTGTTTGACGATCATTTTTCATCTTAAGTTCTCTTCTAAATTACCTATAGTATTCTTCATCTTGTCTATTAGGTCAGTGTAAGTTAATAATTCGATGTTTAAATTTGATTTTAACATCTGAAAATTTTCTTTCCAAAGTGGATCAATATTGCGAGTCCCAATTATTATAATACATTTGTGGATTGCCTTTTTATCTATACCGAGAACCTGTATTTCTTCAATTCGAGCATTCTCATACCATTTCTTATATTGCAATATCTGTGGAATTGCTCTAGATAATTCAGGAGATAAATGATATTCAGTCGTTATCCCATCATTCGTTGTAGGGCTTTGTATGATACGGAAGATTTCAGCACTTGGCGACTTAAGTTCAATCAATACATGATTGTCTAAATTCTGTTCTGCCAAAATATCAAATCGCTTTCGCATAAATTCACCTTCTCTTTTTGGGTCAACATACTCAATCCCAAATATGAGACACCGCTGCTTACGAAAAATTCCCTTCTTCTCATCAAGCCAATTTTGAATGAACGTCTCATTTTTGTCTAAATTATTTTCTAAAAAACTCAAATGAGATTTTAGAATTTCAATTTGAATTCGAGGTATATTTTCAACAAATGCATATTGCATAGATTCGTTGGTAAGATATTTTGAGAACGAGTCGATAAGTTCGTTGCATGAAACTACGCAACCTTCCTCACCTGCACCTTCCTTCACATTCTCAATAGAATTAATAATATTCTTTTGAGTTTCTTCTCCTAAATTTTTTAGAGCATCTAAAATATTTTTTTCAGATGCATTGTTCATTATAAAATCATTTTTTTGATCCTCTGTATATTCAACGTTCTTGAGACTAATATTTTGACCGAAAAAGGCCTTTGCTCTACCAACTGTTTTGTCCTGAATATTTTTACAAAACAACCTGTAAGCATTCATGTTAACGAGAAATCCTTGTTCGACTTTTTCAAAACTTTCTACTGAAGAATCTAGAGTAAAAAATATCTTAATATCTGGATATTCTTTCTGAAAATTTAAAATATTTTTTGAATACAAAAACATTCGGTTTTTTCGTTTGTGACCAAAAAGGGTCTTGAAATCGCTGTTTTTATAAAAAAATAGTCTCTGATCACCACCGTATACTACTTCTTGAAAATCAGATTCTGAAAATTTCATAGTATTTCATCAATATCCTTCAAAATTAGTTCAGCGTCTCTGTCTAGGCCATTGATTGAAATTAGTATCTCTTTTGGCTCACGTAGGGTTGCTTCATAGCCTTTATTTGGATTCTTGACTGATAAATCAAAGGTTGTTTGATCGATAGTATTTACACCTATACCCCACGAATTATCGCTATCTGCTTTGACTTTTTGAAGTTCAACAAATTGCGCCAAATCAGCTTCATTCAATGGATTACCTTTGCCTAGGTTTCGGGCAAGATTCAGTTGGTAATACCAAACTTTTTGCGTTGGTGAGCCTTTTTCGAAAAATAGAACTACGGTTTTAACACCAGCGCCTTGGAATGCACCTCCCGGTAAATCTAGTACTGTGTGTAGATTACAATTTTCTAGGAGAAGTTTGCGTAAAGAGACTGAAGCATTGTCGGTGTTAGAAAGAAATGTATTCTTGATTACGATACCTGCACGACCACCAGCTTTCAGAATTTTGATGAAGTGTTGCAGAAAAAGGGAGGCTGTCTCACCGGTTTTGATCGGAAAGTTTTGCTGAATTTCGCGGCCAATACCCGCACCAAAAGGAGGATTAGCTAAGATTATATCGTAACGATCTTTTTCTTGAATGTCATTAATATTATCTGCCAATGTATTCATATGCCTTATATTTGGCGTTTCAATACCATGTAGAATCATGTTCATAATGCCGATGACATAGGCTAATGACTTAATCTCATTGCCGTAAAAAGTTTTGTTCTGTAAGATTTCCATTTGGTTAGATGAAAGTTTAGATTGATTCTCTGTTAGATAGTTATAGGCTTCAACTAAGAAGCCGGCGCTACCACAGGCACCGTCGTAAATAGTTTCGCCAATCTTTGGGTCAACCACTTTGACGATTGTTTTAATGAGTGGGCGTGGCGTGTAGTATTCACCGCCGTTTCGACCAGCGTTTCCCATATTCTTAATCTTTGCCTCGTACAAATGCGATAGTTCGTGTTTTTCTTCATACAGACGAAAGTGCATCTCATCAACTGTGTTTAGTATTTCTCGGAGCTTGTATCCACTAGAGATTTTATTTTTAAGTTCATGAAAAATCTCCCCAATTTTGTATTCAATTGTATTTGGGTCTTCGGCACGGAATTTTTTAAGATATGGAAAAAGTTTGTCATTTACGAAATCTTTCAAATCATCGCCGTCTAATGCTTTGTTGTGATCTAATTTACCATCACCGTTTTTGGGGCATGCCCAGTTATTCCATTGGTACTCAGATTGTAAAATGTAGTCAAATAGACGACCCGATAATTCCGCTTCGGTCTTTTTTGTCTCTTCTAAATCATCAAGGTATTTTAAAAACAGAATCCACGAAGTTTGCTCGACATAGTCCAATTCTGTCCCACATCCAGAGTCAGTATGAAGTATATTATCAATATTTTTGAAAGATTGTTCAAACACTTTTTACCTCTCTATCTGGGACTAAGTTTACTCTAGGACATAGGTCGTGTCTATTTTGATTCATTATTCATTACCAACTTTCTGTGCAGATGCTGATATGCACCAAACGGTAGCCATCTGTTATTCTTTAGCCTACCCACAACTATGCCCACATCAACCCCCTCTTGATTTGCAAAATCTTTAATGCTTTTTTCACTAAAATCTAGGTTCGTTACAAAACTTCTGTATGAATCGTCAGGTATTAGTATATTAGCCGCAAATTCATCAGCCCGTAACTCATTTGACGTCTTTTCGCCACCACTCGTAAAACTGATAAACTGGTCTTTTTTACCGTGTAACAACACATGGCCTATTTCGTGAAATAGTGTAAACCAGAACTTATCTGCATCACGACCATATATACTTACTTGTATTAACGGGTTATCCCCTACCCAACGTGTTGCACCACTGGCTTTGGTTCCCTTTAGATGTTGGACGGCGACAAGTCCAACCCCCGCATCTGCAAAATCTTTTTGTATTTTTTCAAAGAAACCTTTTTCTAATGAACTTGTCATCTCTCGAATTTTAGGCAATAGTTCTTTCAACATATTTTGGTTATATTCATTTAAAACTAGCTGCCCTGAATCTATTTCACCGCATCGTAGCCACGCTGCCAATGATCCGGCGTTCACATTCTTGTTATACCCACGCCTATAAGCAACAGCCTCTGTGGTACGAACTGAACCCAATGAGTTTACGCCGAAGAATTTCCAAAGATTTATGATTTTTTCGACTTTTTTTGTTGTTCGCTCAACCCTACCCAGCTTTACGAGCTCTGCATATGGGAAATTATCGAGCTCTTCTAAATCCTCTTGAGCTCTCGATTCTTGTTCAAGACGAGCTTTTGTTGTTCGAAAATTTTTATCAAGATTAATCCAAAATGTAGCACTGCCACCAAGTGCATTTTCAAACAATAGCGCCGTATCCGCTGTGATAGATGCCTCGCCATTAATAATCAAGCTGATATGTTTTTCTGATAACCCTGTTCGTTCTGCAAGGAGCTTCTGGGACATTCCTAAGATATCCAGCGTTTTCTGGACAGTCTTGCCTGGATGAATTGCTTTGTTGGGTTGGTAAACCATAGAGTCTCCTTTTAGCGTTTAGTGATAATCTATACAAAGTTTTACGATTACTATACGCTTTATTGTTTTATGGTTGTCTATTCGAAAGTCCGGATCGTCGTCATGATCTGGACGGAAAATAAGTCTGTGTGTTTTGCTGATATCTACGGCGAAATGGTCTTTCCATTCGGCCTGAAGGGGATGTGGTCGAAGAGTGGGTGGTATATCAGCGCCACTATCTGCAGCCTCTAGGATATTCAGTACTTGTATTATGTCATCAGCGTTACAATGTGCATTCTGCTTACGGATTAGTTTTTCGAGTAAAGCAACATCATTTGCTGTTCTCTCTAATTTATCCGTAGCAAAGCTTACTTTCATTATACCCTTTACTTCATTTTTTTGTCAATAATTATATTTACCATAATGGTAACTATTATAATTCATAAGGTGTTTATTTGCAACAATATTTATTGATGTTTTAATAATGCTTATGTTTGTTAACATGTTACAACCTCGTAATCTGATTTTGTTACAATAATATGATCGATTAAATTAACGCCAAGAAGGTTACCTGCCCTACTTAACCTCTCTGTTATTTTTATATCTGCCATACTAGGCTTAGTATTGCCACTCGGGTGATTATGGGCAACAATAATACTAGCAGCACGGTCAGTTATGGCGTCGGCGAAAACCTCACGCGGATGAACCAAGCTGCTATTTAAAGTTCCGATTGTGATTGTGCGTTTGGCGATTAGTCGATTAGCCCCATCTAGTGACAAAACGACGAAATGTTCTTGTTTTTTATCACGGATATCTGACAATTGTTCGACGGCCTTTTCGGGCGAATCGATGATTGGTTGATCACTATCAATCAAATAACGCCGTGATAATTCCAATGCTGCCAAAATTTCCGTAATCCGCGCTGGGCCCATCCCGGTCACCTGTTTTAGCTGTTCGTAGGTGATATCAGCACCGTTTTTTTGTAGTAGTTTCAGAGTATCCTTGGCGATTTTACTGACATCAGCCTGTTTGTTACCACTGCCTATTAGTGCTTGCAACAGTTCAAAATCAGAAAGTGAAGCTGGGCCTTTTGACTGTAGTTTCTCACGCGGTCTGTCCTGTATTTTCATTTGAGACATTCGAACCATAAGACAATAATATCATAAATTGCCTAAGCTTATTTTAAGTATCAAATATTCGCTACCTTTATCAAAGCGCGTTTAACTAGCAACCACGGCTCGGCGCGGAAGAGTTTCATAAAAAGGAAGTACTTAAATCTTTGGCTCGTCAGGATTATCAGTGATAGTTTTTACGGCTTCAACTACACTACCTACCATCTGTTGTGCAGTTTCTTGACCAGACTCTGTGAAAGGGACGCCGATAAACGCGGCAATTTTTTTGCCGAGATCAACGTTAGGGATTTTGTTGGAGATACTGAATGAATTAATCAATGCCTTTTGTTTGTCTGATAAATCAATTGTCGTACCGTCCTTGAAATACATAATTAAATGCGCCACTTGCTTTGTTCCGGATGAATTAGCGTTACCAATTGAAAAGCCCGTTCCCGTGTTACTGTTTTGTTGTGTCTGTACAATTGCAGTAACGACCTGCACTCGGCTAACATCAGAAAAAGTAACAGATTTGTTGGTACCGCCAATCAATCTTTTAATGTTGATATCGACAGTATTTTTCGTTTTATCGAGTGTCAAATTGACCGTCTTGCGAAATAACAGCGTAGCTATCCCCACCAATATGAAAATACCACCAACTACATAGACTAAAGTTGGCTGATTTATCTGATCTTTAAAGATAAATATCAAAACGGCAATGATAATAAACATTGGGGCATAAATCAGATTGGCATAATTATTTTCTACTGCGACCAAACGATCAGCTGTTTCGGTTGTTATTTTCATTTATTTCTCCTTTTTATTAATAATCTTGTTTATATATTAGCAACTTTTATCAATGCTCGTTCAACTAACATCCAGGGTTCGGCACGGGATAGTTTCATATCGTCGTCCAGTTCGGTAAATATCGAAATTATTTTTGATGCGCCGGACTTGCCTATGCGTTTTGCGATTGGCGAAAGTTTTGAGACGACGTATGGATGGATTGCAAAATCCTTAGCAACATTATCGTTCCGCCGTACGGCGGATGACGCTGATGCTACCACTAAAAGCTGGAAAGCCTGGGACGATAGTAATGCCGTTAAACGATAAACATCCTCGGTTTGTTCCAAGATTTTCAGTATTTCCATCAGGTTTTTTGTATCGCCACGAAGAGCGGTTTCAAACAAATTAAAAACATTCTCGACCGGGTTTGGTTCGACGATGTTTTTAATACTTTCTTCTGTAATATCATCTGTTAGTGACAATTTTTCCAGCGCATAAAATAACTGCCATTGGTCAATTCCAACCCAATTTACTAGAGTTTGAATAAGTTTTTTATTCAGATTTAAACCCCTTTTTTCGGCCTCTGACGCAACCCATTTTTCAGCCACGCCAACATCACGGTCGGACCACTGCACAAACTCATGAACGTCTGCGATTTTTAGCAATAACTTGTATGTTGAAGTCCGTTTATCGGGCTTTGGTTCGACCAGCACAATGTGAATATCGTCGGAAATTTTGTCCGTCCAATCCCCCAGCACCGGCCAAACCGATTTGTTTTCGGACAGGTTACGAATTACAACCAAACGCTTTTCCGCGAACAAGCTGACACCCATAAATATGTCAGGCAACTGCGAAACTTGCAATTCACTACCCTCGATTTTCTCTACATTCCCATCAAAGTCAGAAATAATATCATCCAGAGCCCGCTGAATTTCAAACGAATTCTCACCTACCAATAAAGTAATCATCTTTGTCTAGTATAGACCAGATGATTGGCTATTGGAATGTGGCTATTGGAAGATGGGGATGGCTATTGGCTAATGGAAGGTAGTAAATAGTAGGTAGTAGTTTGTAAATAGTAGTTGGTAAAGAATTCACTTTGGAATTAGTTTTGTTTTTTTTGATATTTATTCTACTAAATACTATCTACCAAATACCAACTACTACTTGCCAAGCTGTTGGCAAGCCGGGCAAATGTGCGTGCCACGACCGGCTACGCGTATCTTGATAATTTCGGTTCCGCAACGTGGACAATCCAGACCTTCACGGCGAAAAACCCGCGCAAACTCCATATAACTTCCCTTTTTACCTTCGGCGTTGACGTAATTGCGATTGGTACTGCCGCCTTTTTCAATCGACAGATTCAGGACAGAGCGTAGCTCGGAATATAGCAAATGGAATTTGGAATTTGGCAAATCTCCTACCTTAGTTGCCGGGTGAATTTTGGCCCCCCACAAAGCTTCATCAGCGTATATATTACCAACACCGGCAACAACCGATTGATCCAACAGTGCCGCTTTGATACTGGTTTTGGCACGTCGCTTAAAGCGAGTGGCAAATTCGGTCGCCGTAAAGTCGGCTTCCAACGGTTCGGGGCCGACACGTTTCATAAAATCTATATTTGGGACTTCGGCCGTCGGCATTAAACGAACCCAACCGAATTTGCGTTGATCGTTAAAGAACAGATGAGAATCGTCAGAAAACTGGAAAATAACCCGCGTTGATTTATCAGGCAAACTCCCTATTAAACTGTCTGTCGGGTGACCCCCGCCATAGCGAACTTCGTTCGCGGTAGGTGGTATTTGGTAATTAGTAGTTGGGCGCTCTCCGTCTACCATATACGATTTACTATCTACCAAGTTTTTGTTTACAAAAACCAACTGGCCGGTCATTTTAAGATGAATTACAAGCGTGTAATTTGTTGATAAATCAATAAGTAGGACTTTAGCACGACGACGAACTTCGGTGACGTGGGAACCGATTAGGAAATTACGGACGTCATGTTCGGCATTTGGAAAGCTTTTTGGATTATCGGCGCGAACGGATGCAATAACTTTGCCAATGATAAGTTTATTTAGTCCCCTTTTAACTGTTTCTACCTCGGGAAGTTCAGGCATTTTCGGCCTGCAAAATCGTGTTTGTATCATCTATCGCCTGTTGGGTCGAAATAAACCAAACCCCATGCATGCCAGCTGCATTGGCGGCGTCAATATTCGGATAATTATCGTCAATCATGACGCACTGTGACAGTTTAACCCCTAATTTATCGGCAATCATCTGAAAGGCTGCTATTTCCGGTTTAGCAACCCCGACATCACTGGATAAAACTACGGCGTCAAACAGTTCCGATTGTTCTGCTTTTGTAAAATAACTGGTAAAAAAGCCGCGACCGACGTTGCTGAGCATGCCGATTTTGTATTGGCCGGAGTCTTTTAGCATTTTCATCCAACTGAATACACTGGCAACACGAACACTGGAACCCCAGTATTTGGCCTCGATTTCATCCGGTGGCATACCGATAAGGGCTGCCAGACCGGCGTTGAATTGTTGGCGAGTTATTAGACCGTAATCGGCCTGATGGTCTAGGTTGTCAATTTGTTTAATGACATGTGGATAGTCATTTTTTAGCGCAACCCTGGCCGATGTGACCAACACCCCAAAACAGTCAAAAATGATGGCTTTTATTGCCATATTGTATTGATTTTAGTTTGTGCATGCGGGATTTGAACTGTAAATAAATTCATGGTCTCGCTGACTTTGCCGCCAAATGAACCACGTGGCACTCCACACGATGTCGTCCAAAGTTGCTTTACCGATTTGTCAGATTTTAGGATTGAAAAAGTATACAAAAAACCGGTGGCGCAAACGCCCGCAGAATTGTTAGCCGACCCTGTAAACACGTTGGCGTTCATAAAACTTGCCCTATCCAGCGCATTAACGAATTGCTCGTAGGCCGGAACGTTGTTGCCCAGCGATTCGTTACTGGCAACCGCGTTTAAATAACCATTATATGTCGTTAAATTTCGACTGTTTGGTGCGATTTTTATCTGATATGAATGAAAGTTCTCTTCGGCAACTATTGGACCGCGTACATTCATCATCACCGAGCGATCAGCCGACGTTGAAAGTAAATCGGATTCATGAGTGGCTATCTGCGATGAAGCTCCTTTGCCACCAGAGAAAAACAACAGATTTCCGACATAGATCAAGCCAAAAATTGCAGCGCCAATGACAATAACAACCACCGCAATCGATATAATACGCCTCGTCCTGTAATTGTCCATTTCATCTGTTATTATAATATCTTTTATCTGTTATGGCAACCGGATATGCAAACGCCCCATTTCGGGGAGACAATAGTTCGTCTGCATCCCGTAATGGGGCTTGGTGAGGTTGGTCAGTCGCGAAGGTCGACAGTCAGCTTGGGCTCGATGACCCTGACCAGAATGGGCCTAAAGCCATCATCCTGCAGTTGCTTGAGCCTGTCTTCAACTTCACTGGCGACACCAGTGTTGCCGTTGTCCCCGTGAGCTGTGTAAACCCGATAGACGGGCATGTCCACGTTGGGGGCAATAGGATTTGGCACAAGGATTGCCAGAGTGCTACCTTCCATCTTTGGCATGACCTTGTAGATGTACTTGGTCGTGTCAGTGACTTCGGTCGCGCACTCGTCGGTCTCGGTGACGTTGACCTTGATGTGGTAAGTTCTTCCACAGCTGAGGCACTCCAGATCCACGTTACCCTCGAGGGTATCCTCATCGATCTTGATGGTGTGCTGCTTGACGGTAAGTATGTCGTGACTTCCCGCGACGGCCAGCGCTTCTTCCCCGCACGTGCAGACGACACCTACACAGTAGTCGAAGTCGTGCTCGGGATCCGGTGAAGTACTAACGGTTTTCATAAAGCTCACCCCTTTGGGTAGGTTTTCACAAAGACCAATCACGAATATTATACAATTTTATTCAAATATTTTCAATAGATTCTACTAGAGTTCGCTCCAGTTTTGACCGGTGCTGACATCAACTTTCAGGTGAACGCCCAGTTGTGGGGCGATGTTTTCCAGAGTTTCTTGCAATATTTCGCTGACTTTTTCGGCATTCTCGACCGGACATTCAACCAGAATGCTGTCGTGTATCTGTAACAACTGTTCGCCCAAGCCTTCGAGTTTACCATCGACTTGAATCATTGCTAGTTTCATTAAATCGGCTTCGGTCCCCTGTATCGGCATATTGGCGGCGGCACGTTCGGCGGCGGCACGAACCATGAAATTACTAGAAAGGACATCCGGTGTTGGACGACGTCGGCCAAAATAGGTTTCGACATAGCCATCGACACGGGCTGAATCAAGCGTTGAATTGATAAATTTACGTATCGGTTCACGTAGTTCAAAATATTCATCGATGAATTTTTTGGCTTCGACAAAACTCATTCCTGTGGCGGCACTTAAGCCATGCGGGCTCATACCATATAGGATTCCGAAGTTGATAACTTTGGCATTACGTCGCTGGGTTTTGGTAACATCATCCATCGGAACACCGTAAACCACACTGGCGGTTTTGGTGTGAATGTCGACATTGCCGTTAAAATCATTAATCATTTCTTCATCGCCGGCCAAGACCGCAGCCAGACGCAGTTCGAACTGTGAATAGTCTGCGCTAACAAAAACCTTGTCGCCATCGGTAATGAAAGCTTCGCGGATTTGACGTCCCAACGCCGTGCGAATTGGAATATTTTGCAAATTCGGGTTGGTACTGGACAGTCGCCCGGTGCTGGCAACGTCTTGGTTAAATGTCGTATGAATCCGACCCTGATCATCAGCCAGCAGAGGCAAAGCGTCGACATAGGTATTTTTTAGTTTGGCAAGTTCGCGAGTTTGTTCGATAAGTTCGATAATCGGATGCGTTCCGCGCAGTTTGTCCAGTTCTTTTTGGCCGGTACTATACCCGGTTTTACCTTTTTTGATATCCTTGGTCGGCAGTTGCAATTTCGTAAATAACACTTCGGAAAGTTGGTTTGGACTGCCAATATTGAATTCATAGCCGACCATTTTGAACATTTGTTGTTCAAGTTCGTGATAATCTTTGCCCAGTCGCGTTCCCATTTCTTTTAACAGTTCAACATCGATTTTGATACCGCGGCGCTCCATTTGGAAAAGTATGTGAGTTAGTGGAAAATCAAAATCATGGGCAATTTTAGCAATTTTCGGCTCGCGTTCGAACTGCGACAACTGAGTCTCGTACAGATACCAAATCGCACTAATTGACGGTTTTGGCATATCCGGGACTTCAAAACCCATTAGGCCTGTCAGTGACCTATCGCGATGCAAGGAATCAATCAAAAAGGCCGCTTGGTGAACATCGTGTAGTTCGCCGAATTTAACGAAAACATCTTGGTCCGCCAGTTGGTGATACAAAAGTTTGCTGTCGTAACTAATGACGGTTGCCAGTTCGAAAATTCGCCAAACACTGCGATCAAGTTCGCTGATTTTTTTGTGGTATACGGTTTTATCATCCGTTGATAGCCAAACTACATCATCGTCGACATATAATACGACCGGACCGGCAATATTCAGGACTTCCGGCCAAGGTTTTACGTTTAGCGAGCCAATCTCGGATTGTGCTTTGGAAGCAGCTTTTTCGGTATTGTGCAACTGCATATGTTTTGGCATACGTCTGATTAGTGAGTTAAATTCCAAACGTTTTAGGATTTCGGCAACTTTTTCCAGATTTGTATCATTGACATCGGCTATATCCCAATCCAATTTAACAGGGGCGTCAGTCCAAATTCGGCCGACTTCCTTACTCATATATGCCAATTCTTTGCCGTCGATTAGTTTTTTAGCAACGGTCGGTTTAATCAGTTCAAGATTTTTATATATATTGTCCAATGTGTCGTAATCCTGCAACAGTTGGGTCGCGGTTTTTTCACCAATGCCGGGAACTCCCGGTAAATTATCCGACGAGTCGCCTTTTAGCGCCTTCAAATCCAAAAATTGGTCGACACGCAGGCCGTATTTTTTCGTAAATGAGTCAACATGAAATTCTTCGAGATTAGAAAGCCCGTTTTTTAGAGCATAAACTTTGACTAATGGACCAACCAGCTGCAAGGCGTCCAAATCACTTGTCAACAAACAGGTTTCGATACCTTTTGCCGTT
Organism: uncultured bacterium; assembly: GCA_903832635.1. Classification (GTDB taxonomy): domain Bacteria; phylum Patescibacteriota; class Saccharimonadia; order Saccharimonadales; family Saccharimonadaceae; genus UBA1547. Next base: position 95,614 of record CAILCF010000001.1, read on the forward strand.
GCCTGAACCGCAAAGGCACCTAAAATGTCGTCGGCCTCGTAATCATCCAGTTCATAAAGCGGCCAACCGAAAGCATCCAGCAGTTCATATAAAATCGGAATTTGCGCATAAAAATCTTCCGGTGCCGGTTTGCGCCCGGCCTTGTACTCCGGATACATTTCGCGGCGTTTTCGAATATTTGTGCCCTTTTTATCCCAGGCAATTGCTACGTAATCCGGGTTCAGCTTTTTAATAAGTTCAATCGCAAGTGAAGTAAAGCCGTAAACACCACCGGTCGGCGTACCGTCAGCCATTGACAGCCCCGGCATAGCGTAATACCCACGGTAAAATACTGACTTACCATCGATAACAGCTAGTCTTTTCGTCATATTACCAGTATACCAGTTGGTAGGTAGTAGATGGTAAATAGTAGATAGTTTCGCCGTACGGCGAATGGTAGATGGTGCAAGCGGTCTGTTACAATAATCACATGATATATAACAAAGATGTTAAAATCGTGGCATTCGTCGGTATGGCCGGTGCGGGCAAAAGCACAGCTGTTGATTATGTCACCGGCAAAGGTTATCCAAAAGTTTATGGCGGCGGCATTTTATTCGAAGCTATGAAAAAAGCCGGCATTGAAATAACGCCGGAAAACGAGAATGAATTTCGGACCAAAGTCCATGCGGATGAAGGTCAGGATTTAATAATTTCTGAGTTTATAGGACAAATTAATAAACTGATTAGCGCCGGCCAACATCGCATTGTAACAGATAGTAATTACTCCTGGGCGCAGTATAAAACCATGAAACACGAGTTCCCCGGCGAGTTAACCGTCATTGCAGTTGTTGCACCGAAACACATTCGCCATCACAGGTTACTGTCGCGAGCCGAACGCCCGTTGACCGAAACTGAAGCCAGCGACCGTGATTGGCGCGAAATTGAAGATTTGCAGTCCGGTGGCACGATTGCTATCGCCGAACACTATATTATGAATGACGGCGATTTGGAAAAATTCCACCAGCAAATAGACCAAGTATTAAACGATATTGAGTTTTATAGGGTTTAAAAATAATAACAATCGTCTGCGGGTGACGTCCGGTGGGGCAACCCCAATATTATTTTATTGTAACCAATAAAAAATATTAGGGGTAAACCGGGCGGCAGGACCCGAAGGATTGTTATTATTAATAAATTAACTTAAATATTCGTGTAGTTTTTTGGCGTCTTTGTGCTTGCGGAGTTTTGCCAGGGCTTTGGCTTCGATTTGGCGGATACGTTCACGGGTAACGGCGAATTCACGGCCGACTTCTTCCAGGGTGTGAGATTTGCCGTTTTCCAGACCAAAGCGCATTTTAACAATTTTCTGTTCCCTATCGGAAAGTGTTGAAAGAACTGATTGAACTTGTTCTTTTAATAGCTGCGATGTGGCAGATTCCTCGGGCGTTGTGCTGTCACCATCTTCGATAAAATCACCAAGGACTGAATCTTCGTCTTCGCCATCACGACCGACACCGGCATCTAGAGACGTAATGTCTTGCTTGATTTTGATAACGTATTCAACTTTGGCCGGTTCCATCTCGAGTTCTTCGGCCAATTCTTCGATAGTTGGTTCACGGTTTAATTCCTGAGTCATTCGGCGCTGTGTGCGCAAAAGTTTATTAATCGTTTCAACCATGTGCACCGGAATACGAATTGTGCGAGCCTGGTCGGCAATAGCACGAGTAATCGCTTGGCGAATCCACCAAGTCGCATAGGTCGAAAATTTAAAGCCTTTATCGGGATCGAATTTTTCAACCGCACGCAAAAGTCCGGTATTTCCCTCTTGAATTAGGTCTAGAAAATCAAGTCCACGGCCACTATAACGTTTGGCAATTGAAACAACTAAGCGCATATTGGCTTCGGCCATTTTGTCTTTGGCACGTTTGTCGCCGGCTACAACACGTTGGGCCAGGGCTAGTTCTTCCTCGGAACTAAGCAATGGAATTTTACCTATTTCGCGCAAATACAACCTGACGCTGTCGTCGCTGGCATCATCGAAATACTGACCTTTGTTCAGAGTAGCTTCGTCGTCTTCCTCTTCGTCAACCAATTCATCCGGAGCCGGCTCGTCAATATCACTGAGGGCAAATCCGTTGGCATCAACCAAACCGGAAGGCAGTACAACTACTTCTTCATCATCGTGTTTTTTACCTTTGACCACTTTTTATCTCCTTAATTAATTTATTAAGCTGGGCACGAATTTTGTTTGCCTTTGTTTCATCACCTAAAGTTTCTGCATCGCGCAGCTTTTCTGTTAATAAATCTTTTTGCTTTTTCTTGTGCTCTATGGCAACTTGGCGGAGCAATCGTGCCGTTTCAAAGTAACGATCTTGGTCGTTCCAATCGGCATATCGAGCGTCGGCCTTTAATAATAATATTTTAACATAGGTATCATGTTTTTTCAATTCCTCTGGAGTATCTTTTATGGCTTTGCCACCTTTTTCTGACAAGTATTGGACAACGTCGCGTCGTTGTTCGCCCGTAAATGTTTCTAGGTCTACCGAGCGGAATAAATCATGTGTCGCACCGTCAATCAAGGCGACGGAAAGCAGATTGTCTTGATAAAATGACGGGTCTTGGACGATATCGGTTTGTTTAATATCAGCGTTCTTATATACCTTTTTAGGTTTTTCTGCACTTCTGGCAATTTTTTCTTTTAAGGCATCAACCGATGAATCACTTAGTTTTGCAATTTTAGCGATGTAATATTCCCTTTCGACAGAATCCTGTAAAACACTGACGACATCCAGTGCCGTTGTTGTAAATCGACGTTTACCAGCCGCAGTTTTTAAATCTTCGCGATTAGCATATTGCTTTATCACCCACTCGACTGCCGGTTCAGCATTATCAATTGCCTTTTGCCACAACTTAACATCTTTTTTAATCAATTCGTCCGGATCTTTGATACCTTCGGGCATCGAAATAATAGATAAATCTACACCGACACTTTGGGAAATTGGTATAGCCCTTTCGGTTGCTGCCAGACCTGCCTTGTCACCGTCAAAGGCCAGTCTTATATGATTACTTAGTCGAACCAGGGCACGCAGATGGTTTTCAGTCATGGCGGTTCCGGCCGTAGCTACAACTTGTGAAATATCGACTTGATGACTGCTGATAACATCCAGGTTCCCTTCGACAATAACGGCATAGTCGTTGGCCCGAATCGCCTCTTTGGCCAGCGACAAACCAAAAACATGCCGGCCCTTGTCGTATATTAAAGTTTGCGGTGTATTCAAATATTTTGGAGCAGAAGGTTCGTCAATAATGATTCGACCGGTAAAGCCAATTACCTGCCCGGTACCGTCCATCAATGGAATTATCATTCGACCACGGAATAAGTCGGTATCATACCTATTAACCAATCCTGCCTGAGTAAGTTCGGTTTTAGTAAAACCTTTTTTGGCCAAAAATTGGGTTAGAGCGTCGCCAATCGTCGGTGCGTAACCTATCTTGAAATCCATAACAATTTGCTTGCTAAGGCCACGGTCGCCAAAAACATATTGAACCGCCCGTGGGTTTTTAATCAAACTTTGTTGATAATAATTAGCAGCCAGTTCGTTAGCCAATAGCAAACGTTTTTTTCGCAAAGCAATTTCTTGGCTACCTTTTGTATCATACATAGAAAGGTCAACACCGGCTTTACGCGCCAAGTGTTCCAGGCTGGCTCGAAAGTCCATACCTTCAACTTCCATGATAAAAGTAAAAACATCGCCACCCTTATTGGACGAAAAGTCGTGCCATATTTGTTTGTCCGGACTGACATAAAAACTGGGGGTTTTTTCGCTGGTAAACGGACTAAGACCCTTGAAGTTTCGCCCGGCACGCTTAAGTTGAACGTACTGCCCGATAACGTCCTCGATGTTCAGCCGTGATCGCACTTCCTCTTTGGCGTCTTGCATATCGCCTATAATTATACCTCTGTAAAGTCATAACTCAAAACAGATGCGTTATACCGATAAGATGATTTTGATATTCGAGTTGTTTATGCTTAAATTAACTGTAGTATGAACCCTGAAAACAACCAGCCATCACCGGCAATTAACACTGACTATTTAAATCAGATTGCACCAAAGCCTCCAAAAAAAACTTTGATTCCGAAAAGTAAACCGGTTTTAGTCGGGATTATTGGTGTGGTATTTTTAATTTTGATAACCGTCACAGGCTTATTGTTTGGGATGGCTGGTGGCAATGTCAGTGATACCGAAAGGCTGGCGGCCCGTTTGCAAGCGACTCAAAGCATCGTTGATTCTGCTAAACCGAATATAAAAGATACTCAACTGCGAGAGTTGAATAGCGCCCTTGATACTTATCTGACAAATACCAATCGCGACTTAACGCCAATTCTGGCAAAACATAATATCAAGGTGAATAGTTTAAGTAAGTCGGCTTTAAAGGCTGAGTCGAACGCAAACGTACTGGCAACCTTAGAGGAGGCTAGGTTAAATGCGATTTACGATAGGATATATGCCAGCGAAATGGCCCATCAATTGGATGATACATTGGTCCTGATGTTAAAAATAGAGAAAAGTACAAGTGACTCAAGCATGAGGACTGTTCTTAAAACTGCCATACAATCTTTCCAAACGACTCAAAAACAGTTTGCCGATTTTAACACAAGCGACTAATTACTGCTGACTAAATCGTAACTAAGGCGCATAAAACTTTTTAGCTCATCGTCCGGAATTTGTCCGGTAACAATAATCGTATTCCAATGTTTTTTATTCAAATGATATCCCGGCAGAACAGTTTCATAAGTTTCACGAAGTTTTTCAGCTAGCAGTGGGTCACACTTTAGACTGATTCGGACCGGCTTGGTGTTTTCAGCTATCAGCGCAAACATTTTGCCTTCCCCATTTTCGTTATGGCCAACTTTATATACCGAGACTTCCTGCCCAAACGGAAAATCCAGCCAGGTGTTTGGAAAACTTAGTAAACATTCATGAATTTCTTTCAGCGTCATCATCCTATTCTACAGGCTGCTATATGGTGGTTGCAATTGTTTTACGGTTGATTGCCACTGCAAGCGATTTAATATGTCGGTTTGTTGAGTCGGGGTCGCCGGTTTTACGATTTTGTCACCGTCGTTTGTGCCAACTACACCAAATTGGTATTTTATATCAAGTTTTTTAAGATTTTGTTTCTGCGCCAGGGCCAAGCAATTGTCTTTATAAGTCCCACATTTTACTCCCAGTGCCAACCACTTACCAATTAAGTCTGATTTATCGTCACTGGTTTTCAGAACTACCCGAATGCCCGCCGAACGAACAACTTCCGGTGTATCTTGCTGATCGAACATGAAATTACCCATCGAATATACAATTAGATGCCCTTTATAACTTTCCGATGGTTGAATCCAATGCGGATGATCCCCCAATACCACATCGGCACCGCCATCGATAAGGCTTCTATAAAAATTTATTTTTAATTCGTCCGGAGCGGATTTATACTCTGCACCCATATGTGGCATTGCGATAACCGGCATATATTTACTGTATTTTGCCATAAAGGCAACAGAAGATGCCGGAGGAATTTGAAAAACACCATGGAAACCGCATATAGCTATCGGTATTTGACCTTCTATTTGGGATTTATTGTCATTTGTCACCGTAACAGGCAAACTAATAACTTCACATATATCGTCTGTAATCGTCGGATCATAATTACCAAAATATTGGATACCGAATTTATCTAAGTTTTGCTGAGTTTCCTTGAAACCTGCAACACCTTGATTATCTGTGTGATTATTTGCCAGTGTAAAAGCCGTAAACCATTTGGCAGCTTCGGGGAGATAACTTGGTGAGCAATTAAATGTTAGTGTATTGTCCATTTCGGCTGAACTAATATGTAATCCAGATACCAATGGACATTCCAAACCCGAAATCCAGGCGTTATATTGATTGCGGTCGAGTTCATTTAGACGCGAAAAAGGATATGCATACTTTAACTTGCTGGCCATTGACCAGTCATCAATGTAACGACCCCAAAAAGTATTACCAAAAAACAGAATATTTGATGATACACTGGTGGGATTTACTTTATTATTTACAGAAGAGTTTATTGGTGTTTCCGGCGCACCTGTTGTATTTGCCCAGGCTATGGCTACGATAAATGCACCCAGGACAACAAGTATTAAACCCAAAATTACTAACCAGATTCGTCGATTAAATCGACGCTTGTCTTCCAGCATTGTGATTTTATTGTAGCACTACTTGAGCATTACCAGATAGTATTGTAATTCGGCAATACTCCCGCGAATATCATCTAACGCTCGATGATTATCGGATTTTGCAAAATTTTTTTTAAACTTACCTTCAAAAACCACTTTCCAGGCACTGACATCTAACATACGATAGTGCAATTTAGCATCCAATTTAGGCCAATTTGTAATAATGAATCTTCGGTCCATATGAATTGAATTACCGGCAAGTAATACGGGTACGCCGGCTTTAAAATTTTTATCAATAAATGATAGTAGTTCTTTTTCGACTGACTTTATAGATTTGCCAGACCGGTTTTGTTTTAACAAACCAACTTTTGAATCAGGCTGAGCATCCCAGAATGTTGAGTTAAGCGCCATTTGCTTTTTGAGAATGGATGCTTTATTTTTTACTATCCCGTGGTAAGTATCTAATTCTTTAAAGTCCCAGTCGGTTGCAATCGCGGCAACTTCCAAGATTAAATCGTTGGTCGGCGATAAACCGGTCATCTCTAAATCAATCCACAAAATTTTATCAATATGCAGGTTTCGAAGCTTTTTATCCATTTTTATATTTTTGGCTTGTCGACTTTATCAAGTTTAAGAAAATGAATTATAAAGTAAATTACTAGTGCAATTACAAAAAAGTTAATCAAGTCGTTTAAAAATATACCATATTGTACTATTGCCTGTTTACCACCTGGGGTGCTAATTACCCACTCTAGACCTTTAATACCTTCTGATGAACCAAGTAATAATCCGATCGGGGGCATAATAACATTATCAATTAACGATCTGACCAATATGCTAGTTGCGCCACCCAATACCAGCCCTACTGCCAGCCCAACTACACCTTGGGTCCTGATGAAATAAAGGAATTCTTTCATTTGCGATCCGCCGACTTTAACAATTGTTTTTGGGGCAACCTTGGCTTTTTTCGCAACATGTACAACTTTTTCTTTTTTAGTACCGGGTTTTTTGGATTCTGGCATATTTACTCCTTATATTCCCTCGTATTATATCATCATCTGTTTACATTCGGTCCGGTGCAGGAATTCCAAGAACATTCAGCCCACTATACAGTACTGATGCATAGGCTGTCACCAAATAAATTCGTACTTGTTCGCGTTCATCCCCGATAACTTTATTATTTTCGTAAAACCGATTAAAGACCTGGGCCAATTCGTATAAATAAGTACACAGTTGATGAGGTGTAAATTCGACGGTGGCACGCGCTACAACGTATGGATATTCGGTAATTTTAAATAATAAATCTCGTTCATATTGCAAATATCCATCTGTCGGAGCAATAAACTCTGAACTTTCATTCGAGTGTTTTCGGATTATTGACCTAGCCCTGGCAAGTGCATATTGCAAATACGGACCACTGTTGCCATGTAGATTTACCGATTCCGTCGGCTCGTATATACTGTCCGCGCCAATTTTAAATTTCAAAAAACCATACTTGATTGCGCCCAGTACCGGTTCGTCATTTCGATTTCCCTGCACTTTTTCGTTGGCATCGGCGGTAAAATCTAAAACGTCCGTTGCCCGTAGGAAATTACCTTTTCGACTGCTCATTTTCTCGTTACCGGCAAGTTTAATATTGCCATGCGTGATATGTATGGTATGTTCGGCTAGTTCCGGTTTGAATTGTTCGATGCTTTTTAAAACAACTTTCATATATTCTGTAATATCATTGCCGGTTATAATTATCGATTCATCAAAGTGGTAGTCGTTCCACTTTTTTATACTTAGACCGACGTCTTTGGCCTCATAGGTTGGCAATCCATCGGTATTTACAAATACACGGGTATGAAGTCCATACGGTTCACCGACGAATACGATTGCACCATCACTGTCCTTATAAACTCCCTTGTCGCGTTGCTGTAAAACCGTATCCAGACCAATTTGAGAAGTTTCGCTTTCAGGATAGTATTTCTCGAATTTTGTACCGATTCTGGCATAAAATGCATTAAAATAGTCGTAACTCCACCTGCGGCAAGCCCAATATATTTGTGCAAGATTTGAATCATGATCATTATCCGTATGGAATTGGTATACTTTTTTATTCAATTCGATAATCTGTGATTTGGCGGTTTCATCATCTTCATAAGCACGTGTTCCTTCGACATAACAGGTTGCCATCCACTCAGAACGGTCATTTTCTGCAACTTCGGATAGTTTTTCGGGGTTTTCGCCATCAAGTTTTCGCAATATAGCCCAAAGTGTTTTCCCAACATGCAGACCGACATCGCCGCCAAAATTAACACGGTGAACCGTTCCGCCGGCATATTCAATCAAGTTTGACAGTGCATCCCCAATTACTGAAGTATAGAAATGTCCGACGTGCAAGACCTTGAATGGGTTCGGGTCGGAATATTCGGTTACGACAATTTTATTTTCATAAAGTTTTGATTTTCCATAATCAGATGGATTTTTGATGATTTGTTTAAGTTCTTCGGATAAACTGTTGTCTTTTATCCGTAGGTTAATAAATCCGGGTCCGGCAATAGACACTTCTGAAAAACCACTGTTTTCGCGCAGTTTATCGGCAAGTTGTTCGGCAATTTCGCGTGGATTTTTACCAAGGCTTTTTGCCAGTTGCATTGCGACATTAGTCGCAAAGTCACCGAATTGCGGATCGGGGCGACTGAGTTGAATGTCTTGGTCAATATCAAAAAATTGTTTGACTGTGGCGCGAATAATCAAGGCAGTTTTATCCATTAACCACCATTATAGCAAAGTGAACGTCAAAGATTTTGTTCAATGCGCTCGATTGCCAAAATGAACGCACCCATTCGCAAATCTGTATTCGAATTTTTTGCAGTCTCGAATACTTTATTAGCAGATTCTGCCATCATCGGCTGAAGTTTTTCAAAGACTTCGTCATGAGTCCAGTGTTCGTTTTTCAGATTCTGATCCCATTCAAAATACGACACGGCAACGCCACCGGAATTGGCCAAAACATCCGGAATCACTACAATGTTTTTGTTGAACAATATTAAATCGGCTGCAGAAGTGATTGGACCGTTTGCAAGCTCCAGAATTACCCTCGCTTTGATTTTATCAGCATTTTCCTCTGTTATAACGTTTTCAAATGCTGCCGGTATTAATAGGTCACAGTCGGTTTCAAGTAGTTCTTCGTTTGAGATACTTTTTACGGCGACACCGTTTTGGATAAAACCTGAAACCGCGCCGGAATCTTTTTTGAATTGCATCAGCTTTTCAACATCCAAACCATCCGGATTATAAACTCCACTTTTTGAGTCTGAAACAGCGACAATATTGTGTCCGGCGGATTGCCATATTTCGGCCGCATTGGCACCGGCGTTCCCGAACCCCTGAATTGCAACGTTGCATTTTTTATTCAAACCCAATTGTTCTTTCAGGGCTTCAAAGGCAAAAAAGCCACCTTGGGCTGTAGCCGTATCACGACCCAACGAGCCTCCATTTTCAATTGGTTTTCCGGTGATAACCGCACCGGTTTTATCACCGGTAATTTTTTCATATTCGTCAGCCATCCAGGCCATTATTTCACCCGTGGTATTTACATCAGGTGCCGGTACATCTTTTCTTGGTCCTATAATATCTGAAAGTTTCTGGACCCAACCGCGTGATAATTTTTCCAGTTCGGTTTTAGACAACACTTTTGGGTTAACTGTAATCCCACCTTTACCACCTCCCATTGGAATCCCAATAACTGCACATTTTAAAGACATCCAAAACGCCAAGGCTTTAACCTCGGAAATATTGGTACTAGCATGGTACCGAATACCACCTTTATATGGCCCAAGTACGTTATTGTATTCAACTCGATAACCTTCATAAATTTTTAGCGTACCGTCATCCATTACTACCGGAATTGAAACTTTGATGTCACGATTAGGCTGACGCAATCTGGCAATAATATCGTTATCGAAATTTTTTATTTTTGCTACTTTGTCCAGTTGTGCCATTGCATTTGAAAATGGATCTTGCATGTTTTAATATACCCCTGACCTTCCGGTGATTATTTTTTTGCTTTACTAGCTTTTATTATACCAACAAATAACGGATGTGGTCTGAATGGGCGCGAACGAAATTCCGGATGTGCCTGGGTTGCGATGAAGTAATCGTTGCCGGGTGCCTCTATAAATTCAACCAATTTTCCATCCGGCGATAAGCCGCTTACTTTCAACCCACCTTTTTCAATTTGTTCCAAAAATTTTTGGTTTACCTCGTATCGGTGACGATGACGTTCGACAATATTCAATTTCCCATATGTTTTAGCCGCTAGTGTACCTTTGACTAGTTTTGCCGGATAATCACCAAGACGTAAAGTTCCACCTGTCGATTCTTTACCGGCTTGTCCTTCCATAATATATACGACATTGTTTTTGCATTTTGCTTCAAATTCAGTGCTATTTGTACTACCAACACCAGCTTTTCGAACTGCTGCAATGACCGCAACTTGTAATCCCAGACAGAGTCCCAAATACGGTACATTATTATCAAGTGCATATCGTGCTGCATCAATTTTTCCTTCGACGCCACGAACACCAAAACCTCCGGGAACTACGATACCATCAACTTTTTCGAAGTCCTTTTTCGTGGCAGTTTCAGCACCAATCCAACGGATATTTAATCCGACTTTTTCATGCCAAGCTGCCGCTTTTAATGCCTCGATTACTGACATATATGTGTCTTCGTTATCAATATATTTGGCAACCAACCCGATTGTCACCGATTTTTTCGGTTTTGAGATTTGAAGGCTGACAATTTTGTCCCATTTTGATAAGTCAGGTTTTTTTCTAAGACCTGAAAATTCTGTTAACAATTTAATAAAACTGCTTTTGGCCAGTAGTGTTGGCACCCGGTACACGGTGTCAGCGTTTGGCATTAATAGAACGTTTTCTTCGGGTACACCACTAAACAGACTGATTTTTTGGACAATACTGTGCGGAGCCGGATTGTCAGAACGAACCACCACCGCATCCGGTACTATACCGAATCCTCGCAGGTCATTTAAGGCATTCTGAGCCGGTTTACTCTTGAATTCCTTGCTGGTTTCAATAAACGGAACATATACAACATGTATGAACAAACAATTTGCTCGGCCAACGCATTGAGAAAATTCACGAATAGCTTCAATAAAACTAAGGCCTTCATAATCACCTACGGTTCCGCCTATTTCAACGATATGGATATCACTACCTTCGGCTGCTGCTGTGATTGCACGCTGGATAGATTGAGTTAAATGCGGTACTAACTGAACGGTTTTGCCTTCAAATTTCCCGGCACGTTCGTCTGCAATCAAATCAAAAAAGAGCCTACCGGATAATGTAGCGCTCTTTTGGGTTAGTTCAATATCCAAAAATCGTTCATAATGTCCCAAATCCAAGTCGGTTTCTGCACCGTCACGTGTTACAAAGCATTCGCCGTGTTCGCGCGGATTTAAAAGTCCCGCATCGACATTAAGATACGGATCGCACTTTTGAATAGATATAGAGGCACCTTTGGCTTGTAAGACAGCACCAATACTGGCTGCTGTGACACCCTTCCCTACTCCCGATAACACACCTCCCGTTACAAATATATATTTTTGTTTTTTGCCCATGTTTGTTTGCACCTCCATGGGATTTCATTATAGCACGCCGAAAAGCTTATACGCTAGATATAGTGTATACTGTTGTTTATTCTACGCTATTTTATCAGTACTTTTAAGGCTTCGTAAACTAAGTATGCCGGCCAAACTAGCGCCTGGAAAAAGCCTAGTACACCTGCCCAAAATGTCGTGGCTTGTCCAATAAAGAAGATTAAAGCTCCAATAAATCCCAATCCGTAAACAGCACCGCACCCACCGCCATAATTACGCCTACCATGGTGATGGTGTTTGTGTCGCCAGCGTGGCCATCATGATTTTCGTAAGTCGGGTTTTTGACTTTTCCACCGGCATATCCGGATTTTGTTTTAACAACTCCGGGTTGCTTTCGAATCAGATCTTGCAAACCCCAAAAACAACCCCCGCCAAGTACAACTTTTTTAGTCATTATTGTCCTTTGGAATAAATTTCATTGAGATGGAATTAACACAATATCGTGCGTTTTTCGGAGTCAAGCGTTCACCTAAAAACAAGTGGCCTAAATGCCCGCCACAATTTGCGCAAGTTATTTCGGTTCGAACACCGTCGGTATCCATGGATTTAACGGTAGCACCCGATACTTCATCGTCGAAACTTGGCCAGCCACAGTCGGAGTCAAATTTGTTTTCGGATTCGTAAAGTACTGCGCCACACTGTCGGCAAACGTAGGTTCCAGGTAATTTATTATCAACATATTCCCCTGAAAAAGCAGGTTCGGTACCCTTCTCGATAATTACTGCTTTTTCTTGTGGCGTCAACTTATTCATTCTATATATATTATATGCGTTTAATGCTTGGATTTATCTGATAAAAAATATTGTGATTATTTTTTATTCGTCACTTTACTGCCATAAAATCGTTTTTTGATTATCTGGGCAAACAGCAGATACATGGCAACGATTCCAATCAAGGTCACAATTTGAATTAACGACAACATGCCGAAGTGGAAAATCAGTCGCAGTGGAGATATCACAACCACAAACGCTGCCAGGGCAACCAGAACAGTACTTACAATCAGAGCCAGTGCCGGTTTGCTTTCTTTGAACGGAATCAGTTTTGTCCTGATAATATATATAACAAAAATCTGGGTCAAAATTGATTCTAGGAACCAACCGGCTTGAAAAACGCCCTGGTCGGCATGAAAAACTAACATTAATGCGCCGAAGGTAATAAAGTCGAAAACAGAGCTAAGCAGTCCATAGGACCACATGAAACGCTTGATTTCTTTGATACTAAGCGTATGAGGTTCAAGGACTTCGGACTCATCAACATTATCCAGCGGAATCGCGAATTGTGAAGTGTCGTATAATAAATTATTTAACAGTATTTGCGTCGCTAACATTGGCAAAAACGGCAAAAACAGCGAAGCCCCGGCCATTGAAAACATATTCCCAAAGTTCGAACTCAGACTCATTCGCAAATATTTCATGGTATTTGCAAAAGTTTTTCTGCCTTCAATTACACCATTAACTAGTTCGTGCAGATTTTTACGAAGCAAAATAAAGTCAGCTGCATCCTTGGCAACATCAACGGCATTATTGACCGACACACTGACATCAGCTGCTCGCAAGCTTGGGGCATCGTTGATACCGTCTCCCATATAACCGACAATATGACCATTAGATTGCAAAGCCTGAATGATTTTCATTTTTTGTTCCGGATTAACCCTGGCGAAAATATTGTTTTTTTCGACAGCATTACCAAATTCCTCTTTAGTCATTTTATCCAGTTCATCACCGTCCAAGATTCCTTCAATTTTCAAACCAATGTCATTGGCAATTTTTTCAGTTACATAAGCGTTATCGCCGGTAATAATTTTTGTTTGTATCCCCATAACACGCATTCGCTCTAGGGTTTCTGAAACAGAAAGTTTAGCAGGATCCAAAAAAGCCAAAAAACCGTAAAATGTTAAGTTTTTTTCATCATCCGGTTCATATCGTTTTTCGGTTCCAATCTCTTTTGAAGCAACCGCTAGGACCCTGAATCCCTTGCGACTTAGGTCATCATATGTTTCCTTAATAGTTGCGCGAAGTTCACTACCAAGATGTGTTTTCTTTGACCCATATGTGTTCGATATTTTTATTATTTCTTCCGGGGCGCCTTCGACAATCAAAAAGCGCTGTTTATTATTGGTGTGATGAACAATGACGGCTTCGCGTTTGCGTTCAAAATCGAATGGAATCTCATCAATTTTTTGATACATAGATATATCAACTCCGCGATGGGCTTTGACAGCGGTATCAAGCGGATTACTAAAACTGGTCGAAAACGCACTAGCAAGATAGCCCAATTCCAAAACATTGTCTGAATTATTATTTTCGCCATCAACATATTTGACTAATTTAATTTCATTTTCTGTCAAGGTTCCGGTTTTATCAGTACAAAGAACATCCATACTGCCAAAGTTCTGGACTGCCGACAACTGCTTTACAATAACGCCCTCTCTGGCCATTTTTAGTGACCCTTTTGTTAAGTTTAGGGAAATAATAAGTGGCAATAGCTCTGGTGTCAGTCCAACGGCCAATGCAAGGCTGAACAATACCGACTGCAGTAAATCTCGGTGGAATAAAATATTAACCAGCAAAACGAATAAAACCAAAAAGAAAGTAAGTTTTATTATCAGTACACTAAAATCTTTTATTTCTTTTTCGAATTCTGTAACTCTATGAACGGATTGTAATGCTTCTGCAATATGTGCGAATTTGGTTGTTTGCCCGGTTTTGGTGACCCGCATCACACCCGAACCACTGACAACACCACTACCCATATATACTTCCGCGTCAATTGGTTTGCCTTGCGGGAAAGATTCACCCGTCAATGCCGCTTCATTCGTCGACAAGTCTTTGCCGTCAACAATGACACCATCTGCCGGTATTACCTTGCCGGCCGAAAGCATAACAATGTCACCGGGAACAAGTTCGCTAATCGGCACCAAGTGTAATTCGCCTTCACGAACTACCTGAACTTTGACTCGGACTTTATCTTTTAAAGCTTCTGCGGCTTGTTGCGAACGGTAGGTGTTCAAAAAATCCAGACCAACACTTAGTGCCACGATAGTGATAATTATGAAAAAACTGGCTTTATCACCAAAGAAAAATGATAGTAATGCGGCAAACAGCAATATCAGAACCAGTGGATTTTTGAATCTTGATAAAAAGGCTAATAAGGCCGCGTCTTTTTTAATTTCATCGCGTAAAGTATTCGGACCAAATTGTTTTTGCAATTTTTTTACGTTTTTAAAGGATAAACCATTATTCATAACCATATTATAGCCTAACAACACTCTCGATTTGTGTTTTGTTTTATTTACCTTTTATTAATTATATATGCCCAAGGATTAACCCGCCAAGTAATTTTGAACCAATAATTACTAAGATAGCTACAACTACATGCCAGATAATCTCGGCACTTACGGTAGTTTTCTTTGCCTTTGCAATCGAATAACTTAAAAGGATGAGTAAAGTTAATCCCCAAACAGAAGAAATAATTAATGCTTGCATCGAGGGAAATATTATTACTATCAAAATAAAACTAATTACTAAAACAAGTCGTAGAAAAAAATTCCCAAATGTAGCTGACAATATTTCTTTGTTTTTGGCACCCTCTGATTCCTTGTATATATGAATACCAAGTGAATCTGCAACATTATCAGCGATAGCAATAATTAACAAGCCGGCAATTGTAGTTTGCCTCATTGCGTCACTTTGCGTAAGTCCGGCAATCAATCCCATACTGGTAATAATAGCGGCCGTTGCGCCCATAGAATATTTTGAAAGCACCTTGAACATTGTTTGTATTATAACACTTACGTTATTGGTTTCTGGAGCGTTTTAAACTGAAAATTGCCAAAAGCGTAAAGGCTACTGCAAAGCCGGCCAACACCAATGCGTGCGGCCACAAATGTTCCAGTCCCCAACCGCGTAACATTACATCACGTAAAGCTTCTATACCCCAAGTAGGTGGTAAAAAGTTCGAAAAAGGTTGCAACCAAAGTGGTAAACTTTTTACCGCCACGAAAATACCGGAAAGCAGAAATATTGGAAAGATAATAAACGGCAAGAATTGAACGGCCTGACTTTCACGTTGAGCAGCTGATGAAATCAAAATTCCGATTGCCTGCGCATCAATTGCCACCAATATTACAAATAGCATCGCCAGGGCAATCGAACCTACCACCATAATGTTATATACCAACAGTGCAACCGTTAATATTAATGCGCCCTGAATAGCAGCGATTACACCAAAAGCTATCTCATAACCGATAACAATTTCGCCTTCGGTTGCGGGGGTTACACGAAGTCTATCAAAAGTCCCGGTTACACGCTCGCCAACAAACGCTAATAAAGTCAGTATCGTCGTAAATAGTGTGATTGCAAAAGCCATAATCCCGGGTACAAAGAAGTCTATGTAACGGGCATCTTTGGTTTTTTCGAATGCATAACTGACATCAATCGATATACCGGTTTTAACACCTTTTGATTTTGCAAAATCCTGGCCTGCTTGGGCAATTGCTTGCGAAACAACAGATGAAAGTTGCTGGTTAGTTGTGTCCAAGAAAACTTCAATATGTGCACCTTTTGCAGGTGTAATTACTGGTCCTTTCGGTGCCATGCCTGTTTTTGTGGGTGATGAATCCGCAGAAAAAGTACTTGGGAAAATTATCGTAGCGATTTTATCCCCCGAAGTTACCTTATCTTTTGATGATGCAACGTCAGTTGAATCAGAAATAGACAAGACATCATGGTCGATTTTATTAATATATTGACCTGCCAAACTACCCTTGTCTTTATTAACAATGATGACCTGTAGATGTTTCGGTGAAGTTCCAAATGCAAAACCGAAAATCAACATAGCCATCACCGGCGATAGTAGCATCAAAACTAGGGTTCTTTTATCGTGTTTTATCGTCAGGAACTGTTTTTTAGTCACCGCCAAGATTCGAGAAATTTTCATTATTTTCCTACAATCTTTCGTCTAGTCAATGACAAAAAGGCATCTTCAAGATTTCTGGTTTTTGTAAGCTCTAACAGTCCGTCCGGTGTTCCTTCTGCGATAAGTCGCCCGTGATTTATCAGCCCGATTTTTTCGCAGCGCCTGGCTTCGTCCATATAATGTGTTGTCAGCAGAATAGTTGTCCCATCGGCTCGCATATCTTCAAATCGTTGCCAAAAAGATGCTCGCAGTTCCGGATCAACTCCAACTGTCGGTTCATCCAAAACCAGCAGTCGTGGTTTTGAAAGTAGTGCAACTGCCAGAGAAGTCCTGTGTTTCATACCACCGGATAAATTCGCAACTACGGTTTTCCCCCATTTTGACAGTTCAACAAAGTCTAGCAAATCTGCAATCCGTTTTTTTAAATCAGATTTTGAAATCGAATAAAGTTTTCCAAAAAATTCCAAGTTTTCACGAACTGTCAAATCCTGATAAAGCGCCATTTCTTGAGGCATATAACCAACCATCGGCCTAACTTCGGCTTCTTGGGGTTTATAGCCTAATACGTCAACTGTTCCTTCTGTTGCTTTGATTAAGCCGGTCATTATCCGAATAGCTGTCGATTTGCCGGCACCGTTAGGCCCGATAAGTCCGTAAAGTCCGCCTTCATCAATTGAAAAACTCAGGTTGTTTAGAGCCTTAAAGCCATCAAATTCTTTCACCACTTTACTAAAAGTGACCACCTTTTTATCCATGCATTAATATTAACACTTAATGGATATTGACTCTATATTGTCGTAATGAATATATATAGAAGTTATAATTAGTTTATGGATAAAGTAAAACGCTGTGCATGGGCAAATCAATCTGATATATATAAAAAGTATCATGATGAGGAATGGGGCAAACCAACCCATGATGATAAAAAACATTTTGAGATGTTGGTCCTTGAAAGTGCACAGGCAGGACTTAGTTGGATAACCGTACTAAAAAAACGTGAAGCCTACCGAAAAGCTTTCAAGAATTATAATGTTGAAAAAGTCGCAAAAATGAGCAACGAAGAATTAGAAGAACAACTCCAAAACCCAGGTATAATTCGTAATCGATTGAAAGTTTTTGCGACTCGAAATAACGCCATTGTTTTTTTACAGATTCAAAAAGAGTTTGGCAGTTTTGATAAATATGTTTGGCAATTTGTTGGCGGTAAGCCAATCGATAGCAAACGAAAAAGTACGGATAACGCTCTTACCTCAACGCCCGAAAGTGATTCACTGTCAAAAGACCTTAAAAAACGTGGGATGTCGTTTGTTGGTACGACTATAATTTATGCACATATGCAAGCAACTGGTTTGGTAAATGACCATTATATGTACTGTTGGCGGTATAATAGTAATATTGATAAATAAGGAGGAATTATATGGAGACACCAAAGAACATTTTGCGCGCCATTGCTGGCGAAAGTATGGCCCGAAACAAATATACATATTTTGCATCCGCAGCGAAAAAAGAAGGGTTTGAACAGATTGCGGCAATTTTTACCGAGACTGCCGATAACGAAAAAGAACACGCCAAAAGATTGATGAAATTACTGAAGGGCGGAGAGAAATCGACGCTGGAAAACTACGACTTCCCTACTGTCGGCACAACTTCCGAAAACTTGGCAGCTGCAGCAGCGGGCGAAAAATATGAATGGGGCACGATGTACCCCGAGTTTGCCAAAACCGCAACCGAAGAAGGTTTCGACGAGGTTGCCGCAGTGTTCACCGAACTTGGAGAAGTTGAAGAGCAGCATGAAAAGCGCTATTTGAAATTGAAACAAAACGTTGATTCCGGCCAAGTGTTCAAGCGTGATGGCAAAGTCTTTTGGAAATGCCGAAACTGCGGTTACGTTCACGAGGGTGCCGAAGCACCAGTTGACTGCCCGGCCTGCGCTCACCCACAAGCATATTATGAGATTTTAGCTGAAAATTATTAAAAGTATTTACTTGCAATAATTTGATTTTCCAAATTGATTATGCTTGTGGTACAATATGTCGCAAGACAACTTTGAGGTTGCAGGGTTTTTAAAAAATCGGGACACAAACATTATGTCAAACAAAAATAAAACCAAAAAGCTTTGGATTTTGGGCGCTTTGCTAGCATTAATACTAGTTTTATTTGGTTGTTTTCTTTTATGGAATAATGTTTTTAAACCACAATCCCAAGATGGTTTTCATATTAGCCAGTATATCAATAACGAATGGAAGCAACTTTACATTAGCCCGTTCAAAGTTAAATACGAAACAAAAAGTTTTAGCCTGACTCCGCAAAATGGACAAGTTAAAATTCGTATTGATGAAAAAGTCACCCCTTACGCAGATATTGAACTTGTGAATCTAACGGCTTGCGGACAAAACCTAAGCCCACAATACGCCAGGTACGTCACCGATAATATCAGTGTTTTTGACGATATTACAAAAGATGACAATAATGTTTCCGTAATCCATGACAGTCCGATTGAAATATCGTGGCAAATTCCCAAAAACTGCAGTGGTGATGTAACGTTTAAATTAAAAGCTAATCAATATTATGCATCGGAGGCTAACGCACATCGTTTTCCTGAAACTGGCACAAAACAAACCCGCTATGTATTTCAAAACAACGGATCGATACAAACCGGGGTTAATCTAAGTGGTGTAGATAAAGTCGTCGCCCCTACATATAACATCTTTTGGGAATCAGGTACCGGACATCCGTCGAATTATGCATATATATACATGAAGGATGACTCAAATTTTGTGTATATTGGGCTTGATGTCACTGGTGACAACACTAACGAACAGGGTCCGTCTTCGGGTTGGTTTAAAGTTTATGCATTAAACTCTAAGACCGGTAAAACAACAGAATACTTTATCAACTCTAACCACAAACAATACGGCGAGTGTGACTTTGGGCTTACCAGCAAAGTATCTTATAAACATGCAACCTGCGTTGCCAAGATTCCAAAATCAGAATTGTCCGGTAACAATCTGAATTTTTACGCATCATACTATGGAACTTCTGCCGGACCATCATACGAATTTTCAAACGTCGGAGCGACCAGTTCCTCCAGCTTAAAACCAACGATTGTTGGGCATCTTAATGTAATAGGTTCGGCTGGTAATATTACTAGCGTAAAATATTCGCTAAAAGACTTAGGAACGGGCGATTATTTGACAAATCAATGGGATGGCGTTTGTACTTCTGATGATTTTGGTACACGGAATGTTGATTTTACCTGCGAGACAGACGCAACCTTTGCATATGGTAAAAACTATCAGTATCAGTTTTATGCTGAGGGTGATACGGAAACAACCGCAACGAATACTTTCGGTTTTACTCCGTACCCTTATAAGTACTCGATTTTATCCGATTTTAGTGACAACAATTGGGGCGCATGTCCTCCGGCGTTCAATTCCCTACTTGGATCAGGAGATACATTATATGGCGCTACACAATGTGGCGGACCAGACTGGCTTGGTACAGTTGTTTCGATAAAAACAAACGGTGATAATCCTACTAGAATACATTCATTTGGTAATTCCCCGACCGACGGTACCAGACCGCTAGGGTCATTAGTAAAAACTGGTAATAAATTGTATGGAACGACAATGTATGGCGGCGACAATGGAGATGGAATTGTATATTCTGTTGATATCGACGGCAACAATTACTCGGTTTTGTATTCTTTTTCCGGTGGTGTGAGTGATGGTTCCTATCCTTACGCATCTTTGGTTGAATATAGTGGACTACTATATGGGACTACACAAACTGGGGGCGTGGATGACTCTGGAGTAATCTATTCAATAAATCCTGACGGCAGCGGTTTTAACCTGCTACACTCTTTTCTTAATGATAACCACGATGGATTGCAAGCGGTAGCAGGACCTATGATTTCAGATTCTACCAACAATGTTCTTTATGGAATGACAACCTATGGTGGAGAAAATGGTTTTGGAACAGTATTTTCAATTCATAGCAACGGCAGTGGATATCGAACATTGTACTCATTCGATTATCCGGTATCTGGGGGGTCGCCTGCTGGTGGATTGATTCTAGTCAATAACAAACTATACGGAATGAACCAAACTGGCGGGGCTGGTGGCGTCGGAGTAATTTTCTCTATTAACACTGACGGGACGGGATTTTCATTGCTTCATGAGTTTTCTGGCACAGTTAATGATGGTAGTGGACCCCTTGGTTCGTTAACACTATATAAAACCAAACTGTATGGAGGAACTAGCAGTGGAGGCGATAATAACCAGGGAACACTTTTCTCTATTAATACTGACGGGACGGGATTCTCTTTGATACATTCATTCACAAACTTAGTATTTGACGGACAGGCATATGCCGGAGCACCGTATATCGCTAATGATGTTATATATGGGATGACTCCAACCGGTGGCTCTGAAGGAAACTCCGGGGCAATGTTTTCATTGAATCTTCCGTTCCCTAGTGATACGCCTCAATCAAATCCTATTCCAACTAATAGTCCTACGGCACCCAACACTGGACTAGAGCCAGTCAGCTACATTCCTGCCGTCATTACTTTAATTGCCGGTATAGGTCTATTGCTGATTGCCAGGCAACGCTATTCATAAGTGATGCGCCGATTATTACCTAAATCAATGAAAAATATACTGTATGGCATCGGATTATTTCTGGTTGTTGCCGGGCTGACGGGCATAGGTTTATACGTCCACGACAAACAAATTGCAATAAAACCTGTCAAAATCGTATCGGCAAAAACGGTGGTACTGCCAACCAACACTCCAAGCGAAGCACCGGTTTCAGCCAGTGATTTTGCGAACACTTCAGCCGACCAGCCTCGCCAAATCGTCATCCCTACGATTAATGTTTCCGGTTATATCCAAAAAGTTGGTATTGATAAAAATAATCAAATAGCTGTTCCTAATAACATCCACCTGGCAGGTTGGTATATTAATAGTTCCAAACCAGGTAGTCCAGGCCTTAGTATAATCGATGGTCACGTGCTTGGCAGATATAACGATGCTATTTTCAAAGATTTGAGTAAATTAAAACTCGGAGACACTTTTAGTGTTATCTACGGTGATAATTCAAAAAAAATGTTTACCGTTAAAGATATCTTATCGATGTCAGTTAATGATGCAACCACGTACTTGAATAATAAAGACCCGAATATAAAAAACCAACTCGACCTAATAACATGTGGTGGTATTTTTGATAAAAAATCACAAACATATGACAAACGCGTCGTTGTAAAGAGCGAAGGTATTTAGGTTTTTGCTGAATATGTAGATTGGTGGTAGCAAGTAAATATGTTTCAAGTGGTAATTATTAACTAATAATTAATTTCTCTGTAAATAAATGTTAAAATAATAAGTATATGAGATTTGCGAAAAAACAGTGGATTCGTATATTAGTACCTACGGTAATTATTATAATATGGCTTATTCTTGCGTCATTTGGCGGACCAACGTTTGGTAAAATATCGTCCGTTTCCAGTAATGAACAATCGAATTTCTTACCGGCGAGTGCGCAATCGACAAAAGTTCAAAATCTTCAAACAAAATTTGCCAGTTCAAATTCTTTTCCTGCGATTGTTATCATTGAGTCAAACACAAAAATTCCATATTCAGCACTCCCTGAATATGTTACGCTTGGTCAAAAATTACAAGCGGTCGACGGAGTCCAGCCAGTCTCTTCAACCGGCGCTCCAAGTGTTATCGGACCTATCCCATCATCAGACGGAAAAGCCGTCCAATACATTGTGCCAATCACTGATACGAAAAATATCAAAACTGTAGTAAAAAATCTGCGATCAACTATTGCTGACAACAAACCGTCCGGCACGACGGCCTATGTAGCCGGACCAGCTGGACTTAGTGCAGATCTGATTGATGCGTTTGGCGGAATTGATAGTATTTTATTATATGTAGCACTTGGAGTAGTCTTTGTAATTTTACTTATCGTTTACCGATCACTATTCTTGCCGATAATTGTCCTTATTACCTCGATTTTTGCGCTGTCTGCGGCCATATTGGTTGTTTACGCATTTGCAAGCTGGGGATGGATTAAACTTAACGGTGAAAGTCAGGGTATTTTGTCTATCCTAGTTATCGGAGCCGCGACGGACTATTCGTTGTTGCTCATATCTCGTTACAAAGAATCACTCCATCATACAAAATCTAAGTGGCAAGCCCTTTGGCAAGCATACAAATCCTCCTTCGCTGCAATCGCAGCTTCAGCTTCAACTGTTATATTGGCGCTATTGTGCCTGCTATTCTCTGACCTCAACTCGAACCGCAGTCTGGGACCCATCGCTGCAATTGGAATCGTTTTTGCATTTTTGTCCGCTTTGACACTGTTGCCATCACTGCTTGGAATATTTGGGCGCGGTGTGTTTTGGCCATTTAAACCCAAGCTGTTGCCTGCCTCGACACATCCGCATCTTATCAAAAACCCTAACGGTCTGGAAGATAGCAAAGGAATTTGGCGTTTTGTCGGAACACTAATCACCAAAAGATCACTGGCGGTATGGATTGTAACTTTGTTGGTATTGGCTTTTTGTATTTCCGGCCTGCCTCAACTTAAGGCAAACGGCGTATCGGAAATTGACTTAATTCTTGGTCAATCAAACGCAGTTGATGGACAAAAAGCTTTAGCCCGTCACTTTAACGCCGGTTCCGGCAGTCCGGTTGAAATTGTTACGACCCAAGAAGCATTACCAAAGGTTCTGGACCAGGTCAAATCTACCCCCGGTGTTGCTCAAGCGGTTCCGGGAACTAAAGTGGTAAATGGTCAAGTAATAATTAGTGCAACGCTAAAGGATGACCCATATTCGCAAGCTGCAGAGAATGTGGTTTCTTCTCTCAGATCAAACCTAACCAGCAGTGATCCGAACGTATTAGTCGGCGGCATTACGGCAATTGCATATGATACAAGTGTCACATCCCAGCATGATTTAGTAAAGATCATACCAATCGTTCTGTTAGTAATCTTAATTGTATTAATCGTTTTGCTTCGTTCAGTCCTTGCGCCGGTAATTTTAGTCCTTACGGTCGTTATTAGTTACATGGCATCCCTGGGCGTATCGGCACTGGTGTTCAATCACGTTTTTCACTTTCCAGGAGCAGACGCGGCCGTGCCATTATTTGGATTCATTTTCTTGGTAGCACTGGGTGTAGATTATAATATTTTCTTGATGACACGAGTACGCGAGGAATCTGTTAGAATCGGCACGCGGGCAGGTATTTTGCGAGCATTAATAGTTACTGGCGGTGTAATAACATCTGCCGGAATTGTCCTGGCGGCGACGTTCGCAGCGCTTGGCATTATTCCGATACTGTTCCTTGCTCAAATTGCATTCATTGTCTCGTTCGGCGTTCTACTGGACACCATTGTAGTAAGGTCACTGCTGGTACCGGCATTGTCATATAGTATTGGGAAGAAAATCTGGTGGCCTTCAAAGCTTTGGAAAGTCGGCAAAAAATAGCCCTTACGTATGAAGCCCAATTTCTAAAATGTTATCATAATAAAATATGAGTTACGTTTATCACAGTGTACCCGAAAAAATGATTGGCCATAATCTTGTCCCATTAAATATAATGAGACAGAAACATCATGAACTTTTCACACAGTATAGTAAAAAGTATGAGGGACGCCAAGAGATTTTAAATCGTCATATACCTTTACTTGATTGTTTTTGGAGTGATGTAGTCCAATTTTCTCCTGTTCACCCTAGTAAAATATTTGAATTGCAGAAAAGTCTTGGCTTGATTAGGAAAATGCCTATATACCAGTATTTTGAGATTGACACTAAATTATTTAACCCCGAAAAAGCAGTTGTATATTTTAAATCTGACTATGGAGAAGAAAATATAAAATTTATGTGGCTGAAAGACATAGATCTGTCGTTGATATCTGAAGTCCCCCAACCCACAATTGACTACTATAAAACCTTTATCGGTACAGGTAAATTACCCTTAAACTATCAATTTATACCTCACATATTGTATGCCGGTACTATCGACACGTCTGCTTCAAAAATCATTACAATATAATTTGATGCGAAATTAGTGAGAACAAGTGGATGCGTTCAAAGTAGGTAATTTTTAATGACATTACTTTTATTAATCCCGTTTACCACATTCGTATAGCCTAACCTTTTCAAAATATTCGTTGCAACACTAGAACGGCTACCGGAATTGCAATATAGAATAATTTCCGAATTGTTGGGTATGCTCTCCAAATTTTTTGCACCATTCATTAATTTGGATACAGGTATATTTATTGCACCTCTGACGTGGCCCATTTTGTATTCAAATGGTTCTCGCACGTCAATTATTATTCTATCCATAGCTTACTATTTTAATGTAAATAGTTTACATTAGCAAGGAAACCGTCTATAATGAATTCTAGTATGAATATAAATACCGCTACAATCTCTCAAAGACAGACAAAATACTGCACTCAAATCGTGCAAACTCTTAAGAAACTTGGTCATGCCACAAATGCCGAGTTGCTTGCTTCTTTACGCAAATCATTCCCAGAACTTAGCGCAACAACCGTACATAGGGCAACCGCCAGACTGGCATCTCGTGGCACCATATCTATCGCTCCTGCTGATAAAGACGGTTCAATGCAATACGATACGAACACTAACCCTCACGATCATTTCCAATGCCTGTCCTGTGGCCTGCTTAAAGACGCCAACGTTAAAGATGAGGTTATACCAATCCTGGAATCTTCAATCGGTGACTGTTCCGTATCAGGTCAATTAACTATTAACGGTACATGTAAAAAATGTATGAATAAAAATAAGGAGATAAAATGAATATAACAATATATAGCACCAGGAGCTGCGCTTATTGCTATGCGCTCAAAAATTGGCTAGATGGAAAATCGGTAAAATACACCGAATATCTGGTCGATGAAAACCCAATCGCTGCGAAGAACATGGTCAGACTAAGCGGTCAGATGGGAGTACCGTTTAGTACTGTCGAATTTGGTGATGGTAAACAGGCAAACATTCTTGGTTTTGATCGGCCAAAGTTCGAAGCGGCTTTTAGCCTTGATGCAAAAGCCAGTAAGTAATCAATAAAGGAGAAATATCATGGGATTTGCAAAATTTATGTCAAGTGCGTGGGGTCGAATACTCCGCATAGTAGCAGGTTTAGTTCTTATATACCTAGGATTATATTTCAACAACATTGTTGGCTATATACTGGCGCTCGTTGGCTTGATACCTCTTTTGGCTGGAATCTTTGATTTTTGTGTTTTCGCACCACTTTTTGGGGCACCATTTTCTGGTAAAAAAATTCGAAATTCATAAAACAAGCTTACTGTATAATATATTGCAATGACTTGGATGATTCTAATTGCAATTGGGTTAATCGCCGGCGTTGTTAGCGGCCTGGTTGGTATTGGCGGTGGAATAATTATCGTCCCGGCACTGGTAATGATTCTAGGATACGGTCAAAAAATGGCTCAAGGTACAACCTTGGCGTTAATGATTCCGCCAATCGGCATATTCGCTGCGTTGGAATACTATAAACATGGCTATGTTAATATATATGCCGCTATTTTCATTATCATCGGGTTTTTGGTAGGCAGTTTTTTCGGTGCTAAATATCTGACTGGTTTATCCAATATAACCGTTGTCAGAGTCTTTGCCGTTTTTCTTATCTTAATAGCAATTAAATTACTTATAAGCCCAAAATAAAGAATTCTCCCATAAGCACTTTGGCGGGACAGTCGGGTCTGGAAATAGGATTGTGTCTCATATTTCAACAACTTAAAGGTTAAAACGAGACAAATGAGACACGAAGCGCCATATGTGACCGTGTCTCGTTTTTTAGTATCTTGTCGTGTTTAGTGGGTGCGTTTAAGATGATTTGATTCGGCTCCCCCTGGTGGACGTACTTCGCAACTATTCGGTAGAGAATACGCGTTGTGCAACCGATACTTGGTCGATATCTTTATCTTGTTCGTCCTGAGGCAACTCGTCAAATGGGACGTCAAGTTCCCCGCCTTTTGCCCAACCGTTACGAGACAACCAAGCAGTGTGTATTTTTTCACCTACACTCGATCGAATTGTTGGATTGTCAATATCAACTACACCATTGTGCTCATTCATAACATCTACAACAACTGCAGCTGCAGCAGCGTTTTCTGCCTGCCAATCAAGAGGCAAATCTTCGTAAGCTGTGTTTGCGATATCTACCTGATCAGTTCCATGAGTTTCAATCCAAGCTTGATCTTCGGTTGGCTTAACGCGTGGTTCATAACTTCCATCGGCATCAAGTCGTGTTTTACGCCAATTTTCGTGGAACTCACTCGCAAGCGCAGTAACTGCTGCATCTCTCGCTTCAAGAGAGGGTTCATTTATTTCAGTTTGCTCTGGTGTTTTGAATGTTTTTGTTTCTTTTTCATTATTCATATTAAAATACTACCACATAAGTGGTAGTATGTCAAATTATTAGCCCTGTTTGTCGAACACGCTTCACAACTAAATTAATATATAAACTATTTAAGATATACCCAATATATTTCTTAAACTATTAACCTGTTCGGCAAGTTGGTTGACTAGCATTTCTGGGACTTTTCGTCTCTCGATAACCGCTAATATCGACTCGTACCACCATAATTGGTCAGCGCTACTTTTTGTTGAAAATCGATTCCATAATTCTTCACCGTATGTCGAATAGTCGACTAATATTGAGAGTAAGTTATGGATTTTGTCTGAAGCGCTAACAATAACGGCTTCATCGCTTGCGCTATACTCCAAATGCTGCAAATAGTCATTCGCGCGGTCTCGCCAGTCTGGTTTATCGCCATCTTTCGTAACATTTTTAACAATTTCTACTACCCGACTGCCAAATTCTTCACGCATCTTGCCCTCATCGTAAATGTCGGCTCTCACGTCTTCTAAAACATCATGCATAAGACAAGCTATTAATACGTCTTCATCGTCTGTTACGTTACTTGCGATTACCATCACGCCTACGGGGTGAATAATGTATGGTATGTCAGTGCCTTTTCGATGCTGACCTGATTTTTCGTGTGCCCAAGCAGCTTTTCGTAAAGCACTATCTAATCTACCTGTATAATTAATCATTTATTTGCTTTGTTACTAATAGTTTTTTAATCATAAGCATAGTATAGCAAATATACATTTGATTACTCTTGTCATAAGATTGACAATATGCATATTTTATGCTACATTAATAAATAACAAGTTAAAAACAAAAAAACTATGGCAACAACTACTCTTGAATCAATAGGAAACAAAACTGAAGCTTCGTCTGAAACTGAGAGGTTTGTTGATAAGCTCGAAGCGATTGAAAAACCTGACTCTACATCTTTGTTCGAGAGAGGCCTCGATCAGGGGTCTGACGATGAGTATGTCCCCCCTGTTCTACCAGAAAAGGAGTTTCCGGCTAGTCCAGAAACAATCTTGAGTCTTACTATAGAAAGTCCTTCAGCAGAAAGAATCGATTCGATTATTCTAGGTGAAAGAGAAAATGACCCGACTACGATAGAAATGGTCGAAAAAATCGACAGCACTCTAGAAAAAGCCCGTAAAGACCTCAAAGAATATGAAAAGGCCAAAACATCTGCCAAGGTGCAGCTTGCTGTTGATAGTGAGCGCAAAAATGTTGACCAGCAATTCTCCACTACCGAGCAAGGACCGGAGCTAGAAGCGAAACAGGATACTGTTCCTAGCGCGGGTGAGCTTATTGCATCATTTGATAGTCAAACTGCTCTTAAGGAGGCGCTGGAGCTAAAAATACGCGATTTGAAACAAGATGTTGAAGACGCTAGGGGTAGGTTAGATTCAGGGCAATATGTCACAGAAGAAGAGGGCGAGGCTATGGCTAAAGATGGCAAGAAAGGTCTAGCTCACAAATTAAAATCCCGATTTAGCTATACTTACAGGTCTGAAGAAATCGAACAGTATCGTCAAAAAAACATTGATGGATTAGAAAAAGAGCTAGTCATGCAAGAAGCTAGTCTGCAAGAAGAGTCTGCAGAAGCAGAAAAAACTCATCGAAAGCTGGAGAGAATGATTTTTGGCGATATTCCTGCCAAGGATTTGGAAACTACGGTAAAATCGAGCATAGAACAAATAAAACAACTTGATGGTGAATTTAAAGAGTCGAGAGAAGCAGGCAAAGAACCTTCTGAGTTAATAGACGCAATTCTAAAAATCGACATGTTAGATTCTACCATGCAAACTAAGATCGATATGATACTCTCTCGAGTCGAACAGTTGAAAGACTCTGGAGATTTTAAAAAACTACCGAAGGATTTGCAAGAAACTTTAGAACATAGTCTAAATCTTAAGTATAGAATGGACGAGCTAAAAAGAGCTCGGTCAAAATCTGAAGATGGCTCTGATATTTCAAGGGAAGAAGTTTTAGACCAATATGCAAAAAACAAAGCTTCAAACATGATAAATAGTTTTTTCAAAGAACGGGTTTACTGGACTGACGATTTACACCCTATTATGTCTGATGAGTTAAAATTTACTCCGACAAGTGAACAACTTCAAGTTATAGAGACATTAATGTCCAGTGGGGTCTCTGTAGATACAAAAATTATTGAAACTTTCTCTAAATCTAGAGAAAGACTGGAGTTGGTTGCTAATGCGGACCGTTCTTATATTGCACATGTTTCCACTGTTAATAGAGCGCTGCAGATAATTGAGTCTGGCGGGATTAAGTCGCCTGATATGATTGCATCAGACAAGGGTGGGGAAGCAAAAGATTATGCGAATAGCCCGCACGGTAACCGGTCGGGTATTGTGGGAGAATCATATTTTTCCCTAAATGACATTGAAACCACCTATCTCGGCACGGATCGATATGACAGCGAGAACAAGTTTGAAGGAATGATTGATGACAAAAGTGGTGAATTAGGGGCTGTTTTTGTTGGTAACTTCGGTGGTATAGGATCGGAAAAAGCATGGTATATGAGACAAAATTCACAGGGCAAGTTTGATGGGGCTGAAGAGGTTACGTTAAAAATGGATAGTCCCCTTCCTATTGACGAGATGTATGTATTTATCGAGGATACCCCAAAAGCTGTTGAAATTTATGCAAACGCACTTGCTAAGAGCGGTCGATCCGATGAATGGATTAAAGAACATCTTGTACCAATAAAAGGTATACGAAATCATAGTTATGGTGGACAGATAGGGCAAAGGCACGGTGGCGGAGACATCATTTATAAAGAGTGTTTGTCGAGAGGAATTTTAGGTCAATCTGGAGATAAATATACGCCAATTCCTGGAGAAACAGTACGATCACAAACAAACGGAGATAGGGCCCAGACATATAAGTTAAAAACTGTTAGTTAAATTTAACTAACAGTTTTTATACAAAATCAAGGTGACCCTCTACCTTATTAATAAACAAAAAGTAAACAGATCGCTCGGGAACTTAACAGTTGGCGGAGAGAACAGGATTCGAACCTGCGGTACGGTTGCCCGCACATACGCTTTCCAAGCGCACCTATTCAACCACTCTAGCATCTCTCCGTATAACACAATTATAACAGTTGTTATTTTAACCTGATAATCTTGTTGCAGTATCTGTAAAATACTAGCATAATATAGTTAATGGCCATCACCACAAAAAAAACACCGGTCATAAAACTGCGAGATCTCAAAAAGAGGTTTGGGATTGGTGATGCCGAAGCATATGCCTTGGACGGGGTTGATTTGACAATTAAAAACGGCGAGTTCGTTGCCATTATGGGACCGAGTGGCTGTGGTAAAACTACACTATTAAACATTATTGGTCTGCTTGATCGCTCATATTTTGGACAGTATGAACTGGACGGCAAGCCGGTTGACTCTATTTCCAGACGTAAACAAGCATTTATCCGAAGTAAACAAATTGGCTATATTTTCCAAAATTTTAATCTGGTGCCCAGACTAAATATAATTGAAAATGTTGCTTTGCCATTAACTTATAGCGGTGTTACCAGAGTTAACAGCCTAATTGTAGCCAGTGATATTTTAAAGCTTTTCCACTTGAACGAACGTGAATATTATATGCCTCACCAGTTGTCCGGTGGTCAAATCCAGCGCGTAGCAATTGCCAGGGCTTTGGTAAATAAACCGACGATTATTCTGGCTGACGAGCCAACTGGAAATTTGGATTCGCGATCCAGTCACATTATTATGGAAGAATTAGCCGCTCTGCACAGCGTCGGCAATACAATTATTATGGTGACTCACAACGCAAACTTAACAACCTATGCCAGTCGTGTCATAACTATGCTGGATGGAAAAATTGATACCGATTCGCGCGAAATGCCAAAGCCAGAAAAGCCAAAACACAAGCGTCCAAAGGCCAAAAAGACTAAAAAGAAACTGACGGCAAAGCTTAAAAGGAAAAAGAAATGACACGCTTATTGATTCTGAATCATATTCATAACGCAAAACAATCGCTTCAAAGCAGCCGCGTCCGAAGCGCCCTGACAATGTTGGGGGTTACCATCGGAGTTGCCAGCGTTACGGCAATATTGGCACTTGGAAGTGGGGCTGGTCGGGTAATTAATGACCAAATAAATATGTTAGGGGGGAATATCGCCGTTATTCGTCCCGGAGTGACCGTTAACCCAATAAATAACATTACTCAACCTCAAAACAACCAGGGTTATGCAACCAGTAGTTTGTCAAAGTCAGACCTCGAAAAATTGAAAAAAATCAAACATATAGATTTAGTGGCACCACTTATGACATTAGGTGGAACAATTACAGCTGATTCACCTGCACCTGCCAATACAAAAATCCTAGCGACAACCCCCGAACTGGCTGGGATATCTAATTTGAAACTACGAGAAGGTCAATTCCTAGGCTCGGAAATTAATGAAAATAGCGCGGTTGTTGGACAGCAACTTTCCATAAATCTTTTTGGTACCGAATCATCAATCGGCAGTAAAATGACAATCCATGGACAAACATTTATTGTGGTTGGGGTTTTAAAACCTTTAAATAATCCAATAAATTATAACTCTATCGATTTTGACAATTCGGTAATCATTAATTATTCCATGGGTGAAAAGTTATACAAGAACAATGCTCAAATTCAACAAATAAATGTCAGATCAGATTCTATTAATAATCTGGACCAAGTTGTCAAAGATATTAATACAGTTCTTTTGAAAAATCACGATGGCGAAAAAGATTTTTCAATTCTGGTCGGTGACCAAATTTCCCAACCTACAAATCAGCTATTTTTCTCGATTGCAGGAGTTACTGCCGCAATTGCAGCAATTTCTTTATTTGTCGGTGGAATTGGGATTATGAACATTATGTTAGTTACGGTCGCAGAAAGAACCCGCGAAATTGGTATCCGTAAAGCTTTGGGCGCAAGTAACACCGATATTTTGTATCAATTTTTAATCGAATCATTAGCAATCAGCGTTGTCGGAGGTATAGTTGGTTATATCGTCGGTTATGCGGTTGCCTTTATTGTAAGTGAGTTTTTAGTTTTCAGTCCGGTAATAAACTGGCAAGTCGCTTTAACGGCAATGACAATCTCTATAGTTATGGGAACTGTATTTGGACTATATCCGGCAATCCGAGCCGCCCGCAGTGACCCGATTGATTCATTGAATCGACACAATTAGTTTTCGGCTAGTTCTTGTTTTAGTTTTTCTATAAGTTGAACTGGTGTTGGATTGACATTATTTAAAATCGCAACATAAATACTAACAAAATCTGCCAATATGCAACCCCAAAGCATCTGCTTGATTGGGGTATCACCTGCCAGATTTAGTACTGTTGATTTTGGACGCATGCCACTAAGCAATCGGTCGGATATTTCAAATCGCTCTAATATCCTATCGTTTTCAATGCTACCGACAATATCAAAAACAGCAAACGGTTTTTCGACCGGGTGCGATGTCCAGCCGATAAATTCGTTATGATTAAATTCCGGATACTCATTCCAAAAAGCCAAGTTTTTGGCATTTTCGTTCCAACTGATTTTCCATTTGTACGCGACTGGTGCTGTTAGTGGCCCACCGTAAAATACTGCAGTCTTGCCAACAGCTTTTAGCGCTAATTGCTTGGCATAATTATCATTTGATGGAATATCGGCCGCCCACTTGGCAGATTCTGTTTTTAACCAATCAGATGTTTCGGCTATCTCGGTAAATTTATCATTTTCAACCAATTTAAAATTAATCAATAATGCGATTAATGCACGTAGGTTTAAGATAACAGCCATACGTGGCCGAAAGTTGGTCGGCAAAGTTGCATAGGCAATCTGACTATGTTTTGCAATCTCCATCAATTTACCACCCGATGTAATTACAGCAAGTTGTGCTCCCCTAGTCTGAGCGTCTTTGAGACAGTTGGCAGTTTCTTCGGTATTTCCAGAATAGCTGCTGGCAATCACTAGAGTATTTGAATCAACGTATTTCGCTACATTATAGCCACGGACAATTTCAAATGGAACATTTAGATCATATTTTAACCAAACCTTGGTAATTAATGCAGCCAAAGCCGAACCGCCCATTCCTGCGACAACAATATTATTTATCGGTCGGCCGTCATTTTCAATATTTTTCAGCTCGACATTAAATGTTGTTTGCTGATATTGGTTACAGGCAACTTCCAAAGCACCGTTCGGGTCACGTTGATTTAGTACATTGGCATCATCAAGCATAAACTCCTCTTTCTTGCTGTAATATATGTATCTATGATACAGTATTTATAGAATAAGTATAAGCATTAAAATCAGGGGTGGGGAATGGACGAGACACAACCGCAGACAACAAAACCAATAAGTGACGACCAAGAGCTGGCCAAAGTTTTGGCTGGCGTATCACAAGAATCTAATAATATGGGTTACGGACAAACACCTGCATCAGTAACAACGCCAGTTGCTGCTGGTCCCGTTGCGCCTGCAGAACCTGCAGTTCCTCCAGTTTCGGCAACACCATTCGCTACAGATAATGACATTAACCCAGCCGTTGCACCTGCAAGTAATGAATTCGATGAAATTAAAAAGGATGCCTTGACCGAACTGCGTCCACTTGTCGACAAGCTTGACCTTGAACCAGACGAAAAATTCGATATTTACCTGATGTTGATTCGCAGTACCGATGATAAAACTCTGGTTGCCCCAGCCCATGAAGCTGCAAAAAATATTGCCGACGAGACCAAGCGTGCCCAGGCACTTTTGGATATCATCAAAGAAATCGACTATCTTTCTTCTCCGGAACAGCCAATTATTTAGTTTTTCATTGATTTACCATTACAATAGATACTGATATGAGTGTTCGCTTTGCTACGCAATCTGAGGTTGAAAATTGGGATAATTTAATCCTTATGAATCCCGACAAGGGTAACGTATTTAGTAGCTATGAATTTGCTATGCAAAAAGAAACAGGTGGCTACAAGTCACATTTTTTAATAATCGACGAACTTGCGATTACCGTACTCGAAAAAAATGTCCCGACTTTAGGTAAATTATGGTATTTGCCAAAGGGTCCAGAGGTAACTTCTTTCAAAGAACTATGGCCCGTATTACAAGAATTGGGTCCATTTGCAAAAACAAATGGTGTTTTCGCGATACGAATTGAGCCTGAAATTGACCGAAGCGAACAACCAACTTTGACCAGACATGGATTAATCAAAGCAAAACCAATCATCCCAAACCCTTCTACGATCACGCTGGATATAAGTGAAGATTTAGATACCATTCTGATGAAATTACCTCAAAAAGGTCGCCATGCCATTCGGCGCGCCGAACGTGATGGAGTCGTAATAAAACAAGTCGATACTAGCGAAAAAAATTGCCAAATCATGTACGAGATGTTGATTGAAACTGCCAAAGGCAAATTCGGCATTCGTGGTTATGATTATTTTCAGTCTTTTTGGCGACGATTTGAATCAGCTGGTTTTGGTCAATTATTTTTTGCATATTTTGATGGTAAGGTCGTAGCCGGGGCCTACGCCATGGTTTTTGGCACTAAAAGCACTTACAAAGACGGCGCTAGTACCCACACTCGTTCGGTTTACGGAGCCAGTCATCTGTTGCAGTGGCATGTAATTGAGTGGGCTAAATCAAAGGGGGCTGAAATTCACGATTTTTGCGGTTCGCCGCCCAGTGACGAGATTGATAACAAAA
This sequence comes from uncultured bacterium, assembly GCA_903832635.1. GTDB lineage: Bacteria > Patescibacteriota > Saccharimonadia > Saccharimonadales > Saccharimonadaceae > UBA1547. The sequence continues at coordinate 130,544 of CAILCF010000001.1, forward strand.
ATCACAAACACTACGGAATCGGACTGTTCAAAACCGCTTTTAATCGGACCGTCACTGATTATGTCGGCTGTTACGATTTAATAGTTGATTCCAAAAAATACAAAATTTGGACAAAATTTGGCGAGCGTGTCGCCCATCGTCTGCACTATTACAAACATCACGATTCTTATTATTGATTAATCAAATCTTTTAAGAGTTTTTTCGTAATCTCATTCTCGTTCCAGGGGTGTTCGCCGTCGGCTCTTTCGATGGTCTTTTCGTGCCCTTTTCCCAGTAATACAACTGTGTCATCGGAAATCTTTGCTCGTTCAAGTGCAAATTTTATTGCGGACTCGCGGTCTAATATCTTAAATAGGTTCTGATTAAGGACTTTACCCGATTCGATTGCGCCATCGGCGATTTCATTTAAAATCTGGTTGCCGTCAACGTCTCGGTCGTCTTCTTCGGTAATAACAACTTCGTCACAGTATTTTCCGGCAATTTCGCCCTGAACTGCTCGTTTTGATTCGTCACGTCGTCCGGCAGACCCAAAGACTGCAATTAAATTGCCTTTTACGGTCGGTCTGACACTTTTAAAAAATTGTTCGAATGCATCCGGTGTCGAAGCAAAATCAATAATAACATTAAATTTTTGACCAGCTTTTATTACATTCATACGCCCCTCAACATCGCTAAGAGCCCTAATCCCGTCTTCAATTTGTTCTTTTTTCAACCCGGCTTCTCGTCCAACTGCAATCGCTGCCAAAGCGTTACTGACATTAAATTCGCCCGGCATATTTACATGAATATTATAGTCATCATCACCGATTTCAACCTGAAAAGTCGAGTGGTCTGGTGCCAAAAATACATTTTTTGCACGCAGTTCACCGGCATTGATACCATATGTGATAGAGCGTGAAATGCTATCGACAAACCTGCCAGCGTTAGGGTCATCGGCATTGACTACTCCAAATTTACGCCCATGTTTATTAGCAATTTTGAATAACCTGACTTTTGCTTCCAGATACTTATCAAATGTCCCATGATAATCTAAGTGGTCACCCGTAACATTGGTCATTACAGCAATTTCGTATGGTACACCCCAAATACGGTGTTGTGCCAGTGAATGGCTTGAGGTTTCTAAAATCAACCATTTAACCCCAGCCTTTTTAAATTCGGATAGACGTTTTTGCAAAATTCCCGATTGTGCCGTCGTAATATGTTCAATTTGCGGATTAATATCGTCGCCTATCCCATAGGCCACCGTACTCAACATGGCGACAGGTAATCCGGCTTCGTAAAACATTTTTTCAAGAATAAAAGTAGTAGTGGTTTTCCCATTAGTGCCGGTAATTCCAATTACATGCATACCCCGTGATGGAAAACCGAATTTAAAATTTGCAATAACTGCCTCGGCCAGATGCCCAATTGGCTCAACCTGCCTGAATAAAGTTGTCGGAATAAGTTTTTTTACGATACTTCTAATACCTGCCATGCAATAATTATACCTTAAAATCAGTAAATTTCCGGTTCTTATACGCTATCTTAAACTTTTAGGTCACGTTTATTGAAAGCTAAATAAGTCGTTGTTATGAATACAACTATTATTAATGCCGACAGCCCAATATACAGCGGATCCAGATGACCTTCGCTGATAATTACACTAGCGTCAAAATATTTGAATGGCGTAACGAATTTGAGAAAATCAAGATTTGCATTTAAATCTACTACTACCCAGATTATATAGGTCCCCAGTAAAATTGCCGTTGCAACTATCGACGGTAATTTTGGGTTTTTAAACAATCCGGCCAAAACTGAACCTAGGGCAAAGAAAAGAATTTGCATAATAAATAATCCGGCCATCAGTATCAATACCAAGTTGTTATTCGAAAAATCCTTGGCATAAAACGCCACGGTAATAATTGAGGTGACGGTTGTTATCAGATTAAGAATTACAATATTTATAATTGCTGCCGTAAGTTTTTCTGTGACTATTTTTGACCTGCTTATCGGTTTTGGATATAAAAACTCGCTGGTTCGGTCACGTTCTTCTTTTGAAATAACTTCCGCCCCAATCATAGCCGAATGAATCGTTGCCATCAGTAAAATATATAGGTACAAAACACCAAAATATCCTATGACAGTACTAACGTCCAGGCCGTTAATCCCGGCAATTACCAAAACTGGTTTTGGGAAAGTTTTGAATAAATCAATAGCTTGCTTACCACCGGTTGCAATCGCCCCATACTTTGCCATACCGGCAATCACCATAAATAACATGCCAATAGACCAGCCAATTAGGCTTTTATAATGTGCTTTTAGCTCGCGAAAAATAATATTCATAACAATAACTAGGCTGGAGCCTGAATATCCTTTCTGATGTAAATTACATACGACGCAATTATACAGAAAAACACAAACACCACCTCTGTCAGAATAAACCTGAGTTCATAGGCCGAATGTGTGGCAATATATCCTACATCAAAATATTTAAAGGGTGTCAAATACCTGGCATTTTCTGCCCCGATTATTGTGTCCAGCATGCCTATAATAAAAAATCCAAAAACAATTGGCAGTGAAAATGCCAAGACTGATTTGATTTTTGGTACCAATACCGATATCAAAAAACCTAATGAAAGGAAAAATAGTTGTACAAATAACATCGTCAAGCATGTCAAGGCAAAGATATTAGTGTCAAAATCCTTCGTTTTGAAAGTCATTGCCGAAAAATAGGACGATGCGACAAAAACAATGTTTGTTAAAAATATTATTACTAAAGCTGCAGCCAGCTTTGATGTGATTACCTTGAATCTTGAAATAGGTTTTGACAATAAAAAGTCAGCTGTTTTCCCGGATATTTCCTTTGATAAAATTCCAGTACCCAAATTCATTGCCTGGATACCACCAATTAACCATAAATATGTCAGCATATATCCAAAAAACCCTAAGATTGTAAAAAATGATTCAATACGAATCCCTAACGCAGCTCGAACGGCCGGAGGAAAACCCTGCAGCAATTTCATTGACTGAGAAACGTCGTGAGAAAAAGCCGTAAACATCGACATATAACAAAAAATACCGACGGCAAAAGCCACCATCCAAATTATGGTTGTTCGTCTGTAAAATCTGAGTTCTTGCCAAAATATATTCACATTTGCTCCTAAACGTAATAATGCATGAAAATTTCTTCTAAATCGGGCTCTTCCACTAGCATATTTGTGAGATTAATACTGGCAATAATCTTTGTAATTTCATTGATGTGTCCACGAAACAAAAAGCTTACTGAATTATCGGTAATTACCAGGTCACTGATGCCTTTTATACCTGTAAACCGGCTTTTATCTACCCTGACAGCAGTTTCCAATTTGAATCGTTTGTGAGTGTTTTCGGCTAGACTGCGTATCGTGTCGACTTTTATTATTTTGCCATCTTTGATAATTGCGACCCTATCGCAAAGTTTCTGAACTTCATTCAGGATGTGGGACGAAAATAAAATTGTGACACCTTTTTTATTTTCATCGCGCAATAAATCGAAGAATCTCTGTTGCATCAATGGATCCAAGCCACCGGTCGGCTCATCTAAAATTATTAGTTTTGGTTCATGAAGCAGACCTTGGATAATACCGACTTTCTTTTTATTACCATAAGATAAATCGTCAATTTTCTTTTTTAAATCCAAATCCAGATATTTTGCCAGTTCACGAATTCGTTTGGAGATAATTTTCGAATCTTTTTTGTAAAAACTGCCGGAGTATTTCAGAAGGTCAATTACCTTCATATTGTCATAGTAAAAAACCTCTGATGGTAAATAGCCGATTTCTTCTTTAATCTCGGGACCAAATTTGATGATATCTTTTCCAAATATAGTCGCGCTACCACTGGTAGGATAAATCAATCCTAATAGAGTTCTGATGGTCGTTGACTTGCCTGCGCCGTTTGGTCCGATAAAACCAAAAATTTCGCCTTCATGAATCGTCAAATCCAGATTGGTAATCCCCATAGTTTTACCGTAAAATTTTGTAAGTTTTTTCGTTTCGATAATATTCACTTTAGTCCCCAAAGTTAAGTCTTTACTTTTCAATCATAGCCCTTGGTCTTGGTATTATCAATAAATAATCAAGGTTATGATATTATTATGCTAACAGTTATCATGGGGGAAGAAATTAAAGTGGATGATATTAAAAAACCGGAAAATCCAAGTGAATCAGATTTAGATGCCAACAGTACCTCTGACCTTCGTTACCATAGTCAGGTTGACCAGCCTAACAAATATGGGTCAGATTTTCACTCAAATGTACGGATAGATTTAAAGCCAACAACACGTCTGGATGCAACACCGCCGGTTACAAAAAAACCTGGATTCGATGGTCCGGCCTTGGTCGTATTGCAATGGCTATCGTATGCACTTTGGGGCGGAACGGTTATAGCAATGTCAGTACTGGTCGCATCGGTATTATCGTTTTATATAATTGGTAACAGTATTGGTGATACGGTTCTGTATGGCCTGGCAGCGGTTGTGGTACTACTTCCTTTGTCGTTAATCTGTGACGTTTTATACCTAAAACACGAACCAGAAAGCAGAACACGGAGTTCTTCGGTTGTGATGACCGTTCATGCTGTTTTGTTCGCATTACTTGGTATCGGTTCATTAATAACCGTTGCTTTTTCCGTAGTATCACTTATGGTCAGCAGTTCCGGACATGAGGCTATTATGGTTACACTTTATAGCTCCTTAATTATTACGGCACTTTTCATCATGTTATTTTTTCGAACAATTCTACCCAAGAAATATGCCAAAATAAGGTATCTGTTTATGACAATTATGATTATTGCTGTAGCTTTAATCTGTGTGTACGGCGTTATTGGACCTATCGCTGACGCTCAACTTACCCGAAACGATAAATTAATAGAGACAAACCTGCCAACTGTGAGTGAAGCAGTGAGCACATATGCTTCTGACAAAAATCAACTGCCAACAACATTAGACAACCTGACGCTTACGGGCGATGCCAAAAAACTTGTTACAGATAAATTGGTGACGTATAAAAAAGATAGTGGCTTTAATTACCAGTTATGCGTAACATATAAAAAAGCCAGCACTGACCAGTACGCAACACCAACACCGGTGAGTAGTTCAAATTCATCGTCCTCTTTATCATCGGCCTCACCTATGGTATCGACGAGCGGAGATTACTCTTATTATGTTACAACTATCCCACATCCGGCAGGTGACAAATGCTACAAGTTGATGACCTATGGCCACGATGTTATCCCTATGACTAACAGTGGTTATTAGTTGTTTTAAATACGATGTTTAAAAAATTCGAACCAAATAAGCTCTATTGTTTTTCACCACCCATTATGCTGGCCACGTTATTAATTGAGTTCGGATTGGCATTTTATACCCTATGGCGATATAAAATGACGACCGTCAGCAAACTAGCTGTTGTAATCCTTGCATCACTTGGGACTTTCCAGCTTGCTGAGTATATGGTTTGTGGAGGCCTGGGGCTGACAAATGTTCAGTGGGCCAGAGTTGGTTATGTGGCGATAACGCTATTACCTGCATTTGGTATACATATGTTAGTTAAATTGGCAGGCAAGAAAAATAATTTGTTGGTAGGTGGTGCATATGCCAGTTGTCTGGCATTTGTTCTGTTCTACGTCTTTGGTACAGAAGCAATCACCGGTCATCAATGTTTGGCAAATTACGCAGTATTTTATACTCAGCATGCCAGTAATGTTTGGTACACCGGATATTATTATGGTTGGTTGATTATCGGCGTATATCTTGCATGGCAATGGGGAATTGAACTACCTGACAAGAAAAAAGTATTAAATGCTATGATGATTGGGTATTTGGTATTTTTGGTCCCAACCACATTCTTTAATATAATTGACCCAACTACAGTGAAAGGTATACCGTCAATTATGTGCGGTTTTGCCGTCATACTGGCATTCGTTATTTCAACAAAAGTTCTACCAGACAGTGTTGAATCCATCAGACATTTCGGATTTATTAAAGACCAAAATAAAGTCCGTCCCTCATAATTTTCGATTAATTCCCCCTACTTATCCTTACTTATCCACAAAAAGTGCCAAAAAAGGTCCGTCCTTTCTGTGGATAAAAAATGGCGGGACTGCGAGATTTCTTAATTCTGGTCGTTGCACCCCTTAATATGCTACAATAAGCGAGAACTGCACGGAGGAGTACCCAAGTGGCTGAAGGGGATGGTTTGCTAAATCATTAGTCTGGGGAGACCTGGAGCGGGAGTTCGAATCTCCCCTCCTCCGCCAAAATAAATCCGACCGTTTGGTCGGTTTTTATTACCCCATTACCCTCATGCTATAATTAATTCATGCAGCCAGAGCAGCCAAATAACCAAGAGGTAAATACACCAATATCGGATGTGCCGACTGAAATGTATACTCCGGCTACTACCACCGAAAAGACAGAACCAAACCCAGCGACAAATACCGAACCGAAAAACGCACCAAAAACTTTGGCAACAAGCGAACCGGTTCACTGGAGCGCAAATGAAACAATTGATACCGATAAGGGTGGATTATGGTTTGTTGCACTGATATTAATTGCATTGGTACTTATTGCCGTTGACATATTTTTACTCAAAGAATTTACTTTTACTATACTTGTTATTGTGATGACGGCTGTTATTATCCTGTATTCACTTCGCCCGGCACGTTTGATTGACTATACCTTGAGTGGTGAACAGGGCCTATATATTGGCGAAAAACTTTATCACTTCAGCGAATTTAAGGCTTTTGGATTAGTCCAAGACCAAGGTCAACACTCTATATTATTGATCCCGGTCAAGAGATTCTCCCCAGGTGTTTCGGTCTATTTCCCAGCGGATGTTGGTGAAAAAATCGTTGATATCTTCGGCGCCAGATTGCCTATGCGCGAAATGAAACTTGACTTTATCGATACAATCGTCCGAAAACTCCGGCTTTAATTATCACCTGTGACCAGATTGTGTTACAATATTTTATGTTCGTCGCAATATTGTGACAGAAAGCACCTTCTAGTTACATGAAGTGTAGGGCTGCGCGTTTACGTGCGGCCCTATGTTTTGCACCCGTAGCTCAGCTGGATAGAGCGTCGGCTTGCGGAGCCGAAGGTCGTAGGTTCAAATCCTGTCGGGTGTACCAAGCATAAGCATAATAATGAGTCTCCTTTGCGAGACTCTTTGTTAGTAACAGGGGTTTTTGCTTTATGATAAAATTAGTGTATTATTCAAAAAAATATAGAACAAGACAGTAACGATACCAAGCCAGAGCTAGTTGATTTATGGCAAGAAGAACTTAGTCAAGGTAGTTACATTCTACCTGTCCCCGAAGTTGAGGGCTCCCTAGAGGTTGGGGGCATGATTGCCAGTCAAGAACCTCCCGAGCAACACGTTGAACAAATCGGCCAATTTGTTGTATCGCATAGCCCAGAATCTCACCTAGAGGCGGAAGCCCAGGCGTTAGATATACTAGTCCCAGACGGTACACCAGTTTTGGCAGCCGAAGACGGGATAATTACTCAAATTGAGGTTGGGCATTCAATGCACGGAACGAATATTAGTTTTGGAGCTTATGCAAATTTTATAGTTATTGAGCACCAAAATGGTGAATTTAGTCAATATGTACATCTGGCACAAGATTCAATTTCGGAACATTTAACTGTTAACTCGCAGGTGCAAAAAGGCGAAACTATTGCACTAACTGGCATGACAGGCTGGACTGATAGACCACACTTACATTTCATAGTATTCAGAACCGAAGAAAACGAGACTATTAATGGGGTAACTGTACCAAACCCATCGAAGTATAAAAGCCTCAAACCTAGATTTGATATCAGCGAAGAAGTTTAGAAAATAACCTGGTTCTAATACGATAAGGTAGTATTTGATACCGATTCGCACGATGTTTTTCTTTTTATTTCATCCCAACGCAACAGCTCAGATTTAAGTTGGTTCCAATTAGCGACCTGGAAGGTGTACCAATAAAAAATACTCATCTTTGATGGGTGTTTTTTATTGCAAACGAAAATACCCCCTCACGAGGGTACTTCGTCGCCGAAAGGCGAGAGAGTAACTCCGTAAGGGGGGTTGTCAGAGCGTTCAGGTCAGTCTTCGAACTTGAGCCCATCGCCAATGAGGATTTGCTTGCCGAAGAGGCCGATGATCAGGCGTGCAACCACGTCGTCGTCGACATCATCGTCGAAACAGCTGACTGCACCATGAAGAAGCAGATTGCCCCACTGTACTTCCACGGCTCCACCCCAGGGAAAATCACCCCAGGCGAAGTTGCCGGCCTCGTCGGTCTGGTCGACAACGTTCTTGAAATGAGAGTCGCGATAGCAACCGTACTTCATGTACAGTGTGTCAAGCCCTTCGCGCAACATCGCTCTCATCTTGCGAACGGCATTGGCGATGTACATGTCGCGATCCGGTCCCCAGCCACCGACGAACCAGACGTACGATACAGGGTCATCCCAGTAGTAGTCGTCTGGAACTCTAAACATGAAGTTCAAGGGCTTGGTCATGGCAAAGCCGAGACTGTCGACCTGGCCGATGTTCCCGGTTGTACCGAGTACGTTTATGGGTGTCCGAAGGTTCTCTAGAAGCTCCTTCATGTCGATGGTTGTACCGTCCTGGCAATCGTAGATAGCCTCGAACGGCAGATCTGCTATGTTCAACACTTTGGGCAAGAATTGCCTCCCTGATAGGTGCTCGTGTCGCAGGAGTATTCCCTTGACAATGACGTACGGTTATTATAGCATTATAAGCATTTTTGTAAAGTGTCCATAAGATGTCGAATTGATTATCTTTTTCCGTCTAACAAAGTATGTAATCAACTTGTAAAGCCGCCTCCGGGGGCTTCACAATTCCTAGGCCTTTTTCGAAAAATTATCTAGTTTTCTGATATCCGATTCACTGATTTGAAAATCAAAAATATCAGCGTTTTCTGCGACACGTTTTTCATGTGTTGACTTCGGAATAGTGACAATACCCTTCTGGATACACCAACGTAAAAGTATTTGAGCCGGTGATTTGTCGTATTTTTCAGCAATCGTTGTAAGATTTTCGTCACTTAGCTTTTTACCCTGGGTCAACGGACCCCAAGCTTCCATAACAATGTCGTTTTTTTGGCAGAATTCATACATTTTTGGGTCGAAATTATACGGCGAGCATTTAACCTGGTTTACCACCGGTTTGACCGTGGCTATGCTAAGAATACTTTTTATCTGATTTACGTTATGATTACTAACCCCGATTGCTTTAATCGTATCGCTATTTTTATAGATTTTTTCCAGCCTTTTCCAAGTTTTTTTGACCAAGCCGGGCAATGGCCAGTGAATCAAATACAAATCGATGTATCCTATATCTAGTTTTTTCAAACTGGTTTCCAAGGCTTTTTCGGCGTTCAGCGCATCATTGGGCCATAATTTCGTAGTCACAAATATATCTTTGCGTGGAATACCGCTATCGCGAATCGCCCCGCCTACTGAAATCTCATTGCCGTAAAACTTAGCCGTATCAATGTGTCTATACCCTATTTTTAAGGCATAAAGTACCGAGTTATAAGTGATTTCACCGTCGGGTATCTGATAAGTCCCAAACCCTAAAAGTGGCATCTGTGTACCGTTATTTAATTTAACTTTTGATTCGATATTCAATTTACTCATGACCTAATATTACCATTATCCTGTCTTTGCATTGTGAATTAATACCGTATTTTCGCCACCGACTCCAATGTTATATGTATTGTCGTACGAATTGTAAATCCTTATAAATAAAATCGAGAAAATAAATACTATTATCAAAAAAAGGTATACATAGTTGCGATAAACATACCTGTGTAGCAGTGGATATATCAAGCAAAGCACTATATAAACGGCAAAATACCTGGCTAGGCTGACCAAAATAGCCATAATAATAAAAACGATTATTAGTATGTGGTAATTTGGCGCCAGATATACGAATACTTTATACGGTACCCCTGAAAAAGGCATATGAAGCAAGGCAAAAATTCCGCTTTTGTCGAACCAGGCAGTGCATTGTTGCACCATCGCAGGTTGTATATAAGGTAGTTTTTCAATCAAATGAGCCGGCAAATTTATTGCAAACGCTAAAACAGTACCGGCAATAGTGCCAAAAATGTTGTAATACAGCAGTTCACGCTTGCGTTTGATGCGCATAAAAATGACCAACAGCAGCAAAAACTCCGGTATTATATACCAAGCCAACGCACCTGCCATTGCCCAGAAAAACACCAGATAATTAGCCTGTTTGCTGCCAAAAAACTGTTCAATTTCCCTATTTATTCCATGCGCCTTGATTGACCCGTGGCCTTGCCTTTTGAACAAATAATAAAAAGGGGTGGTAAATAACAGAATGGACACAAGAATAAGTAGAAAATTTCCCAGTACCGTTAGTGTTTCCTGCACATCACCTCCCCACGTGTATATTAATGAAATTTTAGCATATACTTATACCTATGAACATGTCGGGTATCACTTGGACTCATCTGGAAAGTATGCAAATTAACAATAACATCCCTTTGCTGAACCTGATTATTTTATTCGGATTTATATTTATCGCAGGAATTATTTTTTGCCTTCCCCTATTAGAGTTTGATTACAAAAAAGCACTAAAGTCGAGTTTATTCATAAAAATATTCTTTTGGATTCCGATTTTTTTGATTTTTATTGGGATTTTATATTCCAGCGGTTTTGATCGGACAGTATTTTTGGCTATTCTGTTAATTGTCACTTACCTAGAATTCCGGCCGAAGCTAAAAAAATCCGAAAACAAGGTGATATCGCTAATCTTTTTTGCGCTTTTTATTGTGGGACTGGTCCACCTATTTTTACTAGGCGTATTTTTTAACAAATACATCGTAAATTTACTGATAACATTATGTTTCGCAACGGCTTTATCAGATGTAGGGGCATTTTTGCTTGGCAAATATCTGGGCAAGCACAGATTACCCGAATGGCTCAATAATAGCAAAAGTTGGGAAGGGGTTGTCGGTCAATTACTGGGAAGTTTGGTTGGGGTACTACTAGTCAACTTTTTCGTGACGCCAGTTGTGACTTTGTGGATATTTTTACCTATCGGAATCGGTTGTACCATTGGCGATTTGACAAGCAGTTTTGCAAAAAGAAATGCACACACTGATAATTGGAGCCGAGCAATTCCCGGGCATGGTGGATTCATCGACAGGTTTTCCAGTCTTGCTGGTAGTACGGTGCTGATGTTTTACTTCCTTGTACTAACCGGATTATTATAAAATTCTGTTAAAATATAAAGTGTTGGAGAGATGCAGGAGTGGTTGAACTGGCCGCTCTCGAAAAGCGGTAAGGCGGCAACGCCTTCGAGGGTTCGAATCCCTCTCTCTCCGCCATGAAATTTGGATGACCATTTGGTCGTCCATATTTTATGCCAGATAACAGGATTCGAAACCGAGATTCGAGGGTGAGGGTTGCCAGTCGGTAATCCGCAAGGAAACCTTCCGATGGCAACTGGTTTGCCAATCGCGAAGTTTCGGGGTCGCGGGACGTGACCGAATCCCTCTCTCTCCGCCATACCAAAAAATAGATAAATATCTCTGTTTTTGTTAATATTAAAAAATGGATTTAATGCAGCAATCAAAGCAATGGCACAAAGAAGCTGATGATTTAATTACGAAATCAAAATTATTAAATATCCTAGAATCACTGGGTGAAGTTCATTTTACCGGCAGCTACAAATACGATTTAATGCTTGGACCTGATATTGATTTCCTTTTAGTGTGCCAAAATCCAGAAACTGCAGCTCAAAATTTAATTAATACACTTATTAAACAAAGATATTGGAATGGTTATAAGTTTTACGATTGGGAGAATTTTGATATGCCAAAACATCCCAACTACCCAAAAGCTTATTACGTTGGAACAAAAGTCACTTTCAATGAACATCGCTGGAAAACAGATATTTGGATTGTAGAGAAATTCCCAAGTAACATAGACAATAGCTGGATTGAAGAGAAAGCAAAGGGTGATAAAAAACTAAAAATACTTGAATTCAAGAAAGTAAGAGACGCTAGTAACTTAGGTGTGAGTAGTTATGATATATATGATGCGGTGATAAATAAAAACATTAACTCGTTTAAGGATTTAAAGGAACAAATTTAGTAAATTGTATGGATATTACAAAACTGCTTTCTGACTTAAACCTAACCCCCAATGATTCCGTTGTGATTGGTTCCGGAATTCTAAACGCTCTCGGACTTCGCCCTAGCAACGACATAGACGTAGTTGTCAACGAAGAAGCTTTTGCTAGATTCAAGCAAGATCCGCGATTTGTCGAAGGGCAGAATCATGGCCAAACAATTCTGGCTTATGACCTATTCGAGATTTTTACCGCCTGGGTTGTTCTCGGTAAAGATCAAACTTTTGAGGAACTTTACAAAGAATCGACAGTTATCAACGGAGTGCGCTATATCACACCCCAATTCTTGCTAGCCACAAAGAAGAGTTGGCTGGCAGACGATGGTCGGCCAAAGGATTTCGCAGACGTGAAGTTAATCGAAGATTACCTAAGTAAAAAAGCATTGGAAAATCACGAATAAGATGAAAAACATTCTAGTAACCGGAATATCTGGCACAGGTAAATCTGCTCTTTGCGAAGAATTGAAAAAAATGGGGTATCCTGCCTATGATTTGGAAATGATTAAGGGCTTGTTTGATATGTTTGAAAAAAGTACCGGTAAAAGGGTTACGTATTACTTTGATAACAACAAATTGGAAGAAATGGAAAAATATAGCTGGCTTTGTGATATTCCAAAACTGAAACAACTACTAAAAGATAACGCGGGCAAAACAGTATTTTATTGTGGGACTGGCACGAATATAAACGATTTAGTGCCGCTTTTCGATAAAACCATCTTATTAACAGCAACCGAGGACGTTTTAAGACATAGATTAATAACACGTACATCAAATGACTATGGCAAAAGCGCCGAAATACAAGATTGGACGTTCAGCTGGAAGGATTGGTGGGAAACGAACATAAAAGAACTTGGTGCTGTGGAAGTTGATGCCAACCAGAACCTACAATCTGTTGCAAAAGATATTATTCAAAAGGTAATAAAAAATGAATAAAATCTCCAAAGCAAAACTATCTGATATCCCAGAAATAATACAAGTTCAAAAACAAACTTGGTTGGCTACATATCCTAATAAAGATATTGGCATAACTAAAGAGGATATTACTAAGAGGCTTGGCAATCCCGGCGATGAAATATTACAAAAACGCATAGAAAATTGGCAAAATATCATAAATAATCTAGATAAACAAAAGATAATTTTTATCGCCAAGGAAAACAAAAAAATAGTTGGATTTGCTATTATTACGAACCAAGAAAAGCCCACAGTAAGCGCGTTATATGTTTTACCAAATTTTCAAGGACAAGGTGTTGGTAAATTATTGCTGCAAAAATCATTCGATTGGCTGGGTAATCAACCTAAAATCTTTACTTATGTGGCAAGTTATAACCAAAAAGCCATAGATTTCTACAAAAAGCACGGCTTTCAGGCAACAACCGAAACACCCAAAGATGAATTCGCAACAAAAAATAATCTAAAACCCATCCCAACCATCGAAATGGTTTTTAATATAAAAAAGATTTACGCAGTGTACTGCATTGTCAAACTGACTAAACAGCCGAATTGGCTGGACGATTTTCGAAAAAAATATGATGAAGCATACGATTTCCACATTACCCTAAAGCAAGCGGCATATATTGAAGAAAGTCACTTTAGTGAAATAAAGGAAATGCTAGATGGAATTTTAAATGAGTTTGTAAAAACCAAGCGCAAAATTACACTAACTTTTGACAAATTGTTATTAGACGAAGGTGAAAAGAAAGAAGAATCCGGTTACATCTATCTGTTTTCCGAAAACAATGATTTAATTGATGACTTACAGACAAAGATTAGGAATGAATTGATAGATTATAGTGATTATCTCAACCCCAAATCAATTGATTACGAATATGATTTTAAGCCTCATATTACTATTGCAAGAGGATTAGTGGGTGATAGATTTAATGAAGCAGTCGCAGAATTAAAAAAAGACTACAAGTGCGAAGGTGAGATTACTGAAGTTATTTTATCTTGCGTTAAAGAAATTAGCGTTGGAGAAGCACATAACCCTAATAATCTTACGGAATACAAAATATAAGCACTGAATTTTTGACATAAAAAAAGCCGTCCTAACCAGGTAAACTAAGCTCTATATTTAAAAATTCTGTCTTTGACTTCGCAAGACCGTTCAACCAATCAATTCCTAAATCAAAATCATCCTCGTGGCTTTGTCTATAAAGTTCGGCTACCTCATCTTTAAGACTGTTTATATCACGCGTCCTGACCTGTTGTTGGCCGTTTTCGTAAATCCCAAAGCCTTTGGAAGCTAGAATATCCAAATATAGGTTCCTAAGTTTTGAAATAACTATTGACTCAATAGTAGTTATGACAAGTTGCCTGCTGATAAGTGATAGTTCATCGGAAGTATTATTAGCATGTTGTAGCCTTAAAAGATCGACTAATTCATTGGCGGATTTGTTAATATCAACCGCTTCAAACATTTTGGTTTTAATACTTAAATTTTCTACATACTCAGCCAGCACCTTCGTAGGGGTAATTGCTAGTTCGATTTGTCCTGCCGGAATTGTCAATTGTGCACGTTCATCTTTGGTTTTTCTGGCAAGTTCTTCTTTAGCAGTGTCGTATCTGTAAAACGCCAGTTGTTTACGACCAGAGGCATATTTTATTGGGAATCCGGTTACTTCAGTCCCATTAATTGCGGCATCAGTAAAAAGTCCGTAATCTATTCGTAAATCAGCAGGCTTTTTGATGACAAATATTTTTCCAACTTCATTGTCGGTTCTCGGCGTATCACTTTCACTATACTTTCTATTTTTGCCCATTGCCCATGACAGTGAATGTGCTAAATCCGTTGAAACGGTAGCCCGTCCTTCTCGAACAGAAAGCCCTTCTTGCTGAATTTTTTGCGCATCTAACAAAGAGTTTGTGCCATGTAAAAAATATTCAACATCAGCTAATGTCTCGTCACCTTCTGAAGATATAAGCTGCTCGCTTTTATTTACTAATTCGAAATTTTCGGATTGTTCCATAAACTAATTCTATCAGAAAAGATTTGTCCCTTATTTTTTGAAAAATTTATCTATCCAAATCATTTTGACCTTTTGCAAAGCCAAAGTCGACAACAAAAATGCAGTTGGCGGGATTAGTGCACTCAACCACGGTTTGTAGGCATTCAGCCAAACCAAGAACACCCAGACAATCACGTATGTTGCCACGAAAATTATCAGTTTTCGAGTTTTGCTAACTTCCCATGCTTTATCAGCAGTAACTTTGTTGTTACGCGCTTCGATTGCCGCTATCCGTTTTCCAAGTTCATTATCGTGCATATTGTCACCTTATTTTGACAGATCTTCAGTTTCGTCGGTCTCATCATCATGCGGCAAATCCCATCCAACATGACCTGTCCAATCTACACCGTACGGATGCGCGTGCGAGACATCTGGTTTTATTAGATTATTTATCCATGGCACCTTGCTGCATAAATCGTGGGCGCATTCGTGGCATATTATTGCAGTATTTTCATCAAGCATTCCCCTTTTTACCCATGCGCTAGTGTCCTGTATTTCTTCTTCGTCTAGCCATTCTTGTGGTAACGGATCAACAAACATACCATAACCACCGGCCATATTAACTATCAGCGCATTACTGTACTGTACGCCACCCTTTTTGAAAAGATCAGGAAATATAGGTTCTAACTCTTTGTGGCAGACAAAACATTGGTGAATATTTTCGTCTATTAGTTCTGGGTTCACTTGGTGATGTTCGTGTTCGCATCCGTGTCCACAATAACCGCCGGTGATTTCATCGATTCGTTTTTGCTCGAGTTCTTCGCGGTATGCGTTGCTACGTTTATTGTAGATATCTACCACAATACTCCAAAACAATTCATTTTCTTCCGTGTCTTCCAACAGGGTATCACTGTCCCAGATTTCTTCGGCGGTATCATAGTCTGGTGCTAAATCACCGTCAACAATACACTTCAGCCAAAATGCTTCATTCTCGGCCTCTGATTTTTCGTAACTTTTATCTTCTAACTTTTCCATAATTAGCACCATTCATCTTTCTTGTGCGCAGTTGGGGGTTCGTATAAAGCTTGGACTTGTTTGCGGATTCTTTTAATCGCATCAGCATCATCGCAATCTTTGTAGTAACTTGCCAAATGGTCCTGGGTTCTATCATCGACAGCACCGGTCACGTAAATAAGGTGATGTATTAAGTCGATAATCTCTTCTTTATACATTTCTTTAAACTTCTCTACGGTGTAAGCGAACGGGGATTTTACTTCATTTTCAAACATTGTTCTTAATTCGTCTTCAAGTCCCATGGACTTTGCAAAATTAACTAATTTAGCCTCTGTTTCGGTAAATGTTTCATATGTTAGTTCGGACGATTCTGGTGCATACCCTGCAATACGCTTATCGACAAAATCGGCTATTTCATACTCGCCGCTAAAGTGTAGCGGGCAAGGCAGTCCCTTCTCTTGATTCCTTCGCATTTCATCAAGATCGAACCCTAATATTTTCGTCTCGTCCCATTCGGGAATAATTCCTTCTCCGTCTGTATTCTCAAGATAATCCAAAAACCATTCCCTTAAATGCACTTGTGCATCACCCAGGCAACGTTTATCCAATTCTGCGTCTGGATATAACTCGTTTAGATTATGAAAGGCAACAAACATGCTGGATTTTTCAGTACCTCTTTGATAACTCAATACAAAACTAGGTAAATGACCTTTTGGATCGTTCAAAACTGCAGATATTTGATTATGTATTTTTTCAGACAAATCAACGTCAGTCAGCGCTACTAAATCAGTAACTTTCTGCATCGAATATGGCGCTGTCTTTAACGCACATTCAACAACTGCATCGGTGAATGAATCACTAGCTACAAACTCTTCCTTGCCCGTGACAAGTGTCACGGCAGGTTTAATATATTCGGCTATACCAGGCTCACCAACCGGTGCGTCCCATGGTTCGCCGGTATACAATTCAAAAAAGTTTATTATCTCTGCTTTTAATTGACTATCAAATTCCTCATATTCCTCTGGGGTTTGACGTTCAACTAATTCGTGAACAACAATGCTCTCGAGTGCCTCTTTAAAACCATTTGGGTTACTAATACTGGTTTCATTATCGTAAGCCTCGTTAAAAGCACCTAACATGATTCCTTCGCTATAATCAGGTAGTTTTTCCGCACCGACAGGTGCATTTATTTCTAATTCCATAATTTTCTCCTTTAAATTCCTCTTTCGCTCTTGATTGAGCTCATCGGCACAGCAAAGCAGCTGTGGAGAGGGGCCCGAGGCCCCGTAGAACGGGGCCCATTCGGGCAGTGCTGGATCTGGCTATTTGGGAAACAGCCGAACGATCCAGCGAACCGAGTTATCGGTGTCAGTTTGTTTTTCCCGGGTGCACACCCCAGGACTCCGCTTGACTGCGGCGATCTGACAAAACGATGGTCACCAAAATCAGTAACCAAGTTGCCCTTCTGTATTGGCGGATAGGATCAACTATCCCTACCCAAGTGATCAAATCACTCGGGCTCTTCCCGTCCGAAGAGTGTAAACACTACCGCAAGTGCTACGAACAGCATTACGATAGCGATGTACACCCATGTGGGAAATGAGTAGACGGGGTGGATATACCATCCCATTGTGTCTACCCCACTTTCGGGCGTCGGGAAGATCGACTCGACCTGTAGCAGGACGATCATCGCCATTCCGGCGACGAAGGTTGCTACATAGCCGAGGACCCTCGCCAAAATATTCATTTCACCTCCTTTGGTGAATAGAAGCTTATGAAAGGATCATGTCACAATTAAATTGGACACGGTCAATATATTATTACATAATAGTGTTTGTGTCAATGCTTCATTATAATGATATATTTATATTTTTAAGAAATATTACCTATAGTGTCAAAACGTTATTGACATTTAATGGTTAGTCTGCGATCATAAGATTTATGATAAAAGAAACGTTATTAGAGCAATCCGGACTGAATCATAGTGAAGCAAAAATCTATAGGCGATTATTGGAATACGGCGAATTGTCCCCGCCGAAACTTTCTGAACTTACCTTACTGACCCGCCAAAACACCTACGCCGCCTTGAAAACTTTGGTTGATAAACAACTGATTGAAGGTGTTGCAAATAGAAAAAATCTAATATATCGACCCTTACATCCAAACAAGCTAAAAGAACTGATTGATAAACAGATTGAAGATAAAGCGTCTATACAAAAAGCCGTCCAAGCTTCTCTACCGGAATTGGCCAGTCAATATTTTTTGTCTAGTAATAAACCTGGTATTACTTATTTTGAAGGTCTAGAAGGTATTAAGAAAATATTTGAGGATATATTAAAATCAAAGCCCGCTGAGGTGCAAATATTCCGCTCTGTTTTTGATGAAATCAGACTAGAAAACTATTTTACAGTTTATGTGGAAAGACAAAAGAGTGCCATTAAAATGACTAGGATAATATCACCTAAGCCTGTCACACCTGAATTATTGCAAGAAGATAAACGATTAAATCGTATAAGGAAATATATCCCAGAGGAACTATTTAAAATCAATACCCAAATCGAGATATATAACGATAATGTGGCTTTTATGACTTACGAAAAACGATTGAGGGGTTTTGTGATTTCCAGCAAGGATGTTGCCGCATCTCTAAAGACCGTTTTTGAACTGGTTTGGCAAGCTGATTTTAAATCCGAATAATTGTAATCAGTGCGCTACCAGGGGCATTCAGTGGTTTCGGTATCTGGCTGGACTTCTTGAGTCCCCCAAGCAAGTGAATGTTTATTCCAATAATCTATACTCTCTGGTGATGAGTGCTCATCCCTAGGAAATACTGGGCTGTCGACTGAACCTACCCAAGCGGTAATTAATTCATAGCTATCATTTTGACGCTTCCCTAATATGATCGAAACTAGGCTAGAGGGTTGCGACAGCTTGGTTTTATTGAACGAAGAATAAATCTCGCGGTTCTTTCTTTTGGCGTAAACAATTTCATCACCCGGATCATTTTCTACTAAATTTGTCTCACCAATTATGTGGCCCATATCCACGTCAAACAGAAGGTTGTCATCGCTGATATCTGTTTCTTCTAATACTTCTTTGACGTATGTTTTTAACCCCTCTGCTTCGGCAAAATGGGTAGCAGCATGTGAATTTTGCGGGTCATAATATACCACCTTGCCATTTTTTGAAGTTGCCAGGGTTTCTTTAGAATTTGTTAAGATTTCTGGATTATTCATATAAAAATCATACCATAAAACAAAACCTGCATTTTGCTCATGAATTATTCAGCTGATTTTTGAAAGTTTGTGGCTGGCAAAGTTTTAAGATGAATATACATTGCCAAATTGGCTCTACAATTGTATAATATTCACAACTATCCGAGTTATGCTCGTTGATGGTAGCAATTAGCGCTGACCGAGGGTCAGCGTTTAACAATCTATGTAAGGAGAGCTGATGGACTTTGAGTATATATTCGGTTCCGAATGGATCAACGCCGGCAACGGGGTATCCAGACGTTCCCCCATGCAGTTCCGCATCTTTTGGTCGGACACCGAACAGCACGAGCGGTTCACGAACCAGATCGTCGAAGAAATCCGAGTCTTCGCCAACAACGAGGGCCTCGCAGATGACGGCGTGTCCTGCGACTGTCGCGATGACAGCGCCCACATCGTCATGACGAACGACCTGTACTGCCGGGTACTTCCCCAACTCCAGGGCATCATCATGCGATGTGTCCGTGACTTCGGCAACGCCGAGAAGGGTTTGGACTAGGGAGGCCGCACCATGCTGGTGTTTGTCCTGAGGTTGTTACATGACGATGGGGAAACCCGTGAATATGTAACCTACCGAGACGCCGACCTGCCTGACATGAGCCGCATCGGAGAGCTAAACGAACTCGTCTGCGAGATGATTTATGATTGCATCGAAGAAGTAAAACAGATGCAATCCGACGAGTTCTACGAGACGGTAATCATCGACGAAAACGACTACGGAGCCGTGATCAGCGTCGACGGTGATACTTTCGCTGCGATAGCGGAAGATTTCAACGTGCTGGCAAGGGCATGTCGCAGTGTGTTGCTGTACAAGATGATGGCCGGCTACAACTAGATGCGCCGTTCGAGAGAGGCTTGGCGGGTTTGATGAACCCAACGCGGGTTTTCGCCCGCCAAGCCTCCCCGGCAACTCTCCTTACATTTTTACTTACATGAATGCGTATTCATGCTGACGAGCCCAAAAGGGCGAAAAGTAATCTGTAAAGTATTGAGTATTTATCGTTTTTATGCCATAATATGCCTAACTGTCTGAGTTATGCTCGATGGTGGTAATTAGCGCTGACCTAGGGTTGGCGTTTCACAATCTGTAAGGAGAAATCATGGTGCTAGTATACGCTCTAGTGGAGTGGCGTGAAGACGATCAGACGGGCGAAAGAGTTTCGTTTCGGGTCGAAGACTTCGACGGTACAGTCAAGATTGATAGACTGACTGACAGACTCCTGACCAAGCTTTTGCGCATGCTGGAAGAGGCAAAACGGGATGACCCTGACGGGTTCTATCTGCCGATTGCCCCGAAGCTCTTAAAGTCCCCTTCAGGGTCCCCTTTAGGGTCCGGTGCCGAGATTCGCGTTCTTCGGGACGGGTTTTTCAAGCTTCGTCCCATTTTCAAGGACTTAGTGCAGGAACTGCTCAACGAGTACATGGAACGAAGAGCCAAGTACGTATTTTGACGCGACCCAGTCTTCGATCAAAGGAGCCCCCATGGAGTTTTGGCTTTTCAACCAAGACCTCAGCCTAGACCGCAGAGCGAATCGCGGTACTGTGGTCGTCAAGACCAAGAACCCACAAGATTTGTCTCGGATTCACGACATAACGGTCGCAATTCGATGCAAACTGCGGGACATGGTCAGGTTCGAGCTGGACATCCAAGACTGGGAAGTCGTGGACCTTGACCAGCTGGCATCCCTGCCCCCGGACACCGGTGACAGTGGCTGTGAGTTCTATGTCCACACCGACAGTTTCGCACTGCTGAAAGGCAGGTTTGTCGACACGGTCTGGGGTTGCATCCGCGACCTGGTTGGCGACGAGCTGGACTGATGCACCGATGGGTCGAGGCTTGGCGGGATTATCCGCTGATACGGGCAATTCGCCCGCCAAGCCTCCCCGGCGAACGATTTCTCCTTACAACATCTCTTACGTAAATGCGTGTTTACGCTGATGAGCCTAAAAAGGCGAAAAGAGTAAAGTAATTGAAATAATGCTAGCAAAGTTGTATAATATGCCCAACTATCTGAGGTAATATCGATAGTCGCATAATACGCCGGCCAATGGCTGGCGTTTACAATTCGTAAGGAAAGAATCGGAAATTACAGGCCCCCGTAAAAGGAGACATGAATGTATTATGTGATTGGCGCAAGATGGGATGATGTCAATGGGATTGCGTCAAAACAGAACGCCAAGGTCTATCGGACCACACAGAACAACGTCGCCAAGCACCGGAGGTTTTCTGCACTGTTGTTTGGCAAGCTCAAGCGGCTCGCCGACAGACAAGGCGCCGGCCTCATCGATCAGTACGACCTGTACGATTACAGCACGTACATCACGATGAAGTCGAGTATCTACCTGCAACTGGTTCCAGACCTCGACAAGATCTTCGCCGAGTGCGTCAAGACTTTCAACATGCAAGAGTTGGCGCGGGAAACTGCGACACCAAGTCTCTTCTAGTCGAACAGGGAGCAAAAATGCGGTACACGCTTACTAACTACCAAGATGAAGATGGACCCCGTAGAAGCGTGGTGGCCCAAACCCCCGATCTGGTCAACATGAGCCAAGTCAACAACTTGACCGACGCCATCGTCAAGGAGGTCATGACCCGCATCCGCATGATGTGGGACTGGGATGCCCCAATGGACAGGTTCTACGTACCAACGGTAGCATCGTTCGTGACGGACTTCGATTTCATGGATCATAGTTTCGGGCTGTACACGCCGCTGAACATGGTCCCCAAGAGGGATGGTGCTGACCTGTACGTTATGGACTTCCTGTTCCCGACGCTGTCCGTCAAGATCACCCCCATCGTGCACCAGTGTATCTCCCATTACCATCTGCGACAGGCAACCGTCACGGTGGCGTAAGTCTTTCGGTTTTTCCCTTAGGTTTCGGGCGGAGAGCTCAATATATTTTAGAGCTCTCCGCCCCACAGGCGCGAGTTCGATTGATGTGCGAAAGCTTTCCAATCGGGCCCGCGCCCTTTTAATTTTAAGTGTAAATAACGTCGATATTATGTTTTGCAAAATAGTTTCTGACCTTGCGCCGTCCGGTCTCGATAGCCGCAAAAACTGCAAAAATCAAAGCCACAAACAGCACATATATCGATATTCGTTCCAACACTTGACTGGAAATTATTACACCCAAGATAAATAATCCTATGCTTAAACATTGCAGATTCAACTTAATTTTTCCAAAAACATTGGCCCCAATTGGGTTGCCTATTAAAAATGCAAAGAAATAACCGATTAAAACGGCAATCATTTCAAAAATTATATAAATTACAAAGACTTTGATAATTAAATATTTCCATCCGACAAACATTAGTACGGTTAATATCAACAGTTTATCGGCAATCGGGTCAATCACCTTCCCAAGATCAGTAATTTGGTTCCTTGTTCGCGCCATTGCCCCATCCAGCAAATCCGTCAGCGCAGCAATCGCAAATACGATGAGCGCCAGGATGTATGAATGCTGTAAAAGCAACGCATATACAACCGGCACCAAAATAAAACGGATTGCCGTGATTTGGTTCGGTTTTACGCTTTTAGGGATAAAACGCAAAAAGATTTTATCAACATATCCGTCTAATATTTTCTGGACGTTAATACTTTTGGTGGCACGCATATTTTCAATTGTATATCAAAAAACATGATTTGCTATAATTAGACCATGCCAGAACCATCCATTTTTACACGAATTATTAACGGCGAAATCCCCGCTTTCAAGATATACGAAGACGACCGCGTCATCGCTTTTTTAGATTTACACCCGCAAAACGAAGGGCACACCCTGGTCGTTCCAAAAATTCAAGTCGATCACATCTGGGATTTAAGTGATGAAGACTACGAATATTTATGGCAAACCGTAAAAAAAATAGGTAGTCACATCCGCGAAGTAATTGGTTCGCCGCGCGTCGGAATTGTCGTCGAAGGTTTTGGAGTCCCCCACTGTCACGTCCATTTGGTCCCAATTTATCACGGAAATGATCTTAAAAAACAACCTGATCTTGACGCCGAACCAAACAACTTTGCGCTTGCCCAAATGGCCGAGCGATTGAAAATGTAATGCCAATTCGCATTATTGCAATCGGAAAAAAGCACGAATCTTGGATAGCCGAAGGAATACAGCGCTATCAGAAGCGCCTAAAACAACCATTCAACGTTGAGTGGGTAATTTTACCACATTCGTCCCTAACTGATGTCACAGCCCAGCAGGAAGAGTCACAGCGTATACTATTACGTCTTAATGCTAATGATTATGTAATTTTATTGGACGAACGCGGCGAGTCCGTAGATTCTGGGAAATTATCGAAGTTAATACTGAAAATACTTGAGGCGTCAAAAAATCTGGTTATCGTTATTGGTGGCGCTTACGGTGTCGATGACACAATTTTAAAACGAGCTAATTTCGTCTGGTCTCTGTCAGAACTAGTTTTCCCGCATCAATTGGTTCGTTTGATATTGATAGAGCAGTTGTATCGTTCCCAAGAAATTGCTGCCGGCAATCCATACCATCATGAATAGCTAATAAAGACCTATTATTGACATAATACAAAGCTTATGCTATATTGTATTTTGTATAACTTTAATAAAACAAAAACTATGCAACCTACACTTAACACACCACTCACCATCACAATCTCGCTATTAGTGTTGTTCGGCTGGTTTATCAGCGATTTTCGAGCCGGAGATGCCGTTGATGTTGTCGTTGCTAATGCTTCTAATAACATCGCTTATCTGGCCGAAAACGTTTCAATAAATCCGTCTACTTCCAGCCCGAATATTGATACCAATTGGTTTACCGGCAGTTCGTCCAGTGTCACCTATCAGTTGCCGTCAGCTCAATCTAAAAAGAGCGATGACGACGAACATATTGCCCAAGGCCGAATTATGGGTGACAGTTACGGCAGCGACGGTGATTTGTAAGTGTTATTTTAGAATTTCAAGTTCGTTGGTGAGGCGTTCAACCAGCGCCTGTTTTTGTTCCAGCTGGGTTTTAGTCTCGTCGACCAGTTCGGCCGGAGCTTTGGCAACGTAATTTTCGTTGGCTAATCTGGCTTTGAATGTTTTAATTACAGATTGCGTTTCGGCTAGTCGGACTTCCAGATTTGATTGATGCTCACGCAAAGTTTTTTCGGAAATGTCCAACCAGGCTTCCCGACCGCTGTTTGCAAGGCGCAGTCCCCTTGCCTGATCAACTACCGTTACATCTTTAAGTTTTGCCATTCGCTTGATAACTTCGGCGTTATCCGCAATCAGGCTGTCGTTTTGATACAGTAAACTATAACGTTCGTTGCCAGGCAATTCGTTCGTTACAAACCTGGCTTCTGTAATCAGGTGTTTTAATCGACTAAATTCAGCAGCGGCAATATCGTCGTAGACACCTTTTTCCGGCCACTGAGTCGTTATTAACAAGCTGTTATGCCAAGTTAAAGTTTGCCAGATTGTCTCTGTTACAAATGGTGCAAACGGATGCGCGATTTTCAGTGACGTGTCCAGTACCCAGGCCAACATTGCCGAGTTGTCTTGTTGTTTAGATGCTTCAATATACCAGTCGGCCACATTATCCCAAATTGCGTGGTACATGGTTTCGCTAGCCTCGGCAAAGCGATAACTTTCGACCATTGATTCAATTTCGGTAATAGCATCTGACAGTTGACGAATAATCCAATGGTCTGCCAAGGATTTTGGCTCGGGAGCTTTCTTGCGATAGCCATCGCCTAGTTTGTTCTCTGTAAAGCGTGCAATATTCCATAATTTGTTGCAAAAGTTTCGCCCAGCCAGTACCCGACCAATACCGAAAGCTTGGTTTTGACCGGCACTACGATTGGCGATTAATCCCAGTCGTAAAGCATCGGATCCGTATTCGGTCAGGGCTTCAATTGGATTGACGACATTCCCCTTACTTTTGCTCATCTTTTTGCCAATTTCGTCTAAAATCAGACCATGTAAATAGACGTGTTTAAATGGAACCTTATCTGTCACATATAGTCCCATCATTATCATTCTGGCAACCCAGAAGTACAATATATCACCACCGGTTTCCATGACACTGTTGGGATAAAATTTTGATAATTCCCCTTTTGTCAGATAATCAGTCGTAATAAACGGCCATTGACTACTGCTGAACCAAGTATCAAACGTGTCTTCTTCTCGCCGATAAATCTTTCCGTCAATCTCGATTGTTTTTTCGTCGACGTCTTCGTTGTATACCCAATCATCAGGGTCGTTGACGTTTTGAAAAGCCGGTATAGGGATCCCCCACGGTATCTGGCGCGATATATTCCAATCACGCAATTGATCGAAGTAACGGCTTAAGTCACGCGTGCGACTATCTGGTGTAAATGTTATCTCGCCATCTTCGATGGCCTTTTTGGCTCGTTGAGCCAAAGGTTGAATTTTAATAAACCACTGATCTTTGATTAAAGGTTCGATTGGCAGACCGCTTTTATAATCATAGCCAACGACATGTTCGTATGGAGTAGTACCCCTCATCAATTCTTGGGCCTGGATTGCAGCAACAGTCTTTTTGCGGGCTTGTTCAACGGTCAGACCGACAAACTGTTCAGGGACGTTAATCATCGTACCGTCAAAATCGATGACTTGCAGACGTGTCAGGTTGTGACGTTGTGCCATCTCGAAGTCATTCGGGTCATGCGCTGGTGTAATTTTTACAGCGCCAGTACCGAAGTTAGGGTCAACAAATTCATCGGCAATTACCGGAATTTCACGGTCCGTTAATGGCAGTAAAACTCGGGTCCCGACAAAATCTTTGTATCGTTTGTCATCCGGATGGACGGCTATCGCCATATCACCGAAAATTGTCTCTGGTCGAGTGGTCGCAACCACGATTTCACCTATTTTGTCATATGTCGGATAGGCAATATTCCACAAAGTCCCCTTTTCGGTTTTGTGGTCAACTTCAATATCGGCGTAACTTGTTCGGTATTTTGTGCTGTAATTTACCATTCGCTCGCCCCTGTAAATCAAGCCTTCGTCCCACATTTTTTTGAACGTTCCGTAAACGGTATCAATCACCTTTTTATCCAGCGTGAAAACTAAATCTTTCCAACTGCAACTGACACCCAAGGCCCGCAGTTGCAACTCCATACTCCCCCGCTGTTTATCAACAAAATTCCATACTTGGCTGTACAGTTGTTCGCGCGAAAAATCAAAACGATTTTTATTCTGTTCGGTCAGTATCTTGTCATAAACGACCCAGGTCTCGAAACCTGCATGGTCGGCACCGGGGATATAGACAACATCTCTGCCCTTCATGCGGTAGTACCGCGCCATAATGTCTTCTAGTCCAACAGTCAGAGCATGCCCGATGTGCAAATTTCCATTGGCATTCGGTGGAGGCATTACGATACTGAATGGCTCGCCCTTCCCTGTTGGCTCAAACGCACCACTTTTTTCCCAGATGGCATAAATATCCGGTTCGTACTGATTTGGTTCGTATGTTTTGGCTAATTTCATTCCGGATGAATCAAACTTTCATATAATATATTCACACGTGAAAAGACAACATATACCCAAGGTTTTCCCATGAAACCCCTTAAAGTTTTTGCTTTTCCCGCATGTTTGTTTTCACCTTGTATTATATCACAACCATTTAAACTAAAAATAGGTTGTATAATAGGGATAGTCCACGGAGGGAACTATAAAATGAGCAAATTGACTTTGGGACACAGCAAATCTGATTGGGATGATTATATTCTTGAAAATGGGGGACACCCCTTACAATTATGGGGTTGGGGAGACGCCAAGTCCGTCCACGGCTGGTCAGCTGACCGGTTCTTTATGCACGATGATGACGAAAATATTATTGGTGCCTCACAGGTGTTATACCGTAAATTACCATGGCCGTTACGCTCGCTAGCATATATTCCGCGCGGTCCGGTCGTCGATGAATCAAATAGGGAAGAGTTGCTCCGGTCATTGGCTGAATACGTAAAAACCCATCACCATAGCGTAGCGCTGTCGATTGAACCAGATGAAGAAGTATATTCTGTCCCTCAGGGGTGGAAATTATCAAAAAATCATATTTTACCATCAAAAACTATTATTCTTGATCTGAACAAGTCCGAATCCGAACTGTTGAACGATATGGCTAAAAAAACGCGTCAATATATCCGTAAATCGTCGGCCGAAGCCATGGAAATCAAACGCGTTCGTACCATGGACGATTTGAATAAATGCTTAGATATTTACCGACTTACAGCTAAACGAGCCAAATTCGATCTGCACGATGACCAGTATTACTATGATGTTTTCAGCAAAATGGCTGACTTCTCACAACTGTTCGCCTCTTATGTCGATGGTGAACCGGTTGCCTTCTTGTGGCTGGCTATCAGTGCTGACACAGCGCTAGAACTCTACGGTGGAATGAATGAAAAGGGACAGGAATTACGAGTTAATTACGCCTTAAAATGGCACGCTATCCGAAAATGTCGCGAGTGGGGACTGACCAGATATGATTTTGGTGGGCTGCTGGAAGGCGGCGTTACGACATTCAAAATGGGTTGGGCAGTTGGCGAAACCGATTTGGCCGGGACTTTTGAAAAACCGCTATCTGCTAAATATGGGGCTTGGCATAGGGGATTACCTCTTGCCAAAAGAACCGTCCGACGAATCAAAAAACCCTTCAAACGACGAAAATAAAAAAGGACGGACCTTTTTGACACCTTAGGCTGATGTGTATAATACATCGGGCTAGTTACAACGTGGTATTCCACGCTGTTTTTGTCATTGATATGCTGGGTTCAACTTCTAATTCAAACGGGTCTGATGGTTCGTTTTTTTGTGAAAAGTAAAAACCAAGGGATGCGATCATGGCGGCGTTGTCTGTACACAGATTCATTGGGGCGTAATCAATGTTAATAGGAATTCTATCGGATAAAATTCGACGCAGTTCCTGGTTGGCAGCAACACCGCCGGCAATAACGACTGATTTGGGTTTATAGTCGTTAAACGCCTTTTCGGTCTGGTCAACCAGGGTTTCGATAGCGATTCGTTGGAAGCTGGCGGCAAAATCATTGCGCTTACGCTCGTCTAGACGCTCTGCAAGCCCTGTTGAGGGGAAAGTAAAGTCAACGCCCACTTCACGCTGGACAGCCCTTAGCGTGGCTGTTTTAAGGCCACTGAACGAAAAATCGTATTTTCCTGATAATTTTGATTTTGGAAGTTTGTAGGCAAGGGGGTTGCCAACCAATG
This sequence comes from uncultured bacterium, assembly GCA_903832635.1. Lineage (GTDB taxonomy): Bacteria > Patescibacteriota > Saccharimonadia > Saccharimonadales > Saccharimonadaceae > UBA1547. The sequence goes on from CAILCF010000001.1 coordinate 159,180, forward strand.
CAGCTTTGGCAATTGATGGTCCGCCGGGATAGGGAAGTCCGATAATTTTTGCAACCTTGTCAAAAGCTTCACCAACTGCATCGTCGCAGGTTTGGCCGATTAATTCATAGTTACCATGATCGTGGAATAATACCAGTTGGCTGTGTCCGCCACTGACAATCAGGGCCAGCATAGGGAAAGATGGAGCGGAATGAAGTGTTATTGGAATTTTGCTATTAGCTATTGGCTTGCTCTTGCCATCTTCCATATTCCATTTGCCATTTGCCACTTCAGTTATGAAGTTAGCGTAAACATGGGCTTCGACGTGATGCACCGGATAAATCGGCTTGTTATGCAGAACAGCCAATGTTCGCGCCGCCAGCATGCCGATTAACAAACTGCCAATCAAGCCAGGGGCGTAGGTGACAGCAATAGCGTCAATATCATCCCAAGTACAATTTGCATCTGTTAACGCTTGGTTGATAACAGGATTGATTACTTCGATATGACTGCGTGCCGCCACTTCGGGTACAACCCCACCATAAACAGCGTGAATGTCGATTTGCGAGACAATCACATTAGACAGCAGTTTTCTGCCATCCTGCACCACAGACGCTGCAGTTTCATCGCAACTAGTTTCAATTCCCAGTATTTTCATCCCGTTAGAAATCCAATCATTACTAAATTTGTACCCCGTGTTTCTAACGGGATTCATCTGTTATATTTTAGCACAAATATGATTGCTTATAATTAGCTTAGTGTGTAGTATAAGATTACATTAGTTTAATACGTTTTTTTATATGTTAGTTAAAAATTTTAGTAAACGATATCTATTAACCACACTTATATTTTTTGGGGCATTAGTTTTTGTTTATTTATTATTTTCATCAAACGTAAGTGCTGAAACACCGAATAAATCCTGGTCATGGAGCTCTGGCAACCCAGTTATTTTTGCTTCAAATCCAATCACAGACATGACTTCATCTTTGTGCCCAATTCCTTACCAACTGAAAAATATCGATGGTGAATATGAAAAAAAGAAAGTATGTGTGACAGCTGGATCATCTGCGGGAAAAGTAAACTTTGGGACAGCTACATACGATTCCTGGAAAGGCTTTGTAAGGCTTGTAAGTTTTAAATTTGATAATAAAATGTACCCTTTCTATGGACCTTGTGATGGATATGACAGCTGTTTGTACTTGCCGGGCAGTGATACGTTGGTTACAAAGCAAAATTTGATTAATGGATATGTCCGTTCTCTTGTTGTATATAAAAATTTTACAAATCGCTTAATCAAAGTGAGAAATGGACTGTCAACAGAATACAATTTTAACTCAACTAACCCAGAATATATTTTTCAAAATAACAGAGCTTACGCTTGGCCTATTGGAGGTTTCGGTGCATCGGATGACGGAAAATGGCTAGCAGTTGAGTTCAGGGGTCGTGGGATAGGGTTGTTGAATGTCGAAACGCTTGAAATGAAACGTATGTCCACTATGTTATTTAGTTACGGTACCGGCTATGACCCGACAAGCGAGATTGCTGTCAGCAATGGCGGCAAACAAGTTGCAGTTATGGGAATAAATGCAGGTTTAGCAGTGTTTGATGTAAATTCTGAATGCGGTGATAATGCGGACGATACGAAAATGGCTGATATTCTCCCTATCCCGTCGCCATGCAAACAGGCATCGATAGATGTAAGCAAATTAATAAACAGGTTTTATGCGGCGACTAGCCCCAGGTTCAGTGACGATGGCGGTGAGTTGAACTTTTATGCAATACCCTATGAAGGTGAATCACGAGAAATAACTTTGCGAGCAGCTGGAAATGTCGGCCGGAAATTAGACTATCTGGCACTAGGTGATTCTTTTACAAGCGGCGAAGGTGAAACAGATGACAAATATTACGCACCAGGCACAAATGACCAGTTCGAAAAATGTCATTTAAGTACCAGGTCATATCCTTATCTATTGGCTGGTTTGGCGGGGATTAAACCTGATTTAATGAAAAGTGTAGCGTGTTCCGGGGCAACAACTGGGGATGTAGTGGGCAGCGAAATTGATTATTGGGGACAAATAGATAGGTTAGGAGTTAAGGGTTTACAATTATCTAAAGAAGAGAGGGTGCTCAGTCAGACACAAGCAAAGTACACATATATTCCTGGTCGAGTCCATCAAGAAACCTTCGTCAAAGATAATTATTCAAAAGTTATAACAATTGGCATAGGAGGCAACGATGCAGGTCTTGTCAGTAAACTGACGGCTTGTGCCAGCCCCTGGTCAACTTGTGATTGGGCTAGTGATCCAAAAAAGAAAGAACAAACTGCGGTAGAAATTAAAAATATTTTTGATAAATTAGTTAAAACTTATAAAAAAATCCATGAGGATTCACTGAGTTCCAAAATATATGTAATTGGTTACCCGAATATTATTGATCCAAATGGTAATTGTGATTATGTTACCACCCAATCTCTCGACGAAACTGAAAGGTATTTTATATATGAAAGCGTGAACTATTTGAATCAAGTTATGTCGGCAGCTGCAAAATCAGCTGGTGTAAAATTTATTGATATTCAAGATAGCTATGGTAACCAGACCTTATGCGGGAGTAAGTCGCCTAATGCTAATAACGGGATTAGGACAGGTGATGACAACAACGTAGTGAATGATTCTGAATGGTTTCGATTCATCGGAAATGAGGGTTTTCATCCAAATTCAATTGGCCATAGTTTAATCGCCAATTCTATACATAAATCAATCGATGATTTGCTAGGTTATGACTATTGCAGTGACAGAACCGTTATATGCCCAGATGAATCCGTGAAAGTTCCGGAACCATCAACCTATTGGATACCCAAAAATTACCATAACTATCCTACTCAACAAATCGCAAATTTTGTATATGATCACGAGGGCAGTCCAGACAATAGACAAAAAGATTTGACACTTGACAGATATTCATTATCTCCTGATTCTCTAGTAAATATTGAGGTAACGTCGGACCCAATTTCTCTAGGTAATTTTACCGCAGCGGGTGATGGGTCTCTAAATGTAAGTGTCAATTTACCAATTGGTTTAGCCGAAGGTTACCACACTGTTCATCTGTATGGAACCTCCTACTCCGGGGATCCAATTGAGCTGTACCAAGTTATCAAATATTCCAAACCAGTGAAAATGGTAGAAAAACAAATGACGAACAGGTCTATGAACACTCCGCTAAGCATTAATATTGCTCGACCGGCAGTAAAAAATAACATCAACACAGCAGACAGTAACCTTGAATCTTCTGATTATTCATCAAATTCCGCGGTAAAAGGAGATTCCGTTGTTGTCGGTGCGATTAATCGCACAAAAACAGCTGGCATTCACGATTCAAATGTCCCTAAGAAGTCTGGACAAACTTTCATTTTTGCTGTTGTTATATTAATCTCTGCAATAATTGCGATAGTCTCTATAAAAATTAATAAGCGAAAATAGCAACCCTACTCTGGAATTAACATACTGGTATTTTGAACAAGCTCGTACCAAGGCTGCCTTGCCGTATCGTCACAACGAATACTTATGACTACATCGCCAATGCTATCAATCAATATTGTGCCGTACGAATCATAGTTTTTATCTCTGTTTTTACTACTTTGATTAACTTCAAAAAGATATCGACATTCTATTTTCGAAGATGTTTCTGCATAGTGTTTCTCAGTACTACTAACTACGAAATTTTTACCAAAATCGCTCGGCATCTCGGGGTCTAACTCTGTCTTTTGTTTTAGGGTCTGATTTTTATCAACAATGGGATAATATTTTGCTTGGAGGCTGTTAATTTCTTCAACGGATGTAACGGTTTTTTGAGTAGATATTGAGACTATGCAATTATACGTACCGTCTGGCATCCATCCGGATGCATTCGGACTACATACGGTTTTATAATTCCAATTATCTACTCCGTTCGAAGCTGTCTTCAGATTATTATAAACTCCATGCATTTGTGTATCTAGAGTAGTGAATTTATCGTGATTCAAATTATCAAAAATCGGATTTGTTACCACCAGCCATAATATACCTAAAATCAAGGTGGCTAACGGCGCGATAACAGCTACCAAGATAATTCTAGCTAATATTTTTACAACCTCTCTGGTTGAGTTTATTTTTTTAACTGTTACTACACGTTTTTTTACAAGTCTATGCAAATATCTCGAATCAATAATCCACGAGGTTATTGTCGCAATAAGTACTATTACACATAGCCAGATTGGCATGGTGGGACTGGAAATATCAGATTTATTTGTAAAAAAACATATGGCGTAAATGGTAGCCACAGCGATAACCAGCAATGGAATTCTTATGGTCGTTATGCTATAACCAAAACGCGATGAAAGCCTAAATAACAAAAATATAACGCCTAGAATTAGGGGTGAGAAAATAACAAAAAACAGTAGAACAAAGCCTTCAAGCATCAAACTCCTCCGAATTTATATTTTGCCACAAAGCTGTTTGTGTTTATAACCATTCACTTAATATAACATGAGATAGAGCTTTATGAGTAGTAACATTCAATGATAGTTATCCCCAGAAAGGTCCGTCCTTTCTGTGGATAAAAAAGAAAATAGGGGCGGGGACGGGTCAATGAAGACCCCGTCCCGCCCCTTGATGCCGAGCTAAACTCGGCTACCTCCAGAAGCTAGTACTGGAAGCGCTGCCACCGACCGTGATGAACACGACGGCGAAGCCGAAGACGGCTATGCCCGTAAGCACCCACAGGAAGGTGGAGAGCCCACGCTTGTGCCTTCTGTGTGCGATGATTGCTCCTGCTCCGAAGAGGAAGGGGGCGATCAGTAGCGCTATGCCGAAGGGTGTGATGCTCATCACATCGTCCACCTCCACCAGAACCTGCCGTTACCTTGCAGCTTGTATTCATGGGTGATATCCATGTTGCCATAGATACCATACTTCATGATCGCCTGCTTGACGTGCATGACGACGGACGTATACCAACCACCAGTGGCTTTCCCATTCCAGGCGAACGCCCACTGCTGACCCCAGTCCCTTGTCATCGTGCAACTTGTTGCTGGGATCCGGAAGTCTACCTGTAGCGTCGGTTCGTAACGCGTGTGTGTCTGAACGATGCCGTTGCTCCACGAGAAGTGCACACCACTTGTGACTGAGTAGACCTTGATGCCGAGGATGCTGTAAACCACGGTCGTCACGTGCGCGTCTGCACTGCCTGACGACGTAGCGGTTCCACCCCAACCTAGATCTGTTGATGACATCGGTGTGATGTTCCCCGTCGTGGCGGTCTTTGTCGCACTTATACTGGCCTCCGTGACGGCGTAGTGCCCGTCAGGGAAGAAAGTCATCTGTGAGTCTGTCGTGGCGAGGAACTGACCGCTGCCACCTGTGGCCGTGTTGGCCGCCGTTGTCAACGGGTTGATCTGCTGTGTGTAGCTGACCGCTTGCGCGGGGGCCACAACGACGATGCACATAATGGCCATCGTCAGCAATACTGCCAGCTTGGTCTTCATGTCACGCTCCTTTTAGAGATATACCTAGTAGCGGAGCCCGCATACCGCTCTTCTACTTGGTACCCCTCTCCATTTGGAGCAAACTCGTGCGTCACCCTCCTTTCGACCGTGCCTTTTCAGGCTGTTTATGTTTACACCACCCCAGTTGGGGATTAGTGTTATGGTTGTCTATTTAAACCCCGTAAGAAAACAAAAAAACCGCTGCCATTGGATAAGCACCGGATGTAGATTTTGTCTATGTCGCCGGTTTCACCACTATACCTGCTGTTTAAAAGCTCCTTTTTGGGCTAAAGGTGACCAATAGCAGGCCCAAAAAGTCGAAGGCGTTCACTTGGTTGATTTGTCAGGTACGAAGATAATCATATACTACAATATAGTAGTTTTATTGTCAATAGTTTTTTCGTTATTGTCATTAATTACAACCGCATATAAGACAAGTAGTGAATATTGTGTTATGATAACTTCGTTAATACAAGAGGTGGCTGCGACTATGTCGCGGTCTGTTTGTATCCGCACCTTGAAGATACTGAAAGGAGTTGATGGATGGGTGAGGTAGTTGAAGTCAAGTTCAAAAGTCCGGTACGTCGGATTCTAAGCATGAACATCCATACCGCCCGAAAAACTCACTATTGCATGGCCTGCATGGGTGACATCAGGCCTGGACAGTCCTATGTCCGTGAAGTTTTTGTCTGGGAAAGGCATCGTATCCCAGAGATGAGCGGCCTAGTCGTGTGGAAACACCACACCAACTGCTTGGAGGGTGATGGTTTTCGCAAGATGATTCGTGAAGAGGATGAACGCACTCAAGACGGATCATCGACAGGCAATGCAGTCGTCCTCAAGTTCAGGCCGACATCAACCTAGGAAACCTTCCTCATCTTCAAATACACCCGCTACTTGGGAAAACCGTATTCGCCTCTGGCGAACCTCGGTACTTCTGAGGGCGGGTTTTCCCTTTTTTATCCACAGAAAGGACGGACCTTTCTGTGGATAAGTTTGGACGATTGGGCTTACTTTTTGGTTAATTCTTGCATAATTTGGCGGGCAGAGTGAATTCCTTTTTCACGGTCTTCTTTTAGTCTATCGCCATTACTGCCGGTGAAAAGTACACCGTTGTCGATATCTCCGACGCGGACGTTGTAAAGCGCCCGAATAATGCAAAAACTTGCAAATGGGTCTTTTGCGTGAGCGCAGACCCGCAGACAGTTCACACAGGAACCCAAATCGATGTTTTCTTCCGGTGTTTTTTCATTAACTCGACGAATAAAACTGTTTTCAATTGCGCGTCCGGGCATACCAACCGGACTTTTTATAACTATAATGGGGTCGTTGTTGTCGACATGACGTTCTTTGAATGCCGTTGAAGCATTACATTCATCTGTTGCGATGAAACGTGTCGATATTTGGACACCTTTTGCGCCAACTTTCGGACTTAATGATTTCAAGATGTCCTCTTTATCCCAAACACCGCCGGCAGCAATGACTGGGATATCGATTCCTTGCTGTTCTAAAACCTCAACTAGTTGGGGGACGACGGTTTCGAGGCTGAATTCAGACTTCCCTATATCCTCGGATTTGGTCACTCCCAGGTGACCACCAGCCGTATTGGGTGTTTCGACAATAAATGCAGCGGGGGTAACACCGTCTTTTTTCCACCTTCGCAGGACTAGCTCTGCGGCCCGAACGCCGGAAACTATTGGAATCAATTCGGGTGTTGGTTGACCGGGTACTTTATATTTTTCTACATATTCTGGCAAACTTAGAGGCAATCCGGCTCCGGAAGCAATAAATTTTGCACCAGTTTCAACAGAAACTTTTACCAGATTTTCATAATCTGTCACGGCGACCATTAAATTTACGCCAATGTTCCCGTCATTACTCTTTTCAAGTGCATCATTTATCTCTTGACGTAAGTTAGTTTCGCAACCCGTAAAATATTCCTTTTTTCTTTTCGTCCCTTCAACCATACCCAGACCGACTCCACCGATAGTGCCAAAACCACCTTGGTTCGCGACAGCCGCCGCTAATTCAGAATTAGTTAGTGCGGTAGACATACCGCCTAAAACGATAGGGAATTCAGATTCAAGTCTTCCTATTCGCAATGGTGGTAATTCTTCGCTCACAATTTAACCTATTATAACAGATAAAGACCTAAGTGACTAATCTGAAATAATACTTTACAAATATATTGATATGAAATAAACTGAGATGAAACTTAATAGAACCTAAAATTTATATAATTCTGGGCGTCGAGAGATTAAGGTGGATAGGTTACATGCCGAGTCGAAATGTAATAAAGATTAACGTACCGGAAAGCTATTATCACGTCTATACTCGTGGCGCAAATAAACAGAAAATTTTTTTGGAAGAGTGTGACTATAGATACTTTTTATCTCTTTTTGAGCGTTACTTATCCAAGGAAAAAAATATTTACAACCCTGACGAAACTTATCCTAAATTGTATGATTCAGTCGAGGTATTAGCCTATTGTCTGATGCCGAACCATTTTCATCTGTTGCTATACCAAATTGAAGAGGGTGGAATGTCAAAATTAATGCATGGGATAATGACCAGTTACAGTCTATATTTTAATCATAAATATGGCAGAACCGGCCCGCTTTTTGAAAGTCGTTACAAGGGTTCGCGAATCTCGTCAGATGAATACCTTTTGCACATCAGTCGATACATCCATCGGAATCCGGACGTGTGGATTGACTACCCACATTCATCGATCAGAGCCTACTTATATAACGATATCCCGAAGTGGATGAACAAAAGCCACATTGTCGAGCTATACGGATCAGCAGTCAAATATCACGAATTTTTGGAAGATTATTTAGATAAAAACAATAAAATCAAAATTTAATATCTGAAAAGGTCCGTCCCATTCGTACGTTGTATATTTGTCATCAGTCTAAGGTGAGGAAAAGGACGGACCTTTTTGATTTATAACAGTTTTATGTTACTTATTACGTTCGGCTGTCCAACGGTCTTTGACTTCTTTGTAGTGAAATTCTGTTGATTTTTGCAACCTGTCCATTACTTCCCGCAACTCGGGGCTATCTGTTTCATAGGATTTGAACATAGCTTTTTCAAGCATCGAGTTTTCCAGATCCATGCTGATTGATAGGGCCTGGATTTGAAGAATGTTTTCGGTATTAATTCTGTCGATTTGTTCTTGGATATATGACGCAAAACTAGTCAGGGCCTCTGGTTCGAATCGTCCATCACCTAATCTGACTTCTCCGTTGTCAATTTTTTTTGATAAAGAGTGAACCCAACCAGCATGTTCGGCTTCGTCAGCCGAAATATCAAGCCAAAAGTCCTCGTCTTCTGGAAACAAGCTGGCATAATGACCATACAATCTGTGTAGTAACAACTCGTTTTCTATAAATGAACGGAGTGCTGTGTTTTCATGAATTAATGAATCTTCCATATGTCTATTCTAACAAGAATTCGTAGATTGGGGAATTATTAAAAATACGACCACACTGGTCGTATTTTTAATTTGGCGGAGAGGGCGAGATTCGAACTCGCGGTACCATCTCTGGCACGGCAGTTTTCAAGACTGCTACCTTCAACCACTCGGTCACCTCTCCTTGTTTTGGCAATTAGCTATTAGAATTTGGCTATTAGCTTTATAGCTTCGCCATCTTCCATATTCTATATTCCAATAGCCATTATTCTAACAGATACAAACGTCTCAGTCGAGAGTCTGCCTGGCTATTATCGCCACCCAAACATGTTTGGCGCCGGCATCCCGAAGCGCCTGGGCGGCATATTTTATAGTCGCCCCTGTTGTCATGACATCGTCAATAATCAGATACGGTGTATCCGAATCGATTTTATTCGCTACAAAAAATGCATTTTTAGCCTGCGTATCACGCTTTTTGGCAGTAGCTTGGCGCTGTTTAGTATTTGTTTTACGTTGGACCAGTCGCTGACATCTTAAATTACGAGCCCTAGCAACGTACCTGGCCACCAATAACATATGGTCATAACCTCGTTCGCGAATTCGATTTTGCGTAGTGGGAATAGGCACAATTATGGTTTCGGCGGGGAGTTCAGGTAATATATCTAGAATCAAATCGCCAAGCGATTTATAGGCTGATTTGGCGCGCTCAAACTTATATAAACCGACTAATCTCTGTAACGGACCATCGCGTTCACCAACAACCCAAGCTTTTTCGTAAGGCATATGGCAATTTCCGCAAAGGCAAGTGTTCCCAGTTGGGCGTCTGCACACTATGCAGACCATTTTTAACTCTGAAGTGATGTTATATTTACAATTACCACATAACAAACTGCCAATTTCATCGCAGCCGCAACAGTGGTGTGGAGCTATGATTGATAATATATCGTCAAGCATTGTGTTTTTTACGTTTAAAGGCCCCTGGTGGTTGATTATACTGGATATGTTGGTTATAATGTGAGAGACTATTTGTCAATAGAGCCTAGAGAAAGTGGAGGATATCATGGCCCGGAAACAAAATGACGATTTACTAATTGAGGACGAGCTGACAGCAGCTTTTCTTAACGACGACACACTAACACCAACCGAGCCCGAAGCGGCTGCACCTGCTGCTGATGATAATTGGGATGATTCTGAAGAGGAATTCCCGGGTCAGTTAGCTGTTGATGTCTATGAAACCGAGGATAAATTGGTTGTCAAAGCTCGCACAGCCGGCGTGAACAAGGAAGAACTGGATGTTAGCATAAGCGATGGGATTCTAACTATCAGTGGCACCCTAAACAGCGGTGATGACACAGATGCTATTAATTGGCATATCCAAGAATGTTACTGGGGCGAATTCAGCCGTACGTTGGCACTTCCAGTCAGCGTTAAAGAGGACGAAGTCGAAGCTGTCCTAAAAGACGGCGTTCTAACGATTAAATTCAACAAAATCCGACAAGAGGCTGCCAAAAAGATTCAAATTCAATAGTAAAATAAATACATTGAAAATTAATACGACCCGAAAGGGTCGTATTTTTTAGTAAATATTGATTATTAAGTCAATTTTGTTATTACGAAATTAACAATCGCATAGGCCATTATCGCAACCACCAGTCCAACGACCGAATACAATATCGTATCTTTGGCGGCAGTAACATTTTTGGCTTCACCACCGGAAATTGTGTAGCGGATACCACCGTAAATAATCATTACTACAGAAACGGCACCAATCAGGAACAACAGTGCATTGACAATATTTGTAAAAAGTCCTGATGGGCATGCGTCAGGCCCAGTTTTAGTATTGGTAAACAAACATGCCTTGGTGTCCGTACCCTTAGCTGCACTTGCGCCACTTTGAAGGCTGGTTGGGCATTCTGCCAGCGTCCTTGCGGTGCCACCATAAGGGCAGTCTACCGCACCTACCGAAGCAATGGCAGGTGTTAACATAGTTATCCCAAAAGCTAAAACCAAGATGGCCAGCAGCCCTTTTAATTTGTTTCTGAGAGTTTTTATATTCATTTTTTCTCCTATTATTTATGTACTTAAGTAGTTGCTGGCATTAACCCCGTAAGAATGAAGTTGACAATCGCATAGGCTAGGACAGCCACGATAATACCTACAATAGCATATAAAATTGTATTTTTGGCAGTTGTTACATTTTTGGCGTCACCACCGGAAATTGTATAGCGGATACCACCATAAATCAGCATTATCACAGCAACTGCGCCAATCAAGAAAAGCATTACATTGACAATCGTCTGAAACACACCGCCATTTTGAAAAAGTTGGTCCGGAGTGGTTGAATTCGGCGATTTCGTACAGTTGGCCCCATTTTGAATGGTAAAGTCATTATTGTTGCAAGTAACTGCAAATGCGTTCGTTGGAACAAATAGACTGGCACCGATTGCCATCATTGGGACCGCCAACAGCCCGGCTAGCATGATTTTGATTGATTTCATTTTCATTGTTTCTTCCTTTCGCTGTTAGCAAAATCAAAAAGTTACTAATGATTCCTATACCTACTTATAACAGATATTCTATTCCAAATAAATACCCGTCCTGGAAAAGAACGGGTATAACAAGTCAATTCATCAATGTTTTTATGCCGCCGGCATTAGTCCCGTAAGAACAAAATTCACGATTGCAAAGGCCAGAACAGCGACGACAATACCGATAATTGCGTATAGTATCGTGTCTTTGGCTGCTGTCACATTCTTGGAATCACCACCGGAAATTGTGTAGCGGATACCGCCGTAAATCAGCATTATCACAGAAATTGCACCAATCAAGAACAACAGTACGTTGACAATTGTCTGAAACACCCCCCCATTTTGAAATAGATTTTCAGGTGTGGTGTTAGTTGGACTCTGTGTACAGTTTGCTCCATTCTGAATCGTCGGATCACCAGTACAGCCTACGCTGCCTGCTGCAAATGTGTTCGTTGGAACAAATAGACTGGCGCCGATTGCCATCATTGGGACCGCCAACAGCCCGGCTAGCATAATTTTGATTGATTTCATTTTCATTTTATCTTCCTTTTTAGGTTTCGCAATATAGCGAAAGCGTTTTAGTTGTTGATACCTTTATATCAGATATTTAATATTTTGTTAAGTACCGATAGGTAGGTTACCCCCCGAATACTCCTATCACATAGTTTACGATAGGATATGCCAATATCGCAACCACTAATCCGACTATTGCGTATAACAGGGTATTTTTAGCTTTAGCGACCAATGCGGAATCACCACCTGATGTGGTGTAAGTTATACCGGCAATAATTATAACTACAACGCATACGGCCGCCAAAATGTATAGCAGGGTATTTACGATTGTCTGTACGACGTTAGTAAATGTATTAGAACCCTTATCGTTACAAACTGCTGTTGCTTTTTCTTCTGCTGTATTACACGGCAATGGGTCCCACGCCGCGCCAGCATTTGCTGGAATTAGCGGCAGGGCAAAACCAGCGAATATCCCCAGTATTAATATCAGATATTTGATTCGTTTCATCTTTTATAATCCTCCAGTATGATTTTATGTTTCATTAAGGCGAAGTGACCATTCTCCCAATTATGAATTGAGTTATCGCAAACGCTATGATGACTATTATCAAGCCAACCACCGAATATAATATGGCGTTTTTTGCCTTGGCTATTTTGGCTGGGTCGTAAGCTGCCGATGCGAACGAAAAACCGGCAAGGATAATTATCACCACGGCAACAGCACCGACAATAAAATAGATGCCGTCTAGTACTCCGCCTAACACACTTATAGCGCTTACGTCAGGGATGTTAATATCACTAGGTTTAACTTTAACCTGTCCAGCAGCTGCAAATAAATCTAGTATTGTCATTTTATTACCGTACTGAATATAAATTCAACTAATGTAACCGCCGAAAGCATCAATACCAGCCCCACGGCCGACATTGTCATCGTCGAGCGCGCTTTGGCGGCAGTCTCGGGCTTTCCCTGACTAATAATAAACAACCAGCCGCCGTAAAGGAACATAAAACCGGACACATACGCTAGTGCCATGACAGCCATTTCGATTACGTTCAGGGCAACCCGCCAAATAAAATTTGAAAGTCCGTCATTCTTCCCAGGGCTATTCAAGTCTTTTGGACTTTGTATACTGCAGTCGGGTGCGGGCTTGGTCAAACCCCTGTACCATGATGGGAATCCCAAAAAGCCACTATTACAGCTATCGTCAAGTTTAGCGGTACCACCACCGGCACCGCCCCCACCAGCTAGCATTGCTTCGGTTTTCGGGGCTGATACCATTATTATCGCTGTTCCGGCAAACGCCGTAACAAGAAATACGGCCACCAAATGTAATAAATTCATCTTGAAAACTTTCATTATGCGAATAATCCCCCAGGAATAAGAAAATTCAAAAACGCCCACATGGTGGCAAACACAATTATCCCTAAGGCCACGTTCGTCAACATAATATTTGCTTTTTTAACCTTATCCGGGCTCCCGCCGGCGGTCATATACATTACCGACCCGATGATAACACCGGCAACTGCCGCTATGCCGACACCGGCTGTTAATACATTAACCGCCAGCAATAGTATGCCCCAAACCCCCGAAGTCGAAGGGTCATCAGATTTGCCGCCGTTTTCCTTACACGTAATAATAGATGTCACAACGCCACCGCAACAACTTTCTCCGGATTTTAGGGTAGCACTGCCACATTTTGCAGGCGCCGCGAACACGACCGCTGGGCTGACTAAAATACCGTTAAATCCTATTATCGCCGCAATTATCAACACTGTTTGTTTTATTTTCATACCTATTAATAAAATACGATAAATACCAGTATTACGCAAGTGTTTTAAAACCTATAATGCTAATGGCATTGCTTTTTTTACGTTTTTAGTGTATAAATACTAATAACAATCAAAGCTTCGGAATTACTCGAAAGGATAAATCTTATGAGATACGAAAGAGAATCAACCACAGAAAGAAAGAATAGGCTTACCCCCAAAAAAGTGCTAGCAACAGCCCTTGCCTTTGGATCACTCGCAATACCTCTGGCTGGTTGCGGTAAAGTCGCTTCCACCCCTTCACATACGCCATCGCCAAACAAGACAGAGCTGCCTAGCCAAAGTCCGACTGCGTCCCCAGCCGCCGAAGTTTCACCTTCACCAAGCGCAACGCCCGAAAAGGCTCCGACCCAGCAAGAAGTTGATGCATATGCTTCGTGGGCTGAAAAGTACTCCGGGATGGAAGTTGACGAATTTGATGCTTTGTCTAGGGACGAAAGGTTGCCGTATGCTCAATATCGTATGGATTACACCGTTGCACATGATGTCTACAATGCAATGTATAACAGTGAATATAATGACAACGGGAACTACAAGATTACTCCGATGCTCGCTTCACCTGGCGACACTGGCGAACAAATAATTAGCAATAACACGTATCATGACCAATTAGCACACCTACAACTTCAAGAACCAGCCGATACTCCAACGCTTGACAAGGTAAAAGCCCAAGAGGCGATGAGCGCAGTTTACTATGATGTTGACAACAGCAAAGTCGTGTCTGGTGCTTATTCAGATTCGGTTGATAAGCTTGGGACCAAGCTCCCCGCCATTATCCCAACCTGGACAGCGCTCCATACAAGCGAGCTATCAAACGGCCATGACAGCGAAGGTAACAAAGTCCAATACAAAATAATAAAAATCCGCGACAACTACAACCCAAATGTAACACCAGCCGACCCTTATGCCGGGAAAACTGTGTTTGCTGAATTTGCATATGTAACATTTACAAGCTACGACGGTTCAGAACAGTCCATATGGCTGTTGGACATGACAAGCCTTTCTATGGACGGCCTCAAGGCTACTGCAACGATTAAATAATATAGACCCTTTATAGCTTCTCTTTAATAATCGTCGACCATCAAACTCCTTGCGCACTCATACCCCTTGTGGTTAAATATGGGTACTATGTGGCATAAACACACATTTAAACAAACAGTAATTTTTTCTTTGATATTTTCGATTATTTTTGGGCTGTTTGCCCCCGCTTTGACTGAGCTGGTTGGCGCTATACGCGACCCTGGGACCCCAACCTCTGATATTAGTGTCAACTATACCCCAACTCAAAGCGTTTTATCGTATATCTATTATAACGCAATGTCCAAGTGCATAAATTCTGATTCGCTTTTCAAAAACCAAGTAGTAACCAAATCAAAAGACCACCCGACAATGACTAATGCGGATATAAATTCAGGAGCCTGGTTCCGCTCAGCCCCTACGATTGCCGATGGCTACGCCCTGAAAGGGATGGGGGCTGGCTTTAATTATGTTAACAATGGCGCCGCTAAGGACCAGGATATTAATTGTATGGATACAGATTGGATTGCGGCGGCGGCCTCTTTGTGGGGCTTTGATAGCATCGGTGCTCTTTATTGTGGCTTAGGTTTGCAGTCGGGCAGTGGCCAAGCGGGCGTCCCAGAAACATGCGACCCTTCTAGTACGAGTCAAACATATGACTACGTACTGGCTGGCCCCAGCGCCGGGATGGTTGATAGGACACAACTTATGAAAAATTTCCAGGCAGCAGTCCAGTACCAAATTGGTGGCTACCCGACATTCAACATGGATGCTCAGACAACTATGACCAACCCGATGGAGTATGTGCTGTATAAAGGCGCATTTATCGGTGGATGCCTGGAGACCACACCCGATGGTGTTACTAAATTGAAAGATCCCAACGATGCGAATAGCAATAGGAATTATTTCCCAGGCCCCAAAGACCTAAAAATGGTCGATACGGATGGCAAACTGGACGAAGCCGATTATGATAACTACAGCACAGGGATGAACGACCGGATAAACACCGACACCATTCGAGCATATGTCCAGGACCAGCCAAAGGGTAGCGATAGGATAATGAAATGCGTTGACCTTGCAAATGGAATGAACGCATTTGCCGGAGATTACAAAGCTTGGATTGTGGCGAATGGTTCCGACACAGCAGCACGTGATATCACTCCTGTCCCTAAAACCAATAACCCTGATGCCACGACCTGCGCTATAACCGGAATCGGTTGGATTATCTGCCCTGTAGTGAATTTTATGGCCACTGTCGCTGATGCGGCCTATGGTTACCTGGCTAATAATTTCCTCAGTGTAAAGGTTGAAATGTTCGACACCAGTAGCTCAACTTATTCGGCTTGGTCTATTATGCGAAGTTTTGCCAATGTAGCGTTTGTTATCGCATTTTTGATAATTATATTTTCGCAACTGACTGGTTTTGGTATTGCAAATTATGGGATTAAAAAATTATTACCAAGAATAATTGTCGCCGCAATATTGGTTAACCTGTCGTATTTCATATGCCAGTTTGCCGTGGATTTATCAAACATTCTGGGTAAATCGATGAGCGATTTGTTTACAAACGTCGCAGTCCCGTCAGGTAAGTCACCTGGTTTTTGGAGTACTGGTAGTCATTCCTCGTGGTCTACGGTAGCCGGCGGGATTCTGGCTGTCGCCGTGGCCGGGGCCGCCGCGGCGTGGGCGGGGCTGTCTGCTCTGATACCAATTTTAATTGCTGCCGTTGTCGCCCTGGTCATGGTGCTGTTTATATTAATTGCCCGTCAAGCAATTATCGTGTTGCTGGTGGTAATTGCGCCATTGGCTTTTGTGGCGTATCTGTTGCCAAACACCGAAAATTTGTTCCATAAGTGGAGAAAATTATTAACATCCATGCTGCTGCTGTATCCAATTGTTGCACTCATTTATGGGGTGTCGACTTTCGCATCAAAAATATTAAACGGTGCAATGTCCGGGTCCGGTTGGATAGGTGAGATAGCCGCCGCATCGGTGGTTGTATTGCCACTATTTCTAATCCCAAGTCTGTTAAAGAAATCTATGGATGGTATTGGTGGTATCGGCAAAGCTTTAAATAATATGGGTTCAAGGGCTGGGAAAGGGGCTGGGAAGAAGTTTACGGATTCAGATATTAACCGGCACATGGTGGCAAGAAAGGCCGACCGAACAGCAAGAATGAAAACGGGGAAGTATGTAGGAAGGGGTGGTAGATGGAACCCCGGGAACCTACGTTCAGGGCTTAATAGGAGGCTAAATAGTAATAGGCGGTTTAATGCTTTAACGGGTGGTTTTGGTGCATCACGAGCGCTAGCCGGTCAGTCCCAGGACAGAAAAGAGATAGAGGAGGCTATGGCTATGTTTGGCGGCGATGACGACCTAGCAGTTGCATGGGCACAGTCCGGTGGTGACAACACCCATGCCGCCTATACAGGGCTAAAAGCCGCCCAACAGCAGCAGTTTGATAAAATGCGAGAAGCAAAAATGCACGAAAAGGCCACTTCGCATCTTGCAGCAGCAAGATATATATCCGAAAATGGCAAGGGCAGTGGTGCCGATGCCCATACAGCCCTAGACAGGGCAAGGTCGGCTGGTGCGAGTGAAACAGACGTCGCAGGGGCGACATCACAGGCCATTGCTGCATATAGGAAAAGTGGTCGCGGTGATGCCTTGGCAGAGCTCAGTACTCTCAGCGGAACTGCTCCGCTAACAGCTACCCAGGGGTGGGATCAAGTTTCCGCATCGTCTGTTAGCCGAAAAGGAATTGACACCCCCGCTGGATTGGCTAACTTCAGTACACATCTGACTACTGGGGCCAGCGCCGAAAGCAAGACAACGCAGGCTCTAGATGGTTTTTCAAGTATGGAGACTCGTGCGCAGAATATAGCAGAACCAGTGATATTAGCTGCCGCCAGTACGCATGCGGCAGCAAAATACGCACGCGACATGACGCAATATGGTGTTGATTATGCGGCCGCAACAGCAGCAGGCCAACCACCTCCACCACGCCCAACTTCACCACCGGCAGCATTCGGCAGTATTAGGGAAGCTCAAAACTATTTCGGGATAAAATAATAGTTTAGTCGGGTGGCGGCTGCATATCATCGGCATTGATTTGCATGTTATAGAAATCTTGACGGAACAGTAAATGGGAAGATGTTATACTATAAGCAGTATGGCGGTATACAAAGTTCCCCAGGATGTTGAAGCTGACGATAAATTAATCGGTCCGTTCAGTTTTCGCCAGTTTATTTATCTGGTAATCGTGGCTATGGCGATTATGATGGCGTGGGGGTTGGCCCAGTTGTTTGTTCCGCTGGCAGTCCTGCCGTTGCCTATTGTTGTCTTTTTCGGCGCATTGGCGCTGCCGCTTCGCAAAGACCAACCGATGGAAATTTATATGGCGGCGATGGTGTCTTTTTTCCTTAAACCCCACCGAAGGTTGTGGGATCCGGATGGCATAGATTCATTAATCGAAATCACTGTTCCCAAAGTAATCGAATACAGCCGAACCAAAGATTTGTCCGTCAGTGAGGCAGATCGACGTTTCACTTATTTGGCCGAGATTGTTGATACCAAGGGCTGGGCTATTCGTGGACCTGGCGTACAGGCTCCAGACAGTGCAATGACCAGTGATGCATATTTAGAAGCCCAATCTGTCGAAGATGTTTTGGACTTTGATAATTCGACTTCGCTGTCACTTAGCGACAAATTAAAACAAAGCGAAGCCCGAAGGCATCAGGATGCTGTTGATATCATGCACAACAAAGTAGTCGTATCAACCCCGCAAACTGTCGCAACACCACAACCAAAGTCTCAGCCGTCTGTTTTATCGCAATCAATGCCAAGCCCAACTGGTTATTTTGATGGAGGGTTTTTAGCCGAACCAACCTCGGCGCCCGAACCGACGAACGTAGCACCTATCAAATATAATCCATACCCGAATATAAAACAGGCTGTTATCGATCCGATTGGCCAATCAAAGCCCACTGCCAAGCCCAAAACAACCACTAGCGTAAAGGTGGTGCCTGCTGGTATAATAAACCTCGCAAGCAATACCGATTTAACGATTGCCGCTATTGCTCGTGAAGCAGATAGAATCCAGAAAAAACAGGATGCTACACAAGAGGTATTAGTTCAACTTCGATAGTAATTTCTAAGGGGAGTGGGAAACAGCAAACATGCCACCAAACAATCAAACGCCAGCCCAATCGCCTGCCGCACCTGTCGCAGGTAATTCTGGTATTCAGGGATCTGGGAATAATACACCTACACCAATCAAACCAAAAAACCCGAATTCGACCCAAAGCACCCTATTGCTATCCGAGGTCCGCGACAATATGGTTATCATGTCCGATGGTTCATTCAGGGCGGTTGTCGCGTGTAAGTCAATTAATTTCGATTTAATGAGCAGTACTGAACGCGAAGGAATAGAATACAGTTACCAGAACTTTCTAAACGCATTGAATCACCCTGTCCAAATTCTAATTAGGTCGCAACGTATCGACATCGGGCCATATATTGATCGGCTTGTCGAGATACGCCGTAACCAAGACAACATGCTACTGAATGTACTGATGGATGATTATATTGACTATATCGACGTACTCTCCCAAGAGGCAAATATTATGGATAAGTCATTTTTTATTGCTATCCCATATTATCCCCAGGGTGATGTTAATAATTTGGTCGAACAAGGCAAGGGTTTCTTTGGCAAGCTATTCGGCGGAAATAAAAATGTTATCACCAAAATTGATACCGTAACTTACGAAAAAGCCAAGACCGAGATTAAAAACCGGGTGGACGGTGTTATGTCCGGTTTGTTCCAGTTGGGAATTCAAAGTGCTCAACTTGATACCAAAGAACTGGGCGAACTTTATTACAATTTTTACAATCCAGACACTGCCGTACGCGAACCACTGGGTAATTTTGAAGATGTAACCTCGATTTACACAAAAAAAAGTCCGGGTAGCGCACCGCCAACTCAACGGGAAACAGGGGAAGCGCAATGATGGCCAGGAAAAAACTTGACGTTTCTGAAATCGCTGCCCAGCAAAGCGAGCGTGAGCAGGTAGAAGTCGAACAGGCCTTTTTAAAGGGCGTAACGACACTCCGTGATTTAATTGCCCCCAGCAGTATCGAAATTCACTCATCACACTTCCGACTAGGCACGAAATATGGACGAACACTTTATATATATGGCTATCCACGACAAATATACACCGGCTGGCTGAGTTCGCTAATTAATATCGATGAGGTGCTGGATGTAAGTATGTTTATTTATCCGGTTGAAAGCCAAGTTGTTTTAAAAAATTTGAGTAAAAAGGTTACTCAGCTGGAAGCGTCTATGTCGATTAACAGCGACAAAGGCAAGATTCGTGATCCAGGACTAGAGGCTGCTATCGGTGATGCTGAAGAGCTTCGCGATGAACTGCAAGTTGGCGCAGAAAAGTTTTTCCGTTTTGGACTATATATAACACTGTACGCAGATAGTCTGGATGAGCTTGGATTCGTTCAACATAAAATTGAAACGATATTCGGCCAACAAATGGTATTTAGCAAAGTTGCCAGCAGTCAACAAGAGCAAGGGCTGAACAGTACGATTCCTCAAATGTCCGACCAGTTGCAAATACGGCGCAACATGAACACGGGCGCAATCAGTACCAGCTTTCCGTTTACCAGCGCTGATTTGACACAGGAAAAAGGCATTTTGTATGGAATTAATATGCATAATAATGGCCTAGTCATCTTTGATAGGTTCAGTTTAGAAAACGCCAATATGGTTGTATTTGCCAAAGCCGGTGCCGGAAAATCTTTTACGGTCAAGATTGAAGCCTTACGAAGTATGATGACCGGAAGTGAAATTATTATTATTGATCCGGAAAATGAATATCAAAAATTATGCGAAGCTGTCGGTGGCAGTTATATCCGCCTAAGTTTGAACTCGAACACCAGAATTAATCCTTTTGATTTGCCACGTGTTATCGATACGGACGAAGCCGACAATGCCTTGCGCGCAAATCTAATTACTTTGCATGGTTTACTAAAACTAATGCTGGGGACGACCCAGCCAACCACAACTGGCGTTCCAATGCCTTCCGCACTGACACCAGCCGAAGAGGCTGATTTAGACCAAGCATTAATTGATACATATGCACGCGTCGGCATTACTGCCGATCCATTGACGCATAATTCATTACCGCCAACAATCAGCGATTTATATGACACACTTTTGCATATGGGCGGTAGTGGTCCAAGTCTGGCACAACGCCTGCGAAAATACACCTCAGGCACGTTCGCTGGCATATTCAGCCAGCAATCAAACACCGAGATTAATAATACGATGGTTGTATTTAATACTCGCGACTTAGAAGACGAGTTGCGACCAGTCGCTATGTATATTATTCTTAGCCATATTTGGAATATTATTAGGGCTGAAAAGAAGAGGCGCTTGTTGATAGTTGACGAGGCTTGGGAATTAATGAAGTACGACGATTCGGCAAACTTTTTGTTCAGCCTTGCAAAACGAGCCCGAAAATACTACCTGGGCCTGACTACGATAACCCAGGACGTTGAAGATTTTATGAGTAGCAAGATGGGTCGCGCCATCGTGGCAAACAGCTCGATGTCGATTCTGTTGAAGCAGTCGCCAAGTGCGGTTGATGTCATGTCAAATGTATTTAAATTAACAGAGGAAGAAAAGAAGCGTCTGGCAAATTTCCCAATCGGCCAAGGTTTATTCTTTGCCGGTCAAAGCCATGTCCATATTCAAATCGACGGCAGTGAAAACGAAAAACAACTTGCAAATACAAACCCGCAAATTGCCGACAAACCATTAGGGGATTTGCAAGTACGACCAAATAGCGGGCCAAGTGCCACTAGCTATATTAACCCAGGGTCAAGCGTGTAAAGAATAATATAAAGGACTGTTATGCCGCCTGAAAACCAAAACCCAATCCAAAAAGAATACGACCAAGAACTAGGTCCTGATTTCAGCCCCCTTGCGCAAGCCGAGCAAGACGGTACTGCTGATGATTCTAGCAATGAAGGTGTCAAAAATGCCGAGGAAAACCCTAACTGGAGAAACAATGTAACCGGTACCGGTGGCGGCGGAAGAGGAAAGAACACTTCCAGCACCGCGGGTGGCATGGGCAACAAAGCCGTAGGCAACAACACTGGACCATTTAATTCCAAGCTTAATTTTTCTGTCCTCAGAAAAAGAAGTCCTCTTATCACAATTATCCTTTTGCTCGCGGGCGGAGGTATCGGTATCGGCGGTTTATTATCCCCCGGACTGCTGATTGTTCAAATGAAAGAGGTGATGGTTAACAAGTTTGATAATCAACTAACCAGCATGACATCCCGAGAGGTAAAATTATATGCCCAAAAGATGACCGGTAAAATAACCGGCGGGGTCTGCAATTCGCCGGTCAGCATTTTATGTAAATACAGCAGTATGTCGGAAAAGGAAGTGGCGAATTTCGAAAAAGCTGGCATACATGTTGTTTCCGATGGCGATAAAACCCTTTTGGGACGAATAAAACCAAAAAGTTTTGAATTTAACGGGGAAAAAATCCCTGCAAAAAATTTCACCAAAAAGATGATTAGCGATACTGAGTTCAGATCTGCCGTGCATCAGTCATACAATTCGAAATTTGCCGGTTTTGCAGACGCCGATTGGGTAAAAGCCGAGGCCGACCTGGGCATTTCAAAAAAAGCCGCCGATTTAGAGGGTGAAACTGACGATGAAATGCTGAAAAGTGTTCAGGATGATACAAAAAACCCAGCTCCGCAAGATGAGACGACAACAGAACGCGTGAAGCCCGGCGATCCAAAACCTGGAGGGGGCACATACGATGATACAAGCGCGGCTGCGGCCAACGCTGCTGCTGATGAGGCTAAAAAGGCCGCCGATGAAATTGCCTCTGGCGCCGCAAAGGCAGCCGAAGACGCTACAAAGGCAGCCCCGGGCGCCTTGGAAAGCAGTCTAGGCACGGCAGCAAACGCAGTTAGTATAACGGGGTGGCTAAACAATGCTTGTGGCGCCTACGGAGCAATCCAAGCCGTCGGCTATGCCGCCAAAACCGTCCGGGCTTTGCAATTAGCCCGCTATGCAATGATTTTCCTAAACGTTGCTGACCAAATAAAAGCCGGGACCGCCAAGCCCAAAGACGTGGCGTATTTAGGCACGGTATTAACAACTCAGTTTATTGCAAAAGATAAACATGGCAACATACTATCTAAAAAGTCCGCAACCGATTCATTCGGCTATCAGTTTGCCGCCTATGGAAAAGGCGGCAAGATGTCCAACACGGCCACACAGTTCCTAGCCGGCGGCGGATTAACCGGTGATATGATAAAAATAACCTCAGAGATAAATAACGTTTTATTTGGGTCCCCCAGAAAAACCTGTAAAGTCGTTACTAACCCGTTTGTCAACATTGGTTCACTGGTTGGCGGAATCGCTTTGTTCTTCGTTCCGGGTGTTGATATCGAAGTTAGCGCGTGGGATGTCGCCAAAGGTGCCCTCCAGGTGGGTCTGCAAATCGCAGAGGCTTATGCACCAGCCCTGTTAAAGGATATCGTTGCCGGTGTCTTGGTTGATAAATCAACGGTTGGCGAAGCTGCCGGTGATGCGATGACGTCGGGAGCCTCCGGCATAATGAGCACTACGGCAAAATTTGGAGGTAATGCCCCACTTACGCCGTCCGATGCCGTTTCCTACAGTAATCTAAGCAGTAATGTTGCAGAACAATATGCTCAAGAGGACAGATTGGCCTATAGCCCACTTGATGCCACCAACAGTAACACGTTTATGGGCAAGATTGTCGGCCAGTTAATCCCATATGCTTCAAATATGTCGTCGCTATCAGGCGCACTTAGTTCCATGGCCTCGGTAGTGACCGGTTCATTCGCATCACTGACCGGCCAAACCGCCAAAGCCGTTAGTACCGACGACTACACGATGTGCCAGGATTATGATTACCGAGATTTGAACCTAGCCACCGACCCATATTGCAATGTTACGTATGGTATCCCGCCCGATGCATTAAACGCCGACCCGATTACGGTTGCCCAGACTTTACTTAACGAAACACAAACCGTCGATGATGGAGTTTCGGTCGGCCAGATAGACCCTGAAACCGGTGATCCGGTCGACGGTACCAACTACGCAAAATTTGTTGAAAATTGTATGGACCGAACAGAACCACTAGGGGCAGATAGCAATGGCTCAACTGGTTCCGAATGTTTGTTTGGTAAAGATTTTAATGGCACTCCAAACAACAATTATTATATACATTATATTGACCAACGTGTTCAGATGGGGCTTGATGGAGACGAAGTGGCAGGACAGGGCACCCCTTCTGAGACTGATTCCGGCTCAAGTGGCATCGACCCGTCTGAGTTCGATAATAGCAACCAGTCCTGTTCGGATGGTACCAAGGACCTTGGTGTCGTTAAGACGAAATATTCAGGTAGTCTTGTACAAACTAAATATCCGACCATCAGGCTGTGTCAGCTATCAAGTATAAGTGGTGTCGGCGCAAACTCAAATGGCGCCATAATATCGGGTGGCGCCATCGTCAACGCGGCGGTTTCTGGTGCGTTCCAACAGCTGGGTGAAAAAGCACTCTCACAAAACCCAAAGGTCCAGCTGACTGCTACAAGTTCGTTCAGATTGTTCGACTCATGTGGTGGTAGTGGTGACGGATCGAGTTGCGCTACACCCGGAGCATCACCCCATCAAATCGGTATCGCTATAGATTTTGGTTTGAGTGATGGTCATACCGGCACAAGCACAACAAGTTGCTCGGCACGGGCAACATCAAATGACCCGCAGTGGGAATTCTTACATGAATATGCCGCTTCATTCGGTATAAAACAGTACACATATGAAAATTGGCACTGGGATGCCTCGGGGATGTCAAATCGATGTGCTTAAAAAGGATACCTCTAAATAAAATAACGCTGTACGCTTGCTTGGTTATAATATTCATTTCTACATTTATGCCATTAAAAGTTTTTGCTACCGATTATGGCTTTTTCAGTTCGAATGATATTTTATTCTATGACCCCGCCGATACCTGCGGCGGCGGCACCTCAGCCACGACTCCAACCGGAGCAAGCAACGGTAACATCGTCGCAATTGGTGATTCAATTATGGTTGGGTTAATTGACGTCGGGTTCAAGGGTAAGCTTAAAACTGCGGGCTACACTGATGCAACTCTAGACGGCGTTGGTAGCCGAAGCTTAATCAGTCCAGGTGTTGGTCCCAGCTCCGGCACCGGGATCCAGGCCGTTACCGCGCACAAAGACAAAGTCCAGGCGGCTGGAACTGTTTTGGTCGAGATAGGTACAAATGCCGATAACACCTTTGACACTACTTTGCCAAAAATGATTAAAACCATTAGAGATATAAACCCAACTACCCGGATACTATGGTCTAATGTGGGCACAACCTCCTCGGCCGGAGCAAGTAATATGGTTTCGGCGAATAAAATAATTGATAAATATAGTTCAACGCTCCACTACACTGTCATTGATTGGGCTAATGTGATCCAGGCTCACCCAGATTATTTAAGTGGTGACGGGACTCATCCGGATACAAACGGTTATAACAAAATGGCTGAATTTGAAATCAGCAAACTAGGAAAAGCCGGGGCTGGCAGCACAGGAAGTCGCGGAGCGTCTACTCTCGATCAGGTAAAAACTTTTGCGAGCGAACCAATTACTTCTACATGGAATATATCTAACAGTACAGCCGAACAATGGTTTCTTAAGCAAGCCGGTGCTCAGGCGACAAAAGCGAAGTTCGGGCTTAACTCGAGTAATATCGGCCGAATCACATCGGCTGTCGAGGCGGCTAACGTTTCACCTGTATTCTTTTATCTGTACACAGTGAATGAAGGTGGCGGCGCCGGTGGTTTTATCAACCATTACGGTAGCGATATCTCCGGCGGAGGCCCGGCAAATGCGAAACGTGACGCCGAGTATCTTGCTTCTCAATCCAAAGACAAAAGCGCGGGCCCTGCCACCGGCGGCGGCGAGCCATCCGATATGCCAACCGCTGAGGCCCGGCAGATATTAAGCTCACTGCATTCGGGAAGCATTGGCGTCGTGTATATTCAGGCCACTTCAGCGGTAACGGCTGAGTTGGAAGATCTTAGCGGAAAGACAGGCGGTTGGAGCGGGTTATTTGGTAAACCGCTCTCGGACGCGATGCAGAACATCAAGACAATGGGTGGTGACCCGCAGCAAGGTGGTTCAACCTCAACATCAACGGGGGATTGCACTGGCACGGGTGGCGTAACGGGTCAAGGAATAGCGAGTGCTGTTAGCTGGGCCGTAATGATAGCGAAGAATAATGGCTATGGCTACGATCAGCCGACACGACAAACCGGCTGGGAAAAGTATCAGTCAGACCCGAATTGTGCCTCCCAATGCGGGAGCTTCGACTGCACATCGTTCATCTCTGCCGTCTTAACCGCGGCAGGGTACTTTAAGACTAATCCGAACTTCGCCGGCAACGAAGCGTCCGAACTTGAGGGGGTAGGGTTCAAACAAGTTGCCACTTCCGCAACCACAAGTGCCAACCTTCAACCCGGCGATATACTTATTGCAGCGAATCACACCGAAATGTATATAGGAAACAATCAAAATGTTGGTGCACACATTAACGAGAACGATGGGGTATCCGGCGGACAAGTTGGCGATCAAACAGGTAACGAAATTTCGGTTAAGCCATTTTATGACGATAACTGGATTGGTGTGTTTAGAGCACCAAATTAAGAAGGAGGAAAGTAATGCCTTGGGATCCGGATTTACAAAACAATAATCAAGTATACAACAACACATACACACCTGGGGGGTATGAAAAAGCCAGGCTAAGAAAATTACTATTAATAGTGGTTGGCGTAATTTTGGCTATTATTATACTAATATTCATAGTCCACTTATCAACACCAGATAGCCAGCAAAGCAAATACACGAAAAGTGCCACGGTAGCTGCGAGAAAGCAGATTCCAGATGCAAAAGTTAAAAATGTAAAAGTGGCTGGAGGCTTCGCAATAGCGACAGTTAGTGATCCAGCCGCTGAAGGCCAGGCAAATGCGGGCAATACAACCGTATTCAGAGTCAATAAAAACGGGTCAATGGTGCAGCTAGCAGTCGGTAGCTCTTTTAGTCCGCTTGATCTGCTAGGATTGGGCATACCATTAGCAACTCAAGCCAAACTTACCGGGAGTGATATAGAGCACGTCAAGCAAAACCTTGCAGCTCTATGTGGTTACTCCGACGGTATAATTGGCTATATCGGTTTTGACGGTTCATTTAATCCAGGCGGGTGGCAAATTGACTCGGATACACTCAGTGGCTTAGAGCAAAAACTATCATACGCAATCAATAATGAGAATGCCAATATGAAACCTGATATGAAGGTGATCTGTGTTGATGCCACTCGACAGAATAGCAACGATGCGATTAATAAAACAACGTACATCAGTACCTTCACGTTGCAAGTGCAGTTTGTTAGCGATAACGGAACGCTTACCACGCATACCGTTACATTCGCCGTCGGTCCTAACTATTACCGCAACTATACCCTTGATGGACACGATATATAGTAAATTGAAATTGTATACATTAAAAGGGGTAATTATGGAGCTCAAAAATGGTGTTTGTGTGGTGGTTGCTGGTGGGCCTTAAATAAATATTGCAAGCTCCGATAATCCCTCGATTTCTTTTAACGTGGTTGATGGTGTAGACCAGTTATAAACTTATTAAATTAGTATTTTTCTTGAGTCCCTGAACGACCGCGTCGGCATCGGTCGTTGTTATAATCGTTTGATAGTGCCGCAAATATTTTGTTATGGCCTGGCGGCGCGACGCGTCCAGTTCGCTAAAAACGTCGTCCAGCAAAATAATCGGTTTTATATTGGTGATTTGTTCAATAATTTCGACTTCCATGAATTTAATTGCCAGGACTATGGTCCGGACTTCGCCGCGTGAGGCGACGTCTAGGGCCGAGTAGTTATTAAACTTGAATATGACATCATGACGATGCGGTCCGGTGCTGGTAAAGCCCAGGGCTTTGTCGCGATCAATGTGGCCGTGTAAATCATTTAATAGTTTTTGTTTGATATCGCCAATATATGTATTTGAATAGTGAACCGACGCGATATTGTGCGACATTGCGATAGAATTGTACTGGTCGTTTAACTTACTGTTTATTTGCTCGATAAATGCAATTCTTTTTTCGATAATATATGCGCCATATTCACTCAGTGCGATATCCCACACAAATAACTCATTTTGGCCGACGTTTCGTTTTTTTAATAAATTGTTGCGTTGCTTTAATGCACGATCGTATTTTCGGATTGCATTTTGGTACAGTGGGTCAAGCTGGCTAATAAATCGGTCAATGAATTGGCGGCGCCTAGTTGGAGAGCCGTGCAACAGCCGTAAGTCATCGGGTTCAAACAGCACAACCGGATGTTTAAATTTTGCCGGCAAGCGGTACATAACTTTATCACCAACAACTATTTTTTTGCGTCCTGATGACAGTTCCGGGTCAAGTGTAATTGTCCGTTTTGTAAAGTTATCGAACTCAATATCAATGCGCCACCAAGGCGAATCGTAACGAAGGATGTCGTTGTCGCTGCCTTTGAATGAAGTGCCCTGAAGCGCCACATAAATCGCCTCGATTATCGACGTCTTGCCACTGCCGTTGTTGCCGACTATCACAGTTACAGTCGGCGACAGATTTATTTTGAATTTGTCGTGCGAACGAATATTTTGTATGGATAGTTTTTTTACCACTGTCATAGCAGTTTATAGCTAACTTTTTAGAGGCATAATAATGTGGTAGTAATCGGTATCGGGTTGAGTCGAGCGCAGTACACAAGGCGCGATTTTTCCGCTGAACCTAAATTCAACTTCATCGCAGTCAATCACCGACAGCGCTTCGCTAAGATATCGCGAGTTCAGTGTAATGTTGCCGTCAGCCGAAACTTTGGCACTAGTTTCTGAATTGTTTTCGCCAAACTGGGAGGCGATTGAATGAACCGATAAAACACCTTTTTCTTTATCTGCCGAAATTGTCACACTACCACCGGATTCGCGAGCAAAAAGGCCGGCAATTTTGGTGATACGAATAAAGTCGTTTTTGTTAAGTGTCACGGTTGTTTCAGAAGCTTTCGGCACCAATTGACGGTAGTTAGGGAAATTCCCATCGATTAATCTGCTGATAATTTCGGCGTCGTTGATTCTAAACCTGACCTGGGTATCGTCGAACAAAATATCGATTTCGGTTGAATCGTCGGTAATATTTCGTAAAACTTCAGATAAGGTTTGAGTTGGAATAATCGCTGCGACATCACTTTTTGTTTCAACCAGACGCCTTTCAGACAAACGATAGCCATCTGTTGCGGCTAAATATAGTTGACCTTCGAATGAATTCCAATAAACACCGGTTAAAATTGGTCGAGTGCTGTCATTACTGGTATTGATAATGGTCTGCGAAACGGCGTGTTTAAAGTCATCAGTTTTAATACTGTATTGAATTGATGAAGATTCGTTGATTGTCGGCAGTTCCGGAAACTCATCGGCAATAAAACCATTGATAGTTGATGTGTATGTACCGCATTTGATATGCAGGTTATCATTTACAACCTTTAGTTCAATTGATTCTTTCGGTAAACTGGCAATAAATTCCGTCATAAGTTTTGCCGGGATTGTAATTGCACCCTGTTTTACAACTTTAGCGCCAATATATTGAGTGCTGGCAATTTCAAGATTTGTTGCTGCCACTAATAGGCGGTTTCCGTCAGTTCGAAGAAGGATATTACTAAGAATTGGTAATTGGGTTTTTGTACTGGCAACACGGCCAACAGCCGATAATGCACGATTTAGATTTTCTTGGGTGACAGTTAATTCCATTATTATTACCTTTTCGCCGTACGGCTAATTAAATTAATATTTATAAACCTTGGGTTTATTAATAGGTCTTGTGGAAAATGGGTAAAACTTTTATTCATAAGATAGAGTTTAGCGGATTTGCCTGTGTATTCGTGTGTGGAACCATATGGTAAATGTGGGTTGTAAACTACGGTATTTATACATCGAATAATATTATTATATAGTTTATGTTGGAAATCAGTGGACGAATAGCCACATATTGTACAGTCAAGTTTGCGCAGGTTGTTCACACTTTTTACCCATAATTTAAGCATATAATTTCTCCCTTATTGAAGCGACTTGTTCGCGAATTAGAAAATCTAACTTTATAGCTTTCTCAATCTTTTCAATCGAATGTATAGCAGTTGTGTGATCTTTTCGCCCCAGTTCCCTCGCAATTTTTGGAAAACTTAGGTGCAACTCGCTTCGCAATAAATACATGGCAATCTGCCTGGGAACGACAATATATTTATCACGTTTCTCACCGCAAATCTCACTTAGTTCCAATTGGAAATGCTTGGCAGTTTTATCAATAATTTGCTTGCTGGATAAATGTTGTGGCCTGGAGTGGCGAATGTTTCCCAGTAAACCCTCGGCTGTTGAAATATCAGGTTCAATCCCGCGCATTTCAGCATAAGCCAGCAACTGGTTCAAGGCACCCTCCAGTTCACGAATATTGGTTTTAATATTGGTTGCCAGATATTCGACCGTTTCGTGGTTCAGGTTGACTCCTGATTGAGCAGCTTTGATATTCAAAATTGCACACCTAGTTTCAAAGTCCGGCATTTGGATATCAATCGCCATGCCCATTTCAAAGCGGCTGCGCAAGCGTTCAGTCAAAGTCGGAATGCTTTTTGGCGGTTTGTCACTACTCAGAATTATCTGTTTATTGTTTTGGTGTAGGTGATTAAAGGTGTGAAAGAATTCTTCTTGGGTTTTTTCCTTGCCGGCAATAAACTGCATATCATCGACGATTAATACATCGACATTGCGGTATTTCTCGGAAAAACCCTTTTTCTTGAACCTAATATAGTCCAAAAACTCACTGACAAATGTTTCGGAACTGATATATAAAACCCTAACTTTCGGGTCTCTTTTGATAATCTCATTACCAACAGCCTGAACCAGATGGGTTTTACCCAAACCAACTCCACCGTATATATACAATGGGTTATATTTTCCGCCGGGATTAGCCGCGACGGCTTGGCTGGCAGTGTAGGCTAAGTCATTACTGGAACCTACGATAAAATTGTCGAATGTGTAGCGTGGGTTCAGATTGCCGGCCGTTGTTTGCCCAACCTTGGACCTAGGGTTAACCGATATTAGACCGTCAACATCGGTTGTCGGTGTAGTAGCGGTTGTTGTTTCACGACTGGAACGCGTGTGTTTACCGGAAGTGTTAATTGTATAGGTAATTTTCTTTGGGTTAATACCGTTTTTAGATAAGACACCGCGGACTTGATCGTTAAACTTTACCTCGAACTGTTTTTTTGCAAAGATATTCGGGACTGATATAACTACGCCGGAATCATTTTGGTCAATCAACTCGGTATTTTTAAACCACGTCGTGAAAGTTGCGTGCGAAACCGACAGTTCGATTTCTCCAAGCACACTTTGCCACAACGCCGCATTTTGCATATTTACACCTCTTCTTAAACACGTTTTATTACCTATAACTATAGCGAACCTTGGGGTTTTCCACAACCCGTATTGGTTGGCAAAGACTAACACGAATTAGAGGTAGAGGTTATACACATCGGGCAACGACCCCAATAAATATGTGGAAAAACAACATGTTTTGGGGGACAACTTTATATACCAAACAATCCAATCACCAATATTTCAAGCCTTATCTTGCTAAAAGAGGTGATTTTAGGTAGAATAGTACGGATATGCCAAAAAGAACATTCCAACCACACACTAGGCACCGCGCCAAGACTCACGGATTTCGTGCACGTATTTCGACCAAAGCCGGACGAAACGTTATCAAACGTCGTCGCGTAAAAGGTCGCGCAAAGCTAACAGCCTAACAAAAAGCACTGCCCAGACGCAGTGTTTTTTAATTCCATCTACTATCTACCATCTACCATTCGCTGTACAGCGAAACCATATAAAGTATACTAATACTATGATTCCCTTTAGCAATCGCTTTCATGGCCACAGCAGTTTAAACTATGTCTACAAAAACGGCCAAGCTGTCCGCAATCGTTCGGTCACAATTAAATATGTCGCGAATAAGCATCGTGATAAATCCAGAATTGCCGTTGTCATTAGCAAAAAAACTTTAAAAAGCGCTGTTCGTCGCAACCTAATCCGTCGTCGGATTTATGAGTACGTCAGACTAAAAATCCCAGACCTAAAAGCTGTTTATGACATCGCTATTATTGTTACTTCCAGCGATTTTATCAACCTATCCCACACGGAAATGTCGCAGCAAATCGACCAACTTTTTTTCAGCGCTAGAATCATACCCAAGAATAAATCAATAAAAACAACGCCAAAAGAATCATAAACTGCTATAATATACTAATAATACTAGTGCCGGTTCGGAGTTTTTAAGCCTGTGGATATTTTTCAACTTTTAATTGTTCAACCAATATTTAACCTGTTAATCGTCATTTACAGTATAATTCCTGGCGGTGATTTTGGTGTTGCCATAATTATCTTTACAATTATTATTAGGCTAGCAATGTGGCCGCTGGTTAAAAAGCAACTGCACCAAACCAAAGCCATGCAAAAAATGCAGCCCGAACTTGCCAGAATAAAACGGGAAACCAAAGGCAACAAACAACTTGAGGGCGTGCGGATGATGGAGCTATATAAAAAACACGATATCAGTCCGTTTCGTTCGATTGGTATTCTGTTGATTCAAGTTCCTATTTTTATTGCACTTTACCAAGTTATTCAAATTTTTACTTTGCATCGTGACAAAATTGATCAATATACATACGCGTTCGTAAAAGCGTTAGGACCGGTTAAGGAGCTGATTGCCCACCCCGAAAAATTTAATGAAACTTCCCTAGGATTTATCAGCTTGACCGGCAAAGCGCTTTCAACTAATCCATTTGCTATTAACATCGCTTTGATGGTTTTGGCAATCGGCGCTGCTTATACACAGTATATTATGGCCAAACAAATCACCCCTAAAACAAAGAACAAAAAACGTCTGCGCGATATTATGGCCGAAGCATCTGCCGGCAAAGAAGCCGATAAAAGCGAGATGAACTCGGTAATGATGGGCTCGATGACCAAATTCTTGCCGGTCATGATGTTTTTGATTATCATAAACCTGCCTGGTGCCATCGCGCTGTATTACACCGTTTCCAATATCGTTGCGGTAATCCAACAGGGACGTGTCCTTAAAGAAGACACCACCGAGATGATTGAAATTGCTGATGAAGCGCCTGTGGTAACCCACAAAAAAGCCACCGCCAAGGCGCGCGCCAAGGAAGCTACACCGGCAACAATAATTCGTATCAAAGCCAAGGACACAACAGGTTGGCAAGGTAAATCCGCCGGACGGCGGAAAAGGGGATAAAAAATGGACAAAGAAGAATCAGTTCAATTTGCACAAAAATATCTTGAAGATTTACTATCTTTTTTTGGAGCCAACATTACAGTGTCTTCGACCTGCGAGGAAGACGTTATTGAACTATCGGTGCCATCAAACGAGCTTAACAGCTTGCTGATTGGACGTAACGCCGAGACCTTGCGCAGTCTGCAATATATAGTCTCGACCGTCCTACGAAGCAAAGACGCCCTTCTAACACGTGTCAACGTCGACATTGCCGACTATAAAAAGCAACGAGCCGACCGAGTCGCCGCCCAGGCTCGTGAATGGATCGAGGAAGTCAAAAAGACAGGGGATTCAAAAGTCGTCAATATGAACGCCGCCGACAGACGTATCGTCCACAAGGTTGCCAGCGAATATGGTGACATTCAGACGTTTTCCGAAGGCGAAGGCTTTGATCGCAAGCTTACGATTGCTCAAGCTGGTAGTTAGTAGTTGGTAGGTGGTATTTGGTATTGCGCAATGCAATTCTACCATCTACTATTTACCATATACCAAATTACGGTCTAACGTAATTTCGCACGGCGTCAATATATATACTATAGGTTTGTTTTGCCATGCGTTCCCACGAGTATTTGGCGATTTGTTTATAACCCTCGGCAATTAGGCTGTTTCGCAAACCTTCATCACTTAAAACTTCGTCAATTGCCCGGGCCATATCATCCGTATTTAGCGGGTCAAAATAGTGGGCAGCATCGTCATAAACCTCTGGCAAGCAAGTAGCGTTACTACTAACTACCGGCGCACCGTAACCCATCGCTTCCAGTCCCGGCAACCCAAACCCCTCCATCAGCGAAGGAAAAACATAGGCCGCAGTGTTTTTATACAGCCAATCGCGCTGGGGGTTGGGCAAAAAGTCGGTAAAATGAATATTTTTATAACCCTTGCTTTCAAAGTATTTTTTGTTATTTTGGGCGCTGGCATTTATCTTTCCAACCAAAATAAGACCCAAATCAGGGTATTTTTGTAAAAGTTTCTGATGGGCATCGCCCAGTCGCTTAATATTTTTATAATCGCTTTGTTGGCCGACGTACATAATATATCGGTTAAAAGGGTGTTCGTACGGCGTAACTTCACTGGCGAAAATATCAGCAGCTTCGGGCGTAACGGCGACTTTATCCGGGTTTAACTTTGTATCAAATTTTAACAGCTCGTTCTTCGTATATTTGCTGGGCGTAATGATAAATTTACTGGTTTTTAAAACGCGTCTGAAAACGAATCTGCCGACAAACTGTTTGAAGTGAAAAATTAGCCAACCCTTATCGGAATTATAAGTTTTTAACAGCGATAAATCGTGAAACGTGGTAACGTGTATGCCTTTGTACCGAATCGGTTGTTGGGGCATGCAATAATGCACCAAATCCGGGTGTAGTTCGTCCAGGTAATTCTTGAATCCAATCTGTTCTGACAGCGAGTAATTGTCAAAATCAGCCACCTTAACATGAAAATTGTCGCCCGTTGGTTTCCAAAATTCTTTATCTTTGGCGCGTACTAAAACCGAATAATTACTGACCTCATCGATTTTCTGCAAATAATGCAACAGACGCTCGACGTACATCCCCGTTGAACTATTGATAATTCTGGCATCTATCGCAATATGACGCATCCCGTTAGAATCCCTTCCTAAGTAAAAAAAGTCCTGATGGGTATGTATGTGATTCTAAGTTGAGGATTCTAACGGGACGCATTAATTCAAGTATATCACTTACGAGGCTATGAAATGTCGCCTAGTTTCGGCTTTTTGAAACTCTAACCACATGCTTTAGTTCGGCTGGGTCCACGCTCCACATCTCATCTTCAACCCGTCGAAGAGTTTTGGGTTTATCCGATTCTTCAGATTCTGCCCGTGTAAATACGGTTATCTTTTTTGTCGATCCCAAATCAGTCAGTTCGATAGACCCATCTTCGGATTGTCTGACCTTCAGGTATGCGCCCGGTCTTGTGACATCTTGGTTCAGACTGCTATGTGAGTCGGGACCAATGTCGCGCTGGTCTCGTTTGCTAGCTAAGCCTAATATTTCAGCTCTGTGTCCCGGGGAATACCTGGATAATACCGTGCTGTGGACATAATCGGGCTGGTTCATAGTTTCAGACCCAAGTCTAGTATCTGTATCAACAAGGAAGACAAATGCAGTGCCAATTTCGATGACTGCCATTAATTTTTGTTCAGTACCACTCAACCCCTCTAAGCAACTGGCCATAGCTAATTCCGGGGACTCCAAAAGGGGGATTTTGTAAGGTTCGCCCAGCTCTAAAACTGTCGAATCGAATTTTTCATTCAGGTCCTCTTGCAGTGCCTCGGTAGGAGTTAATTCCTTGTTTTTCGCTTGCTCTGGTGACACCGCCAAACCTCCTTTACATGAATCTATGCGTATATAATAGCATATTCTTAACAATACGTCGATTTAGTGTTTATACTTATCCCGCATATGCATATTGATGCAATGATGCAAGTATGCTATTATGTAACAAAGGAGAAAAATATGCGTACAACAATCACAATTAACGACACATTATTTCGCGCTTTAAAGATGCGCGCCGTCGAATCAGATGAAAGTGTCTCAAAACTCGTCGAAGACGCAGTTAAATACCAAATTCTAGAGGATTTGGAAGATATTGAAGACGCCAAAGCTCGCGAAAACGAACCCAGCTACTCTTTTGACGACCTCGTTGCTCGCTTCAAAGCAGAGGGCTTGATATAGGATTATGTACAGTATTCTGTACAAAAAATCTGCCGAAAAAGAACTCGAAAAGTTACCAAAATCTATTAGAGTTGTGATATTGAAGAAGATTCAAGCACTTCGGGGCGATCCACGACCGAACGGTTCGGTCAAATTGCGAGGAGCGGAAGATTTATATAGGATTAGACATACGGACTACCGTATTATCTATAGTTTTAATGATGGCGAACTAACGATATTTGTTATCAAGGTTGCTCATCGTAAAGATGTATACAAGGATTTTTAAGTTTTATTAACAAAAACGAATTTTTTGTACATCAGGTAATTCCAAGTCAATGAGGCAACGGTTGCCAGGCCTTTGCCGATGATTAGTACAACATTCGCTTTGAACCACGGGCCCAGCAGGCTACCAAGCCATGTAACAGTTGAACTATCAGTAAACCAACCCCCCAACAGACTATTAACACCACTTATAATAATCGGCTGGATTACCCACAAACCGATGATTGTGATGATTATAAAGTAGACGATGTGCTTGCCGGTAATATTTTTGGCTTTGAATGTGTATGATTTATTCGTAAAAAAACTAAAGACCATAGCAACAGAGGTCGAGGCGTAGTTGCTGGGGATTTGCGGGAAACCAAACACGTTGACCAAGGTAAACAAGATTCCCCAATCAATAACCGTGGCGGCTAGGCCGACGGTCGCAAAGCGGATTTGCTCAGCGTACTTTTTTATCGGATTTTTCACTAGTGTTACTTTCCTCGATGTAATAAAGCGGGCGCTGTTTGACCTCTTTAAAAATTCGGCCGATATATTCACCGATTACACCCAGCGATAGCAGTTGGACGCCGCCCAAAAACAGCACAACTGCCATCAGTGACGGATAGCCGGCAACGGTATCGCCAAACATAGCAGCTTTAATAATTACCCAAAAAAGGTAAATAAATGCAGAGACTGAAATTATTACGCCGAAAAACGAAGAAATTCGCAGTGGTGTCGTCGAAAACGAAGTAATCCCGTCGATTGCCAAATTAATTAGTTTTCGATAGTTTTGTTTAACTTCACCGGCTGCGCGTGGGTCGCGGTCGTAGGTGATTTCTTTTTTCTTGAAACCAACCCAGCTGAACATGCCTTTGGTGTAGCGTTCGGATTCGCGTAGTTTTTTCAAGGCTTCAACACAACGTCGGTCTAATAACCGGAAATCACCGGTATTTCGGGGGATTTTTATCAGTTGACCCTGAGTCATTTTGTTCAACAGCCAATAATAAGTATTGGCGGTCACTATCTTTATCCAAGTTTCACCCTCGCGACTACTGCGCTTGGCATAAACGTCGTCATAGCCTTCTTCCCAGAACTTAATCATCTTTGGAATCAATTCCGGCGGATCCTGCAAATCAGCGTCGATAATTACCGTCGCATCACCCGTAACGTGGTCCAATCCGGCAATCATGCCGATTTCTTTGCCAAAATTACGTGACAAACTGACATATTTTACTCGGTCGTCTTTTTTGGCGTAATCTTTGATTATCTGTAGGGTTTTATCCTTGCTGCCGTCATCAGCAAACAAAAACTCAAATGCATACGATTTATTATCATTAGCTAGTTTACCAATACGTTGGTACAGGTGTTCTAAAACTTCTTGCTCGTTATAAGCGGGGATTAAAATACTAATTTTTTTCATCCCGTTAGAGCTCCTTAGTTAATTTATTGTTACGAATAGCCGTCAGTTCTATTATTATCCTTGCGCTATACCTACAAGTATCAATAAGAGCTCTAACGGAATTCATCAGTACTAGTATAACGCAAGATGGTAGTTTGTAGGTAGTAGTTGGTATCTGGTTTAGCACTAACCGATTTTGCCATCTACCACATACTATCTACTATTTACCACCTACCACCTACTATCCGCCGTATCAATTTTAGTTATACAGTGAAATTATCGATTACCTGAACCATACTCTATCCAGCATTATGTTGCTATAATATGGCTCATGGCTAAAAAGAAAACAATATTGTATGTTGATGGCGAAAACTTCCTTTTCAAGGTCGCAGATATACTTAAGGCTAATAAAAACGTTAGATATAAGTACGAGATAACTCAGTTCAGCTTTGCTATGTTATGCGAAACGGCTTTGAATGAATATTCTGTCGATGATAGAAAATACTATGCCGCAAAAGTTCATTTTCATGACGATACACCTGAACTAGCGAAAAAATCAAATCAGATTATCGAATCGCAAAGAAGGTTAAAGCGTAATTTAACAAACGACGGTACAAGTTTTATCTCATCCGGCAATGTACGATTGCAAGACATAATACCAGCGACACGTAATTCTCTTGTGAAATATATATTCAAAGAAAAAGGTACTGACGTTCAGTTAGCTGTGGATATACTTTCTGATGTTTGTGGCGGAAACGTTTCGACTGTTTTAATACTGAGCTCGGACTCAGACATGCAACCGGTAGTCCGAGAAGTAAAACGACGAGGTGGTAGAATAGTCTATGTCGGCTTTGAAGATAAACCAAACGTAGGTTTGAGCAATAGTTGTCACCAAACTATATTATTAAGGAAAAAAGAGATAATCGATGCATGGAAGGGGCCACAACCACCATTAAACATAAGCAATTATCCACAAGTTGACAAAAAACGGTCTTGACATCCTAATATAAATAGACCATACTTAATATATAAACACCTCGTCCTCGCATTCGTGCTCGACGAGGTTTTATGTTTTTATGGTATCTGACTTTTCATCCCATTTCCTATTTCCTAAACCCCAACCCCTAACGCTTACCTGTGAACATCCTACGTAATTTTCTTAGTCCGGTTTGGTCTGGCGGCAAATCGTTCCAAAGCATATTTTTTATGTATTTTGTTGAAACGCGTTTATTTTTTTGAATTGCCCATCTTTCGCTCAGCTTTTTGAAACCCAACCAAAACGACATCCAGGCACCCTTTATGGCGTATTTTCCATTACCCTTGGCGATTGCGTTAAAAAACATTAACGCGTAGGCAAAATAAAAACGAATTCCGATAGGCAATAACAAACCGCGTGGTACATTTTTTATAAATAACAGCGGTAAGTTTTTAAAAGTTTGATAAACTGCCATACCCGGCATTTTTTTACTGGTCGCACCTTGTTTGTGATAGGCAATTGCTTTTGGCTCATAGGCAACCTTCCAGCCAGCCAACTGTGCCCTAAAACTAACATCGGTATCTTCGTAATAGGCGAAAAAGTCATCATCAAACAGTCCAATTTCGCGTAGCATCTCGGTTTTATATAAACTACCGCCACCGCTGGCACTAAATACAAACTCACTTTTTGGCGCGGTTGTTGTTTTATCATTTCGATTCCGCGGGAAAGGCAACCCCCAAATCGAATACCAATCTCCGGTGCTATCAATTGTCTTACCGTCCGAATGCAACAGTAGTCCGGTACTAATACCAATCTCTTTTGGTTTTGACGAATCAACCAAGCATTTCAACCAATCTTTATCTGCGATGGAATCGTTATTAAACAGGGCTACGTAATCACAGTCGTTGTTTAGCGCCCATTCGATACCTGTATTTACGCCACCTGTAAAACCAAAGTTTTTTGGGTTATAAACTACTTCGATATTTTCGGAATGTTCTTTTTGGTATTTACGTAGTAATTCGACTGACTTATCGGTCGACCCATTGTCAATAACTACAATCATAAAATCTTTATAAGATTGTCTTTGTAATGAGTACAGACAGCCCAAGGTATCTACGATACCATTCCAGTTTAGGACAACAATTGCAACTCTTTTCATAACGATGTATCTATCTTATAACAAAAGTCGGCGAGCGAATAATAAATGCACATCAATCTGATATAATTAAACGCAGACTTATGAAACTATCTAATATTTTTAGTAGGCGAAATCGCATTTTGCTTCGCGAACTCGTCATCACCGACTTCAAACTGCGTTACCAAGGTTCAGTGCTTGGATATGCCTGGTCGCTTTTGAAACCGCTATTCATGTTTGCTATTTTGTATGTTGTTTTCGGTCTTTTGATAAAATTGGGATCGGTCGAACATTATTCGGTATATCTGTTACTTGGTATCGTCCTTTGGACTTTTTTCGCCGAAGCCACGAATCAGGGCCTATCGTCGATAGTTGGGCGTGGCGATGTTATACGAAAAATAAGCTTTCCAAAGTATATTATCGTTCTATCAACAACGATATCTGCGCTGGTTAATCTAACACTGAACTTGGTAATTGTTGCGTTTTTCATGCTGATTAACGGGGTAACTCTTCATTGGTCAGTAGTATTATTCCCTCTTTATATAATTGAAATCTACATCCTAGCTCTTGGGCTTGCATTTTTCTTATCGGCTGTAAATGTTAAATATCGTGATACGGGGCACATTTGGGAGATAATTATGCAGGCTGCTTTCTACGCTACTCCGATTATTTATCCACTTTCACTAGTAGTAGCAAAAAGCGAATTTATTGCAAAACTATTAATGTTAAACCCCCTGGCACAGGCAATCCAAGGGGCACGCTATGCGCTTGTAACACACGAGACAATAACAGCAGCCAATTTATTTAGTAATGTTATATATATGCTGATACCATTCGCAATCGTTATATTCATATTTATCGCAGGTACACTGTATTTCAAGAAGAATTCTAAATATTTTGCGGAGAATATATAAATGGCAGAAAATGAAATACAACCCGCAATCAGTGTCTGGAATGTTAATAAATCATTTCATATACCCCTAGAGAAGAGCGGTGGTATCAAACAAAAACTCATTAATCAACTTAAGGGGCGAAAAGGATACCGTGATTTTCAAGCATTAAAGGATATGTCTTTCACAGTAAAAAAAGGAGAGTTTTTTGGCATTGTTGGCAGGAACGGAAGCGGAAAAAGTACTTTACTAAAGATTATGGCAGGTATTTACACGCCGCAAAAAGGGAATATACAAGTTAATGGAGCACTTGTCCCGTTCATTGAACTTGGTGTTGGCTTCAACCCAGAGCTGACTGGAAGGGAAAATGTATTTTTAAACGGGGCATTACTCGGGTTTGGTCGTAGAGAAATTGAGGGTATGTATGATGATATAGTTGATTTTGCTGAGATACGCGAGTTTATGGAAGAAAGATTAAAAAACTATTCTTCTGGTATGCAGGTCAGGCTGGCGTTTTCAATTGCGATTAGAGCAAAGAGCGATATATTATTACTTGATGAAGTGTTGGCGGTTGGGGATGAGGCCTTTCAGCGTAAGTGTGTAGATTATTTTTATAGGATAAAAAGAAGTAACCAAACAGTTGTTCTTGTTACGCACGATATGACGAATGTTGAACGTTTTTGTGACAGAGCATTAGTTTTAAATAACAATAAGATTATGGGCATTTATAAACCCGCCAAAGCCAAGATGATTTACGAACAGCTTAATCGTGATACGAAATCCGGAACAGACAAATTTAAACTAGAAAAAAGATGGGGCAACAGAGAGGCTATTATTTCATCCATCAAAATAAACCAACAAAGCGGTGGTAATATTACTGTAAATCAGGGGGATCCTTTTGAAATTAGTGTAAAAACCGAATCAAAAGACGATAAAAAGATAATAGTGGGATTGGCATTTTATGAAAACGACGGAACGGTTATGTCTGGGCCAAACAGCTATGGGAATGAATTTATGGCCAACGAATTAATGCGATATAAAGTTAAATCGTTACCATTAAATCCAGGAGACTATAACTTGAGAGTTGCTCTTTATGCTGAGGACCATTTAACGGAGTACGATCATATAGAGGAAGCATTAAAGTTTAGGGTGGTTTCTGATAAACAATGTTATGGGAAGGTTAATCTATTTGGCGTTTGGGATAGTAGTAAGTCGGGAGATGAAAAATGATAAAACGAGCTGTTAGAAAAATATTTCCAACCAGTAGTAAAACGGGCCGAATACTCAAGGAAGTAGCTTCAAAAGTGGGTCTGGCGAAACCGTGGTTTTATAGCATAGAATATTCTAATTGGGTACAAAACGTTGAACCGAAGATATTCCTTCCTTTGGTCAAAATAAAGAAAAAAAAAGCCCCGCTTTTTAGCATAATTGTACCCTTTTTCAATACGGACGATAAATACTTATCACCGCTAATGGAATCTATGCTTAACCAGTCGTTTGACGACTGGGAACTAATTATGGGTGATGGCTCGAATAAGCCAGTGAGGTCGGCCGTGATAAAGGAAGTCTCTAAACAAGATATTCGTTTGAAATACTATAAATTTAATATAAACACCGATATATCTGGCAACACCAACCAAGCGTTAGAACATGCAGTCGGTGAATATATAGTTTTTTGTGATCATGACGATATTTTAAGCCCACATGCCCTAAACGAAGTAGCGGCTGTAATAACAGAAAACGAGGACGTTGATATCATATATAGCGATGAGGATAAAATAGACGATAAGGGCACCTGGAGGCACAGTCCTTTTTTCAAGCCAGACTGGTCGCCGCATTTATTACTTTATACAAATTACCTAAACCATCTGACCGTAATCAAACGCACTCTGGTCAATAAAGAGGGCGGTCTGAGAAAAGAGCTCAATGGGTCCCAGGATTACGATTTGCTACTAAGGGTAATCAGACGTAATGAAAACATCAAGATTAAACATATCAGCAAAATACTTTATCACTGGCGCGAGGCGGCAGGTTCGACAGCAGCTGAATTTTCAAATAAATCATATGCGTTTAAAAATGGACAACGTGCTTTACAAGAATTCTTAGACGAATCTAATATAAACGGGGAAACCCAAATTATCAACGGCAGGCCGGGGCATTATGAACAAATTTTAAAACCAAGTAAGATTAAAAAAGTAGCGGTCTTAGCCAGGGTTAGTGAAAATAATCTAGAAAACGAATTAATTTTGGACAATTTTAAGGATTTAACCGATTCCGACAGCCTGTCTATAGATTTTGTTAATAGTTTAGATAACGAAAAAGCGTATGATGCAGTTATTGAGATAAATGTAGTCGCCTACCCTGAAGGTCTCGATTGGGTTGATAGACTTGTTGGTGTTTTGGAAATGCCAGAGGTCGATTCAGTATCGCCAAGGATTATTTCAACCGATAGGCTTCAGGTGGTTGATATGGGCATAGTCCGTGATAAGAGCGGAAACGAAGTCAAGCTATTTAAAGGGTTGGCGGTTGACGATGCGACCATTAATGGTGACACCCGCTGGGTAAGAGACGTAGATAAGCTGTCTGGAAATATTATTTGCCGAAAGACGAAACCGGACGGAAGTGAAAAATATAAAGTAATTTGGTCAAATGTTGATTTCGTACACTATCCCGTATTTGGCCATCAATCTTTTTTCAACAGTAATTTAATGATTGACGAAGAAGGAATGATTTTACCTCGTGAAATTAGCTAGCCCCAAGGTGGCCTATTTAGTGCTTTGTTGGAATAACAAGGATATTATAGCTGAGTGCTTAGACTCTATTGCCAAGCAAGATTATGACAACAAAGATACCTATGTTATAGATAATTCTTCATCGGACGGTTCGCCCGATTTCATAGCAAAAAATTATCCGCATGTACATTTAGTAAGGTCAACAAAAAATAATGGCTTCGACAAGGGAAACAATATATTAATTGATATAGCACTTCAAGATAAAGACATAAAATACGTTGCTCTAATCAACAGCGATATATCTCTAGAAAAAAAATGGACAAGTGAAATAATTGATTATATTGCAAAAAAACATAAGGTGGCTAGCGCTCAGGGGGTAACTCTGGATTATTATAATCATAAAAAAGTTGATTCCACTCATATATATCTTGCCGATAATTTACAGTCAATCCAATACGGCTACGGCGAACCCTTCACCAACAACATGAAGTTCCCCAGAAAAATTTTTGGTGTAAATGCTGCCGCCGCCATATATACGAGTGATTTTATTGAGAATCAACCAAGTAAAAAACTGTTTGATAAAAAGTTTTTTATGTATCTAGAGGATGTTGATATTGCACTTAGATCTGTTGTCACTGGTTGGAATAATTACTATGTCCCATCTGCCAAAGCCTACCATATGGGTTCAGCTAGCTCTAAAAAGAAAGCAAGTAACTATGCGTTTTTCATGACATTTCGCAACCAGTCTGCACTTTTATTTAAAAATCTGTCGTTTGTGACAATATTTAAATATATACCACGGGCGGTAAATACCGACACCCATCTATATAAGTGGCTTAAGTTAGAATATGGTGCTAGAACCATGTTTAAGGTCATCTGGGGCAGAGTATGGGGGATCCTTAGGCTGCCACTCTTCATTCCAGGTCGAATACAAATTAGAAAAGCAGCAAAGAGAAGCGACAGCGAAATAGAACGGATTATTAAATCTCGTGGTATTTTTTAAGTTGCTATCCGACCTTCTTTTTGACCAAAATTAATGTAGTGGATATAATAAGCTTTCAAGTTATTCCCAAATGCTATTCGGAGATCCGGGTACCGATTTTTATATGATACGACATTAAAACTATCACTAGCTTGACGTCCTTCGTTCATACCGAAATTAACAAAATGCATGAGGGCAGCGACATCATCACTACCAAAACCTGTTTTTATATCTGAGTAGTTTGTTATATACGTATTAAAATTATAAACAGCAGAGTAATCAACCCCATTTAGGACTGAGGTGCCATTAAACACATTACCAGTTGCTACCCGTCCCTCATTTTTGCCATTATTGATATAATGCAAATAATATGCTTGTAAGTTATTCCCAAATGCTATTCGGAGATCCGGATATCGATTTTTATAAGATATGACATTAAAACTATCGCTGCCTTG
Organism: uncultured bacterium; assembly: GCA_903832635.1. Classification (GTDB taxonomy): domain Bacteria; phylum Patescibacteriota; class Saccharimonadia; order Saccharimonadales; family Saccharimonadaceae; genus UBA1547. Next base: position 204,014 of record CAILCF010000001.1, read on the forward strand.
TCGTCCCTCCCTCATACCGTAATTGATGAAATGAGTAATAGCGCCAGCATCATCACCACCATAAGTCGTCCTCATGTCCGTATAATTTGATATATATGTACTAAAATTATAAACATCTGAATAGTTAACACCATTCTTGCTGTTAATATAACTTATAGGGTAGTCTCCGGTTGCCACGCGCCCTTCGCTTTTACCAAAAATAATATAGTGTAAATAATATGCTGGCAAATTGGCACCAAACGTCATGCGCAAATCAGGATAGCGATTTCTGTAAGATGTTACATCAAACCCATCGCTGCCTTGCCGTCCCTCGCTCATTCCGTAATTTACGAAATGCGTAAAGGCAGAAATCGCATTATTACCATACGCTGACTTTACGTCGGGGTATTTATTTAGATAATAAACACCGTCAAAAACAGCAGAGTAACTCTTTCCATTGTAAATATAGGCGTATGTGCTTCCGAACCAATCATTAAAATATAAATAAAAATTTCTATTGCCATACGAACTGCAGCCATCACCAGAACCGTAACCTGCGTTTAATGATGCCTGGTTGGGCTGATAAGGTGTATAGTCATAAAGCGAAGCGGTCGCTAAGTTCTGTATATTTACCACTGAACTACCACACACATCTTTTGGGTTCCATTTTATATTATTATTACCCAACACATAAGGCGAATACCATGTTGAGCTTGAGGTAATGACGGAATGGAACAATTTTGCGGCGTTATTGACTTGGTTGGTAAACCCATAATATGACGAGTCGCAGACTCCTGGCGTACTGTCGGGGCAACCATAACCGGTTGCACTCTTATACTGGTAGGATGCCGGCCAAGTGTCAGTTATTAATGCCTCCTCTTTTTGTAGCAGCACTAACAATACCTGGGGATTAATGTTATAGGTTTGGGCTGCATTGTAAATTATTTGTGCCGCAGTCAAATTGTTTTCGGTATAGTCTTTAAGGCATGTGAACGGTGGTCCATACCAAGTTCCACTAGACCCATAGAACCCCGCATGATTTGTGTCGCAGACAGGGACTTTACTATTAATAAAAGCTTGGATTTGTGAAACGTTCATCGTACCAGAGTTTGTCATTACTAAATTGTCCATTATATTTCCAGGATTGAATCCAACAACTGTCGCTGCGTGGCTTATGCTAGGGATACCAAACGATAATAAAGAAGCAAAGCAAGTTATCGCAAGTACGACCAAGCCTTTTCTTGTCAATATTTTCGTGATTAGATTCATCCTAGCTATCATACCTTTATTTTATCACTACATCTTGAGTGATTGACCCTGTTAGTGTAGTGCTTGAATATTGGATTTGTGCGCTCCATGTTCCTGCAGACAGTTCCGATAGAGGGACATCGAACCCCTTGCATGTAGAAATACTTGCCAAAGATTGTGTGCTGGCGGTCTTTGTTACCGTGGTTTTACCAGCGCTAGTTAGTGTAAGTGTACAAACACCGGTATCGTCAACTGCACTAATTTGTGCTCTGATTTGAAGGGGTCCATTTGGGCTATTTGGATTTGCGGACGTAATAGACACTTGAATGTTTTTCTTGTTACTGCCGGGTACTGTCGTAGGTGTTGGTGGCGTATCACTGTTCGAACCGGATTTAGTTTTGCTCCCCGCCTGCTGTTGCTCTGAAGTGGCGGGTCCATAGTTAATGTTGCCACCATTCGAAGTATTTTGGGCTTTCTTCCAACCTAGGATACTTCCGTTAAGAGCATAAACATAAGTTAAAGCAGCAACAACCAATACCAAAACCGAAAATCCAACAATAATCAGCGTTTTTGTTTTTTTTGATTTTCCTTTAGTTTGTATTTTCATGTATTTGTTTTATTATTTAATGTTTAACTAAACCTATTATACTACTAAATGAGGCTTTTTATATTATAACTTTCAAAGTATGAATTTATGACTAGATGTAAGAGTCTAGTTTGATATAAAACGGGCCCCAGATATTATATCTGGGGCCCTTGGGTTTTGTTCAAGTCATTATTTTGATGAGAGAAATTCAGCTATCGACGATGCCATATAGTCGAGCATCGCGTTAGTCATACCAGGATACAAACCAATCCAAAAACTGTCGTTCATAATTTTGTCAGTATTTGGAAGGTCTCCGACTACACGATAGTCCACATTCTTCACTAGCTCGCTAAAACATGGATGGCGTAGAAGATTCCCGGCAAAGAGGTTTCTGGTTTGGATATTTCTCGATTCGAGAAAATTAACCAAATCTTTTCGAGTGAATTTCGCGTCGTCGCGAATTGTCATAAGGTACCCAAACCAACTTGGGTCGGAACCAGGTGTTGCAATCGGCAAAGCCATTTTGTTATTGACGCACTTCAGCCCTTCCGATAGCCGATCAAAGTTTGCCTTGCGGCGTTTAACAAATGATGGTAATTTTTCAAGTTGGGCGCAGCCAATCGATGCCTGCATGTCAGTCGCCTTAAGGTTATAACCGAAGTGACTGTAGACATATTTGTGGTCATAACCGGGTGGCAGTGTGCCGTACTGGCCTGAAAAGCGTTTACCGCAGGTATTATCATGTCCACTATCACACCAGCAATCGCGGCCCCAGTCTCTCATGGAAAGCATAATCTTTTTAAGAATTCTACTATTGGTATACACAGCACCTCCTTCTCCCATTGTCATATGGTGAGGAGGATAAAAACTTGATGTGCCAATATCGCCCCATGTTCCGGTTAGTTTTCCTTCGAATTTAGATCCGAGAGCGTCACAATTATCTTCGATGAGCCAAAGACCATGATTCAAGCAAAATGCTTTTACAGCTTTGACGTTGAAAGGATTGCCTAGCGTATGCGCAACCATGACTGCTTTTGTCTTCTCTGACAGTGCTTTTTCGAGTAATGAGACGTCAATATTGAAGGATTCAAGTTCAACGTCGACAAATACTGGAATTGCACCATATTGTACAATTGGCGTGACGGTTGTGGGGAATCCGGCTGCAGTGGTAATTACTTCGTCACCACGCTTGATGGCGCGATCTTTAAGAAGTGGTGACGTGAGTGACATAAACGCGAGCAGATTTGCCGAAGAGCCAGAGTTGACCAATAGGGCGTATTTTACTCCCAGATATTCGGCAAATTTTTGCTCAAATTCTTTTGTATAACGTCCAGTTGTCAACCAAAACTCAAGTGACGAATCTACTAGATTTATCCTTTCCTTTTCGTCGAATATTCTTGCGGCGTAGTTTATCCTGCTTTTACCTGGGTTGAATAACCCCTCTTTTTCTAATTGGATAGCGTGAGAATATTCTTCAACTAGGTCTAAGATCTGTCTTCTAATAGCTCCACTATTTTTAAATTCTTCCAACTTTCTTCACCTCTCTCAATTTTTCAATGATTTGAACGAACTTCCTGAGAGCAGAAAATCCACTCAATCAAGATTAAGTAAATTATGGCATAAATAATTATATAAATCAAACTGGTTGCATGCTTTTGCCAATGTTCAAGCGTGCACTAAAATTGCTCCTCATGTATTTTTATATCTTATTATCATTTATTTCTGTTTAAGCTAGGACTGCGCAAGACTAAATAGATTATTTGGCGTATTTGACTAGCTGTTATGTTGGTATGTTGGTATGTTGGTATGTTATTCTTATATCTAGAAGTAGAGCGTTTGAACGTTTACTTATATATTGTGAATAGTCGCAATTATAACTAGATAATCTGACAATATTTTTTTAGTTTTAAAGGGGAGATGTCAAAATGAAAGTAGTAATTTTAGCAGGTGGATTTGGTACTAGAATTAGCGAAGAATCTCATCTAAGGCCGAAGCCGATGATTGAGATAGGCGGGATGCCAATACTCTGGCATATTATGAAATCATATTCGACCAAAGGTTTTAACGAGTTCGTTATCTGTTTAGGCTATAAACAGCATATGATAAAGGAATTTTTTGCAAATTATTACATACAGCATTCTGACATCACCTTTAATTTTAAAGATAATAATGAAATAAATATTCATAATAATATTGCCGAGCCATGGAAAGTAACCCTGGTTGATACTGGCTTGAGTACGATGACTGGCGGAAGAATAAAAAGGATTAAGGACTATATCGGTAATGAGCCATTCATGTTAACCTACGGCGACGGGGTTTGTGATATTGATTTAAAAGAATTAGTTAAATTCCACAAAAAGAGTGGTAAAATCGTGACAATTACGGCGGTCCAACCTGGCGGTAGGTTTGGAGCACTCGATATCGACGAAAAAGATAATACCATAAGAGCGCTTATGGAAAAGAGGAAAGAAGATGGCGGCTGGGTTAATGGTGGGTACATGGTGCTAAACCCAGATATTTTTAACTATATTGAAGGCGACGCAACGGTATTTGAAAAAGAACCATTAGAGGCTGTTGCAAAAAAAGGTCAATTAATTGCTTATAAACATGATGGTTTTTGGCAATGCATGGATACGCTAAGGGATAAATTATATTTAGATGAGTTAATAGAGTCCAAAAAAGCACCTTGGAAAGTCTGGGGTGATTAATGCTGTCCTTTTATAAAAACAAAAAAGTTTTTATAACTGGGCATACTGGCTTTAAGGGTAGTTGGCTCTGTAAGATATTAATAATGGCCGGAGCCGATGTAATGGGCTACTCGCTAGAGGCGCCAACAAATCCAAACCTTTTTTCGTTACTAAAATTAGAAAAGAAAGTTAAGTCGGTAGTAGGAGATATTCGTGATTTAAAGAAGTTGTCGGAGTCCATTAATTCTTTTAGGCCCGAAATTGTAATCCATCTGGCTGCGCAACCGATTGTCAGAGATTCATATAAAGACCCCGTTTATACTTATGAAACAAACGTGATGGGTACGGTTAATATACTAGAAGCTGTCAGAAAATGCGACAGTGTGAAATCGTTTTTGAATGTCACTACTGATAAAGTGTATCAAAACAAAGAATGGGTGTGGGGATATCGCGAGGACGAAAGACTTTGTGGCCAGGACCCATACTCAAACTCTAAATCGTGCAGTGAATTAGTAACTTACGGTTATATGAAATCATTTTTCCAAGACAAAGACGTAGCTATTTCAACCGCTAGAAGCGGAAACGTCATCGGTGGTGGTGATTTTGCTAATGATCGCATCATGCCTGACTGTTTAAGAGCTGCGATGTCGAATGAAGATATTATTGTGCGTAACCCGAACTCAACAAGGCCATATCAACACGTTTTGGAATGCTTGGGTGGGTATCTATTGATTATCCAGAAACAATACGAAGACAAAAAATATGCTAGTAATTATAACTTTGGTCCCAACGAAAATTCTTGCGTGACGACCGGTTCGCTAGTCGATTTATTTTGCAAAACCTGGGGTAATATAAAATGGATAAATCAGTATGATGGTGGTCCACACGAAGCCAACTTCCTCAAGCTGGATTGCTCAAGAGCTAAATCTGAATTAGATTGGCAGCCAAAATGGAACATTGAAATGGCCATGAAGCACATAGTAGATTGGTCAAAAGTGTTTTGTATAGGTAAAGATATTTCTCAAATAACAGAGAAGCAAATTAAAGGATATTATGAAATATAGTTTTAATTTATGCCAGGGTATGGTAAAGGTAGGGTTATAGACAGATGAAAATGCGAGTTTCTGATTATATTGTATATTTCCTTAAGGCAAAAGGTATTAAGGATGTATTTGGGTATCCCGGAGGCATGGTTACATACTTAATGGAGTCTATCGACAAGGATCCTGACGTCAATCAGTATTTGCTTTATCATGAACAAGGGGCGGCGTTTGCAGCTTGTGGCTATGCACAAGTTAGTGGATTGCCTGGTGTAGTCTACGCGACAAGTGGCCCTGGTGCGACCAACCTCATTACCGGAATTGGGAACGCCTATTTTGATTCAATACCTTTAATTTGCATTACTGGGCAGGTTAACACAAATGAGGCGAAGACGGTAAAAACTATTAGACAACAAGGTTTTCAAGAGACGGACATTATAGATATTATCAAGTCGATTACGAAATATTGTGTTTATATAGATAATGCAGATAAAATACCCGCCGAGCTAGAGAAGCTATATATAAATGCCATTAGTGGCAGGCCCGGACCTGTGTTGATTGATATCCCAATTGACATACAGAGAAGCGAAATAGAGTTTAAGCCAATTAAGGCTGGCTATGAACAATGCGAGATAAATAGGGATAAATACGATGAATATTACAATCTAATTATTGATAAATTAGCAAATGCAAAAAAGCCAATAATTATTGCAGGTAATGGCATCAATATTGCTAATTGCAAGAAGGATTTTTTAGTATTTACGCAGAAACTGCAAGTGCCAGTCGTTACGAGCATGATAAGTGTTGATTTGCTAAGTAATGACAACTCTTTAAATTTTGGTTTTATTGGAGCTTATGGCCATCGTTGTGCCAATATAATTGTTAGCGCTAGTGATTTAATAATTTGCGTTGGGTCGAGGCTAGATATAAGACAAACCGGAACCGACTTATCTGCATTTGCCCCTAGCGCCGAAATTATCCGGATGGATACCGACACCAGCGAGCTATTGAATAATATTAAAAATGACGAAATAAAGTTAAATTTAGACATATCAAAATTCTTGAACTATTTCAATAATCAACTTTCGGTCCGTAGTGTAAAATCAGCATGGTTAAGTAAATGCAAAAAAGTTAAAGATCTTTTGGATGGCATAGACAGACTTAGCCCTAATAAGTACGCATATGAAATTAGTAGGCTGATTCCATCGGGCGCAGTAATCACTACTGATGTTGGGCAAAATCAGGTTTGGGTTGCCCAATCTTTCGAAGTCAAGAAAAACCAAAGAATCTTGTTCTCTGGTGGCCATGGGGCCATGGGTTACTCATTACCAGCTGCTATCGGCGCCTTTATTGCAACAAAAAAACCAATCTACTGCTTTGTCGGTGATGGTGGATTTCAGATGAACATACAGGAGTTGCAAACAATAATAAATTATAATATACCTATAAAAATATTTGTTATGAATAATAAATCATTAGGCATGATAAGACATTTTCAAGAAATGTATTTTGACTCAAATTTTGTTATGACTAATACTAAAAAAGGCTATAACGCGCCAGATTTTACAAAAATAGCAAAGGCGTATGGTCTAGATATTCTTAAGACCAATACAATAGATGACTTAAGTAAATTGAATGACAAGATTGGTAATAACAAACCACTGCTAGTAGATATATCATTGCGCGGCATGACCTATGTCTATCCTAAACTAGTCTTTGGAAGACCTACCCAGGAACAAGAGCCACTTTTAGATAAGATACTACTAGAAAAAGTGATGAACCTTTTGTGAAAAAAATTATCGTGACTGGCGCTACTGGATTTGTAGGAAGGAATCTAATCAAAAAGCTGCTGGGATTGGATTATCATATTTATGCGATCATTCGACCTAATTCGCTAAATAAATCAATGCTAAATGATGCAACAAATATGACAATCATCGAGCTGGATCTAAATGAAATCGATAAATTGCCAGATTATATTGATATTGTCTGTGATGTCTTTTGTCATTTAGCGTGGGATGGGGTAAGGGGCGAAGATAGAAACAATCGGGCATTACAATATAGCAATTATATTAATTCACTGAAAACAGTCGAAGTTACAAAAAGATTGAAATGTAAGAAATATATAACTACTGGGTCACAAGCCGAATATGGCGTGTGTGATACTAAAATAAGTGAGAATACGGAATGTCACCCATTTACTGAATATGGCAAACGTAAGTACCAGTTTTATAAAGAGGCTACTTTAATATTAAATGATGATGGCATCTCTTTTAAGGAGGCAAGGGTCTTTAGTTTGTATGGTCCTGGTGATCACGAAAGCACAATGATCTACTCGGTATTAAATAAAATGATGAAAAATGACAGCATCGACCTTACTGAGGGTCTGCATAGTTGGAATTTTTTACATATCGATGATGCTGTCGATGGTATAATTAAACTTATCGAGGTAGATTGTCCGAACGGCCCGTATAATTTCAGTGGCGACAAGACGCAGAGCTTAAGGGAATTTATTGAGATTATGCAAAAAGTTACAAAATCAAAAAGTACAATAAACTATGGAGCCTTACCATATTCGAAATCAGGCATGGTAGGGATTAACCCAGATAATAGAAAATTAAAGAATGAGACTAATTGGTCGTCCAAAATAGATTTTGAACATGGCATAAAAGCTATGGTTGATAATTTTTAAGAACGAAAGAGGAAAAATTATGAAAACGGGCTTAAGACTGAAAACGATTAGTATTATGATTCCGACTTATAATGAAGAAGGGAATGTTGAATTGCTGTATGCGGCAATAATTGAGGAGTTTAAAACGAATGTTAAAAATTATGATTATGAAATTGTTTTTATAGACAATTGTTCGAAAGATAAAACTCGCGAAAAGTTAGTTGAGCTATGCAAAAAAGACAAAAAAGTTAAGGTTATATTTAATGCTAAAAACTTCGGTCAGTTGAAGTCACCATATTATGGATTATTACAAACGACTGGAGATTGTTCGATAATGATGGTTGCAGATTTTCAAGACCCAGTTGAGATGATTCATAAATTTATTAAAGAATGGGAAAATGGCTACAAAATAGTAATTGGCATTAAAAATAAAAGCAAAGAAAATAAAATATTTTACTTTTTGCGTACTTGCTATTATAAATTAATCAAGAAAATAGCTTCAACTGAACAAATTGAGCATTTTACTGGATTCGGCCTGTATGATAAGGAATTTATCAACGTCCTAAGAGATTTAAATGACTCCATGCCTTATTTGAGGGGTATAATCTCAGAAATTGGCTTTGACAGGAAAGAGATAAATTACGAACAACCAAGGCGGCTACATGGCAAAAGTAAGAATGATTTTTTTTCATTATACGATATTGGCATGTTGGGTGTTACCTCTTACTCAAAAGTGGCTATTAGGTTAGCAACACTATTAGGGTTCACTATAGCCGGAACAAGTTTTCTAATTGGCCTTATTTATATAGTTTTAAAATTATTATTTTGGAATGTTTTTATAGCAGGCACGATACCAATAGCAATAGGAGTCTTCTTTATGGGTGCTGTGCAGCTGTTGTTTTTAGGACTAATGGGTGAATACGTTTTGAATATTAATATTAGAGTAATGAATAGACCACTTGTCGTCGAGGAAAGAAGAATTAATTTCTAGAAATCACGAACTTGTCTATATATTTGCTGAAAAGATTTGGTCAATGAATCTCTATATTGCGTCAAGTGAGTTGACGACTTCGAGACGAGCCAATATGGCCAGCATTTGCACTTTTATGTAACTTAAGAGTTGTAAGTAAGACGTCTTTTTTATCTTCTGCACACGACCCGGCCGTTCTCTAACTTGAGTCGGAATTACTGTGTTAGAATAGTTATGAGATTTAAAAAAATCAGAGACAATTCAGTGACGTTTAGGATAGACGTAGAGAGCCGAAGAATAGATAAAGTGGTAAAAAGTTTTATAAAAGACAACAAGAATATCTTAATTACAGTTGGGATTTTAGTTGGGATTTTTCTGTTGTACTTTTTGCTGATGAGTGCTTTTAAGAATAGTATGAATTTTATCGACGAGGCTGATAATATGTTGGGCGCGCAAGTCGTCTCAAAGGGAGGTTTGATATATAAAGATTATATATCTCAACATTTACCCCTCATGTATTACTTAATAGCGCCACTTGTAGCACTTGGTGTTACTGGTACTAATGCTTTAAGGTTGTGCTTTTACTTAGTTTTAGCGCTTATCTTTGTCCTTATTTATGCACGGTACTCAAAAAAGATTGGCAAGATACCAATGCTCTTATACGGACTGTTTTACATAGGGATGATGGCAACCACATCAATCGTGAGTTTTAGTATAATATCAGAACAGATTCAAGCCCAATGTTTAGTAGTCTTATTCCTAGAACTGTACTTATTCTATAAGAGAGGCAGCCTTGATAGATTTAGCGACTTGATAATAGGACTATGCGTCTTTGGAGCAATATGGTCAGCTTTCGTGTCAATTATACCGGTCTTTATCTTTGCGATATCTTTCATAATCATAGACGCAAGAAAATATGTAAACGCCAACAAGAAGTTCTTACTGAAGAAGTACCTACGGGAATTTTTCGGCAAATATCATAGAGTTATGATATTTGTCTTAGTTCCGTTCGTCCTCTCATTAGGATACCTAGCTATTAATGGTGACTTAATGAATATGTTCGACCAAGCTTTTTATCTCAATACTCACTATTACTCTAAGTTTAATGGTTATAGCTCAAACCCGATAATCACGCTCATAAAATTAGTGCCAGACTATGCGTCAGTATATTTTAGCAGCGCGAAAGCGTTAGTGTCTGGGCATAGCTTGCGTAGTGTCTTCCAACTTATCTACTTTATGTTTAACTTGTGTCTAGTGTTTTATCTATTCAAGAAAGACAAACTTTTCTTGGCCCTATCCATTTTATTTATACTTGCTTGTGGTAATAGGACCTTTGAATCTTTTCATGCAATACCATATTATGCAGTCTCAATCATCACTTTCTTGGTTATCTTCCAAACGTGTCAATTCCACGGTAAGAGATATGGCGTATATGCCTGTGTGCTAGCAGGGTTTATCTTTATAGCCGGCTATGCTCCATATGGGTTAAATATCTTAAATGGGCTGAAGACAAGTAATGATGAATATACCAATGTGCTTAAGATAACCAACAAGGGTGATTATGTATATAGCTATAATCTAGATACGCCTTTCTATGTGAACACAGGGAGGAAATCTCCGTCATCTGTGACAACACTTGTACCTTGGTTCGCGAGCTTATTTGAAGAACAGATAATTAAAGAATTAGATGCGAATAGGCCAAAAGTTATTATCTATAATCCAGATGGAGACGTGTGGGGATATGTCTACCATGATTTTGCGAAAGAGTTAGACTCATATATTAAAAGAAATTATACATATTCTTCACAAATGAGTTTATGGGTTAGAAACGATTATGTGAAGGAGGCCGAGAAGAAAGCGAACGTTGATATTGCAGACTTCACTAATTCATATGATAGCAATGGGGCATTGAGTGCCGTCACTGACAACACGGAGATAGTGCAGAGGATTAAGTTATCAGACTCAAAGCTCAAGGCAATAAGCTTAAAGATAGGGACTTTCCAGAGAGTGAATTATTCACTACTAGAGCTAGATTTATATGATAATTCTGGCAATGAGGTGGGATCTTCGGTGGCTTCGGACGACAGCTTTGTAGACAACTCATTCTATAGGTTTAATTTTAGTGACCTAAGGGTAAATAGCGGGGAGTACTACACTCTAAAAGTAAAGGCCGAACATACAAATGCCTTAGATTATGTGACATTATATAAATCGGATAGTAAAGTTGATAGCAATAGTGGACTAGCCATAAATGGAGTTGAGAAGACCTATAGCTTAGGTATGGATATATATTATAATTAGTGCAGCTCATAGTGAGGGGAATAATTAATATAAGAAATTATATTGAAAAACTATTCAAACATAGGGAAGTGCGTTTTTTGTTCGTCGGCGTTATAAATACTATCGTCGGCTTCGGAGTTTTTGCTATATTTGTGGCGCTTGGTCTTCCTTATCTAATCGCCAACACGTTTTCGACTATCATAGGTGTGCTAAATAGCTATTTATGGAATAGATTTTTTACTTTCAAGAGCAAAAATCGGGCTTTAGACGAGATTATTCGGTTCTCGTTCGTGTACTTTGTTAGCTATTGCTTCGGCATGCTCTTCCTGTGGGTGATAGTCGGCAAGATGGGCGTGAATACGTATTTTGCGGGTGCTTTGAATATATTTGTTACGATGTTAATTAGCTGGTTTGGGCACAAAAACTTTAGCTTCAAAGCTAAGAAAGTAATTTAGCACCGCTAGTCGTTCCTATAGATGGACAGTGAAAATGTCCCAAAATTATTACTCTTGCCACTTCTCCCAAGGATGCGTGCTTGATGATGTAGTTAATGACACTCCGTCATTCACTAACACTATTTCTGCGGAGGAGGAACTTGTTTTGAATATTTTGGCAGCGTCGGGGATAACGCCACCAATCAAACCTGCCTCTTTCCAGGCTGGCATAACTACACATACCCACAAGGGCGCACTATTTTTCCTCATATCAGATTTATTCTATTTGTTTTCAGAGATACTCGCCATAACCGGATTTTTTGAGAGGTTCGGCAAGTTCAGACAGTTGGGTTTTATCAATAAAACCTTCTTTATATGCAGCTAGTTCGGGGCTACCGATTATTTGACCGGTTCGGGTTTGAACGACACGGATGTAGTCAGCAGCGTCAGTCATACTGTTAATTGTCCCGGTGTCAAGCCAAACATCGCCTTCATCAAGTGTTGTGACAGACAACTTTCCGCGGTTTAGATATTCTTCGTTGACTGCGGTAATTTCTAGTTCACCACGCGCGCTTGGTTTGATGGTTTTCGCAATTTGAATGACGTCATTGTCATAAAAATATAAACCGACAACTGCATAATTAGATTTCGGATTTGCGGGTTTTTCTTCGATAGAAAGTGCCTTGCCATTGCCATCGAGTTCAACTACGCCATAACTTTTTGGATCTGAAACTTCGTATGCAAATACAATTCCACCATCTGGGTCAGAGCATTTTTTTAGCGATTCGCTTAGTCTGTGACCGTGGAATATATTGTCGCCAAGTATCAATGCTACTTTGTCATTACCAATAAAATCCTCGCCAATAATAAATGCCTGAGCCAATCCGTCGGGGGAAGGCTGAACTGCATATTGCAGGTTAATACCCCACTGCGACCCGTCGCCAAGCAGGCGCTGAAATTGCGATTGATCATCAAGCGTGGTGATTATCAGAATGTCATTAATATTGGCAGAAATCAGAGTTGTCAGCGGGTAATATATCATCGGCTTGTCATAAATTGGCATAATTTGTTTGCTAATTCCTTTTGTAATCGGCCAAAGCCTTGTTCCTGAACCGCCTGCTAGAATAATACCTTTCATCCCGTTAGAGCTCCTTTGATAGTTTATCGTTAGCAATAATAATTCGTTTTATTCGCATATATATTAGATTTAAGTAAGTATATTGAAAAGTTCTAACGGGATTCATACTAGAGCTCCTTTAAAATATTCTTTAATTCTATTGTTAACATATCTTTTACCCATTCCTGTTTTTAAATAACGCTCTCTGGCAAAAGCATCTTTTTTATTCAAACTGGCTTCGTAATAGATAAGTTCATATGGACCACGACCCTTTGTGTATGGGCTTTTGCCTTCATTATGTTCAGCAAATCTTTTACGTAAGTCAGACGTACATCCAGTATACCAATTATTGCTCTTCAAGCTCTTGAGCACATAAACATAATGGAAAGCTCTAACGGGATTCATCCCTTTGCCTCCCTTCTTTTTCTAAATAATTTTTCAACGATTTTCGCCAATCAGTTGGGACAAAGCCCGTAGTCTTTATTTTATCAAGATTTAAGGTGCTTTGTAATGGCCGCGGTGATATGTATGATTTACCTTCGTAATATTGTTCGGTTGAAACACCTGTGACTTCATCGCGACTGTGACCGGACAGTTCGTAAACGTCAGCTGCAATGTTAGCCCAACTGACAGATTCGCCATCGCCGGATATGTTATAGGTGCCATATGGTAGGTGGTAGGTGGTAGGTGGTAGGTGGCCAGCAGTTGGAGGATAGGAAATGGGAGTAAGCAGGTGTTTGATTCCTCGCGCCAAATCGTCCGTAAAGGTAAGTCGGCCGACTTGGTCATTGACGACATTTGGTTTGACGCCTTTTTCGGCAAGTGATTGCATAGTTCTAACAAAGTTGTTACCATCGCCAATTACCCAACTAGCGCGGGCAATATAATGTTTCGGGACCATAGCAGCGGCAATATCACCGGCTGCCTTGGTTTGGGCATAAACTCCAAGCGGACTGAACGTTTCGCTTTCGTTATGCTCGGCTTTGGTACCGTCAAATACATAATCACTGGAAACGTGAACAAGTGTAATGCTGTGTTTGGTAGCAATTTTCCCAAGGTTGGCAACAGCTTCAGCGTTTAGTTTCCAAGCAGCTTCGCGACCTTCGGGGGTTTCTGCCAAATCGACAGCAGTGTAGGCTGCGACGTTGATAATTGTTTCGTATTGACGCCATGGTCTGGCATTTTCAAGTTCCGGGCTGGTAATATCCAGTTCCTGATAGTCCGTAAATTCGGCATCAGGAAATTCAATTTGCAAGGCACGACCTAATTGGCCGTTCGAGCCGGTTATAAGCGTTCGTTTTGGCTTCATTGGCACAACTTCGGACAGACGAGGATGGATCTTATCCTTGTCAGATAGTTCTGCCTGGTCAAGTGGAATTGGCCAATCGACGGCCACCGTTTCGTCAGCAAGGTTCAGAAATGTGTAATCTGCGTCTGCGCTCCAGTGGTCATTAACCAAATAAGTGTATACCGTGTTTTCTTCCAGTGCCTGAAAACCGTTTCCAACACCGCGAGGAGCAAATACTGCCTTGGTTGGATCAAGTTCGGCGGTGAAAACCTTGCCGAAACTATCACCCTGACGTAAATCGACCCAGGCGCCAAAAATTCGTCCAGACCCGACTGAAATAAATTTATCCCATGGCTCAGCGTGGATACCGCGGGTTACTCCTAATTCGGCATTAAAAGAGATATTGTTTTGGACAACATCAAATTCCGGTAGGCCAAGTTTGGTCATTTTTTCCTGCTGATAATTTTCCTTGAACCAGCCGCGCGAATCGCCATGAACCGGTAAATCAGCAATCAAAAGACCGGGAATTGGCGTTTCATGAAAAGCCAGAACTTTTTCGAATTCAAGCTCGCCTTTTTCAATAGTCATATAGTCTATTGACCCTTTTCCGCATAGGCGGCTTCGACTTTGGCTTTCTCGTTCTTCCACCAAGCATCATTTTTCGTATACCAATCAATAGTAGCCTGTAATCCTTCGCGCAAGTTAGTGTATTTTGGTAGCCAGCCCAATTCTTTACGCAGCTTTGAACTGTCTATCGCATAGCGCATATCATGACCCGGACGGTCGTTGACATGTTCGTAGGCATTCTTGTCTTTACCCATTAGTTCAAGAATAGTTTCTAGGACATATTTGTTATTCTGTTCACCGTTGGCACCAATTAAATATAGTTCGCCAATCTTACCTTTATCAAGGATTGTGTGAACGGCGCTGTTATGGTCGTCAACATGAATCCAGTCGCGGACTTGCTCGCCGGTACCGTAAAGTTTTGGCGATATGCCACTAAGAATATTAGTAATTTGTCGGGGAATAAATTTTTCAATATGCTGATATGGGCCATAGTTATTTGAACAATTTGAAAGGGTGGCCTTAACCCCGAAACTGCGAACCCAAGCTTTGACCAACATGTCCGAACTGGCCTTGGCACTGGAATATGGGCTGGACGGATTATACTGCGTGTTTTCGGTGAATTTGTTTGGATCGTCGAGTTCCAGGTCCCCATAAACTTCGTCAGTAGAGATATGATGTAGACGTTTTCCATGTTTTCTGACAGCCTCTAAAATCGTGTATGTACCAACGATATTAGTGTATATAAATGGCCATGGGTCACGCAAACTATTATCGTTATGTGATTCAGCGGCGAAATGAACAATAACATCGGTTTCGCTGACTAATTTATCCATTAATTCCTTGTCGCAGATATCGCCTTTTACAAAAGTAATTTTGTCCATTACTTCAGTCAGACTATCCATATTGCCGGCATATGTCAGTTTGTCGACAACGGTAATTTCGTATTCCGGTCGATTTTTTAATGTAAAGTGCACGAAGTTTGATCCGATGAAGCCGGCTCCACCTGTAATAAGTAATTTTGTCATGACACTATTATAATGTAATACGCTTAGGAAATCTTGGATTTATTCTTGATAACTTCACTTACCGAACCGCCGATTTCATTTTCGTACAGTACCTCGGCCGTATATTCGGCGATTGAAAGGACTGTTAGCCATTTGTTATCAGCAACAAACTTTTTATCACGGGGCAGGGTGTCGGTGGTAATCACGTTAATGCCGGATTTAGAGAAATTTTCTACTGCTTCGCCCGAGAAAATCCCGTGAGTTGCCGCGACATTAATACTGCGGGCACCGCTTGATTTAAGCATATCAACACTGGCCAAAATAGTTCCGCCTGAATCAATTATGTCGTCAAAAATAATCACGTCCTTGCCATCAACCTCGCCAATAATAGTTTTTGCCTCGGCCATCTGACCTTTTTTGCGTTTTTTGTGCATAATGGCGATACCGTCAAAAAGTCCCAAACTAGTTGCGAATTCTTCGGCACGCTTGGCGCCGCCAACGTCCGGTGCCAAAACCGTAGTAGTATTTGGATTAAACCATTTTTGTTTTACAAAATAGTTCGCGAAAAGTGGCATGGCAGGTAGGTTGTCGATTGGGAAGTTAACAAAACCCTGTTCGGCTGAGTTATGCATATCAAAAGTCACGATTCTGACCAGTTTCCCGGCAGCTGCTGTCCCAAGTAGGTCGAATAGCGTTCTGGCCGAAATCGGTTCGCGGCCCTCGGCCTTTCGGTCTTGGCGAAGATAAGGGATAAAAGGTAAGCACAGGATAACACTTTTGGCAGCCGAACGGCTGATGGTGTCTTCTAGCAGGAATAGTTCGAACAGTTCTTCGTGCATATCGTTGCCCGGTTGAGTAAATTGTTGGAAAATAATTGAATTATATCCACGGACCGAACCCGTCAGTTTGATGTTCAATTCACCGTTTCGGAAATTTGAAACGTCAAAATCAACTTTCCTTACATCTAATTGCTTTTTATTTTTAAGATAACCGATAACACTTTCTTCGAATGCCTGAGCTTTTCGACCACCCAGGATAGTGATTTGCGATTTTTTATCCATCGGTTGTTTATTGTAACACGGGAAATAGTAGGTGGTATATGGTAGGTAGTAGATGGTATGGGTTCGCCGTATGGCGAATGGGTTATAATAGGTACATGATTACAGTTATTATTGCCGGTGGGTCGGGTACCCGTCTTTGGCCGCTATCAACCTCTAAATACCCAAAACATTTATTAAATTTAACCGGAAAACGCACATTATTACAGACAGCATATGACCGTGCCTCAAAAGTAAGCGATACGGTGTATATTGTTACGGAAGCCGGTCATTCCGACCTGGTGCGCGGGCAACTACCGGAACTGCCTGAAACGGCATTTTTAATCGAACCGGGCCGACGTGGCACGGCGCACTGCATTATTTTTGCGTTGGATGTAATAGCCAGAAACCATGACCATGACGAGCCGATTGCATTTATTCATTCCGACCACCATATCCGCGACGTTGGCGGATTTGCCCGATCTTTTTCGACAGCGGCAAAAGTATCAGTCGATAATAACCAAATTACACTGATTGGTATCGAACCAACCTTCCCATCAACAGGATTTGGATATATCGAACGCAATGGCGTAATCAGCGCCGGTAAAGGCGTCTTTAACGTCAAATCCTTCAAGGAAAAGCCAGACTTTGAAACCGCAAAACAGTATATTGAATCAGGTAATTATTTGTGGAACTGCGGTTATTTTGTCGGTTCGGTCAATACTTTCCTATACGAAATGAAACTGTCCGCCCCGGATTTACAAAAACACTTCGAAAAACTGGAATCAATCGCAAAAGTCGGAAGTATTGAGTATAACGACGCATATCTGTCGTTTGACAGCCAAGTAATTGATATTGCCCTGATTGAAAAAGCCAAAAGCTTGGCGGTCGTGGCCGCTAGTTTTGATTGGATGGATATTGGGTCGTTCAAGGATTTACACGACGTTGTACCTCAGGATGAAAAAGGTAATTACTTTTACGGTGATAACATCCACGCAATTGACGTCGAAAATGTATTTGTACGGAACGAAGAGGGCGAAAAACCGGTTGCCGTTATTGGACTGGACAACATCGTAGTCGTGAATACACCTGATGGCATATTAATATCCCGAAAAGACGTCAGTCATCGGACAGGGGAGGTGGCGAAGAAATTACACCAGTAATTTCTGGTAATTGGTAGGTAGTATATGGTAGGTAGTAAGGTTAGGAAAATTGTAATTGTTAGTATTTGGGTAGGGTAATAATAATTACAGAATATGCAATCTGATTAAAAGCTTAGATTTAGGTGTATAATATAAACATGGTTTATAACAAAAAATTACGCTGCGGAGTATTCATTGACAGCTCTAATGTTCTTTGGGGATCATTAAATATGGATATGGCCGACAGATGGTTCGTTGACTATAAAAAGATTAAAAGCTATCTTAAACACAATTATAAGCCACAGTTTTACAGATTTTTTGGAGCAGTCGATACAAAACCGAAAACACCCATATTCGTCAAAAAAGCTGCGATACAAGCAAAGATGTACGCAAAGCTTGAAGGAATGGGCTACGATGTCATAGTTAAACCTCTAAAATACATTAGACAAGATGACGGTACTTTTAAGACTAAAGGCGATATGGATGTTGAGCTTTCGATGTCCGCCATGGATGCGATAGATGATCTAGATACATTTATACTGTTTGGCGGTGATTGTGATTACCATGCACTCATTCAAAAATTACACGCACTGGGTAAACATATTCGTATCTATTCTTTCGATGGTTTACTCTCGTGGGAGTTGCGAACGTTCGCAATGAAGAACACCAGGTGTAGTTTTAAGACGCTAGATAGTTTGAGAGATAAAATTGAATATACTAGACCATTGACAAATAATATAACGAGGGGTAAGATAATAAAGTAAGATTTTACCCGCTCCTCGGAGCGGGGTTCTTGTTTGTTTATTTGATGGGATTTATAAAATCAAGGCCCGACGCCAGAAGCGTCGGGTATGTACCTAAATAATACATCAAAACAAAAGAGTATTCAATACCTCGTGGCACAGAGGTGTTAATTTGTTGAAAAAACATAAGCAAAAAAGGATTGAAATTAAGAAGGTTTTATAGTATAATAGTACGAGCATGAAAAAACAAAACACCGCAAACAACGGTCGAGCACAGGCCACTAGGGCAGCTATAGGCTCTATCCGCTGCGAGGGTCTGCG
Source organism: uncultured bacterium (assembly GCA_903832635.1). Lineage (GTDB taxonomy): Bacteria > Patescibacteriota > Saccharimonadia > Saccharimonadales > Saccharimonadaceae > UBA1547. The sequence goes on from CAILCF010000001.1 coordinate 223,128, forward strand.
ACCGAGTACCAATACCAGTAAACATTTGCGAAATTATTCATCAGGTAAAATATCGGCCAGTCAATTGCATGAAAGTGTGATGGGCGTCGTCGAGTCACTTTTAGCGCGTTCCAATAGATAATAGATTATGGCTTATCAGCTAGAAAAAGACCCTTATATCGATCCAGATACGGTGGTACTAAGGAATCTATTCGGAGCCAAAGATTTTAAAACTTTGAGTCAAATAGAAGCCGAAATAACCGTTGCCGTCATCGCTACCCTTGGCGATCATCCGATACCGGGGAATTTTGATTTGGAACACCTTCAGGCGATTCATAAGCGTCTGTTTGCCAGTATTTATGACTGGGCCGGGAAACTGCGCACAGTTGAAATGGCCAAGGATAATACCCGATTTGCACCGATTGAGTATCTGGCGCAAGCTGCCGATAATTTATTTGATGAACTGAAATCGGAAAACTATTTGGATAATTTAGACAATAAAATATATATACAGCGGTTTGCTCACTATTATTCCGAAGTTAATATTTTACATCCGTTTCGTGAGGGTAATGGGCGAGCCGAACGAGTGTTTTTCTCACTGCTGGCGCAGCGTACCGGGCGCCACGTTGCTTGGGATTTATTAGACCCGGAACAGGCGATTCAAGCGTGTATATCAGCGTATAATGGTGACGAGGGTCAATTAGTAAAACTGCTGACTCCTTTACTTTCAAAAAATTAATTAGTAAGGAATAATATGTGCGGAATAGTCGGATGCGTCGGTGAAAAACAGGCAAGAAATTATTTAATTAGTGGGTTACACCGTTTGGAATACCGCGGCTATGATTCGGCCGGAATTGTTACGATTGGAACGGACAATAAGGCAACGCTGTTGCGGGCAAAAGGTAAGGTTTCTAAATTAGAAGAGCTAGTAAGTTCAATTCGCCGTACGGCGAAACCATCAACCGACAAAATCGGTATCGGTCATACCAGATGGGCTACGCATGGTGAACCATCCGAAAAAAATGCTCATCCGCACAAAGCCGGTGACATTTATCTGGTACATAACGGCATTATAGAGAATTATAAAGAATTAAAAGCTGAAATTAAGAATCACAAATTCATTACAGACACTGACACGGAAGTTTTGGCGGCGCTGATTGATTCCTTATATGATCAAAATACCACTTTGGCGGATGCTGTCAACCAAGCATTAAAACTGGTTGCTGGCACATACGGTATTGCGGTTATTTCGGTTCGTAATCCTGATGAAATTGTTGTAGCCAGGTCCGGTAGTCCGCTGATTATCGGTGTTGGCGACAACGAGACATATATTGCCAGTGACGCATCAGCCCTGATTGGTTTTACGGACAAGGCAATTTATCTAAACGATGGCGAAATGGCAATTTGCCGTGGTGACAGTGTCGAACTGAGGGATTTGTCAGCACAACCGATTTCAGCCAAAGTCGAGACCATCGAAATCGATATGCAGGCAATTCAAAAACAAGGTTATGAGCACTTTTTATTAAAAGAAATTTGCGAGCAACCATCGACGCTTCGTTCAACCCTTAGCGGGCGGATAAATGTCAAAGACAAAGTTGCCAATTTGGGCGGGTTAAACCTTACTCCGGCAGAACTGAGAAAAATTGAGCATGTAGTTATTGTTGGTTGTGGGACAGCTTATTACGCCGGACTGCTGGGAATGTATTATTTGGAACAATTAGTCGATGATCTGACAATTGACGTGGTGGCTGCATCTGAACTTCGCTATCGATCGTTTCATTTGCCAAAAGACACAGTTGCGCTGGTTATCTCGCAATCGGGCGAAACGGCAGATACATTGGCTTGTCTGCGTGAGATAAAACGCCGAGGAATTAAAACCTTGGGCGTAGTCAATGTCGTCGGATCCACAATTGCCCGCGAAGTTGATGGTGGTGTATATGTTCATGCCGGCCCGGAAATATCAGTTGCCTCGACCAAAGCCTTTACATCGCAAGTTGCTGCGCTGACTATTTTTGGTATTCAGCTGGCCCAAGCAAAAGGTGCGGATTTACAAAGCGTATCTAAATACATTGAGGAACTGGCAAAATTACCAGACGAGATTGATAAAATTGTTTCAAAAGACAAAGAAAAAATCGCCAAAATCGCCAAAAGGTATGCAAAATATGAACACGCACTTTATTTTGGGCGCGATACGCTTTATCCGGTTGCGATGGAAGGCGCTTTGAAATTAAAAGAAATTTCGTATATTCAAGCCGAAGGTTATGCGGCGGGCGAATTAAAACACGGACCGATTGCACTAATTGATGATTCGTTTTTTGAAGTTGCACTATTAATTGACAATTGGCTTTTCGATAAAAGCCTTAGCACGTTGGAAGAAGTCAACGCCAGAGGTGGACATATTTTTGTTATCACTAACAGTAAAAAGGCGATAAAAGCCGAAGAAATAATCCGGATAAATACCAAGCTGGATATTCTGGCACCCGTTTTAATCAACGTCGTTCAGCAATTATTTGCATATTATGTAGCTGTAGCGCGTGGCAACGACGTTGACCAACCACGGAACCTGGCTAAGAGCGTCACTGTAGAGTGACGCTTGGTAGGTGGTAGATAGTATATGGTAAATAGTAGGGGCCAATAGCCAATAGCTGCATTCCAAATGCCAAACTAAGAGTTGTCCCTGACGACCTTAGTTATCTTGGTAATGAATAAACTTTTATCAAAACGTTTGGCTTTGCGTCGGAGCGTACCGGGCAAGAATTCTAAATTTTGGGCGCGTTTAATGGCGTCAACTACAGATTCTACTGATTGTTTGTCGAAAAGTACGCCACTTTCGCCGTCTTGGACGATATCCAATGCTCCACCTTTGCCATAGGCAATAACAGGGGCACCGGCGGCTAATGCTTCAACTTGGACGATGCCAAAATCTTCTTCGGCTGGAAAAATGTAGCCACGGGCACTATTTAATGCGTTTGTAACAGCGTCATCCGACGCATCGCCAAATCGGTCGGTAAAAAATTGCACGGTCGTGCCAGCCATATCGACAAGTCTCTGGTGTTCACTGCCGTTCCCATAAACTTTGAGTGGAACCGCCAGCTTGGTCGCAGCCATGACTGCTAAATCAATACGTTTATATGGGACTTGGCGACCAAGAGCCACAAAAAAATCACCTCGCGTCCTGGACGGAGTGAACCGTTCGACATCAACAGGAGGGTGAATAACAATTGAAGGTTTATTGTAATACTTTTTTATTCGTTTTTGGGTTTCAGTGCTGTTGGCAATAAAAACGTCGACATCGTTAGCGGCCTCTAGGTCTGCTTTTTTAAGTCGCGGGACCATTAATGGCATTGCCATACGGACAGCCCAGTTCAGTTTGCCAAAACCCGGGTCTTTTTTGTATTCATCGTAATGGCTCCAATAATAACGGATTGGAGTATGACAATAACAGATGTGAATTTGGTTTGGTCTGGTTTTTTGGACTTGTTTTGATTCGGCACTGGAACTGCTGAGTATAATGTCATAGTCGGATAAATCCAGTTTTTTAAATGCGTTGACACGTAGCATCGGAAAGAATTTGTGTAGTTTTCGGACTGGTCCAGGAAGTTTTTGTAAATATGTTGTTCGGACATCCAAGTTTTTAAAAGCCGGCATTTTTTCCGGTGCGTAGGTTGATGTGTAAACCGGAGCATCCGGGAAGGCATCGTGCATTGCCAGAACGACATTTTCGGCACCACCCATATTGGTCAGCCAATCGTGCACAATAACAACCCTTGGGTTGTTATTGTGGGGTGTGGGGGTTGGGGAATGGGAATTGGGGTTGTTAGGCTTCATTATTTACCCTAATTGATTTGATCAATGCATTAATTAGTTTTTGGAGAGATATAAAAGATACAATGATATCGTCCAGTTGTTTTTGGGAAATGTAACCAAGCCTGTTTGCTAAATAACAGAAACTCTTTGTTTCTAATAGCGAGCCGTTGGCTATTTTGTAAAATTGCAACTTTTCTTTATAGCCATGACGACCGTAACCTTCGGCAATATTAGCGGAAACTGATGATGAGGCTCGTCGCATCTGGTTTGTTAGTGAGTAAATTTCGGACTTTGGAAAAGGACCAGTCAATTTATAAATATCTACTGCTAAATCAATAGCAAACTGCCAAACTTCGAATTGTTCAAAACCTTCGGTTTTTTCTCTATTCCCCATCTTTACTCCTATTTCCTATTTCCCAGACCCTAATCCCTATTTCGCTCCGCGCTTGCGAAGAACCACTCCAATTGTTTTGAACAAGATTTTTATGTCCAACCAAAATGTCCAGTTTTGAGCATAATATAATTCAAGTTCGATACGTTCATCAAAAGTCAGTTCGCTGCGTCCTGACACTTGCCAAATCCCGGTCATACCTGATTTAACACTGTGTAAAAGCGCAGCACGGCCTTTAATCAGCTTAGTTTCTTGTGGCAAAATCGGCCGAGGGCCAACCAAACTAAGGTCACCATGAAGAACGTTAAATATTTGTGGCAGTTCGTCAAGTGACGTTTTTCGCAAAAAACTTCCAAACTTGGTTATCCGCGGGTCATTTTCGACCTTGCGATTTTTTTCGTATTCAAGCGCTAGGTCGTTCCGTCCCATGGCACGGAATTCTTCGGCGGCGTCCTTTTGATCATATCCCGGCAGATGTTTCATCGTACGAAACTTGATTAATTTGATTGGTTCAGAAAATCGACTAAGACGTGGGCCGATAAATAATGCCGGACCCGGGTCGGTAATCTTTAAAATTAAATAAATAATTAATAAGACAGGCGATAGAATGATTGTTATCAGGGAGCCAACAACTAAGTCAAATATGCGCTTGGCAATCGCTCCCCAACCAATTAACGGAGTTTGGTAGACGGATATCATTGGATAACCTAAAAATACGTCAATCGTATTTTTACCAGAGTAAAATTCGGCTTCACCGGGGATGAAATTATAACTAATATGATGAGACTGAGCGGCGCTGAGGATTTTTTGATTTCGCTCAGCCGAGTCATACAAATCAGTCTGGATAATTGCAGTGATATTATTGGTTTCGATATCATCAAGGGCAGATTCGACTAACGGGTAATGTCGGACTTTTAATTCATCCGGCACTATTTTTTTAGGTCCGGCGATAGCAATAATGTGGTATCCACTTTTTACCGTGTTAGCTAGATTTAAGGCAATATCACTAGTTGCATCAGACGAGCCAATTAGTAGAACTCGACTGACGCCTTTGCCGTATCGGAACATTAGGCTTCGAATCAGTCGTAAAATTTCGCGTTCAATCACAATTAAAATAAAAGCGGCAATAAATCCATAGACCGCAACTAATCTGGCAGGTAAGATTACTTTGTTACTGACGTATTGCCAGCCGATAATCAGTAAGATACCGATAAACGAACCAATGGCAATTTTTGACCACTCAACCAAACGTCGATTATAAGTGCTGGATTTGTATAGACCAAGTGCAGCAAATATCAAAATCCAAATCGGAATAATCAGCAAAAATGCATACAAATAATCTATGCCATAGACCGTCGACAGCAGTGGGCGATGATCGAGTCTGACACGAATCACATAAGCTAATAAAAATGATACTAAAATTGTAAAGATGTCGGCTAATACTAAAATCAAACTGTAAAATTTGGTGTTTCTACCTATCATAAGTAACCCAATTATAACATGGGATAGGGAGTGGGGGTTGGGAAATGGGAAATTGGAGTGGCTGGCTGTAGGTGGTATATAGTAGGTGGTAGATGGCGGATAGAAAAAATCAAAATTCGATTGGGACACCGGGCAAGATATATATTGGTATTCTGGCTGTTATATTTGGTGGAATAGTTATTCATGCCCCACTTACCGTAGCAATTGGGACGCTGTGGCCTAATTATGACCTATTGATTAAATCTTGGAAAGAAATACTGATGCTGGTTGCGGGACTGCTGGCACTTTATTTAATGTATGAATCCGGTCAAATGAAAAAAATACTTCGTGATCCGATTATCTATTTGATTGCTGGGTATGCATTATTACATCTGTTATTGATGTTTTTCATGAACCAAGGACCTTCCGCAAGCTTTGCAGGGCTGGCGATTGATTTACGGTTTGTGCTGTACTTTGCACTGGTTTATATCGCAATGACTTTGTATCCGAGATATCGGAAAATGTTTATCAAAATCGGTATCGGTGGGGCGCTGGTCGTGTTGGTTTTTGCCCTGTTGCAAGTGTTTATTTTACCTAACGATGTTTTGAAATATTTAGGCTACAACGTGAATACGATTAGCCCATATTTGACTATCGATAAAAACCAGGCGTTTATTCGGATAAACAGCACGCTTAGGGGACCAAATCCGTTAGGAGCATATGCCGGTATTGTTTTGACCCTACTTACGGCATGGACTGCAAAGAAAAAAGTTGATAAAAAAAGGTGGCCACTGACAGTTTTTGTAATTCTACTGGTAGGTGCAGTCGTAACATTATGGGCTAGCTATTCTCGCAGTGCTCAGACTGGCACGGCTATCGCCATTGCTATAGTGCTTGCCGTCACGTTTTGGCATAAATTATCTACAAAAATGTGGCTAATAATAGGTATTTTGTTTGTTATTGCAGCTGGCGGGTTATTTATGGCTCGCAATACCTCTTTTATTTCTAATGTCGTATTGCATGAAAATCCAAATGGCGGAAGTAGTGTTAATTCAAACGAGGGGCATATCAGTTCAATTAACGATAGTTTTTCTCAATTATTAAAACAACCGTTAGGGGCAGGGCTTGGGAGCACGGGCAGTGCGTCCTTACTGGGTAAAAACGCGGAAATTATTGAAAATCAGTATCTGTTGGTTGCTCATGAAGCAGGGTGGCTGGGGTTGGCGTTATTTGTATCAATATTTGCAGCGGTTATGACCAGATTATGGAAACTACGAAAAGATTGGCTGGCACTGGGAGTGTTTGCCATCGGTATCGGGCTGGCGGTTGTTGGGCTATTTTTACCGGTTTGGACCGACGACACTGTTTCAATCATTTGGTGGGGGTTGGCGGCAGTCGTGGTAGGTAGTAGATTGTATATAGTAGATAGTAAAGGTGATAAAAAGCATGGCAAGTAGTGAAAGATCATCCAAACGACAGAGGGAACTACTAAATTTTGTCGATGGTTTTATTCAAGGGCATGGCTATGGTCCAAGTTACCGCGAAATCATGCGAGCACTGGGCTATAAGTCAGTATCGACTGTGGCGGTTCATGTCGACGGATTGATTGCAAAGGGCTATTTACTAAAACGGGATAATTCGGCCAGATCACTGGAGGTTGTAACGACACATCTGGATGATGCACCGGTTCGCAAGGGTCCAACACCTTCGCAAGAAAAATGGATGATTAACGCCATTACCAGCCGGTTTGATTCTCTGGATAATATGCATAGTCAGGAAAAACTTGACGAACTATACGTTTTAATCGGCGCATTGAAGATTTTAGGGCTTGACGGAGCGCACTTGGCAATGAAAACTCGCCTAGTTGATTACTTAAAAACTCAGAATATCGCTAAATAAGTATACCTCTAGCGTTTATTTTGCTATATTAGAAGTAAGCATAAAATCAAATAGAAAAGGGGATATATGCAACCAAATGATGACAATCTACCACAAGAAAACGTAGAAACGCCACAGCCAGAGTTTACTCCAGGGGCGCAACCACCGGCACAGCCACCAATGCAGTCAGAACCAGTCGTTGAAGAAGTCCCAACCCCAGAGCCTGCAGCACCTTCGGTTGACAGTTTTTCTCAACCACCTGTTTCAACCCCAGAGCCGGAAGTAGAACCAACGACACCTACCCCTCCATCCGAGCCGGTTTCATTCCAACCGCCTGTCGCCGAAAACGGACCTAACCCTGAACCATTCCAAACGACACCTACACCTGCACCAGAACCAGCAAAACCTGCCGGATTTTTTGGCAAATTGTTCGGTAAAAAATAGTTTTCGCTATTATATAACCTAGTTGTCTCAATAACTCTTGTGAGATATAATATTCAAGTATTCCGGCGTAGCTCAATGGTGGAGCAAGAAGCTGTTAACTTCGAGGTTACTGGTTCGAGTCCAGTCGCCGGAGCCAAACATAAGCACTATTTTCTTATAGTGCTTATTTTGATATAATGCTGCCCATGGATGACTTAGAAAAAACTGACATTGAAACAGAAAATTCAAATATAAATAACGGAGTCTCACAGGTGCCTGCGAATGAACCGCAACTTCAACCTGCAATACAACCGGTAGAAGTTCAAAAAAATAAAAATAAAGCTTCAAAAAAGTGGTTAATTGCACTTGCTTTTGTTGTATTGATATGTCTGATTGGCGGTGGATTATATTGGTACTTCAATTCAACAAACAAACCAAACACCGCACATGCAGCCAATAATCCAACCCCCGTCACAAAAACCGCTACTTACACTTCTTTGCAATATACCTATGACAATAAGTACACCCTTCCTCAAGCAATGAGCGACCAAGCACAACTAAGTACCATTGCCTTTGATGGTTTGGCTTTTGTTACCGGTAGTGCGGGTGCGGATACCTTTTTCCCACCCGGAAAAGTTGCCGATTACTTTGGTTTTCAGTATATGAGAGACGTGGACAAGGCCGGTTTCGGGCATAATACAACTTTTCTTCCAAAAGCTGCTGATAATATTTTGACTATTCTAACATCTGAACAAAAAGCAAAGCTGGTAACTCTTGCCAAACAGCAAGCTCCCATTTATGCCAATTTTGCCTATAATCGCTATCCTTTGATGGTGGCCTTTAGAAATAATTTGGATGGTAAATTGCCGAGTGGTTCTTCTGGTCTTTCAACCAAAGCGGTCGAAACTTATACGGGTAATTTGTATGGTATTGATTATGACCTAGCTTACAACCGGGCTTTAGTAACTGGGAGCATTATAAATTCCTTTACAACTTCTCAAAAAGCTTCGTTAGCCAAATTGCAATTCAACGATTCAAGTACTTGGGCTGATGTTCCCGAAGATCAAACTCTAAAGAAAAGTTTAACCAACGACCAATATACGGCAATTATGACTTATGCAAGTGAAATGCTTTCTTGGTATAAAGGTGGCTTGAATGCAGATACGTACTTCTGCCCAGAGCGTCACGGCACCTATTTTGGCGGTTTCTTTATGAAGGATTATGCTGCTGTCGGTAATTCCAACTACTTTATCAGCACAAAACTGACCGGCGATAGTGGACAAGGCTTCTTGAATAATCTTGACTCAACTCAAAAGCAGCTTATTACCAGTATTCCTACTGAACAAAAAACTGATCTGCAGGATATGGCACAAACTAGAATGGATATTTCATCCGAACTTCGAAAAGCTATGACAGGTGGGACGCCAGACAAGACCAAGGTGGCTGCTTTGGTAAAGCATTACGGCGAACTTGACGGGAAACTATCTACCCTTTATGCATTTCGTTTTGCTCAGGTCAAAAAGACCCTAACCGCTAAACAGCTGGCCGCTATGGTAACGTTGCGGAACTTAAACGTGGTACCAACTGGCGGCTACTATTTCTCTACACCAGTTCCTTATCCAGCAGTCACCAGCACAAACTTTCTATTTGGTGTGGGGACAGCTCCAGCAAATGCCGGCAACATGACTGCGCCTTCAACTTTCAGCAGTAATAGTCAGAATAACAATCCACCAAAACCCTAATATTTGCTATAAACACCTAACATTCAAAAGCAAGTCTTTAATTTCATATATCTTGCTATTGTCGTATTCAATAAAGGCAGTTCGCAACGCGTCTGCTAGTGTGAATTTAATATATGCAATAAGTCCAGTAAGTATTTATACTACTGGACTTTTGTTATAATCAAATATGTATGAATAAAGAGGAAGAAATTCGAAATTTTGTAGCTTTATTTAGAGAAAAAATAGAGTCTAAGTGGACTCCTGATTTACTGTGGGAACACTTTATTCCTAGTGGGGGCGATACTCCCTCAGCAGGATATTGTGGACCCAGCTCGGTGTTAGTAATAAATGAACTAAAAAAGGCATTCCCGGAAGAAAACTTCTCAATTGCTACTGGAAGGGTCTATTCTAATTCTAAAGAATGGATTCGTGGCAAGCATGTTTGGGTCGTGTGGCATCATAATTTAAAAACGGCAACAATCATTGACGTCACGGCGGACCAATCAAGAAATATAGACGAGAAAATAATTTTCGAAAACATCGATAACCTCGCACACAAAGGAATAAACTATATTGCGTATCGACTACAACGCTCAATCGAAGATGTTGACGATTCATCTAGGAAACGGGCTGAAATACTTGAAAAAATGCTAGCAGTTTAAAAATAGACATATAATTCAAGACCGGTATTTCGAGCCAATAAAGAAGCCCCAAACAGTCTTTTTTTATTTGATGTACACTATTACTAAGATAATTATATACAGGAGTTTACAATAATGGCAAAGTCAAAAAAGGGGTTGAACCTTCCTATCATCGGAATCTGTTTACTGGTCCTAATACTGGGAATAATTGGCTATTACTTTTTTGTGGTCAAAAAAGATGCAAGCAGCGACACTCAAAACAACCAAAACCAAGAATCGAGTCAAGAGCTAACTGCCACTTCCGAAAATCCATACCCATTTGACGGTAAATACTTTGGTGAAGCAGATGTTTCACAGGGGATTCTTTCAACCGGTGTGACTATCACGAATAGTAAGGTGAGTGGTTCAGCCATCTACAATGGTCCAAATTCTTCTGATATAACTGAATTTGTTAACGGCACCGTTGATGCAAAGGGCGAAATCACAGGCTCTTATACCGGACCGGGTGTGGAGAATGGTAAAACAATCGGAGTTACTGCACCTTATACTGGTAAAGTTTACGTTGGGAAAATAGTTATTAACTACAAAGCTACTGACTCAGGGAAAACCATAAACGGTACGATTACGCTTAAAAAAGATTAAACAAATGAAATCCAAGTCGCCAAGAAACCGTCATAAATATTTGATATTTTTACTTTTTTTGGTTGTCTTAACAATAGTCTTTGGGTTATCTGTTGCCTATAAACCAATAATCATTCCGTCACTGACAAAAAAATCGGTTAGTTCATCATTGCCTCGTCCCGTATTAAAACCGGTTTGGCCGGTCTATGGAAGTGGAGCCGTCGGTGCGAAAGGTTATGACGGAGTGCTCGCAAAATATGGTGACCAATCTGCTCGTCCAATCGCCAGTCTGGCAAAAATTATTACTGCTCTTGTAGTATTACAAAAAATGCCACTTAATAATGAAAAGGATGGACCTAGTATAAAATTTACACTATCCGACCAAGAAATCTATAACCAAGAATTGGCTGCCGGTGCTGCAGTCAAACCGGTTAGTGTTGGTGGTTCAATGACAGAACGGCAAGCACTTGAAACTATGGTATTACCATCAGCAGCTAATTACTCAATTACGCTTGCAAACTGGGCATATGGATCGGTTGATGCATATCTAAGCGCTGCGAACAGCTGGCTGGCAAGCCACAACTTAATCCAGACGAAAGTCGTTGATACGAGCGGCCTATTGTCAGGGAATATTAGTAGTCCCAGTGATTTGATAACAATTGGAAAGCTGGCGTTAGCAAATTCGTCCCTTGCATCCATTGTGGCGATGAAGCAGGCGACGGTACCAAACGTGGGCATTATATCAAATGGAAACGGTCTGATTGGCACGGATGGTATTAATGGAATCAAGACTGGTTCGACGTCCGATGCGGGCGCTTGTATTCTTTTTTCCAGCGTCGTGACCGTTGATAATAATAAAGTTACAATTATTGGTGACTTGCTGGGTGCAGATAACCGCGGACAACAAAATTCTGATGTCGTTAAACTTATTGACAGTATAAGGCCAGCTTTTAGGTTATAAGCGTATAATTATTGTATGACTAATTTCCTTAATAATACACTTCTAGGCATACCAGTCTACACGTGGGTCCTTCAATTGCTATACGTTGCTTTAGCCCTGGCAATATTAGTTGTCTTTGTATCCGTACACAAAAGGACTACCTGGGAGATAGTACTATTTGTGGTTGTTATGACAATAATCGATATTATTTGGCGGCTTGCCATAAGATGAAATAAGGAGGTAAGAAAATGTCCTATAAAGTTGACTATATAAATGTATCCACTATCGGTTTAGAATCTTCACCCGTTGCGAAAGCCCTGGCCGGCTTGCGTGCTAATGAGGCCCGTTACTTTATGAACAAGTACAGACACGAATTTACGGTTATACCAGCCAGCGCCAGCCAGGAAGCCATAGATTATGTAAACCAAATCCTAAAAAAGGAACGTGATATCGAGTTTGCCGCGAAACCTCTTGAAACATCTTGTTTTCAAGTCGAAAACATTAAATGGACTTGTGTATTCTATGAGGATGGTCTGGAGGTTAATGTTCTGTATACGGTCGATAACCCTAAAAAGCGAGCTGTCGGGTTCAAGCTCTCAGACGGAATGGAAGTCCCGAAAGAGCTGGCAGATAAATTCAAATTTGCTAGGCAAAAATCGAAATTAGCCGGTACAATTCGAGGCTCCTTTTTTGTGATTAAAGGGGAATATTAAAATTCAAATGTAGTACGTCTTGGCCTTGCTTGAAAACATTAGCAAAATAGGCGATACTGTGGATAAGCGTGAGTAAAAAAATCAAAACCAAATCTAAAACGAAAGCGAAGTCTAAAGCTAAAGCTGTTGCTGTAGTCAGGGCCAAGCCAAAGTTAATAACCAAGTCCAAGCCTAAGGTAAAGGCTGGAGTCAAGGTTAAAGCTAAGACTAAAACAAAAACTAAGACAAGATCAACTGGCGTCAAGAAGTCGGTACCTAGTTCAGATGTGAATTATTCCGTTGAAGATATTAATATAAACTCTCTTCAAAACATCCTACCAGCAATTAAAACTCCGACTCAGCATAAAAAATATTGGTGGTTTGCTGTCTTGATAATCCCTCTAGCTTGTTTGGGGTGGTTTTTATCCCAATCCTGGCTGGTTCAGGCTTCCTTTTCAAAGGCAATAACTTACCCGAAGGCGACCGTTTTTGGCGTAAATTTCGGCGGTTTGAATATGAGCCAACTTGATAACCAACTTGCCCGGCAAGAATCGCAGTTTGAATCTAAAAAGATTACATTGGTTAATGTCAAAAAGCAATGGGAATTTGATTTCAGCAAACTTGGAGTGAAGTTTGACGAAAAGGCTACCAGCCAAGCTGTCTGGCGATTGAATAATTTCAGCCTTATAGATAAATACCGATTGATAACAGGCGACATCAGTCCGATTGTCGCGCCGGTGATATCGGTCGATAATAATACTTGTGTCAAAACACTATCCGTCATACCAGTTATCCAAGTGCAGTCCAAGGACGCAACTGTATTTTATGACCAGGGTCTAAAGATAAAACCGGATGAGCCCGGTACAAAATTTAGTGTTGTTTCAACTTGTAAAGCCTTACCGAAAATAGTGGCAGATAATTTGTCTGTCGCCAATGTTTCGTTTGATACTACCGCGGCTAACATCACAAAAGCTGACTTGACACCAAAGTTAGCCCAAATTCAGGGCATTATTGGGAAATCACTATTGGTAAAAAACGGAGCATATCAACAAACTTTGACACCGGAACAACTGTTGGGGCTATTAGATATTAATAAAATAGGGACCGAGGTAAAAGTTGACTGGTCTTCGGCAAAGCTTGATCAGCTTGTTAATGATATTGCGGGCAAAGTTAACACCAATAACAGCGCTCCGTCACTGGGGGCTTGTCAATATTTAATTAACTCCGGCGGTCACTGGCTTGATAAGACAGCAACCAAAAATTTCTTTTTAAGCCTTGGAGCAGAAAGCTCCCGTTCCTATACATTGCCGATTGATTATCACGCACCTGATATCGGCAACCGAACTCCCGTGGGGGCTGGCAGTAGGGGTACGATTTATTTAACATTTGACGACGGGATGACATATGCCAACCAAATCATGAACTACGCGTCATGTTACGGTGTAAAAGTCACATTCTTTGAGATTGGCGAAAGGGTCGGTACGGATGCAGTTGCCCTTCGTCGAGCAATTGCCGAAGGCCACGCCGTTCAATCACATGGACATTATCACGCTATTTATGACTATGGCGAACGCAGTTATGACTGGCAATATAATGATATTAGTCAATCAATTTCTGACATTATGAGTGTTACGGGCGTACGACCAACTTATTTCCGCCCGCCCGGGGGCAATCGGACCGCGAATACTTATAACGCCGCCAATGCAAATGGTTTGAGGTTGATTTTGTGGGGGGATTCTTCTGCAGATGCAACTGTTGGAGGAATAAGTTCTTCACAAACCTGCGCAAACGTTTTAGCCGGAGCCTACCCCGGGGCAAGCGTACTAATGCACTCAGTAAAATCATCTACTGCCAATGCAGTACCTTGTATAATTGAGGGTCTAGCGGCAAGGGGCTACGGCATGCAAGCCCTACGATAAGGTTAGTGACTGGTTTCGCTAATCGAGCTGGTGTGAATGCTGACATTACTGGTTTTTACGTTTTGTAGCTTTTTCCCATTACTATCATTCGAATCTATGTTCATCTGGAAGCTCTGATGATTTGTATTGTTGCCAGAACTTATGTTCACTTGGACGTTACTGTGATTATTAGAGTTGTTCGCGGTATTGTTGCCACTACTGGTGATTACGGTATGTTCATCGGATTGATTGCTGGTATTTGTAACTTTTGTAATGTGGACATCCTTATGTAAATTGGCATCATCTGTCTTTTTACCATTATCTTTCTGGTCGTTCGTCTGCTTAACCGTATCAGTAAATTTCGAATTCGTACTACTATCAAATCTCATCGAGCCGTTTGACCACCATTGGCTGAAATCTATATTTTTGGCCATCACCGCCGGCGCCACCAAAGCCCCTGTCATGCCAATAGCGGTTACCACGGTAGCCACCTTGATAACCTTTTTCACCGTTCACCTCCTTTCCTTTTTGTGGTGGTGAGTATTATTTTAATGCAATTCTAACCTAGAAAATATTAGTTTTTTAACACTTAAAAATATTTCTAAATATTAACCATTTTCCAAATAGTATTTAGGTGAGCTGAAAAATAATAACCAGATGATGTAGGCAATTCTATTAATATTGCCGGTGTGCCGTATTGCTCTCCTGCCCATTGTTCGTATTCACCGGTTATTGAATAACCCATTGTTTCTTCGGCGTGTCCAATCATGCTGGTATATCCGACACTTCCTGCATACAGATTGCCGATAGCAATTGAATCGCCAAACTCATTAGCCCCGACCAATCTGCCTGATGCATGGAATGATACCTCTAATCTAGGTTGCAAGCTGGTTGTGAGGCTGGCAAGGGCACGGGTTTCCGGTTCGGACATTGGGGTTGCTCCTCCACCTCCCGCAACAATACCACTGCTGGTGTCGATATCCGTTTGCCAATTGGCCGACGCAAAATTTCGGTCAATATTAACATTATGGACATTATAGCGGGATAATGTAGCCAAGCCATCGGGATTGACAGCCGGCACAATGACTACTTGTCTGCCTGCTGGGATTTTATAAGCATTGCTGTCAAGATAGTTTGCCCAATCTTGCATTATATATTTGCCGCTTGGTTCACTGCCGTGCATGCCACCGGTAAATAATATGGTTGTCGGTCCACTACCGTAATAATAAGCAGTAATCGGGCGACCATTTACTGAATAGCCGATTACCGATGTAGCTCGACAATTTATTCGTGACGTGTATGACCAACCGGTTTTTGAAACCAAGTCATATTGGCTAATTAGCCCTTTGCTAATGTTTAACGTAAATGCACCACACCTTGGCAAACTGTGTAATTGGAAAATTATTTGGTTGCTAGTTCGGCTGATAGTTGCATCGCCACCGGAAAAACTGACTAGTTTAGAGATGTCTTGGGTTGGGGAAAGTGCCTGATCAAAAGTGACTGCGACTTTGGCGTTGGCATCGACTCCGCTTGGGCCAATATTTGTATATGCGACGGCTGGTCCGCCGGATGTTTGGAAATTAATAATATTCGGAGTTTCCAGTAAACTGCCGTCTATACCTTCGGCTGTGTTAAGTGTTAGTACATACTTCGACTCTCGATCCAAATCACTGATAATTGATACTTCTATGGTTGAACCGGTTATTTTGGTTGTTGAATCTATCGCGACCGGACTGCCGTTTACAATTTTTTTCAAAGTAACATTTGCTGTGGTAAGCTTTTTGTCAGTTTCAAAAGAAAAGGTTTTTGGTTTTGAATAAACAATCCCTCCTGTAGCGACAGATGTTTTAATAACACTTGTCGGAGACAGTAAACTTAACGAGCCTTCGACTGCATTTGAGGTATCTTTGCTGTTAAAAGTACGGATTAGTTTATAGGAATATTTACTGCCTTGTTTTAGACCAAGTGATTGAATGTCGCACTCGACCATATTAGATTCGGTACTGCATTTACCCGTTTTTTCATCAATTTTTAGTTGATAAGCAAATATTTTATCAGGCTGATCAAGTTTGAACTGTACGGGTTTTGCCAGAGCTATCGGTTTTACGAAAATGGCGCTGGCTTTTGGTCGGGGACTAACATTTACAATGTAATTACTTTGAAAAATTGGTCCGCCAAAGAGGGAATAGCTAACCTTGATATTATCGCCGGACGGTGCTGTGGTTGGCGCAAAACAAGTTTTATTTGAAAATAAGTTGAAATTTCCGACCTTTGTTATCCCGGAGACGTTCAATTTGAATTTTGTATCACCTGATTGTTTGTACAAATCCGGCAAGATAGTTATTTTGTCTATGCAGTATTTGCTTTCGGCATATGTAAAATTGATGTTTTTAGGGATAAAAAAGTACAATACATAAGCCATTATTATGATAAAAATTAATAAAATAACCCAAATTTTAAGAGGTATCTTTAACAAAAAAGATTTTACATTTTTTAAGACTTTTATTAATTTTTGTTTTAACCCACTGAACATAAGCGTAAGCTCTAGCGTTATTATAACACGATGTCAGATAACAAATGAAGTTGTGCTGAAAAAGATTTTTTATTTTTTCTTGTTGATTCCGAATAGCATCTTGCCAAGAGTTCCACCGGCATATTTGTTCATCAATACAAAGTAAAGAACAACTAGGATGATTACCAGAAAGGCTGGTCCACCTTCTAGGCTAAATCCACCATCGACAAGTCCACCTGTCATGGCTGCAACCAGGTATCCAAGTACGAGAAAACTTCCTATCAGGTCAACAATAAACGCCAATACTTTCTTCCAGGTTGGTGCCTCACTTTTTTTAGTTTTTTCTGCCATACATCCTCCTTATTAATTTGATTTAATTATTATATAAATGTGTATTTATTACAATGTAATTATTTGTAATAACATAATGCTATAATTATCCCTGAGTAAGCATAATCTTAAAGGAAAAATATTGTGGACGAAGAATCAAATGAGAAAGACAACACACTACACATTAATGTTCAACATGACGATGTAAAAAACGAGCCTGAATCTACTGAACCGGCACCGCAAGAATCGAACACTGAACCGGCAGAACCGCTGAAAACATTTGAACCACAACCGATTGGCCCGGAATTTACACCAAAACCGACAAAGAAGCGAAAGATTAAAAAATGGATGATTATCGTTCCGATAGTTCTAGTTCTACTTATTGGTTCTAGCGTCGGTGCTTATTATATCTATAGTTCAAATACTCAGAAAAAAACAACCTCAACAAATAAACCGGCCGTGAAGAAAGTCGTAACAGTAAAAATTACGCCGGACGTCACATGGATTCAACCGAAACTGGTCGGAAGTTTAGATTTGTTTGATTCTGTTAAATACAAGGACTATGGTCTTGATCCAGTTACATATTATAAGATTGCAGATACAAAGGATGGGGGTGAGATATATCTGGTTTCCTCTGGTTGCGGTATAGGATCATGTTATTACCGTTTTAAGAAGTTAAATGACACGTATTATTTTCTAAAGAATGAATCAGACGAAATATACCCGGCACTCGACTATTTAAAGAACACGGTAAAGGTTGACTCAACTACTGTTTATTCAGAACTTAGTGCTCCAAAAACAATCACACTAAAAAGCGGAGCAACTTTTACGGATGCTGTTGCACATCACCTATTCTCTGAAGTAGCGGATATGCAATCACTTGAGAGTACAAAATACGGTGGTTTTTATGAACAGACAGACAATAATAATAACAAACTTGTCTATATTTATAATCGAAACTTCTTCTTGAAATTAGCTGATTCTACAGTTCGAGAATACACAATGAACCTGGGCTATTACAATAAACAGGATTATATACCGCAAGTAACAATTGGCGGGGTTGCAAACAAGGTTGCATATGCAAATTACATCATCCCGGGTTGCGGTAGTTTCGATGCAACCGTCCTTAAGGACCCAAAAACAGACAAAGCTAACTTATCATCGATTGGCACGACCAGTACTGGCGAAATAGTTCACGGAATTTCAAATATTAACTCCTCCCTTGCGAAAGAAATATATTCTGTTTATAAAGAAACAAGTGACCAGGGGATGATGGATCCAACTTTCAGCTCGCTTAAAAACTTAACCATTAGTCAATTTTATGCACTCAATCCGAAACCTGTCTTTTTAGTCCCGGACAAAATGGGGGAATATATGATATTCCTACGAAATGAATTCAAAGGCATGGGTGGATGTGGCAAGCCTGTAATTTATCTGTATCCACAACAAAAAACGCAGGTTTCTGTAAAAGTCGGGGCTGATGTCACAGTCAGTATTCCTGATTATAATCAAGGCTGGCAGGTGACGGCATATCCAAACGGTACGATAATTGATTACGGTAAATCATACGATTCACTTTTCTGGGAAGGGCAAGGCAATGGTTCGTATCCAAAGGTGGATAAAGGGTTTGTCGTAAAGCAAACCGATTTGAAAAATACACTTGAATCCCAATTAATCAAGTTGGGGCTAAATAATAAAGAACGCTCGGACTTCATTAGTTTTTGGATGACTAAACTGCCGACTACCCCATATGTTCGTCTGTCTTGGTTGATGACAAGTGATATGAACAAGGTCGCCCCACTAACAATTATCCCGGCACCTCAAACAATGATTAGGATTTTCCTAGATTATCAAGGTCTACAAAAACCAATAACAATCAAACCGCAATCACTATCATCGATTCCAAGAAAAGGCTTCACTGTTATTGAGTGGGGTGGCTTGAAAACCTGGTAACCATAAGCATTGCGTTTTGCTGTTAAGTGTCTATAATAGTCTCTAGATATTAGGGGGCGAATAAAAACACCTAACAAAAAAAATGAACGACGCATTACATATTACATCAGAAATTGGCACGCTTAAGACTGTCATGTTGCATCGCCCCGGTGGAGAGCTTGAAAATCTGACCCCGACATACCTAAAAGATTTACTTTTTGATGACATCCCGTATCTTAAAGTAGCCCAGTCAGAACACGACGCGTTTGCCGATGTTTTGCGTTCACGTGGCATCGAGGTACTATATCTGGACCAAATGTCAGCCGAGTCATTAAATGAAGATTTGGTTCGTGACCAGTTTATCCGCGAGATGGTAACTGAATCAAAACAAGGCGACAGACGGGTAACAGATAGCATTATTGAATATTTATCACGAATGTCTCCTATCGACATGGTCCACAAAGTCATGTCAGGGATACGTAAAAGCGAATTGCCTGTTCCCGAAGAACATATTCAGCAGTTGCATACAATGATTGAAAAAGATCCGTATCCTTTTTATCTAGATCCAATGCCGAATTTGTATTTTACACGCGACCCGGGCGCAACGATTGGCAGTGGCGTTACGATTAATCGCATGCATTGGCCGGCTAGGCGTCGCGAATCGCTATTTTTGAAATATATTATCGAGCATCATCCACGTTTTGCCGGGCAAAATATTCCTGTTTGGTATGACCGCAGCAAGCGTTTTTCGATGGAAGGCGGTGATGAACTGGTTTTGAACCATGAAGTTATGGCAATCGGCATTAGTGAACGAACAACACCCGAAGCTATTGAAACGATGGCGGCAAATCTTTTTGAAGGCTCGCAGTTCAAAAAAATTATTGCTATTGAAATTCCAAAATCGCATGCCTTTATGCATCTGGATACGGTTTTTACGATGATTGATTACGATAAATTTACAATCCATCCTGAGATTCGAGATGAAGGTGGTAAATTAAACATGTTTATACTTGAGCCACGTGAAGGCTCGCGTTACCCGCGAATTACCAAAGAAACTGACGTTCAAAAAGTGTTGGAAAGTGCCCTTGGATGTGAACATATTGATTTGATTGAATGCGGTGGCGGTGATGATATTGCAGCCGCCAGGGAACAATGGAATGACGGTAGTAACACGTTGGCAATTGCACCCGGTGTTGTTGTTACTTACGACAGAAATTATGTGACAAACCAAAAACTGCGCGAACATGGGCTGGAAGTTATCGAAATCGCTGGCGCCGAACTTGGCCGAGGCCGTGGTGGTCCGCGTTGTATGAGCATGCCTCTTATTAGGGAGGATATTTAAATGGACAGTGCCCTAAAAGGTCGTTCACTTTTAACGCTAAACGATTTTACGGCAGACGAAGTCCGATTAATGTTGCGTACTGCACATGATTTAAAGAATCGAAAAAAGAACGGACAAGCCCATCGTATGCACGAAGGCAAAAACATTGCGCTTTTATTCGAAAAAACTTCTACCAGAACCAGGTGTGCATTTACGGTTGGAGCCAATGATTTAGGTGTTGCACCGGAGTTTTTAGGCAAAGACGATATTCAGTTAAATAAAAAAGAATCAGTTGAAGACACGGCCAAAGTTTTAGGCCGAATGTTTGATGGTATTGAATTTCGCGGATTTGCACACGACACTGTTGAACAATTGGCAAAATTTTCGGGTGTACCGGTTTGGAATGGATTAACCGACAAATTTCATCCTACGCAAATTTTGGCTGACTTTATGACGCTGGAAGAACATGTTGGCGAATTGCAGGGTCTAAAACTGGTTTTTGTTGGCGATGGACGAAATAATATGGCGAACAGCCTGCTACTGGGCAGTGCACAAATGGGTCTAGATTTTAGGATTTTAGCTCCGAATGGATTACATCCCGAACAAGAAATCGTAGAATTAGGTCACAAACTGGCAGACGAAAACGGCGGACGAATTACAATTACCGATAATTTTGACGAAGCCTTGCAGGGCGCACAGGCAATTTATACTGATGTTTGGGTGTCAATGGGCGAGGAAGATAAATTTGCCGAGCGAATTGAACAATTGAAAAATTACCAAGTTAATATGGACATGTTACACCGGACGGGTAACCCGGATGTAAAATTCATGCATTGTTTGCCCGCATTTCATAATCTTGATACGGATACTGCAAAAAAAGTACACGAACAGTACGGGCTGACCGAAATGGAAGTTACCGACGAGGTCTTTCGTAGCCCAAATAGTATCGTGTTTGATGAGGCAGAGAACCGTATGCATACAATAAAAGCCGTAATGGCACTAACATTATAACAGAGGGACAAGGAGCCTCACGAAGTATGACTACTAATAAAAAAGAAAGAAAGAATCTGGGACTATTGTCACTATCGGCATTAGTTGTTGGTTCGGTGATTGGAAGCGGCGTTTTCAATTTGATGAGCAATATGTCTGCGTCGGCCTCGTTGATGGCAATTCTAATCGGATGGGCTATTACTGGTGTTGGTATGCTGTTTTTGGTTCTGTGTTTTCAAAACCTTAATAAAAAACGTGCGGATTTAGACGCCGGAATCTATAGCTATGCCGAAGCCGGTTTCGGAAAGTTCATGGGTTTCAACGCGGCCTGGGGGTATTGGATATCGGCCTGGGTAGGCAATGTGGCCTATGCGACACTAATGTTTAGTTCGCTGGGATATTTTTTCAATATGTTCAACGGCGGGCAAAACCTGGCCTCGATTATCGGTGCTTCGGCGGTATTGTGGGTAGGTCATTTCTTGATTCTTCGTGGGGTAAAATCGGCTAGCTTTACTAATATTATAGTAACGGCAGCCAAGATTATTCCAATCGCAATCTTTATTTTGACAGCCTTTATTGCATTCAAACTTAACATTTTTACCTCTGATATTTGGGGAACGGCTACAAAAGGTTTCGAATTTAACAGCGTATTCGAACAAGTTCGAAGTACTATGCTAGTTACTGTCTGGGTATTTATTGGTATTGAAGGAGCAGTTATTTTCTCTGGTCGTGCCAAAAAACGTAAAGACGTTGGCCGGGCAACTATTCTTGGATTCTTAACCGTCCTATCAATTTATTTGCTGGTATCGGTACTTTCACTTGGAGTAAAAACAAGTCCGGAGCTAGCAGCTCTTGGACAACCGGGAATGGCTACACTGTTGGAGTCAATTGTTGGTACATGGGGCGCAGTACTGGTTAATATCGGTGTAATCGTATCGATTGCCGGTGCATGGTTGGCTTGGACAATGTTTGCATTCGAATTGCCATACCAAGCAGCGTTGAAGGGGACATTTCCTAAAGTATTTTCCTTGGAAAATAAAAGTGGCACTCCGTATGTTGCTTTGTTAATTACAAACCTACTGGTTCAGGCATTCCTACTGACGTTCCTAATTCCTTATTTCGGATCAGCCTACACCTTTGCTTTTTCACTAGCAACAACAACAATTCTGGTACCGTACGCATTCACGGCGTTTTACCAACTTAAATATTCGATGCAAGAAAAAACCGGAACATCGCATCGGAACTTGAACATTGTCGTAGGGTTAGTTGCAAGTATTTACGCAATATGGCTGGTATATGCTGCAGGGTTGTCGTATTTACTGCTAACATCCGTAATTTATGCGCCTGGGATTATAATTTTTGCGTGGGCACGATTAAGCAAAAAGAAAAAAGTATTTGCAATGTGGGAAATGGGCGTAGCACTGGCGCTGGTCATATTATGTGCATATACGATTTATTTAATGACGACAGGTCACTTTGTTGATGGAACACTAACAGTTCCATCCGCAATCTTTTCATAGTTAAATTATGGCAAGCAGGATAGTTGTTGCGCTTGGTGGTAACGCCCTTCAAAAAAAGGGCGAAGCTGCTGCAACCGACCAACAAAACGAAGCTGTGCAGACAGCCCGTCAGTTAGTACCGTTAATTGCCCAAGGCCATCAGATTGTGATTGTTCATGGCAACGGCCCGCAAGTCGGTGATATTTTATTGCATGAAGAAGCCATAAATACGTCCGAAAACCCGACTATGCCACTGGATAGTTGCGGGGCAATGAGCCAGGGTTCAATCGGTTATTGGTTGCAGCAGGCAATTGGCAATGAAATGAAAATAGAAAATATTAACATACCAATCGCAACAGTTGTGACTCAGACGGTTGTTGATTCAAACGACCCGGCTTTCCAGAACCCATCTAAACCTATCGGGCCGTTTTATAATTCTGAATCAGAGGCCAGGTTAGCTGCTGAAGAACGTAAATTTGTCGTAAGGGAAGATTCCGGAAGAGGTTGGCGACGTGTTGTAGCTTCGCCAATGCCAAAATCAATTGTCGAAAAACCTGTTATCGAAGAGTTAATCAATAAAGGTTATTTAGTAATTGCAGCAGGTGGCGGCGGTGTGCCCGTTATTGAAACAGAAGGTGGTCTGAAGGGTGTTGAAGCTGTTATTGACAAAGATATGAGCGCCGCAGTTATGGCGGATATGATTGATGCTGAAATGCTGGTAATACTGACGTCAGTTGATGCTGTAACAATACATTTCGGTAAACCGGACGAGACAGCGCTCCACAGAGTCACGGTTGAAGAGATGCAGCATTATTGTGATATCGAGGAGTTTGGCAAGGGCAGTATGATGCCGAAAGTTCTGGCGTCGATTGATTTTATAAGTAAAAAACGCGGACGCCGAAAAACGATTATTGGTTCGCTCGATAAAATGCAGCAAACAATTGATGGCGAAACCGGTACGATTATTTCTTGAAAAGCATAATTGTTTTATTAAACGAATCAATATTCAAACTATTAATCTCAAATTCGTCTGTTCGTTCGATTACATCCCAACCCAATAATTTATTGAAATTGTCGGTGCTTTCGATTGTAAGTTGCAATGGGCTTCCCGGTGGTTTATAGTGCATCGGCATCACAATTTTTGGATTAATCTGGCGAACAACTTGAACGGCCTGGGAGGCGTCAATCGTGTAAAATCCACCAACCGGAATCATTAAAATATCGACAGGTCCAATCTCCTTAACTTGTTCGTCGGTTAATATGTGCCCCAAATCTCCCATGTGACACAAATTCAAGTCATCGGCAGATATGCAAAATACGATATTTTCACCGCGAATTGTGCCACCTTTGTCGTCATGAAAGGTTTTGAACCCTTTTATTTCAAAGCCCTTGACGCTGTACTGCCCGGGTTCGTCGATAATTACCGGATTGCCTGACACTCCATCGGAGTAGTTGTGGTCAAAATGTTGGTGCGATACGGTCACGACATCAGCAGTTAAACCCTGGGGTAATCTGCCAATTTCCGGACCATATGGGTCTATTACTAAAGTTGACCGATTGGTTATTTGAAAACTTGAATGACCCAAATGCTCGATTTTCATACTCGCCTTTCTGGTACCATGCTAATTTCTTCATCACCATTCTGGAGTGCATCAAGGATTACATTAGCGACTTTTTCGGGAGGATCGGCCGGTGGAACGCCAGGACGACTTTGCCAAATTGATTCGTCGGTTTTTGGTGCGTGTCTGTCACGACCAAAATTTGTTGCAGTAAGGAATGGATGGATAATTGTGACGTTAATGTTGTCTGATTCCAGTTCTTTTCGGGCTACCATGGAGAGTTGGTGCAGGGCAGATTTTCCAGAAGAGTAGATGCCAACCCCTGAAAGTGCCATTTTAGTTGTACCCGAACCGATATTTACAATTGAACCACCGCCTTGTTTACGCATAATAGGGATAACTTGTTGCATCAGTAAAGTCGGACCAAACAAATTAAGTTCAAGATTATTCCGGTATTCTTCAACCGAAAAGTCTTCGATTTTTCCATGTGCTGCTTGGCCGGCATTATTAACTATGGCATCGATTCGACCAAATTTACCCATAGTTTTTTTGACTAGGTTTTTGATGTCAGCGGGTTTTGTCATATCAACTACAACAGCAAAAGAGCCGGGGATATCCTTGGCAACTTTTTCGATATCATCTTTATATCTGGATGTTATAACAACTCTTGAGCCTTTTTTTGACAGAAGAATAGCTGTAGCCAGCCCAATCCCGGACGAGCCACCAGTTACAATAATTACTTTATCTTTTACATCCACAACAAATCCTCCTCGCACTAATATACTATACGACTTAGGCTTAAATAAACATTAAGATTTATCGGGTATAACCAATGCCCCAAAACCATTAACTTCAAACCCCGAGTGGGTCGCCAATACCAGATTTTCTTTGTAGTTCGTAATTTCGTATGCTTGGCCATCAGGGCCAGTTGCCAGTTTGAATTTGGCGATTTTAGCTTCATCGCCAATCACCGTCCCATTCATAGTATTATTAGTCAAAGTCAATCCAGTATTACCTAAATATTCGTAATTTCCAATAAGTCCACCTACGCAATAGCCATAATCAGATTCGTCTAAATGCCCGCCTATATAGCCCGAAACATTAACAGAAACTGTAATATTGTCGATTGTTACGCCGCCTTGTGCCATACCAGCAACAGCACCAACATCGTTCTGTCCCGTAATAGCACCGGAAGAAATATTGAAGTCTTGAACAATAGAACCACTCCCCATCATCCCAAACAGACCGACAAAAATAGTTTCGCCTCTATTAATATACAAATTTGATATAGTTTTGCCATTACCGTCAAATTGGCCTGTAAACATAGCTGAAGTTAAAGCTTCATATTGATCATCATAAATGTAAGTTCCAACCGGCTCAAAACCAAGCCCATTATTATACAGATCGGCATCATAATTTTCGGCGTGAGTGTCACTTATTCCTGTCGCCGAACAATCAATATTATTAGTCAGTTGATAATTACCGTCCAGGTTATCCTTCATCGCCTGAAGTCCTGCGCAATCCGTAATGTCAATGACAGTGCTGGGTTCTGCAGTGACAATATTTACTAATAACAAACTAAAAATCAGCGCGAAAACACTAATTATCGAAAATATTTTTAATTTTAGTTTCATTAAACCCTCAAATTATAGCTTAAGTATATTACTTTTTATTTTTAAAAACAATAATTAATTATCTATCGACTATCAAAGCGCCTAAACCAACGACACCTGGACCAGAGTGGACGGCGGTAACCATATTTTGTTCACATTCCATTACGTCATATTCTTTGCCGTCTTTGTCGGTTGAAATTACGAATTTGACTTTAATACCCTTGCACAAATAATCAATATGTTCGGATGCAAATTTTACGAGTGTTAGCTAGAGTATCATACTACTTAGAACAATGTATATGTTACAATACAATAAGTAAGACATAAGCATCAACAAAGAGGGGTATAATGGGGGACAAAAAAAGTAAAGCTTTTTATCATAGAATTTTAGTTATTTGCATTGCCTTAGTACTATCAATAACAAGCCTAACTGTATTAATAAACAACCCAAATACTGCACATGCAACCACTTTACCTGCTTATCGATATACGAAGAGTTTTGATACTACTGATGGTAATGCATGGGGAGAGAGTTTAGCTACTGACAATCTAGGCAATATCTATATTACAGGTTACTTTAACGGAACTGTACATTTTGGTGGATCAGACACATTAGCTGTCGGAATTTATAGTGCCACTTTCATAACAAAATTCAACGTCGATGGCACA
>CAILCF010000002.1 GCA_903832635.1 uncultured bacterium
AACAAAATCCTAATAACCAGACTATCCGAGTATGTTTGACCCGCCATACGGCGGGGAGTTACGCAGGATACATAGTTGTTAGGACTTTGTTTTAAACGCGAAACGAGGTTGGTTGTCGTTTGTTGGGATGGCGGGGTGGATACGGGGGTAGGGAAAACCTTAAGCGTCATGGTATTATAAGATTAGTATTATGGCAGAATCTATTATTTTTATCGTTAACCCAGGTAGTGCTAGTCGCAAATATGCCTTATATATTGGTGGCGTAAAAAGGGCAAACATCCATTTTGAAATTGTCGATGAAAAAGTAATCGGCGAACTGGAGTGTGACGGAAATAAATATGTGGAAAAATATGATGATGCTAATCTGGCGAATGCACCGCATCGTACCCTACCCTTACTTCATAAATACAGAATTATCAATGAAACTGATGTAATATCAGCTATTGGTATCAGAATTGTGGCACCAAGTAAACGTTTTATGCAGGACGAACTTGTAACTGACGAAGTCGTATCGGTTCTAGAAGACCTTAGTCGCGAATCACCGCTACACATTAAAACTGCGCTACTTGAAATCAAACAACTGCGGATTCGTTTTCCAAAAACTCCGATTATTGCGATTTCGGACAGTGCTTTCCATGCCACGAAACCGGATTATGCCAGATATTATGCCATTGACACGAAACTTGCGGATAAACTGGAAATTGAAAAATATGGCTTTCACGGAGTTTCAATCAGATCTATTGTAGATAAATTAGAAAAAAATGATGTCTTGCTACCAAAAACAGTCATTTGTCATCTTGGCAGCGGTTGCAGTGTTACGGCAGTAGAAAACGGTAAAAGCGTAGAAACAACTATGGGGTATTCGCCCCTCGAAGGTGTAGTTATGGCAACCCGTAGTGGCAGTATTGATGTGTCAGCAGCCCTCGCAATCAAGCGCGATATGGGTTTCTCACCAGGCGAATTGGAAGAATTTCTGTTTCGAAAAAGCGGCCTTTTAGGGTTAAGTGGCAGTTCTGATGATATTCGCCAACTTATTTCAAACGAAGCCAAAGGTGACGCTAGGGCAAAACTAGCACTGGATATATTTGTTTATCGATTACAACAAGCTATCGGTCAAATGGCAGCCAGTATGAATGGTGTCAGCTGTTTGGTATTTACGGGAACGGTGGGTGAGAGGTCTTCTGTTATCAGAGGTCGTGTATTAAAAAGATTAGATTATTTAGGTTTTGAAATTAGCCACAAAGCAAATGAGAACGCTTTTGAACCTACCGAGATTACAAATATTGCCAATATTTCCAGCAAGCCCGTACTGGTAGTACTAACGGATGAAGCAGCTGAATTGGCGCATCGAACCGAAGAATATATCAAAAAATAGCGACAATAATTAAAATAGGTATATAATATAATTAGAAATATAAAAGGGGATGAAATGAAAGAAAAAGAGCACGAACACCACAGTTATTATGATGATCCTGATGGAATGACCGAATTTGAAAAACATATGGCATTGCAATGGGGAACACCTAGGGCAGTTGTAAGTATTCTTTTATCACTTGCAATCTTTTTGCTGGCAATCGGTGTATTTTTATGGCTGTTACACCTGGCAAATATAATTAAATAATTTGTTAATTAGCACTCTTGACATACGAGTGCCAACTGTCTTATAATTAAGATATTGGCAATCTAACGGTTAGAGTGCTAAAATTATAATAAGAATAATAAATAATATATACCGCCTTCGCTATACAGCGAACGGCGAAAGGAGATATAAATAATATGGGTAAAATTATTGGAATCGACTTGGGTACAACCAACAGTGCTGTTGCGTATATGACTGGTGGGAAATCGGATGTTATTGCCAACACCGAAGGCAACCGTACCACTCCAAGCGTCGTCGCAATCAACAAAAAGGGCGAACGATTGGTTGGCCAGATTGCTCAACGCCAGCGAGTTACAAACGCTAAAAACACTATTTACGGTGTAAAACGTTTAATCGGTCGTAAATTTAGCGATAAAGAAGTTCAAAAAGATCACGACATTATGCCATACGAAATCGTTAAAAAAGGCGATGGCGTAGCAGTCAAGATGGGCGACAAAGAATATACACCGGAAGAGGTGTCTGCGATGATTCTTTCGAAGCTGAAAGCTGATGCCGAGTCTTTCTTTGGCGAAAAAGTAACCGAAGCGGTTATTACCGTTCCGGCCTACTTTAATGACTCTCAACGCCAGGCAACAAAAGATGCCGGTAAAATTGCTGGACTGGAAGTAAAACGAATTATCAACGAACCTACTGCAGCTGCACTTGCCTACGGCCTAGACAGCAAAAAAGAAGAGAAAATCGTTGTTTTCGACCTCGGTGGTGGTACTTTCGATGTTTCGATCCTTGAACTTGGTGATGGCGTATTTGAAGTCAAATCAACCAACGGTGACACGCATCTTGGCGGTGAAGATTTTGATAATCGAATCGTCAATCATTTTTTGGATGTTTTCAAAAATAATGAAGGTATTGATTTAAAGGGCGACAAAGCAGCCATGCAGCGCCTGAAAGACGAAGCCGAAAAAGCTAAAAAAGAACTTTCAACTACGACCGAAACAGAGATTAACTTGCCGTTCCTTACAGCTGATGCCGAAGGTCCAAAACACTTTGAGTATAAATTGACTCGTTCAAAACTTGAGGAGTTAATTTCTGACTTAATCGATCGATTGGAAGACCCGGTTAACAAAGCTTTCAAAGATGCCGGCCTTAAACCAAAAGATATTGACGAAATTGTATTAGTCGGTGGAATGACACGAATGCCGATTGTCGTCAAAAAAGTCAAAGAAATTTTTGGCAAAGACCCACTAAAGGGGGTTAACCCGGACGAAGTCGTTGCCATGGGCGCAGCCATCCAAGGTGGAGTTTTGGCTGGAGACGTTAAAGATATCTTGCTATTGGATGTAACACCATTATCTCTCGGAATTGAGACAATGGGTGGCGTCGCAACCAAACTGATTGAACGAAACACAACTGTCCCGACTTCTAAGTCAGAGATTTTTAGTACAGCTGCTGACGGTCAATCACAAGTGGAAATTCATGTAACTCAAGGTGAACGCGAAATGGCCGCCGACAATAAATCGTTAGGTCGTTTCGGTCTTGACGGTATTGCACCGGCTCCACGTGGAGTCCCACAGATTGAAGTCACATTCAATATTGATGCTAATGGTATCTTGAATGTAACCGCCAAAGACAAAGGCACCGGTAAAGAGCAAAGCATCACAATTTCTAATAGTGGTAATTTGTCCAAAGATGATATTGAAAAAGCTCAAAAAGAGGCCGAAGCTCATGCTGAAGAGGATAAGAAAAAGCGTGATGTTATCGATGCTCGTAATGGACTTGAAAGTTCAATCTATTCTGCTGAAAAGATGCCAAATGAATTCAAAGATAAAATCAGTGATGAAGATAAAAAGGTTATTACTGATGCTGTTGAAGAAGCCAAAAAGCATCAAACTAGCGAAGATCAAGACGAACTGGTTAAGGCAACTAGTGCATTAAACGAGGCAATTATGCCGATTGGTGCAAAGATGTACCAAGCAAAAGCCGAAGAAAAGCAAGCCGAAGACAAGGCTGACGATAAAAAATCA
This sequence comes from uncultured bacterium, assembly GCA_903832635.1. Lineage (GTDB taxonomy): Bacteria > Patescibacteriota > Saccharimonadia > Saccharimonadales > Saccharimonadaceae > UBA1547. The sequence continues at coordinate 3,622 of CAILCF010000002.1, forward strand.
GATGCCAAGTCCGCCGACGGCGAAGAACCTGTCGAAGGTGAAGTTGTCGATGACAAAAAAGAAAAATAAGTAACAATAAAAATATTTAATAAGCCTCCGCTATCGGGGGCTTATTAAATATATTTGTCCAATATTGATTATTATGTTTTTATATGTATAATTAGTCTTGATGTCACAGTGGGGTGATGTTGTACCTCACTAGTCCTGACTTTTCTCAATTTTCGGAGGCTTCACATGGCCAACAAGGCTAACAGCTATGTTAGACTCTTGGCCATGGCCAAGAAAGACTGGAAGAATGTACCCAATATCTTGACGTTCAGCCGGGGTCTTATGAGTCTCGTCCTGTTCGTTCTATTGATAGAGGGGCACTCCGTTGGCGCGTCCTGGCTATACATTGCCACAGCGTTGACCGATATGGTCGATGGCTGGTGGGCCAGGCACTTTCATCAGCAAACATTGCTTGGTAAGACCATGGATCCAATCATGGACAAGTTGCTGGTTGCCTCTGTTGGCATTGGGTTGTGCATTTCTCGGTGGCCCGATCCATGGGTATTGGTTCCGGTGGGAATCATCCTAGTACGGGAAGCCGGCGTGATGATTCTGGTAGAGTGGTTCCGCCGGAAGAACCTAATGCTGTCGGTCACGTGGGCAGGCAAGATGAAAACAATGGCGCAAGGCGTCGCGTTCTATCTGTTGATTCGAAATCCCTCCGGTGAATGGGGGCAAGCGGTGAAATACATCATCGTGGTAGCGGTCACTCTGACCGTGATTTCAGGAATCGACTACATTGTTCGTGCTCGCGCATTGTTGTGCCCCATTCCTAAGGAGGATTCAGTTGACTAGTGAGGAAGCGGCCGTGGGTAAAACCCGGCCGCCTCTTCTATGGAAGTAGTTATTTAGCACTCTTGCATAAAGAGTGCTAATTTTATACAATAATAACAGATGAATAAACGTGATTATTATGAAATTCTTGGTATCAGTAAAAACGCCTCGGACGATGAGATTAAAAAGGCTTACCGTAAAGCTGCTGTTAAATATCACCCCGACAAAGATGGCGGTGATGAAACTAAATTCAAAGAGGCTGGCGAAGCTTACGAAGTACTTCGTGATAGCCAAAAACGTCAACGCTATGATCAATTCGGTCATGCTGGGGTTGGCGGTAATAGTGGTGGAGGTGCCTCGGCCGGTAATCCATTTGGCGGTGGTTTTGGAGGATTTAACGGCCAAAATATTAATTTCGATTTCGGTGATGGTGGACTCGGCGATATATTTGGTCAGTTTTTTGGCGGAGGGTCTGGCAGAAATCAAAGCCCGCAACGTGGGCGTGATGCTGAAGTCTCATTGCAGTTATCATTTGAAGAAGCAGTCTTTGGTACAGAAGAAAAAATTACGCTCGAAATGAACGATGATTGTTGGTTTTGTGGGGGTACAACAGTCGAACCAGGACATGATATGAAAACTTGCCCAACTTGTAAAGGTGCCGGACAAGTAAATCGGGCGATGAATACGATTTTTGGTCCGATTCAACAAACAGTAACTTGCGAAACTTGTGGCGGAAGCGGTAAAGTGCCGGAAAAAGTTTGTTCGGTTTGTCACGGCAAAGGCGTCGAACGACGTAAGCGAACAATTAATCTAAAAATTCCAGCCGGTATTGATGACGGTGCAACAATTCGCCTGAAAGAACACGGCGAAGCGATTGGTCGGAATCGTGGTCAAAAAGGCGATTTATTTGTACATATTCACGTTAAAGCCCATAAAAAATTTACGCGTGAAGGCGATATCATCTTATCTGAACAACATGTAGGCATGATTGATGCAACTTTAGGGACGGAAATTGATATTGATACGGTTGATGGCAAGGTACGGATGAAAATTCCAGCCGGGACTCAATCCGGAACAGACTTCAAACTGTCAAATCACGGAGTTCCACATATAAAAAGTGACCGGCGCGGTCCGCACATCGTTAGTATAGTAGTTGATACCCCAACAAAACTCTCTAGAAAACAACGCGAATTGCTAGAAGAATTTGAGGCCAACAAAAAACACACTATATTTTAGTTAGTTATCGTTCTAGATTTGATAAATCCTTATCAGATATACCAATTTGTTCCAAAATCCATATATGTCTTGGATTCGCCGGGTCATATTTACCAATATTGAACCTTAACATCTCATCTGGGTTATTTCCAATAACGTCCCAAATGCCTATATTTCCATCACGGTAAATAGTGTCCTTTGTAAAGCAAGCACCAGGGGTATTACAGTCGGTACCCCTAAATGTACGTAATGTACGGTTCCAGGCTGAAGATTGTGCTTTTTCTTGAGATTCTGGCAATTCCTTTTTTGAAATAAGATTTTTAAATAGATAATATTTTTCTAGTATTTCGTATACTTGTCTAAAATCACGGGGTTGGCCATCAAGTCCTAGGCAAAGGCCAATTGCAAGTTGTCCATCTATGCCACGAAAATCATCAACTTTATTAACGAGGGCTTGCTCTCGCATCGTTGCAATACCTTCTTCCCCAACTTCGTATCGGTCAAGACCAATACCAAGGAGCTTCAGATGACTTCTTTCGCCGTTAATTCTTCTTGCAGCGTGAGTACCAATTTCGTGCAAAATAAGAGCTGCTAACTTTTTTCTAGTTACAGTGCGACTATCGGGTATTTCAATAGTTTTTTGTTCCTGATTTGTACTTATACCTGTTCGGCTTGAACCTTCATTAATTACGACACTCCATTCTGGGTCACCAATTTTTTTCAAGGCTAATTCAAATGCTTCCTGAATCATTGGAGCATCAAGGCTAGCACTTTCAGATGGTATTTCTGTAAGGCTACCTAGTTCGGATAAAGTCTGACGATGTGCGTATTCTACTGTTTCTTGGGTTGGGAGTTTTGTAATCTTTGGCTGATCCATCATCGGCATCAGTTCTAATAGATTTTTAGCGGTATCTCGTAAAATAACGTTGTCTGAATCTACAAATTGCTCAGCTTTTGATCTGATTGTGCCGATTGAATATGCAAAAATATCCTTAGAAGGTTTCCCATATATATATTCAGAATATCGTTCAAAACGATGCATATCCTTGGATCCAACCGCTTTAAGTAATCTTATTTCTGCAATCTTTTCATTTAATCTCCAACGATAAACTTGTCTAACTAGCTCATTTTTTTCCGTTGAAATAACATTGGCTTTCAATGATACGAGTACAGATTCTGCATCCTCAAGTTCAGAAATGTTAATTTTTGGGTAATCTAGGCTAGGATTTTGTATCTCACCAGCCATGAATTTACGCTTCTGATTATCTCTAAATTCTTTATCCCCATCCAGATATTCATATGACTGCAATGAACCAGCCTCCATAAATGCGGCGTATAAATGCTCGTCGAGTGCTGGTTTTTCATTTTTGAGATTTTTATTATTTAACATCTCTGACATGACTGGTATTATAACATAATAATGATTAAAAAACAATTCTTTCATGACTTGAAATATAATAAAATAATCAATAATCCCAATCTTAGAACTATTGACTATATTATGAAAAAGTTATAAAATAAGTTAGTTAAAAGGTCAAGTGAAATTATGAAACAAGAAGAAATTTTTGGAATTATTGAAAAAATAAGCATACCAGAGCTTGGTATTAATAATGTTCTGGCAAAAATTGATACCGGGGCGTATTCGGGGGCACTTCACTGTTCGAAAATTAGGGAAGTAATAAGAAAATCTGATGGTAAAAAGATTCTAAGATTCACACCATCCGAAAATCATAGTAACGCAATGGAACTAACTGACTACCACTCGGTATTTGTGCGAAGTTCTACCGGTCATCGAGTAAAACGCTATCTATTTGATACGGATATTGTTATAAAAGGTAATGTATATAAAATACGTATTGGACTGACCGACAGGTCGGACATGAGCTTTGAAATATTAATCGGCAGAAGGTTTCTAAGAGAGAATAATATTCTTGTCGACGTCCGAATTAACCAAGAATTAGATACTGACGGAGAAAGAAAAATATGAAAATAGCTATTTTATCAAACGGAACCGGCAACTATTCCACAAAACGTCTAAAAGAAGAGGCAAAACTTCGTGGGCATGATGTTATTGTCATTAAATATCGAGAATGCTACGCCTCTATCGAACAAAATAACCCGACCGTAAGTTATAGGGGCGAGGATTTGGGGATGTTCGATGCCATTATCCCACGAATTGCTACAAATATGACCAGATACGGTACCGCAATTGTCCGTCAGCTTGAAATGCAAGGTTGTTATACGGTTTCCAGTTCTATCGCTATTAGTCGTTCGCGCGATAAGTTGCGAAGTATGCAACTGCTAGCAAAATCCGGAATTGGTATTCCAAAAACCGTTGTGTCACGAAACACAACAGATATCGACAACCTCCTTGATCAAGTGGGCGGCACACCCGTGGTTATTAAATTAGCGCGAGGTACACACGGTAATGGTGTTGTACTTGCTGAAACGAAAAAAGCTGCAAAATCAGTTCTTCAGGCTTTTTATTTGACAAATGACGACGGAACAAACATCTTATTACAAGAATTTATTGAGGAATCGGCCGGTGCTGATATCCGTGCGTTTGTTGTTGGCAGCCGTGTTGTTGCCAGTATGAAACGCCAAAGCTTGGATGATGATTTCCGTTCAAATCTGCACAAAGGTGGTGAAGGCACTACTGTTAAATTGACCGAAGAAGAAAGAAAAATGGCCGTCAAAGCAGCAAAAGCTATGGGGTTGAATATTGCCGGCGTTGATTTGTTGCGAAGCAGTCGTGGGCCGCTAGTTCTTGAAGTAAATTCTAGCCCAGGGTTTGCATTGGAAAAAGTTACCGGACGTAACGTTGCCGCATCAATAATAGAATACGTCGAACAAAACGCCAAGCGACGCAATAAAAAAGATAAAGTCGGCGCCTAAGCCTAACAGTACTGCTATAATATGCTTATGATATTTCATAGGCAGTCTATGTCAGGTAATCTAAGTACAACTTTGATTATTTCTGGTGCTGTTTTAGTTATCGGTATCACGTTTTTAACAGTATTTTTACCAATGTTATCCAAGCCGGAATCCAAACTATATTTGGGTGATGGAGTATTCAGTACTGAACAAGCCCTAACAAATAAAGCCAGAGAAAAAGGACTATCTGGAAGAAGCGAATTAATGGCTGATCAAGCCCTTTTGATGGTATTCCCCAGCGAAGACCAATGGGGTATCTGGATGAAAGATATGAGTTTTCCAATTGATATCGTTTGGCTGAACAAGGACAAAAAAGTCGTATACATCGTAAAAAATGCACCTTTTGATGACCAGACGACTATTTATAAACCAATCAAACCAGCCAAATACGTTGTCGAACTACCTACCGGTACAACCACCGACAAGGCGATAACTTTAGGTAAAATGGCAATATTTCAAGTTAATGGCGAGGTGACAAACTAATATGAGTGTGATTATTATTTGTCTAATCATCGCTGTAGCGGTATTTGCAGCAGCGTTTATTACCAAAAGACGATTTGGTTTATTGGGTCTGGCACTGGCGGCAGGTTCGATTTTAAGTGGTATTTGGGCATACGACGCCGGCCTAGAGGCAAGTGCATTTGGGGCTCCATCCAACCCACTAACTACTGCGTTTGTATCTTGTTTTATAATACTGTTGCCGGCAGGAATATTACTTTTCCATGGTGATAAATATAAAACAATTGTCGGGAGAATTATTGGCGCGATATTATTCACACTTCTGGCAGTCGCGTTTATGATTGAACCTTTATCAAGTGCAATTGCCCCGCAAGGTTTTGGATCGAATGTTTTTATTTGGTTAGTTAACAATAGTAAAACAATAATCGGTGCCGGCTTGGTCGTCGCGATTATTGACCTGTTTTTAACAAAGTCTCCGCATTTTCCAAAAAAGCACCACAAGCATTGACAAACCACCTCTATTAATGGTACATTTTTATGAGTGACGTCGGGCTATGGGACCATAGCTCAGCTGGTTAGAGCACCTGCCTTTTAAGCAGGGTGTCGTGAGTTCAAGTCTCACTGGTCCCTCCAAATTAAAACACCCATCCTTGTGATGGATGTTTTAATTTGGGCGCCTCAGCGAAATTTGAACTCACGACGTAGATTTTGCCCCCAGCAAAATATACAAGTCGTGAGGTCGCGTAGTGCAGCGAACAAAAAATGTGTTCGCCGTCCGGCGAAACATATTTTTAAGAGCAAACGGAGGAGCGGAGCGATAGTCTCACTACCTTTTAAGTAGATGGTATTTTTTCGCGGGTCCTGCCGTCCGGTTTACCACTTAAATTTTTTTATTGATTACAATAAAAACAATTCATGGGGTTGCCCCACCGAACGTCACCCGCTGCGACCATTTAAAAACTCAGGAATATTTAAGCTTCTGTTATACTTGACCAATGAATTGGTGGGTTCTAAGGCGAAAAATACATATTTCTTGGCTAATTGCTGCGTTGTGTATCGGAATATTTATTGGCATTTTTTTCGCAAAATTTAATACCTATTTATTTACATCTTCGATAATTTTTGTTTTAATGGCGGCTTTTATTATAATATTTGTTTTATGGCGGAAAAGTATGTATCTAATACCACTTTTAATAATTGGCGGGGTATTGTTTGGTCTATGGAGGGGGTCAGTTTCTCAAAGTGAACTGGCTGAATTCAAACCACTTTATAAACATCTTGTCTCTGTGACGGGAGGTGTAAAAGACGATGTTGATATCGGTACGTCAAATCAAATGATTATTAGACTTGATAGTTTAGCTATAAATGGCAAATTAATGCCGGGATCCTTATATATCTCTTCAGCATCTTTATCCGACATAAAACGTGGTGATAAGTTAATTTTACATGGAACATTAAACGAGGGGTTTGGTAATTTTTCCGGTGTTATGTATAGAGCTACTGTTGAAAAGGTTATCCATCCGAAACCCGGTGATATTGCCAGGGCGGTGCGTGACTGGTTCGCTGATTCTATTCGTCGGGTTATTCCAGAACCCGAAGCCAGCTTAGGCATAGGTTATTTGGTTGGTCAGCGCCGAGCATTACCAATTGACTTATCCGAAGCACTAAAATTGGTCGGGCTAACTCATGTAATTGTCGCAAGTGGATATAACCTGACAATATTAGTACGCCTTGCTAGACGGCTATTTATTAAAGTATCAAAATATGCATCTGCCTTGGCCGCAATTGCAATGATAGTGGTTTTTATGGCGATTGCCGGTGCCAGTCCAAGTATGTCTAGGGCTGGTTTGATAGCAAGTCTATCATTGGCGGCTTGGTATTATGGTAGAAAATTTCATCCAATCATCTTGCTATCTATAGCTGTCGCTGTGACGGTATTAATAAACCCAAGTTATGCTTGGGGGGATTTGGGTTGGCAGTTGTCATTTGCAGCATTTGCGGGAGTTATGATTCTAGCTCCGCTTTCGCAAAGATATTTTTTTGGAGATAAAAAACCAGGGACAATCGCACAAATATTAGGAGAAACGATATCAGCGCAAATTATGACAGCGCCAATAATCATAGCTTCGTTCGGACAACTTTCTAACGTTGCAATTGTATCCAATTTACTTGTATTACCATTTGTACCAATTGCGATGCTGCTGACTTTTATTGCCGGTATTTCAAGCCTGTTGATACCGTCAGTTGCGACATTGGTAGCTTTACCGGCAACTTGGTTATTGGGCTATAGTGTTGGCGTTACCGAATATTTGGCAGGTTTGCCGTGGGTTAGTAGTAGCGTTAATCTTGCTTGGTGGGGCTTGGGACTGAGTTATTTGTCGATAACCGGTATTTGTATATACATGTGGCGTGTTACAAAATACAATCTTCGCGAGACTAATTTAGTTGAGTAATCTGTTATACTAGCCATATGTCCGGACATAGTAAATGGTCAACTATAAAACGCGAAAAAGGCGCGAAAGACGCCAAGCGTGGCGCTGTCTTTACCAAAATTGGCAACATGATAGCAATCGCTGCTCGCGCAGGGACCGATCCGAATATGAACTCAAACTTGGCGATGGCGATTGAAAAAGCCAAGCAAGCCAATATGCCAGCAGCAAATATTCAGCGAGCGGTTGATCGTGCCGCTGATAAAAATGCCGCAGTATTAGAAGAAATTACATATGAAGGCATTGGTCCTGGTGGAGTTGGAATTATTATTGAAACGGCAACCGACAACAGAAATCGAACATTCCCGGAAATAAAAAATATACTTACAAAAAATGGTGGTAGAATTGCCGATGCCGGTAGTGTAATGTTCCAATTTACTCGAAAAGGAGTTATTAGGGTTGCTGAAACCAGCGAGGATGCACTTCTGGCTGTCTTAGATGCCGGAGCCGAAGATGCAATCGAAGAAGATGGCGAACTTACCGTATATACGGAACTGAAAAATCTTGTAAAAGTTAGAACTGAAATTATTAAAGCAGATTTGACTGTTACTAGTGCAGACCTACAATATGTTCCAAATATTTTTGTAGAAATAGAAGATGTTGAGACGGCTAAAAAAGTTATTAAGTTATTTGATGCAATGGACGATTTGGACGACGTAGTTAATATCCACAGTAATGCTGATATAATTGCAGATTTACCAGAATAATATAAAAAGCTTGTAATAAGCTTAAAATAAACATATTATAATGTTTATGCTTAGGTTTTATGTTTTTGGGCTGTTTGTTTTTTCATGTCTAATAGCACTATTTTTTATACAACCTGCGTATGCAGTAAGTCCTGGTTTAGTTATTAGCCAAATACAACTTGGCAACACCGCCTCTGCCAGTAATGAATTTATTGAAATTTATAATAATTCTAATACCGATTCCGAGGTTACGAATTGGTGTTTGTACTATGCCAGCGCTGGTTCCGCGCAAATTGGTAGCAAGATGTCATGTTTTACTCCGGAAAATGAAAACATCCATTTGTATTTGCCCGGGCATACATTTTCATTTGCGATTTCAAGTCAGCTTTCTTCATCTCAACCTAATTTAGGTAGTGATTTAAAATTTTCCGCAACTCTGTCAGGGACCGCTGGCCATGTTCGACTTGTCAGCAGCGGTGGGCAAGAATTAGATAAAATTGGTTGGGGGACGACAGCTATTTCTGCCGAAGGTTTAAAACCGGCTGTTGTTCCAACTGCAGGAAAAATTTTAAGTCGAAAAAATCTATTGAGTAATATTTTACAAGATACTGACATTAATAATGATGATATCGAGTTAACGCTTCCGAAAGCAGCATATTCATATGGGTCGATATATGAGGTGCAAGATTTCTGCACTAACCTGGAAGGTATTCAAACATCAGTACCAAACGGCTATACAGTTGATTCATCAAATAACTGCACCCCACCTCCAGTTGATATTTGTCTGAACCTGGATGGTTTACAGACGACTGTTCCAGATCAGTATTGGCGTGATGGAAATGGAAATTGTCAAAAAGATTCTTGTATAAATATAAATGGAGTTCAACAAAAATTACCCGAAGGAATGAGGTTTAGCGACGACGGAATTTGCGTCCTTGATTTGTTACCTCTAAAACTTACTGAATTATTGCCGAATCCAGTCGGTAGTGATGATGGTAATGAATTCATTGAAATATATAACCCGAACCCTACACAAGTCAATTTGTCGGAGTACAGATTCATAGTTGGCACAAGTGGTGTAATATACGAGTTTCCTTCGGAATCAATCATAAACCCAAATCAATATTTATCATTTTCGAACAAAGATATTAAGTTCACTCTTTTAAATACAACCAGTAATGTCAAACTAATATCCTCTGACAATCAGCAAATTGATGAATCACCATCTTATAATAATCCTGGTGACGGGATGGCGTGGATCTTAATTGACGGATTATGGCAATATACCGATCAACCGACTCCGGGAATGGTAAATTTGGCGTCAATGATTAACTCTGAAATTGAAACTACAGCGTCCAATGGTTTAGTGCCGTGTGCTGCTAACCAATATCGAAGTCCGGAAACTAACCGATGTCGGCTTTTAGCATCGTCAGTTTCGATACTAGTCTCTTGTAAGGATGGACAATACCGAAGCGAAGAAACTAACCGCTGTCGAAGTATTGCCACTGATGTTAGCCAATTAACGCAATGTGCTGAAGGCCAAGAACGAAATCCTGCTACTAATCGATGCCGGTCAACATCAGCAGTATTGGGGGCTAGTAATTTAGTTCCTTGCAAGGTTGGTCAAGAACGTAATCCGACCACTAATCGTTGTCGAAATGTTGCTAGTGCTATTCCGGTCGCTTCATATGCACCCGAACAAGCCAATGAATCGTCAAATAATTCAATTCTATTGTGGTCTCTAGTTTCTGTTGGTGTGATAGCGGCTGTTTATGGTATTTGGGAATGGCGTCAGGAAATTTCAAATATTATTAGAAAAGTCAGGATGGGATTCCATAATAAATAACTTTCACATTCGGTTATAATGTAAATATGAGAATAATCGGAATCGACCCTGGTACCGGAATTTTGGGTTTTGGGGTTATTGATGTAATTAAGGGTAAGATGACTATAGTTGATGCCGGAGTGGTTAAAACACCAGCGCATACACCACTAGACGAGCGACTGGAGGATATTTTTGATAGCTTGACACAGATAATTGCCGAAACAAAACCGAATTCAATGTCGATTGAAAAACTCTTCTTTTCGCAAAACGTTACGACCGCTATGAGTGTTTCACATGCCAGGGGAGTGGCAATGCTAGCCGGACGAAAAGCCGGTTTACCGATTGCCGAATATACACCACTACAAATCAAACAAACGGTAACGGGTTATGGAAAAGCTGAAAAGAAACAAGTCCAGGAAATGGTTCGAATTCAACTTGGATTAAAAAAAGCACCGGAACCTGACGACTGTGCTGATGCTTTGGCGGCGGCGATTACTCATTATCTGATGTCTCGGGTATAATAGACACATGATTGCACATGTTTCAGGTGTTGTAGTAGAAAAATTCGGTTCGTCAGTTATCGTAGATGTTCATGGTATCGGCTATGAAGTTCAATTAGCAGCCGGTGATTTTGATAACGCACAGGTTGAATCCAGCGCAAAATTCTATACATATCATCACATCCGTGAACAATCTCAGGAATTATTCGGCTTTTCCAGTCTTATAGCCAAGAAATTATTTGAGCTTTTAATAACCGTTCAGGGCGTTGGGCCAAAAGCTGCACTAGCGATTTTATCGTTAGGAAATACCGAATCAGTTCGAAATGCAATTGCTAGTAACGATTCGTTATTTATTACTCGCGCATCAGGAGTTGGCAAAAAAACAGCTGAACGTGTGGTTGTGGACTTATCGGATAAAGTTGGACATGCGATTAGGTCGGATGTTGATAATTTTGGTATTTCAGGTTACATCCCTGGGAATGATGAAGCGCTAGAGGCATTGATGGCTTTGGGATATAGCTTAAATGACGCCACAAAGGCCCTAGAGGGCATTTCGACAGAACTATCGACCTCGGATCGCGTCACTCAGGCTTTAAGGAGTAAATCATAATGGCTATCGAACGAGTTACCGACGCTAGTGTCCATACAGACGATATTGACGAGCAAAAAATTGAAATTACACTTCGACCAAAATCTTTCAAAGAATATGTTGGCCAAAACAGACTAAAAAGTAACTTGAAATTGTCAATTGATGCTGCCAAAAAGCGCCACGAACCAATTGACCATGTACTTCTTTACGGCCCTCCCGGTTTAGGAAAAACGACCATGGCAACAGTAATAGCCAATGAGATGGGCGCAAACATTCGAGTTACAGCCGGTTCAGCCATCGAGCGTGCTGGTGATTTGGCTAGTATTTTAACGAACTTATCGGATGGTGACATTTTATTCATCGACGAAATTCATCGTTTAGGTAGGGCAGTCGAAGAAGTATTGTACAGCGCCATGGAAGATTACAAATTGGATATTATGATAGGCAAAGGCCCTGGTGCTCGCAGTGTCAGGCTGGATTTGCCAAAATTTACTGTGATTGGGGCAACCACCAGGACAGGAGCATTGACGGCACCACTTCGCGATAGGTTTGGGATTATTCACAGACTTGAGTTTTATTCAACCGATGAAATTGCACAGATTATTGAGCGAGCAGCCAGGATATTGGAAAGTAAAATTAGTCCCGACGCAGCGAAGTTGCTGTCGCTACGGGCTCGTTTGACTCCGCGTATTGCAAATCGTTTATTAAAACGAGTCCGAGACTATGCTGATGTGAATGGTGACGGAATTATTGATACCAAAACAACCATGGATGCACTTAGTTTGTTGGAAATTGACGAGTTAGGTTTGGATCCCGGCGATAGGAATTTGCTTGTTAGTATTATTGAAAATTATGGAAGTAATCCGGTGGGGCTGAATACAATTTCGGCACTGACAGGGGATGAAGCCACAACTATTGAAGATTTTTATGAACCATATCTACTTCAGATTGGCTTTATCGAACGAACACCACGAGGGCGCCGTGTAACCGCAAAGGCTTTTAAACACGTAGGGAAGAAAACCGAATCAAATTCGGGCCAGCAGAAATTAGTTTAATTACTTATTTCGACTAGTTTTAATATAATCAGCTTCGTTTGTTAGGGTAGCTTTTAAAGTATAACTTTTGCACTGGTTGTTTAAACAGTTAGTAGGCGAATATGTGTAGGCACTGCCGGCTTTGCCAATCTTTATTCCATTTGGATCAGTGAAAAGCGTCGGGTCAACAGACTTGAGATTATCAGTACCGATTGTCTGAGGGTAATACTTATTTGTTGGGTAAAAAACCTCTTCCAAGCTGTAGTACATAGAGTTAATGGCAGTCTTTTTAGTGTTATTCTGAGCGATAATTTCGACGTTATTTTTCTGTACGAAAAAAATAATACTGGCAAGAACAAGCACGACAATAATAAACACCAATTCAATAACTGTAAATCCACCAGTTTTCTTTTTCATTATGATTGTATTATAGCAAATTATCGTCCGTCAAAGTATAATAAAAGAAAGATAAAAGAGAGGGAGTACATGACAGCAAAAAAGGCTGAAAAGGCAGAGTTGGGCGTAAAACCCACGGCAGTTGAGGGTAAATTAAAAGCATTAGGCTTGGCCCAAGAACAAATTAATAAACAATTTGGGGATGGAGCAATTCGCAGATTAGGCGATACCAAAACCGTCGATGTCGAACTATTTGGTAGCGGTTCGTTATCACTTGATTTGGCACTAGGTGGAGGCTACCCAAAAGGCCGAATTCTAGAAATATACGGACCGGAATCATCTGGTAAAACGACGCTGGCACTTCATGCAATTGCTGAAGTTCAGAAAAAAGGTGGCACGGCAGCATTTATTGATGCCGAACACGCACTTGATCCGGCTTATGCCCGTAAATTAGGTGTTGATACCGACAACCTGTTGGTTTCACAGCCGGATAACGGTGAACAAGCTTTGGAAATTGCCGAAACCCTGGTTCGTTCCAACGCTGTTGATATTGTTGTTGTCGACTCGGTCGCAGCACTTGTACCACAGGCTGAGATTGACGGCGACATGGGCGACAGTCATATGGGACTTCAAGCTAGATTGATGAGCCAAGCTTTGCGTAAGCTAACGGGCATTATCAGTAAAAGTCGAACAACGGTCCTTTTCATCAATCAAATTCGTATGAAAATCGGTGTAATGTTTGGGAATCCGGAAACGACAACCGGCGGTAATGCCCTAAAATTTTATACATCAGTCAGACTAGATATTCGAAGAACAGGACAAATTAAATCAGGTGAAGAAATCGTTGGGAATCGGACAAAAGTCAAGGTTGTAAAGAATAAAATTGCACCTCCATTTAGGATTGCCGAATTCGATATAATGTATAACGAAGGTATCAGTCGGGAAGGTGACGTTTTGGATTTGGCTGCTATGCATGAAATTGTCGGTAAGTCCGGGGCTTGGTTTGATTACAAGGACGAAAAAATTGGGCAAGGTCGTGAAGCGACCAAACAATACCTACGGGATAATCCAAAAGTATTATCTGAAATTGAAGCTAAAGTTCGCGCAAAGGTTGCCGAAGAGACTCAATAACTAAAGGTTAGGGTAAAGAAATGAAAATTTCCTCCATCACTTCCCAGAAACGCGACAATAACCGCGTTAACATTTTGGTTGATGGAAAATATCGATTTAGTCTAGATACATATCAACTAGTTGAACTAGGCGTAAAGACCGGTAATGAATATAGCGAAGAAGAGCTAATTGCATTAGAGCAAGAAAGTCAGTTCGGGAAAATATATAGCCGTGCGCTGGAATATTGCTTGATGCGCCCGCATAGCGTACGCGAAGTGCAACAATATTTATATAAAAAAACCAGACCGAAACGTGATAAGTCGGGAGAGCTTCGACCAGGAATTGCACCTGAAATTACTAGCCGCGTTTTTGAACGCTTAATAGAAAAAGGGTATGTCGATGATAATAAGTTTGCTCGTTTTTGGATTGAAAACAGATTTGTGAACAAGGGCGTTAGCAAGCGCAAGCTTAGATCGGAACTAATTACCAAGGGCATAAACAGTACAATTATTAATCAGTTGCTAAGCGAAACCGAAAGAAACGATACTGATGAGATTCAAAAAATAATATCTAAAAAAAGATCACATTATCCGGATGACAAAAAATTAACAGCCTACTTAGCACGTCTTGGATTTGATTACGACGAGATAAAATCAGCAATAAATAGGAAAAGTTAATTAGTGCTCGGATTATCTGCATTACTATTATCAGGTTGAGGAGCGGGTTGTCGAAAAGGATTAATATATGACAAATCTTTGGTGTTTTCAATAGATACTAGTTTTTCTACAGTCGCTTTGACGATTATATTGTCGTTATTAATTTCAATAATTTGGGTTCGATGAATTAGTAACTCTGCTTCGGTTAAACTTTTTATTATGCCACGACTAACATGAAGCTGTTCAATTATAAAACTGCCGACTTCCAAGCTATAATCGCTAACTTTACCTAATTTATGCCTAGCTTCATCAATAACATTCATTCCCAGCAATTTAAAACCAATCTTGTAGATATTTTCAATAGTCATAACATCGTGAAGTCCGACAAATTCATCGTTACTGTCAATAATCATACCAACATCACTTAATTCTCGAACGTCGGCGATACGTATAAATGAAGGATGTTCCGTCAGCATTTGTCCATCGACTTCGTAGGCAACGATTCGCAGATTGCTTGGATCAATAACCGGAGCTTTCGCAATAGCCAACTGGGTACCGGTTTGCAGACCCATAATTGGTGTTCCGATTAATCTTGATCCAGGCAATAACATACTATCAGTATAAGCGTTTTTGACTCTATCGCCAACTATTCAGCGAAAGGATTGATTCGACCCGGAGGTAAGTTTTTATAAGCATTGTTGGTAGTACTGCCACGTAAAACTGTTATGCTATCTGCCGTTGGTTGATCAAAAATTGTTTTAGTAGTTTGACTTGCATCACTCGAGTTATATGGCCGATTAAGGATATCATTAAGAGTTAATATCGAAACACTAAGTCCCACAGAGGCTAGAACGACGAATATTACGAAATTATAACGAAGCAGAAGTTTTTTTAGAATTTCTAGGGGGTTGTCAATCAATTGGTTTTTCATAATATTATTTTGTATAAACCTCGATAATCATTGGTTTAACCGTTACATTTTTATCACTCCCACTGTCCATACTAATTCCGGTAAGTTTTATAAATGGAAGATTCGATTCAATCGCTTTAACAAATTCAAATAGTTGATTAAACTGAACCGGATTTTTTATTGTTACCGAGAAAAACTCAGCAGTTACGCCGCTAATTAAAGTTTGGTTGGCATCAATTGTTGGTGCTGATGTTGGGCTGATGTCGGAAATGGTTATACCTATTCGCGAGGCGTATTCGTTAATATCTTTCTTTACATCTTGTGTATAAGACTGCTTTGAATAGAATAGTTGGTTCGATTTTGTTGAAGCATCCTTATGATTATTAACGTCAATCTTCAGATTAGCTAATTGATTAGTACTTAGGTTACCTGATACAGAATTATAACCCTTTGCTTTTATATTGGTAGCATCTGTCAAGAGCCAATTTTGAGCAAAATAAAAACCTCCAATTAAAACGACAAGCAAAATGACAATCAAAGATATCAGCATTATGCGCAAAGTCGAGGCAGAAAAGTGATTCTTATTCATTGTCCTGTAACCCTGTTTATAGTAACACTAACATTTGTGACGTAGGGATACTTTGCAGCTGAATCTTGGCTGACAGAAGTTGATGCTTGTTTAAAATCAGAGAAATACTTTGATGCTACTGGTGCTTCAAAATTTGTTTTTAACACGGAAACCTTGTCAGCTGTTGTGGCAAGCAACTGAATGTTCGTGGTTGTTCCGAACGAACCTTCGTTTAACGATAGTGAATTGATAATTGATCCATTCGGTATTGCAGATGCAATTTGTGTAATTACTCGGCTGAAATAATTGTGTTGGCCTAGAACTGTTTTAGCGTTTGCAAGATTTGTCTTTATCGTATTTGATTCGGTTTGTATAGCTGCCGAGCCGGTGTTTACGATCGTAGGTTTTGATATTAGTGCAGTGTTATTAATAAAAAAGTATGTTATAAAACAGGCAACGGCTAAAAACCCGACGGAAATACTTAGAATAATCACATCCTTGAATAAAATCAAATTGGTACGTGCAGCCCGTGTTTGCTGTTTGGTCTCATAAGGTAGCAAATTTATCATTCCCAAATACTCCTTGGGTTAATGCTGGAAAGACCGGCTACGGTAATGTATCTGGGACGAAATTGTCTGGCGGGTTCGGGAAGTTTTCCAAAATCAAGTTTTTGCCACGGACTGGCAACACGTGCCGGCATTATTAACTCGTTCGTGAAATACTCGCCAATACCTGGCATGTTACTACCGCTTCCAACAACCAATAGCTGTTCTAATTTGCGGTCGTCACGGATACGTTCGTTGTAATAACGCATTACTTTACGAGTTTCAATAACCATCTGTTTCAGACTAAGGTCTATGGCATTTTTAATCTTTTCTTGCCTTGGTCCGGCGCTTAGACCGTTTAAGACCTTTAACTGATGAGCGTTTTCAAGTGTTACAGCAAGCTTTTTTGCAATATCAAGAGTAAGGGTATTACCACCAATTGCTATACCGCCGGTGACACGAATCTTGCCACTATCTAGGACTGCAATATCAGTAGTTGCCGGACCAACATCGACAATAACACTGGGTAATTGTCCGTCTTCGGTTTGAGTCAGCAACCTGGCTACTGCACTCATACCCGGTTCAACAATACTAACCGATAGACCGGCACTTTCGGCAGCAGTAACACATTTATCAACAATTACCCTAGGTACGGCACTCATTAAAATCGTTATCTCTTTTTTGTTTCGTTCTATTACCTGATAATCAATGTAAAGCATACTAGCTGGAACGGGTACATACTGGTCAACTTCAAGTTCCACAGCATCTTTAAGTTTTTTGGCAACACTTACCGGTAAATTAAAGGTTCTAGTATATGTTCGGTCTGTCGGGACACTAATGGCAACGTGGTTACTGCTTAGCGATCCGATAAGTTTTTCTTTGACAAGTAACTGGATATTATCAGCCAGATACGTACTATTCCCTTCGAAAGATTCCTTGACTTTTTTCGGTTCCAAGTCAATTGAGCCGTAACCTAACACTAGCCACCGTTTGATGTCTATCGCCATAACTTTGACACCAGTGTTACTGATATCCAGGCCAATGATAGGTTTGTCTTTATAAAATAATTTTGTCATATGCCCACTAGTGAATTCTAATGACAATTATAGCATGAGGGTTTTATTAGTGTATATGCTTACTTAATGTTTTGTGAAAGGCTGGCGATAGGTAGCATAACACTTAAGGCAATCAAGCCAACCATAGACCCCATGATGATAATCATTACAGGCTCAATAATCGAACTTATACTTCCGATTGACGTATCAACTTCTTCCTCGTAGAAATCAGCCACTTTAACAAGGACCCTATCTGTTTGTCCGGTCTCTTCACCGACCAAGAGCATTTGAGAGATAATTGGCGGGAACAACGGATTTGCCTCGATAACTGACGATAAGGTCTTACCATTTTTAACTTGCACCTCGGCATCAACCAAAGCTTCCTCGTAAACGGAGTTACCGACAGCCCTGGATGTTACGGTTAGAGCCTCTAAAACGGCAACACCAGCCTCGATTAACGCCGAGAAAGTCCTAGCAAAGTGAGCAACGGCTACTTTACTAACGATTTTTTTAATTATAGGAGTTTTGAGAAGTATACTGTCGATTTGGTATTTGCCTTTCTTTGTCTTTTTATAGGCCAAAAATCCATAAACACCAAGTCCGATGACAATAATAATTATATACCAATAGCTGGTGATAGCAGAGCTGATACCAAGCATGACTTGGGTAACTAAAGGTAATTTTGCATCGGCCCCACCCAAATCTTTTAATATTTTGCCGATTTGAGGGATGATAAAAATCATTAATCCAAAAAAAGCAGCGACTGTAATACTAATTAAAACTAATGGATATGCCATCGCACCCTTGATTTTTTTACGCATTGACATACTTTTTTCCTGCTGTGTTGCCAATCGCTGCAAAATTTCGTCCAAAATACCGGCAGCTTCACCTGCACGAACCATGTTGACATAGATGTCGTTAAAAGTACTTGGATATTTTGCCAAGGCATCGCCAAACGTAGAACCGGATTCAACACTTTGAATAATTCCTAAAAGTATTTTTCGAAGTGTCGGGCTATCTGCGACATGATCAGATAGGGCAGTCAGAGCACGCAGTAGCGGTACACCGGCGCTAATCATTGCGCTTAATTGTCGGGTAAACATGACTAATTGGTCTAATTTAACCTTTTCACGGCCGAAAAGCTTCTTC
Organism: uncultured bacterium; assembly: GCA_903832635.1. GTDB lineage: Bacteria > Patescibacteriota > Saccharimonadia > Saccharimonadales > Saccharimonadaceae > UBA1547. The sequence continues at coordinate 22,564 of CAILCF010000002.1, forward strand.
GTAGCTAAGCCGGTTGATTTTGCTTTAGCCTCACTGATGCTGATTGGTCGTAAACCTTGTTTTGTTAATGCGTTTATAGAGCCGGCACGATCAGGTTGATCAACGGTACCATTTATCGTTTTACCGGCGTCATTAATTGCTATATATGAAAAAACTGTCATGTTATATTAATTCTTTTGTTACCCTTATAACTTCTTCGATTGTGGTTTCGCCACGCAAAGCTTTTACTAGTCCGTCAATTTGCATTGTCAGCATTCCTTCACTGATAGCCTGGTCTCTTAATTGGTTACTGGTAGCGTTGGAAACAATTAGTTTTTGCTCTGCAACAGAGTTTGAAAGAACTTCATATATGCCAACTCGACCCCTAAAACCATTAAGGGCACCATCCACGTTATCGTTTGGATCAGACCTCCATAGATTTATAATACCATGTTCGTCCGTACCAAGAGGAGTGTCACCACCGACGCCTTCTGACATTGCTTTTTTCTCTAGCTCATGAATAAAACTGAAATCTTGTCCTGGCCGTAAGTTGAACATTTTGACAATCATTGCCGCTTCAGCCTCGGTTGGTTTGTAACTTTGTCGTGTTTCGTGACGGATTCGACGGACCAACCTTTGACCAACAACAACCCTTACGGTGCTGGCAATCAAGAAGGGTTCAATCCCCATATCCAAAAGACGTGGTAGACAGGTTGCAGCGTCGTTGGTATGAAGGGTCGTGAAAACCAAATGTCCGGTCAGGGCTGCCTGGACACCTAAATCGGCGGTTTCACTATCGCGAATTTCACCTATCATAATAATATTTGGGTCTTGACGTAAAAGAGAACGAAGACCGTTTGCAAATGTCATTCCGGCTTTGTCGTTTGTCTGAGTTTGGTTGACCCCTGGTATTTTATATTCAACCGGGTCTTCAACTGTGGAAATATTTACCGTGGGAGTATTTAATATAGTTAAAATACTGAATAAACTGGTTGATTTTCCACTTCCGGTCGGTCCGGTGATTAGTATCATACCGTTGGCTTCAGTCAAAGCGTTCATAATGGATTTAAGCGGTTGACCCCAATATCCCAACGATTCCAAAGACACGGCTTGGTTGGATTCATCCAAAATACGCATGACAATCTTTTCGCCGTCTGAAACAGGTAAAGAACTGACACGCAGGGCATACTGTTTGCCGCCAACTTTTATTTTAAATCGTCCATCTTGTGGCACGCGACGTTCGTCAATTTTAAGGTTGCTTAGAATTTTAATACGACTGATTAAAGCCATTTGCACGTTGTGAGGCAAACGGTTTACCTCTTTTAATACACCGTCAATCCTATAGCGTATTTGGACGAAGCCCTCGCGAGGTTCAATATGAACATCGCTGGCGTGAGAACGTATCGCTGATTCTAGTAAAAGATTAATCGTCTGGGCAATAGGTGAGTCTTCGGCAATATCTTGTTCTGCGACCGTTTCGTTTTCTGTCTCGTCTGCCCTTTGAATGTCAATAACTTCCTCAAGTTCCTGACTGACATCACCGCGGTATAATTCCAGCATTGAAAGAATATTACTGTGAGGTGCAATATAAATTTTTGTATTTGTTCCTATTTCCTTTTCAAGAAAGTTCACCGCTTGGACATCGTCCGGGTCGTCCATCGCCAAGTGATTGGTCCCATCAGGATCAACCCTAAATAAAACAGCATTGTATTGCCTGGCAATACGTTCCGGGATTTTGTTTAGAATATCAAACGGAATGTCATTAGATACAAGTTCAACATAAGGAATCTGGGCATATTCAGAGAAAGCTTTAGCTAGCGTTTTATCGTCAAAAATTTCGTTTTGGATGGCGACGTCTTGCAAAGAGCGCTTAGAACGAGACCCTTCTTCCATGAGGGCATTTACTTGCTCTTCAGTAGCCACACCACTGCGTACGAGCAACTTTTTCATTGTGACGTCTGGAATACGCATACTGCTTGTGCTCTATTGTAATCGACAGATTAAAAAAACACCAGTGTCAGATGGTATAATGTGTATTGATGATTAAAGAGGTACATAGCGAGGACGAAACCAAATCCCTGGGGCTTTCCATCGGGTTATCACTTGGTGGTGGTGAAGTTATAGAACTAGTTGGTGACGTTGGTACCGGAAAAACTACACTTGTAAAGGGGGTTGCAGTCGGTTTAGGAATCGATGAATATATTCAAAGCCCAAGCTTTACGATAAACCGGTTATACGATGGCCGTGACGATATCAAGCTGTCGCATTATGATTTTTATCGATTAGATAACGCCGGGATAATGGCTGACGAGTTGGGTGAAGAAATTGGAAGTCCGGGGGTTGTTACTATTATTGAATGGGCTGGTGTGGTTGAGGGTGTATTGCCTGACGATAGATTGACGATAAAAATAACCTCGCCCGGTGAAACATCTAGGAAATTTGAATTATCTGCAGGCGGCGATATTAGTCGGAATCTGCTGAAAAGAATTGAATCATGATTATCTTGATTGATTCCAGCACAGCTACGTGTAAAATTACTTTGGTTGATGGGGGAATGCACCAGGATTATCAATGGGAATCTAATATGACATTAGCTAAATGGTTGCTGGGTTACCTGGATAAAATACTTAAAGAACACGACAAAACTTGGACTGACATTTCGGCTATTGGTGTATTTGAAGGTCCTGGAAGTTTCACTGGGTTACGCATTGGATTGACGGTAATGAACACAATTGCAGACAGTCAACAAATCCCAATCGTTGGTGGACGAGGCGATAATTGGCAAACCGAAGTATTAGTAAAATTACAGTCGGGTAAAAACGAAAAAATAGTCTTGCCGTTTTATAATCGCGGTGCAAATATTACAATTCCACGGAAATAGCCTTGCGCATATAGTACAAAAAAGGCTAATATAGATATAGTCCATTTGGGACATCCGAATATTTTTTTTGAAACCGACGCCATTGGCTGATTGACTGTTATACTACTTAGGCATTAATTTATACCTGTATTGAACATCAGAGGTCACGGCGAGGAAAGGAACAACTATGTTAGAGGTCATTATTGCCGTAATCGCGGTACTTGCTGGAGTAGGCGGTACTGTTGCTTACGAAAAGAATCGTCAATCTGGAGCAAAATCCAATATTGATAAGGAAATTGCAACCGCTAAAGCCAAAGCTGCCGACATTTTATTAAAAGCCAAGGACGAGGCGCTTTCGCTGGAAAATGAACGTCGAAAAGATTTTAAAAGGACCGAAGAACGTCTGTCCGAACGCGAAGCTTCAATCGTAAAAAAAATTGACGAACTGGACAAACGATCAGAAAAACTCCGAGCTGAAGAACGCGGGGTCGAAGATTTAAAAGACGAAATTCGCGAAATCCGAACCAAACAACAAGACAAACTTGAAAAAGTTGCAAAACTTACCAAAGCTGATGCAGCCGATAAACTAATGCAAATGACCGAACGAGATATCAAACAGGATATGATTGGACTAATAAACAAATTGCAAAATGATGCCAAGGAAGAAGCCGAAGATATCGCTCAAACAATCTTGGTAACCGCAATGGAACGAATGTCGTCAGAAGTTACTGCCGAACGCACAGTTACGGCAATCAAGTTGCCAGACGAAGAAATGAAGGGACGAATCATTGGAAAGGAAGGCCGTAATATTCAAGCTTTCCAACGTGCAACCGGTGTTGATATTTTAGTAGACGATACCCCGGGAATGATTATTCTAAGTTCCTTTGATCCGGTACGACGACAAGTTGCCAGAATGAGTTTGGAACTGTTAATGAAAGATGGCCGGATTCATCCCGGACGCATCGAAGAAGTCGTTGCCAAGGCTGAAACCGAAATCAATAAAGAAGTCAACCGAGCCGGCGAAGATGCAGCCCGTGAAGTCGGTGTTGTTGGCATCCCCAAAGAAATGCTACGACTATTGGGTGAACTTAAATTTCGTACCAGTTACGGTCAAAATGTACTACTTCACAGCGTCGAGATGGCGCAACTTTCCGGACTTATTGCCGAAGAAATCGGGGCGGATGTCCGCATCACAAAAACTGCAACCCTACTACACGATACCGGTAAGGCTATCACTCATAAAATGGAAGGCAAACACCATCATTTGGCTGCTGAGCTTGCCCGCAAATACGGGATGAGTGAAGAGATTGCTCATGCCATCGAAGCTCATCATGATGATGTCGAAGCAACAACACCTGAAGCGTTGATCGTTAGGGTTTGTGATTCTCTATCAACCGCAAGACCTGGTGCCAGAAACGTCAGTAGTGAAAACTTTGCAGAACGTATGCGTGACCTGGAAAACATTGCACTTGGGTTTAAGGGGATAGACAAAGCCTACGCAATTAGTGCCGGTCGTGAAGTACGAATTATCGTACAGCCAAAAGAAATCGATGACCTTAGTGCCATCAAATTGGCGCGCGACATTGCAGTCAAGATTGAAAGTACTATGCAATATCCTGGCACCATCAAAGTCAATGTCATTCGTGAAACTCGCGCCATCGAATTCGCTAAATAACAATATATAAAGCCGAAATTTTTGCCAATAATGGAATACACTTAAGGCATATTTTTGATATAATCGAAATGTTGAATAAAATAATATACGAGGTTAAATTAAATGTTCCAAACAAGGTTTAAAATACAGGTCGCAGCTGCGATTTCAGCTCTGGCAATAATTATTGGGAGTGGAACTATTGCCTATCATTTTATGGAACATTGGTCTTGGATTACATCACTATATTTCGTTGTTGCAACACTCGCTACGGTTGGTTATGGAGATGTACACCCAACAAATGACGCGACTAGATTGTTCACGGTAGTATTTATTTTAATCGGTGTGACCGTAGCTGTATCTTCATTAGGAGTTATAGGCAGTAATTATTTACAAAAGCGTCAGGATAAACTGCTAAGCAGATCAGCTAGGAAAAAGGGAACGAATGACTAAATCTCATATTCGCAAAGATTACTTCAAAGACGAATATGTTATTATTGCACCGAACCGCGCAAAACGACCGCATAGGGTTGGAACGATTGACGAAACAACAGCGACTTGCCATTTTTGTCCACAGAATTTTAAAAACGAAACGATTACTTTTCAAGACAATAATTATAACGGTGACTGGGAAGTTATTTCGGTAGTAAATAAGTTTGCGGCCTTGACGGTAGATAATCCTGATGCCTACGGTCAAACCGAGGTTATTGTTGAAACTCGTCGGCATGGCTTGGATATTAATGATTTTTCGGTCGAACATATCGTTCGTATTTTTAATGCATATGTCGATAGATTTAATTATCTTCGAAATATGGACGGGATTAAACATGTTATTATCTTTAAAAACGAAGGTGGTAAGGCCGGGGCATCAATTTCCCATTCTCATTCACAAATTTTTGCACTGCCAATTTTACCGCCAAAAACCGAGAAAGAAGCCAAGGATTACAACAAATATCGTTTGGAACACATAACCTGTCCGTATTGTGACATTATCAAGAAAGAATCCGGCAAAGAACGTGTTATTTGGGAAGACGAACATTTATTTGTTTTAGCACCTTATGCCAGTATGGATCCATATGGTGTTTGGCTGATACCAAAAAAGCACACACGCACGATTGCTGATTTGACGCGACCTGAAAAGGAATCGATTGGAATTGCACTTAAAATGGTCCTTGGTAAATTGGATGAATTTGGAATATCGTATAATTACTTGATTGAAAATGCTGTAAATAACGAGGATTATCACATGCATATAAAAGTTTCACCACGCCCAAACATTTGGGCTGGGCTAGAGTTGGGGACTGGAATAATTATTAACCCGATTGCGCCGGAATATGCTGCGAGGATTTATCGTGGCGAAGTCAAAATAGAGGAAGACCCGAAATTCTAGTTTAGAAGGACGGACCTTCTAAATGACATTTTTGTTTTGTGGTATGTTTTTTCATGCGGGGTGAAAGGACTTGGTCACGATAAAATTCTATCTGAATTTTTCGCGACCCCGCCTCAGTCGGTGACGTCCGTCATCCGGCTTCCGGCCTTGCGAACTGCCGACGTGGCAGTTCTCACCTTCGACCTTTCGGTCGAAGTTTTAAGTTCTGTCACTCTGAAAGCAAAATAAATTGACTACCGCGATGGGTAGCCAATATATTTTGGTCGGGGTGAAAGGACTTAAACCTTCGACCTCTCGGTCCCAAACCGAGCGCGCTATCAACTGCGCCACACCCCGTCGTCTGAACACGTCCTTGTTGTGCGCAAACAAACACGTTTGTTTGCTTCACTTTGCGGACGGTTCCTCCTCTCGAATTTTCAAACAGCTAAAGCTTGGTTTAAAAATCCGTAGAAGCAACAGGACTGCACTACTGCAGAACATTTGAAATTATACCTGAAATCAGATTATTTTTCCAGTGTTATATGGTAAAATGAGGATAATTAATTATGTTCGGGAATATCTTTAAAACAAAGCGACATATACTTGGCATGGAAATTGCCGACTGGGTTTTTGTTGCGATTGGTCTGGTAGCTTTTGCTATTCTAACACTAGTGACAATTACCAAATCTTCATTTTGGTTCGACGAAGCATTTGGCGCATACTTGATTCACTATAATTTCCTAGATATTGCCAGATACACCGCTACAGATGTCCACCCACCAATGTTTTACTGGTTGCTAAAAATTTGGAGTATGATTTTTGGCAACACCGAACTGGGACTGCGTAGTATGAGTGTGTTTTTCGGTGGGATAGCGATAATATTCGGTTATTTGCTAACTAACAGATTATTCACTAAAACTGCTGCGAGGATTAGTTTAATTTTTATGGTTTTAGCACCAATGTTCATTCGTTACAGCCAAGAAGCCAGGATGTACATGTTGGTTGCGGCAATTGCGTTGGCGGCGACGTATGTTCTGACATTTGCTGTACAGACAAAGAAAAAATTACCATGGGCTATTTATGGAATCCTAATTGCACTTGGTATGTGGGTTCATTATTATGCTGCGATTGTTTGGATTGCCCATTTAGTATGGCATGCTGATAATGTTAGACGAACCGCCAAAAAAGGTGAGTTTCGTCAAAAATTCTTTGCCCCTGGGTGGAAATTTGCGTACATATTGGCACTTATTCTATATATACCATGGATTCCGGTTTTTATTGGACAGTCACTAGTTGTACAAATCGCCGGTTTTTGGATTCCGCCGGTAACCCCAGGAACACCACTGAACTTTTTAACAAATACCGTGTATTATCGCGATTTGGGTGATACAACAAGCTGGCTAGCATTCGCAATAATTATCGCGGCAATATTTTTAGGTGTATTGGCTTATAAAGTTTACAAACATTTTAACGAAGTCGATAAACAGTCTTACCGTTTAATTATGACATTGGCATTTGTGCCAATGATTATTCTTTTCTTGATCTCAGTCCCGATACGCTCAACTTTTATTGACAGGTATTTAATTACATCTGTTGTTGGTATCGCATTATTTATCGGTGTAACTTTGGTCTATGGATATAAATACCTTCGGATTCGCTGGCGATATATCAGTACGGTATTTATTGCAGGACTGATGATTATCGGCATCGCAAACGTTTATTATTTGGGGAATTATAATAAAAACACCAGCAACACTAATCAGACCAGACAAATTACTCAAGTTGCAATAGACCATGGACTTGATGGTCAACCGATTATTGCAGCTACACCTTGGTTTTTCTATGAAGTCGTTTTTTATCAGACCAACAATCATCCGGTATATTACTTGGCTCCGGACAGATACATATTCGGATCGCTTGATATGTTGAAGTACAGTAATGCTCATAGAATAAGTGACATAGACACATTTACAAATCAAAACCCAATTTGGTGGTATGTCGGTTGGGTTGGAAATGGCGATCTAAAAGCCCCATATTCGAATTGGAAAGAAATCAAAAGCATTCAGATTAACGATCCCATTAATGGCAAGCCGGAATATAAAGCGATTCAATATAAAATCGCAAATTAATTAGTGTAAAATGATTAATGTAGCGGAGTATGGCGCAGCTCGGTAGCGCGCACCGTTCGGGACGGTGAGGTCGGCGGTTCAAATCCGCCTACTCCGACCAAGTAATTACCTAGGCCTTTTAGCGGCGATTTTTCTAGCCATTTCTGTGTAGGTATTATCCAGTCCTTTGACTTTAAATTCACCGAATTTTCGTTTTGTAGCCTGTTCAATTAAATAATCGGCGACGGCTGGGTTTTTAGGTAGTAGTGAACCGTGCATGTAACTACCAATAACGTTTTTATATATTGCACCTTCGCTAATATCCGAAGTGTTATTACCGGCACCAATTCGGACACGGCCAAATGCTTGGACTTTATGTCCCAGAAAGGTTTGGCCACTATGATTTTCATATCCAATAATGTCGCCGAATAGTTCACTGCTGGTGACTATATTACCGATTAAACGTTCAGATTTGCCGAATGTTTCGATGTCAAGAAGTCCAATGCCTTCAATAATTTCACCTTCAGAAGTTTTAAAGAATTTACCGAATAGTTGATACAGTCCGCAAATCATCAACATTGATACATTGTCGTCAGCTAATTTGATTAGTTTTGGTCCAATTTTTATTAAATCTGCTTTGATTTTACTTTGTCCGCTGTCTTGTCCACCGCCACCGACAATAATATCAACATCGTTCGGGAATTTATCGCCCTGGTTATATTCAATAATCCGAGGTTCATATCCGTACCATTTCAAGCGTTTTTGCAAGCATAACACATTTCCGCGGTCTCCATAAATATTCATATCGTTTGAATATAAATTCAAAATTGTAATAGTTTTACCGCTCATTTAACTACCTCGACTTTTGCGATTTTTGAAAGACTTTTGCGAATCGCCAGCATAGCCGTATAGGTGCAATATACACGCATCGGTCGTTCGCTGTATTTGGAAATAAATTTATCAAGAGCTGATTTTAAATCAGTATCGACATCATTTATTTTCACTTCATCATATTGCAGCCTCAGCGCCATGTCATAGGCGCGGACACCCGATACTTGTTCAACTCCATCGGAAACTAAACTGGTAAAATCAACATCCCACAACCATGACATATCGCGGCCATCAGCATAATTATCGTTAATAGCAATCATGGTTGCATAACCGGCTGAGTCGAAAGATTTTAGCCCCAATCGGAATCCGGAAGGATTTTTAACTAATACTAATTCTAATGGTTTACCGTTAACTTTTATCATTTCACCACGACCAAAAGCTGGTGTGACTTTGGCCAGGGCTTCAATTAATTTAGTCTGGTCGATTTTGTCGCCGATAATTGCGCGGACTAATGAAAGAGCCGCAGCGGCATTAAAAACATTATATATTCCGGTTAGTTTAAGTTTGGTTGAAACCGATTTGCCGTCAATAATAAAAGTGGCTGAGCTACCTGAGAATTTGGATAGAACCACATCCGCGGTTTGACTTGCTTTTATTTTGGTATTGTTACCGTGTAAGTCATCATCGCTGGGGAATAATGACAATAAACTTTCGTCCAGTCCGTAAAAACGAACTTTTTTGTCGTCTAATGATTTAGCGATACTGGCAATTCGTCTGTCTTCGCGGTTTAACACGACAATATCGGTTGTGGCATCTGCAACGTGACGAAGCAGGTTGGTTGTATGGTCGATTTCACCGAATCTGTCTAGTTGATCACGCATAACATTTAACAGCAGGCTAAATCGAGGAATGATTTTTTTAACGAAATGTACAGCGTGAGCCTCATCCAATTCAAGCACCGCTATATCAGCGTGAAGCTCGCCTTTGATATTAATATCTCCTAAAAGTGCTGCCGCAATTCCTCGGGTAAAATTACTGCCGGTTCTATTGGTAAATACTTTTAGCCCCTGGCTTTCCAGCAGTTCGACGACCATTTTTGTCGTTGTAGTTTTGCCGTTAGTTCCACTTATCACGACTACTCCAAGTGGTAAATCAGCCAATGTATTTGAAATGAAATCAGGATAAATATGTTCAACTACAAGTCCTGGCAAGGCAGAACCACCACCACGCAGAGCGGCAGCTTTTTTTACGGCTTTACCTAAAATAGTGACAAGAGGTTTTGGCATATGGTCTATTATAGAGCAAACGGTTATAATAGTGACATGTTTTTAGTGGGCATATTATCTTGGTGGTATGGAAAAGGCTGGGTCGACCAAATACAAGCTATCAAGGACAGATTAGCGTCTTCGGCTGACTTCTTTTCGGTCGGTCAATTAGCGTCAACTATTTTTGCGCCGTATAGACAGATATCAGCTGGGAAAGTCAGCGGGCCAATAGGTGTTCAGCTTCGAGCATTTCTGGACAGGACGATATCGCGTTTTGTTGGTGCCGGTGTTCGAATCTTTATGATTATTTTTGGATTGATAGCGATGTTACTTCAAATAATTTTCGGGCTTCTTGTCATTGTTATTTGGCCGGTAATTCCACTACTTACGGTTATTGGTTTAATTATGATGGTAATCGGATGGGTGCCTAAATGGATAGTATAAAATTTAACTATTCAAGTATACGAACTGAAAAGGCTCGTATTAGCGTTATATTTAACAAAAATCTTTTAATGATTTTGAATATGTTGGTTTTTGTGCTGTTGACTTGTGGTTCGATAATGGTAATCATCGGATCAGCAGTTGGGTGGGTATTAATCGGCCTAGCGTCTGTACCTGCAATGATGACTCAATGGTATCACGGTGAATTAAAACATATTCCAAATGCAAAAAATCCAAAAACAATTGACGATGTATTATCCGGTGAAGTTTTGGGCAGACTGTCAAAAAAACCATCGCCTCAGGAAGTCGCAACTATTATCAGTAAGTTGCCCGGTGGGTTTTTCTTTTCGGTAAGATTTGGAATCGGATCAAAATTCCTTCAAGAACTGGCATCGCCTAGCAGTGATGGCATGCAACAAGTTTGGGAAATGGCATTGGATTTGCAGCAAGAAACAGCCAGTAAAAATATCTCCGCTGCAATTTTAGTAGTTTCAATTCTTCGCTGTGCACCAAACTATCAGACACTAATTAGTCATCTGCAGTTGGATGACGCTGATTTAATAAGGGGAATTGAATGGTATAACCATTTGCGCGAAATAATAGAAAAGCACCGTCAACCACGGCGTACAGGTGGAGTGGCTCGGGATTGGTCGTTTGGGTGGACGCCATTGTTGAATCGTTTTGGAATGCAAATGGGTAGCGATTCAGTTTTTCAATTGGTTGCTCAAAATGATTCGCTTAATCAATTGATGGGAATATTTAGTAAAAATGGACGGCAAAATGTCGTACTGGTCGGTCAATCGGGTGCTGGGAAAACTGAAATAGTCGAATCTTTTGCATCAGTCCTGTTAGATGCCAAGGCCAAAGTACCGAAAAACTTACGGTTCAGACAAGTTTATAGTTTGGATGCGGCTTCACTAATTGCAGCTGCACCCGACAGAGGCGGATTAGAACAATTAATCCCGCAGGTTTTAGGTGAAGCTTATGACGCAAAAAATATCATAATTTGTCTAGACAATGCTCAGCTGTTTTTTGAAGATAGTATCGGTTCAGTTGATATCACAAATGTTCTATTGCCAATTTTAAAAGCCGGTAACTTGCGTATGATATTAACAGTTGACGAACAAAAGTTTTTAGAAATCAGTAAACGTAACCCGGAACTGGCTAATGCCCTAAATCGGATAGTTGTTCCACCGGCAAATCGTGACGAAACGATAAAAATTATGCAAGACCAAACTATCATGATTGAATTTAAAAACAATGTAACTTTTATGTACCAGGCACTTGTCGAGGCCTATCGTTTAGGTGATCGTTATGTTCATGATCAAGCTATGCCCGGCAAAGCCATAAAACTTATGGAGTCCTCGGCAAACTATAGTGACAATGGGTTAGTTTCGGCCGAGTCAGTCCGTCAAGCAATTGAAAAAACTTTGGACATAAAGGTAAGTGTTGCAACCGATACTGATGAGCGCGAAAAACTGTTGAATTTAGAAGAATTAATCCATGGAAGAATGATTAACCAGGTTCGGGCAGTTAGTGTCGTCAGTGACGCCCTACGGCGCGCCAGGGCAGGTGTTAGGAATCTGAACCGGCCGATAGGTACTTTCCTGTTTTTAGGCCCAACAGGTGTTGGAAAAACGGAACTGGCAAAATCGCTGGCTGAAATCTATTTCAAGGGTGAGGACCGAATAATTCGCATTGATATGAATGAATATGTAGGGGCAGATGACGTGAATCGTTTAATTGCCGATGGAGCCGATAATGCCAATAGTCTGACTGCCCGTGTAATGAAACAACCATTCAGTGTGGTACTGCTGGATGAAATTGAAAAAGCCCATACTAATGTAATGTCAACTCTTTTACAGATGCTGGACGAAGGGATATTGCGCGATATTAAAAACCGTGAAGTCAGTTTTCGTGATGCAATTATCGTTGCTACCAGTAATGCCGGTGCCGACCGAATCAGAGAATATATCGATAGAGGATATGATATTGAACAGTTCGAAGATAAGTTTGTTGATGAATTAATCAGCAGTAATCAATTTCGTCCAGAATTTTTGAATCGCTTTGATGAAATCGTTATGTTTAGGCCACTTAATAAAACCGAACTTCTAAAGGTCGTAGACTTGATGATTAACAGTGTCAATAAAACACTTGCCCTGCAAAAAGTAAGTGTCAAAGTCGCTGACGAGGCCAAAGAATATCTGGTTGAGGCCGGTTACGACCCGCGGTTAGGCGCACGTCCAATGCGACGAGTAGTACAGCGAGCAGTCGAAAATACGGTTGCTAAACAAATGTTGTCGGGCACAGTAGAACCCGGTAGCATTGTCGAAATATCACTAAAACAAGTCAAACAAATAATTGATTCCAAGCTTACCGCAGATAAAATTGTCGAAGAGGGAAAATCAACCTAGGGTCTTAATGTCCCAAAGAATACTTGCCAGGCAAGAAGTGATTTTGCGACCAAACTAAGAATAATATAGGCACGTTCACCGTAAAGGTAATCTTTCCATGGGCCAATCTTTTTGTATTGTAAAACCATATTCAGTGCAAAAACACTAAAGAATATAAAGATTGATACGAATATCCAATATACAAAAGTTGGTGCGGCGCTGCCATTGTCTGCACCAAGCCACATATAAAAAGCAACAGCCAGCCATGGAATAACACCGGCAAAACATCCTATCCAATAACTTAGCCAGTTGGTCTTGTCAGTTGTTTGGTTATGAACTTCCATAACCAGTCCCATTAAGTTCATAATTGCAGTCAACGAGAATATCATTATCAAGCTAAATAAATCATAAATCCCAACCAATAATGAAATTGCGACCATCATTACACTGGCAGATATTGAATATTCAACCCAACGAGCTTTGTTTATTCCAACTACTAAATCTTTGTTATAGTTTTTGTTATAAACCGTTGCAATCAGAAAATGAGCGGCTGATGATAGGAAAAAGAAGACTACAATCAGCATTGGTAGTGATAAATCAAATAGAAATTTACTTGTTGGTTCCAGATGCTGAGTCGCCGAATTAAATTTTAAATATGTACCACTGATTGGTAATGCAAATGCCTTGCTAAGGAATAAAACTGCAATTCCCTGGGCTAAATGCAGAAATCCCATTGTTAAATTAAAATTTCGTAAACTTTGTTTTGTGATTTTTCTACTCATGTTTTAATTATACGCCTTTTTTAAGTAAAGTTATGTTTTGAAAATGTGTTTAGCTGTGGTTTTTGATATTAATTCTTGGACCATATTAATAAACTCAAACTCTGGAAACATTCGCTGAAGTCTGGCAGTGTGTTCAGCTTTTCCGGAGTCCCATTCTTCCATTGTTTTAACCCCATGGTCCTCTATAAAAGTCAGGGCTTCACCAGCCATAATATTAATAATGCCAGGAGTTAATTTATCGACAAATCTGACAAATCTGGCTTCAGGCTCAACTTGTTGTTCATAACGCTCTAATAATTGTGCAGTATGTGGAGGAAGCTTCTTTAAAAGAATTTTTGTAGCTTTGGCTTCAGCCAACTCTTTTTTAGCTCTGTCTTTTTCGCTGATGCCGAACGTCCAAGTGTCTCCAACTTGGGATTCTGGCAAATCATGGACCAAACTGTACTGAGCAATTAAACCGACGTCCAGTTCTGGGTAATAATCTGCAGCCAGTTCGACTGCCGATATTGCCAAATGATAACTGTGTTCGGCATCATTTTCTCTGTGACTATCTGGATATCGGGGGGCTCTTTCAACAGCAGCGAATCGAACTGTCAATTCGCCCAATGCTAACAGATAGTCATGGGCTTGTTTTGCATCTGCTCTCGTGCGTTTATCAGACATAATTTAATACTATCATTATTTTTCTGGGCGGACTACCCAATGTCTGATGGGCTTGTTGTGGCTATTGCAATAGCCATATGGGGCGCTGTGATACCAGCAGTCATCATCAGAATATCGATTCTGATCCCAATACCAAACTAAAGCTGAAACAGCCACAAGAACAACGATAACAACGACTAGGACGTATTTCTTTTTCATGAATTCATAATATCACGAATTGATTTTGATAAAATCTATTGACCAATTGTACTACTACGTGATACAATATAGTAGTAATAAGTGATACTACATACGAGCAATTAAACGAAAGGAGAATTTAATTGAAAAATATCACAGAAATGTTAAAAGGGGCACTCGAAGGTTGCGTACTTCAAATCATCCGCCGCGAAACAACCTATGGCTATGAAATAACGCAACAACTGCGCAAACTCGGTTTCACTGATGTGGTAGAAGGCACGGTCTACACTATTCTGGTTAGGTTGGAAAGCAACAAACTTGTTAGCATCGAAAAAAAGCCGTCCGATATGGGACCGCCACGCAAATTTTATTCGCTAACAAAATCAGGTCGCGAAGAGCTGCAACGCTTTTGGGTAAAGTGGGACTTTGTGTCATCAAAACTTAATGAATTAAAGGAGAAATAAATGAGCAAAATTATAGATACAATTATCGGGAGCGTCGAAGATAAAAAGCAGTGGCGAGCGATAGAAAAGCGTGCTAAATCGTTGCCGCATGACTACCGCATTGCATATAACGAAATCAAGCATTATCTTTGGACAAGTTCAGGGATCACTACAATTGATGCATTCAGGGTTTTGATTGATCTATTCGAAGACAGCGCGGCCAATGGTCGGAAAGTGCTAGAAATCACAGGCGATGATGTAGCGGCATTTTGCGATGAACTTGTAAAAGGCGAAAAAACGTATTTCGAAAATTTGCGCAAAAAATTGAACAACAACATTGCGAAAAAAATCGGAAAATAACAGATGGTTTGGGCTGTCAGTCGGTCGGCTAAAGCCTTCCTATTTCCGCTTGATTGTAAAAATATGTAAACACATTTTTACTAATCTGCGCTTCACGAACCGCGACTATTTTTGCTTTGCAAAAAGTCGCTGGTTAAATATCAACCAAGAATCAAAATAATATAACTAACCACAGGTTAGTTATATTATTTTGGTACCCTGGGCTGGAATCGAACCAGCGACCTTAGGCTTAGAAGTCCTCTGCTCTATCCACTGAGCTACCAGGGCGAATTTAGTACACTTGTCATTATAACAAATTATAGGTGTTATGAATGGACTAATTATTTATGAGCGTTTCCGTAATAATTTATGGTACATTCATGTATATACTGGTATGATAGTAATATGAGAATTGAAAAACAGAGAGCAGTCGAGTTAAGGGGTGAAGGAATGTCTTATAGTCTTATCAGCGAGCAACTTGGTATTAGCAAAAGCACCCTAAGTAATTGGCTTAAAGATTTGCCATATACTCCAAATGAGCAAGTTCTATATCGTATTAGGCGTGGCCAGGGAACATACGGCTTACAACGCAGACAAATGCGGATAAACGAGATATCTGAGCTAAATGCTCTGGGTATTTTTGAAGTCGGAAAAATATCAAAGCGAGATTTATGGATGATTGGTTTAGGTTTGTGGATTGGTGAAGGCTCAAAGACTATGGAGCAAATTCGTCTGGTAAATTCAGATCCTAGAGTCGTATATCTTTTTATTCGTTGGCTACGAGAAATTTGCGAATTGCAAGATGAGAATATAACAATCGCAATGCATTTATATCCGGATTCTGACGAACTTTCAAGTATGAAATATTGGATGGATGTTACTAAACTACCCAAAAAGCAGTTTCGGAAAACACAGATCGATAGACGATTAGATAAGAAACGTTCAAAGATAGGTAAGACGCCACACGGCACCCTCCATATTACAGTGGCAAGTAATCATAACTCTGACAAAGGTGTCAGACTTTACAGAAGAATGATGGGGTGGGTATCGGGAGTAACTAAACAATAAATATTGGTGCGGATGTGGAGAGTCGAACTCCAAGCACCTGATTGGAAGTCAGGTATATTAGCCGTTATACGACACCCGCGCGTATCGTGATTATAGCATATTCTCATATCGCTCTCAATCTGTTACAATAACAAAGTCCAAACACCACGCGTCTGGCGGATGTAGCTCAGTTGGTTAGAGCATCGGGTTGTGGTTCCGAGGGTCGTGGGTTCGATTCCCATCATTCGCCCCAAATTAAAAACAATCAAGTCTATACTTGGTTGTTTTAATTTGAAGTGCAATATTGTATTGAATCCACGACATCGTGGGTGAGAACTGCCAGTCGGCAGTTCGCAAGGCGACTTTCCGATGCAAACTGTGTTTGCATTCGTGAAATCGCGGGGTCGCGGAACGTGACCAATTCCCATCACTTATTATTTAATTTCAGTACCACCCCACTCAACAACAGCGAAACCTTTTCGTTCAAATGAGCTTAGTTTTTCTACTGGTATTTGTTGGTATTTATCAAGAGGCTTGAAAACCATAAATACTCGTAAAACCGAATCGGGCGTAGGTGTTATTGTCAGTTTTGCACTATCGGTGTATTCTTTACCGGCAAAATGAATCAGGTTATATTTATTATTCTCCATTTTTGGCAACCAATAGACAATCATCTCGTTGTATTCGCGAGCTGTTAGACCTAGTTTACTAAGTGTTGATTGAAGGAAATCTTTGGTTCCAGAACCCTTGACTACAAAACCATTTTCAAACTTTGAGTAATCAACACCACTAACACCTTCCCAGAAAAGATAGCTGTATTCTTTACCATCAGCTTTATTAACTAGACTACCGTCAGGGCTTGCTGTTACTCGCCAACCACTAATTGCCTTATCGAAGGTCGGGTAATTAGAAATTAACATGCCACTATAGTCTAATTTAACATTTACAACCTCTGAACGAGTAGGGTAAAGATAAATAACCGGTTTAAGCTCAATATCGCATCTTGGGTCTTCGTTAATAGAATTACCACATCCATTTGGTGATTGCTCGGGTTGATCATTTCCAAGATAAACTTGATATTCATGGTATGCAAAGGCTGATGCTGTCGTTATAAAAAAGGCTGCAAAAAAGATTGCAAAACCAATTACAATCTTCTTTTTGGTGCTCCACTGTTGTTTTATCTTTGGTTTTACGCTGTTATTTTTGATATTTGGCATCTGAAAACCCTTATGTTATATTTTCCTAAATTATATCACCTAATCGAAATTTTGCGTTATAATATAAACACTAACTAAATCAAAAAAATGGATTTAAACAAACATATAGTTACAAATGACACCAATAAACCTTTCCATAGCAATGGATTTGCGCAGGTTGCCAATGCAAATCACTTTGGTGCGACAACAAGTGAATCTTTTGAAAGGCGCCGCCAAATTGAAAGGAATCGTCAGTCAATCCAAAATTATCAGCGTTCTAACATCGGTAACATATACGGAACACTTCGAGCCAAGCCAATTACAACTGTTAGACCCGTAATTTTAGGACGAAGCATGCCTCGTGAAACGCCAAAACCGGCACAACGTTATAATCCTTTTCCTTAGATTTCGCGTAAAGTTTCTATATCGGCACCAAGGCTGTTCAAGCGATTGGCAAAGTCTTCGTAGCCTCGATTGATTGAGTAAACATCGCGAAGGGTTGATTGGCCGGGAGCGGCTAGCATAGCCAGTAAAATTACAGCCGAAGGGCGCAAAGCTGGTGGTGACACAACATCAGCCGGTTTCCATTTGGTTGGTCCGGTTATGTAAACCCTATGGGGGTCAACCAGCTCGATTTTTGCATTTAATTTGGTCAGTTCGGTAAAGTAAATTGCTCTGTTTTCATATGACCAGTCATGTACCATTGTCCGACCGTTTGCCACTGTTGCAATTAGACCCAAAAAAGGTAAGTTATCCATATTTACACCTGGAAAAGGCATGCTATGCAGTTTGTCCTTGGGGGCCTGTAATTTTGAATGTAAAATTTTAATATCAACTAGGCGAGTTTCGCCGTTTCTGGCTTTGTATTCATCGCTTATTTCGCGCTGAAGGCCCATACTGTCCAATATTGCCAGTTCAATTTCAATAAATTCAATCGGAGCCCGTTTTATGGTTATCTCGGAGTCGGTAACTAATGCGGCTGCAATCAGGCTCATTGCCTCGATTGGATCCTCGCTGATGGAATATTCAACATTTTTATTGATACTGCGCATACCTCGTATATGAAGTGTGGTTGTACCAATTCCATCGATTTTGACACCTAATTTTTGCAAAAAAAAGCATAAATCTTGGACTTGGTAGTTAGGACTGGCATTACGGATAGTGGTTGTTCCGTCATATAACGCAGCAGCCATCACTACGTTTTCTGTTGCCGTGTCGCCGCGTTCAGCCAGTAATATATTATTTGTAACTTCTTTTTTGGTCACAATTGCGTGGTATTGTTCGGATAAAGTTTCAATCTGTAATCCGAAAGGTGCCAATCCTGCCAAATGAGGCTCTATAGTACGGGTTCCCAGGTCGCAACCACCGGCAAAAGGTATCTTGAAATCCTTATATTGATGGAGCAGTGGCCCTAATAACATAATTACCGACCTGGTGCGCCTGGCAGCATCAACATTAATGGCATCAAGTTTAAGTCTGGCCGGTGGAATAATCTCTAAGTCGTTTTTGTCATTCAACCAGCGGACTTTTACGCCAATACTTTGTAAAACCTCGATAATACGGTAAACTTCTTCGATACGAGCAACTCGCCTGAGTGTGGTTTTTCCGTGATTTAACAGACTGGCGCACAATAGTCCAACAGCTGCATTTTTACTGGTTTTTACATCAATTTCACCCGATAATTTCTTGCCACCATTAATGCGAAAATCAATTTTTCCAGTTTTATTTAAACTTACTAATCCACTTGACAAAACGTCGCTGATGCGGGCCAACATCTCAAGGCTGATATTTTGTCCACCTTTTTCGATACGATTTATAGCGCTTTGGCTGGTCCCCAAAGCCTCTGATAGTTGAGATTGAGTCAAACCACGAGTCTGTCTGGTCTCTTGAATCAGTTTACCGATTTTAGTTTTGTAGTCAATCGCAGGCATTTAATTAATGATATATCAACCATGATATAGAGTCAAGTCAAATTAGTAGTTGGTTTCGCCGTATGGCGAATGGTAGGTAGTAGGTGGTATAATCTCATAAGATAAAACACAGGAGGTGCTATTATTAATGACAAAAAAATAGCGGCATACATCAAAGGTGAAGAAAACAGACAAAGGGATGGGCTAGAACTAATACCAAGTGAGAATTACGTCAGTAAAGACGTATTAACTGCTCTTGGAAGTGTTTTTACTAATAAATATGCTGAAGGATATCCGGGAAAACGATATTACGGAGGTCAAGAATTTACCGACCAGATAGAACAGCTAGCAATCGACCGAGCTAAAAAACTGTTTGGGGCTGATCATGCCAACGTTCAACCGCATTCCGGTGCACCAGCCAACGAAGCTGTTTATTGCGCCTGGCTGGACCCTGGCGATACGGTGTTGGCAATGGACCTTAGTCATGGTGGACACTTGACGCATGGCGCACCGGTCACACGCAGTGCAAAACTTTATAATTTCGTGCGTTACAAGATGAAGAATATCGAAACAGGCGAGATTGATTATGATGAACTTCGGCAATTGGCACTAAAACATAAACCAAAAATTATTCTGGCAGGCTTTAGCGCTTATCCGCGTGAACTTGACTATGCAAAATTTGCTGCAATCGGTAATGAGGTTGGCGCACTTTTAATGGCTGATATGTCGCATATTGCCGGTCTGATTGCCGGTGGCGTGGCCAAGAACCCATTTGATTATGGGTTTCATGTCATAACAACAACTACACATAAAACCTTACGAGGACCGCGCGGCGGGTTGATTTTGTCGAAGGGGATTGTAAGTAATCCACTAAAAATACCAGAAAAAACTATCGAAAATATACCAACACTTATTGATAGAGCAGTTTTTCCCGGGATGCAAGGTGGTCCGCATATGCATTCTATCGCTGCCAAAGCCGTCGCTTTTTATGAGGCAATGCAGCCTGAATTCAAGGTTTACGCAAAACAGATATTGAAAAACACCTCGGCGTTGGCTGACGAACTGCAAAAAAGAGGATTTTATCTGGTAACTGGGGGGACCAGTAACCACTTGATACTGGCAGACGTGCAAAAAAGCTTTGGGATTGATGGCAAGGTCGTTCAGACGGCACTTGACGCTATAGGTCTGAATGTGAACGCTAATACGACACCTGACGACACTGGGACGATGTACAAGCCCAGTGGGGTACGTTTAGGGACAGCAGCGATTACCACGCGGGGTTTTGTTGTCAAGGATATGGAACAGATTGCAGATTGGATGAAACAGGCGATAGATAACCGGGATAATTTGAAATATCTTGCGCAGCTGAAATCAGAAGTCACCAAAGTCGCTAGGGCTCATCCATAAAAATATACCCGCTATTTAGGCGGGTATATAATATTAGGCGATTAAATCGTTATCTATGTAAGTGGGTTTACGAAAGTACCACCAACAGTAGCTGCACCGGTATAGATAATCGTAGTTGATGTAGTACCTGTTCCATAGTCAAAGTAAGTAATACGTCCACCGGTTGGTGTTGTACAACTGGTCAAACATGCCCAGGTAACTGTCGTTTGACCGTTACCGGTTGTAAGTGCCGTTGATTGTGGGACAACTGTCATACCTGATGGAAGCCTAGTTGAGGCACTACCGGTTGCAAATGCAGCGGCTGTTGCAGGATACGAACCGTTATCGGCATTCATAGCTTCGGCTACGCTTTGAGCTGCAGCAGCGTTACTGGCTGCCTGGGCGGTTTTAGCCCTTGATGTTACACCAGTGTAGGAAATTATCGTAATAGCTGCCAAAATACCGATGACTACGATGACAACCAAAAGCTCTACAATGGTGAAGCCACGGTCCTTTTTGGTTCGGTTGATAGTTTGAATCATTTTAATCTCTCCTAATTTTTTTTATAAAATTACTGTTCTAATCACACATTATAAAGTACATTATTTATAAACACAAGCACTTTCTTTAAGTTAGTGGAGTGTAATAATTAACGGCTGTACCAAAGGTAATAGTTGCAGTGGAACCAGCGGTGTAATCATAGAATGTAATTCTGCCACCGGTGTTATTACAAGGAAGGGTAGCAGCAACTGCTGACCCGCATTCAAACTTGACGTAGGCATTACCGGCGTTGACGCCCGATGTTGCCGAGGTTGGGTTTACTAATGCAACAACTTCACCATAAGGTAGTCTGGGTCCTCCGTTAGTACTATAACCATTTATTTGAGCAGCAGTTGTAGGCCATATGCTGCTATTTTCGGTGTAATATGCTTTGGCGGTGGCGACGGCAGCTTCGGCCAGGCCGACTTTAATACAACCGACAGGATAGCTATTAAATGTACCGGAAGTAGTTCCAATTACATTGGTTGTGTTAAGGCTTTTGGCAGTGTAGTCCCAATAGCCAATCTTGACTCCAGTCGGTACATTTATACCGTTTGCTGCACCACCGTAAGTTGATACAGCCGTTGCTGAACCGGTGGTCCCGCATAGGTAAAAGTCAATCGCATCGGACTGTGCAGGTTGTGCTACCATTGGCCCATTCACCGTACCGGACGCGGTCGTGAAACTTAGGCCTATCATTGAATAACTAAGGTTCGATGCCGCACCGGTAATCGATCCGTATGATGTTGGGACTACATTTCCGGTCTCGGTAATATATGTATTGATTTTGGTAATTGCAACGTTTGCTTCGTTAACGCCATTTGTGGTGTTTGCTTTGTTAGTGACATTACCAAAATTCACAATAACAATAGATACAAGAATTGCTATGACTACAATTACGACAAGTAACTCAACAATCGTGAAACCACTATGTCGTTTAATAACTTTGTTTTGCATGTGTGTACCTTTCTTCATAAGATTTTTTCGATATTTAGTTTAAACTTAAGCACATTATATGGCACATTTTTTAATAATGCAAGCAATCAATAACCCCCTGTCATTTCAAGGGGGTTATTATCTTGCAATTTATATGTTTATTCTATGAACCGCTGACGAAGCAAGCAACGTTCCATGTACCTGATGGACCGGCTAGACCACTGATAACACCGGCAGTATATGGTGATGTCGTTAATAAATTGGTTGTGTAATCCCAATAATAGATCTTTACTCCGGTTGTAGCTGTAATTGCAAGATAGCTACCCGGTGCAGCGACTGCGCCTGATGTTCCACATGATTGGAACTGAATAACACTTGGTGAAGCAGGCTGTGAGCCTAGGGCACCGTATGTTACACCTGATAGGTAGTAACTGGTTGTTGCTGCAGCACCGGTAAGTGCGGTTAGGGTTGCTGGATAAGTTGTACTGGCTGAATCTGTGCTGTAGTTAGCAGCTTTTGCAACAACTGCATTAGCTGATGCTTGAGCGCTTGATAGGTTAGCCCTGGCTGTGATACCTGCATAAGAAATCAATGTAACAGCTGCCAAAATACCGATAACGACGATTACGACCAAAAGTTCAACAATCGTGAAACCGCTGTCTTTCTGTCTAGTTTTTATATTATTTAGAATCATTACTGATGCCCCCTTTTAATTGGTTATGGTTATAATATACTACGACGTTTATATTAGCACAAGTGTTTTATTTTTAACAAATATAAAATGTTTTTAAGTGTTTATAATTCGGCATAGAAAGTTGTACCGTCCATCGAGAACCAGGCATTGCTGCCAGATCTAAAGCGTATATTACCGGACGAGTCGATATCAATTCTGCCAACCGCACCATTAGTATATGTTGCAAACAAAGCCCTTAAGCCTGGCCTATAACCAGCGGGGAGGGTTGCAATTATTGAATCATCTGTCATAGAGCCGTTCCTTATAAAACCTTTTACACTAACTAAACCATCAGCCGCTTTTGTATATTGCGGAGCTGAAAATCCAGCATCCAGTACCCAGCTATTTTGGAGTGTCAGAGCCGTCCAACTACCAACTCCGGCCGGATAATACATAGTGTTTATAGAAAAACATGCAGAACCAAGGCTTTTATCTTGTATTGCTGAATATCCAGGCCTAGGATCGATACCCATCCCTGTAAATGCATTATTGCATTGTTCCGGTACGTGCATAGATTGTGACGGCAACAGATTACTTGGCAGGTCAAAAATCCTGACAGGGTCACCCCTCGTTCCTGGAGCAACTAAGCCCTGCAGATTTACGCGACCAATATTGTCAACTACATATGAAGCCGGGGCTATCCCAACACCATTATAAGAAGAATTATAATTACTCCAGCCATTCATAAATGTATCAATAGATGTAGGTGTATATCGACCGGTATCAGCGATAAAATGGATATTTTCAATAGAAAGCCAAGTTCCACTACCATAAATATATACAATTCGTCCATCTGACATTACATCAACCCGGCCGGATACATTCGGATTTGTCGCGATGCCGAATATTAGGGTGCCTGATGGCCTGTATCCAACTGGTAATATTGCAATTGTCTCGCCAACTGATGGTGTTCCGGTCCGAGCTATTAATCCGCTTAACGTGACAACTCCACTAGTGGTCTTTAAATAGCGACCAGTGTTATATCCGGTATTATAGTCTGACCAACTGTTTTGATACGATAATGAGTTCCAACCTGCCACAGATGTGACAGTCAAGCGAGCAGGGGATGAAGTAACTTGTCCATAACTATTCGTGTAAATTACATGATACATATATCCGTCCATTGCATTTGTGACCCCAGCTAATGATAAGGTGGATGATGTCGCACCGGATACTGTTGTCCAAGTACTACCGTTATCCTGTGAGATTTCCCATTGGATTGTCATATTGGCACCACTCGCAGCAGTTGTAAAAGTGGCAGTATTGCCAGCCGAGACTACAGTTGGGCTTGTTGGTTGAGTCAGAATCGTCGGAGCCTGGTTGCTTAGCGAACGGATTGAACCTGTTCTAGTGACGGTGCGTCCGGATAAGGTTTTGGTCGCTGAAATAACGATATTTACCGAAGCGGCCGTTTGCATAGCGTTTTGTCTAACAACATCACTCGAGGCACCACTGCCATCGCTGGCGATAGGAAGTGCAACAGGAGGATTGGCACCAGTCCAATATGTAGGGGTAAATGCAGTAACCCCATCGACCAATTCCTGGTCATTGGCAGCGCAAAACAGTGCACTATTTCCGGCTAAACAAGTTGGTTTTTGCCACGGCGTTGCGCAAACCGTCCCTGGATAATTGTTCCAGTTCAAAGGCATCAGGACACGTCGCCACAGCGTATTGTTTTTTACATAATAAACGATATTTGTCATAAGTTTTTGATTTTGGCTAACGTTTGGACTGCTACAGCCAAAGGGCTGACTGGTCAGATTTATAAGATTTCGGGTTGGATTTAGGGGATTTTGGTCGCTTGCATATGAATTTAAAATCAACATATTACCTTTCGCGACAGAGGCATTTTGAAAATAAGTCGTGTCACTAGAAGTGTCATTATAACCTTGTCCCGCTACAGGTGTAAAACTATTAGCTAAAAATCCACCACTGGCTTTGACATCTTGGTCAATCCGAGTCATAGCGTCATTTATACTATATGCAAGGGCATTAGCCCCCCTGGATGATAAAACCGAACCGGTCATCGAAACAATTGCGCTGATAAAAATACCAATTACTAAAATTACTATCGGGGCGATAATTAACATCTCGACGAGAGTAAAACCACGGTTGGTAGGTAGTAGTTGGTAGGTAGTAGGTTGTAGGGAGGGACTGGAAGTAGATTTTGGTTTAAATATATTCATAATTATTTTTTCTTTATAATCCATAACGACCCCTTAGTGCATTGTAGTTTTGTAAAACTTCGCTTGGTGATAGTGCACGGCCATATGACATGACATTACTCATCGATCCGCTATAATTTTCCTGAATTATGTTTCCGATTGACATGACATTAGCTGCACCGGCAACATAGGTCCCGGTAGCACTGCCGGTTTGTACGCCGTTAACATACATATATGCCT
The DNA here is from genome assembly GCA_903832635.1 of uncultured bacterium. Classification (GTDB taxonomy): domain Bacteria; phylum Patescibacteriota; class Saccharimonadia; order Saccharimonadales; family Saccharimonadaceae; genus UBA1547. Next base: position 48,018 of record CAILCF010000002.1, read on the forward strand.
GCTGATTATTATATGTAACCGTGACATTTGTCCACGCACTGGTAGATAGGTTTGCGGACGAACCAAGTTGTAGCGTTCCTCCACTTTGATCAGTCCAGAATATCGGATTTCCTCCGTTTCCGAAACCGAATCTATACCCGCTTGCCAGATAAGTTTCCTGTCTAATAATACTTCGCCTCCAACCAGAGACCAGTGTGTCCGGCTTTAGCCACGCCGAGATCGTGAAGGTGCCGTTGCTGGTAAAGTTTGAAGTTGCATTTGAGTTAACATTTACGTAAGCATTTGTTGTACCATCAAAACCCATAGAACCGTTGTTCGCGCTGTTATATTTAACACCACTTCCTAAAGTTCCAACATATCCGTTAGGACTTATATCAGTCCACGTAGATCCAGACCCTGGGTATGAATTATCTTGTCCGGCATCAAAATTCGACACAAGTCCGCTGCTAACAATGTTCGGTAATGCATAACGACCTTTTAGTGCATTGTAGTTTTGAGTAATTTCATTTGCTGCAAGAACTCGATTATATATTTGAACATTACCAATATCACCCTGATAATAACCACCGGTGTTGGCTATGTGGGTGCCAGAGTAGGAATAAGGCGTAAGTGTTACATATCCAGTGTTTTCTAGAACCCCATTTACATAAACTTGTGCTAGGCCATTAGCGTCAACCGTTACATCGCCGTGATACCATGTCCCGTCAGCTACAGTTGTTGTCCCGTATAAGTTACTTGCATAGCTGGAATAATCAACTTTATTGCCGCCAGATCCACCATTCCATAGATACAAACCTCTTCTTTTCCCAGAAGTTTCTTCACCCCAAGTAACCAATGTCATGCCACCAGTATAGGATACTGCACGATTCTTAAACCACGCAGATATTGTAAAATTTCTGTCAAGATTTAATGCAGGTGAAGGGTTAAGATTGACGCCGGCGCTAGAACCGTCAAATGCCAGGTTTCCACCATTTGCACCTGAAACCGTGATACCACCCACCAAAGTCCCATTAGCACCATTTGGTCCTAAGTCAGTCCAAGTATTACCACTACCGGGGTAAGAGGCGGTCAACCCGGCGTCCAAATTCAGTGCCAGTCCGTTTGTAACTATTCCTGGTGTTGATACATACGTAGAAGTACTAACAGTTTTTTGCGAATTGCCATATGTAACGGTCGACACAATTTTTGAGACATTAGTTAAGATTGTTGGATTTGGGGTTGGATAACGGACAATAACTATACCCGAACCGCCAGCGCCTCCAATATTGTATATACCTCCATTAAAACTACCTCCCGCGCCACCACTGCCAGTATTTGCAACTCCACTGCCGCCAGCTGCATTTACTACTGCGGCTCCACCAATATTACTACCGCCAAGGCCAACATAGGTGTTACCGTTGACTTCGCCACCTCCACCGCCACCGGCGTATGTTACGGCAGTTCCTGATATAGAATTTGATAACCCGGTACCACCATTACCACTTCCTTGTGAGTTAGTGCCGTTAGAACCTGCAGTACCCGCACCGCCACCACCACCAGAGCCACCAATCCAGCTAGGGTCCATCCAACCGGCACCACCAGCATTACCACTTGAAGCAGTTCCTCCGGGTGATCCGGCCGTGTTGCTTCTAATCCCGCCACCGCCACCAGATCCTCCATTGCCACCCGGGTTATTACTGCCGCTATGTGATGCGCCGTACCCGCCGCCTTCGGCGGTGATATCATTAAAGACACTATCAGAACCCTTGAAGCCGTTGTTACCGCTTGCTGGGTTACTATTACCTCCAGGACCAACGGTCACAGTATATGGACCGCTTGAGACTTTGTATTTTGTTTTATAAATATAACCGCCTGCACCACCTCCGGCTCCGGTATTAGCACCGCCACCACCACCACCAACAACCAAAACATCGATATTATTGCTACCGTTTAAAACTGTAAACGTACCACTTGATGTGAATGTATGAATAGTGTATCCATTAACTTTCGTTATATTACCGCCTGCCGCAGAAAATGACGAGACTGTAATATTTGGGCAGGATATTGTCACTGTCACAGTCGCGTTTGTCAGACCTTGTCCGGATGCAGGGGAGTTTAACAGAGGTGTCCCCGGCGTACATGGGCTGGTGGCTGTTGCTGTGTATTGTTGCAAATAATCGGCGGCAACGTTTGATGCACTCGATTGCTGACGGGCGTCACCACCATTTTTAAGGATAGCTGCGTACAATTGAAAACCGGTCAGCAAAAAAACCGACGCGATAAATAAAGTAATTAGCAGTTCCACTGCTGAAAAGCCGGATTGTTTTTGTCTGTTTCTCATTGGTCTACGCTCGATACCATCTGAACGGTATTGTCTACTTCCGTTCTGTAATAAAGATTAAATTTAGTGCACTCCGTGCTACCATTACATAATAAACCATATATGTCGAGGGGCTGATAGACATATTGATTGATTGTCGGCTGTGGTAAAACACCGGCGATTGTTTGGGTAGCATTTGTTGCTGAAATAAAAGTCTGGGTTGGGTCGTTTATACCCGGGGCCATCAGTGAATCCGTGTCAATGTCACGCAAAGCTGCGGTCATACTACTTAAGTTTGTTGTTAGTGACGTTGATGGGTAGGTATTTGAGGTTGTTGGTGTGGCATAGCGAATAATAACGACTCCTGAGCCACCATTTGCACTACCAGCACCTCCACCGCCAGTGTTGGCAACACCTGGCCAACCAGCATTTCCGCCTCCGCCGATACCCCCAACACCCATATAATAACCACTATGTCCACCACCACCACCACCATAAAAAGTATTTGTTCCCGTTATGTTTGACAGAATACCAACGCCTCCATCACCCCCTCTTTGTGATGTTGCTGTTTCACCAGCCCCACCAGCCCCACCGCCTCCGCCACCAGCTGAAGAGGTGCTAAGTTCTACAGTTCCAGCCCCACCGCTGTAACCTTGTCCGCCAGTACCATTACCACCGGAATTAGTTGCACCCGAGCCACCTCCGCCTCCCGAGCCTCCACTGCCGGCAACGAGGCCGGTATCTCGAGAACCGCCTCTGCCACCCCCAATCGCCGTATATGTACCAAAGATTGAGTTGTTGCCATTTGTTGTTGTCCCCATAGCGTAAGCACCAAGCCCGCCATCACCGACAGTAACTGCCATTGTACCCGTTAATGTCTGTGAGCCTGTTAGAACACCGCCGCCACCACCGCCACCCGAAAGGTTGTCATGTCCACCACCACCTCCAGCTACAACAAGCACAGTAGCGCCACTGATCGTGCCAGTGCAGGTTAGTGACCCACTGGCTGTGAATGTATGAACAGTAAACAGCCCATCACGAGTGATAGTGCCACCAGTACAGGAACTTACCGTAGAACTGTCCGTCCCGGATGTATAATATGTTTCCAAATGCTGGGCGATTGATTCAATATCTGTTTTTCGTTCAGTATCACGGGCATTTGCCTGGGCGCTTCGCAAATTAACAACGCCCAAAGTCAGCAAAATCGCCATAATTGTAATAACAATAACCAACTCAACGATTGTAAATCCACGACGTCGCATATGTATAATCATAAACGTCTTAGGGTCAAATCGCAAGCGGTTCGTAGGCGGACTATATCTCTAACGGTTCTTGTTCGATTTGGATTCGAAATTTGTCGCGAACACGACCGATAATCTCGTCACGCGCCGCCGCTAAATCACTGTATGATTTAGCCGATTCATTAACCAATACCAACGCATTTTTATCAAAAACCCTCATTCCGTGCAACAAACTTCCTTTTAGGCCGGAATTTTCAATCAACCAACCGGAAGGTATTTTGTACATGCCATCACCCAATTCAAATGCAGGTATATTCAGGTAATTATTGCTTAAATCATCCATTTGCCATTTTTCAATAGAGGCATTTTTAAAGAATGAACCAGTGTTTGGCATGGTTTTAGGGTCAGGAAGTCGGTCTGAACGAATGTCGATTACGGCATTGCGAATAACGCTGGCGGTATAAAGTTTTATATCGTGTTCGTCCAGGTATTTTTGGAGTGAATCATAAAATGGTGGTTGTGGTTGGTTTTTTGAAAGTTTAATTGTAATTGAAGTTATGACATATCGTCCCATTGATTTACCTCGGAAAATACTGTCGCGGTAAGCAAAGCCGCAATCTTCACGCGGTAAGGTTACAAATGAATCAGTTTCGCTGTCATAAGCTTCTAGTGATTGCAAAGTATCGGCTATTTCCTGGTTATATGCACCAACGTTTTGAACTGGCGCAGCACCGGCTGTTCCAGGTATCGCCGACATGGCTTCAATTCCGCTAAGTCCCATATCAACAGCTCGCTGAACAACAGAATCCCAATTTTCACCGGCACCGATTTTGATAGTCGTGTTGTTTATGTCATCAGTAACAACTTCAAATCCGGGGATGCGCATACGGATGACGATACCGTTAAAACCCTCATCTTTGGCGATTACATTACTACCGCCACCCAGGACAAATATTGGCAGATTTTGTTTTATTGCATTATGGTAAACTTTTTGAATTTCGCTCGGAGTTCGGATTTCGGTCATAAACCGTGCATTTCCACCGATTTTCATAGTCGTATAGTTTTTCAGAGGTATATGTGTGTGAATTTCCATATGCATAATTATTATAACTTATTCTGTTTCCACCGTCCGCTATCACTTACGTTTATTCCAACAGCACTCTTTACGTGTGACATTTCATGTCAGCACGTGGCGTTCGGCTGCCTACCGGCACAGTCTGTTTGTAATAAAGTAAGTAATACCAGACGTGATTAGCTTTCATATCAGCAGAATTCTTCTAGTTAATCTGTTATTTTTTGATATAATACAAGGGATAAGCACCCGTAGCTCAGTGGATTAGAGCATCTGTCTTCGGAACAGAGGGTCGGCGGTTCGAATCCGTCCGGGTGTACCAAATAAAATCGACCAGTTTTTACTGGCCAATTTTATTTGGACACGCCGCGCCGGCTTCAAACCGCCGACCCGACAGCTTTGGCTGTCGATTGGTCGCGGTTCGGCATAGTGCAGTGAAATGAAAATGTGTTTACATATTTTCATGAACAAACGGAGGAGGCTTTAGCCGATATCCGTCCGGACTTACCTTTAGAAGGACGGACCTTCTAAAAGAGACTTTTGTTGTATAATATGTTTTTTCTTATCTTGCGCCAACAGAGGTAATGGTGTACAATCATTTTTTGTAAATGGGCCAGTAGCTCAGCTGCCCAGACAGCTTGCCTGTCTGAAAAATTATCAAGCGTCCAGATGCTCTAACCATTTACAAAAGAATAATCTTATAATAGATTTGTACCTGTTAATTTATTCAAAACATATGGGCCAGTAGCTCAGCTGGTTAGAGCGTCTGCCTCTTAAGCAGAATGTCGTGGGTTCAAGTCCCACCTGGCCCTCCAATAAAACGAGACCTATCTACGGTAGGTCTCGTTTTATTGGAATCGACCAACTGAAACTTGAATCCACGACATATCTATGGAATGTCGGGGGTGAGAACTGCCAGTCGGCAGTTCGCAAGGAAACAAACTCTTGAAAACTAGTTTTCAAAGATGTTTTTTCGGGGTCGCGGAACGTGACCAAGTCCCACCAGAACCTAATAGGATAAATGACATATGTGTTATATGCAAATAAATACAAAAAGAGCTATATTATAATCAGGTTAAATCAATTAATAAAAATAGGAATAAAATGGAATATCAAAATCCTAAAAAAGAAAATCATGAAATAAACCAAGTTACTCAACCAGCACAGATTGATATGCAGCAAATTGCAAAAGTTGGCAACAAATCATTTCTAGCCGCCTTCCTACTATCGTTATTTTTGGGCGTATTTGGCGTGGACAGGTTTTATTTGGGGAAAATCGGTACGGGCATATTGAAGTTGATAACATTCGGTGGGCTAGGGATTTGGGTTACCATAGATGTAGTCCTGATATTAAGCGGAAATACCAAAGCTAAAGATGGCACTGACTTACATGATTATAAAAAAAATCTCAAGGCTGCACTTATTATTCTTGTAGTTTGGCTTCTACTTATGGTTGCAACAACTATATATAATGCAATGGCTCTAGGGAAAACAATCAATCTTCTAAATAATACAACAACTATTTGTAATGGTAATACGTGTTCGACTACTAAGAATTCCTCCTTACAATCAACCGATACAGTTACACCCCTAGGTATGGCAGTGACCGCGGAAAACTTTTCTTTAAAAGTAACAAAAGTGGTGCTTGACCCAAAAGTTACAGGTGACAAGCCCGATAAAGGCACTCAATATCTAGAGGTTGATTTGTCTTTCACAAATAATGGCACACAAGAAACCTCCACTCCTGGCACGTTTATATATCAAACGACAGATGGAAAAGAATTATTTGATGCTAATATGCATAGTACTATGGAGGGATCACCCAATAAAAATGTTCTATTAGTTGGGCGTGAAACATTATCTGCGCTTTTTATGAAACCCGGGCAAACTAATTCATCGTATTCTCAAGTTTTTCAAATACCCCAGGGTGATAAGGGAAAGATGATATGGCGTGAAGATACGTTATCTGACAGTATAAAGTTTGCCACTTTCCAGCTCTTTTAATGCAGATGACCTTTATTGAGTGAGTATTGTTAAGATTAATCTACGACTGTTATTTAAAGATTCTAGAGTTATAATAAACTCATGGAAAAGATAGATTTTAAAAAACAACTAGCAGAGTTATATGGGGCAAAAGTCGGTAAACCTGTGACCGTTAAAGTTCCGAAAATGAATTATTTAATGATTGACGGGCACGGTGATCCGAATACCTCGCAGGATTACATGGATGCGATTCAGACACTTTATTCCGTTGCTTACACCATTAAATTTATGTGCAAAAAAGAAATTGGCAAAGATTTTGGCGTAATGCCGTTGGAAGGGCTTTGGTGGACAGAAAAAATGGCTGATTTTAAGGTTGAGGATAAAAGCAATTGGCTGTGGACAGCCATGATTATGCAACCTGATTTTATTACCAAAGAAATGTTTAATACTGCTGTAAAGCAGGTAGCGGAAAAGAAAAAACCGGCTTTAATTGATAAAGTTCGCTTTGACTCATACGAGGAAGGTCGCAGTGCTCAAGTTATGTACGTAGGTCCATATTCCGGCGAAGGTCCGACAATTATGGAATTACACGAATATATTAGGCAACAAGGTGGAAAACTGGATGAATCCAATAAACACCATCACGAAATATATTTTAGCGATCCACGTCGAACCGATCCATCGAAGTTAAAAACCATAATTCGCCAACCTTATTAATATTTTTCCTATATACTGATTTACATGATTAGGCCAATAAGATATTTCTTAAATATTTTCAGACCGACACCGTTACTTTATGTTGCTTATGACGTTGGCGATAAACACAAACAGACAATTGTTTTATTGCATGGAATTGCCTCAACATCAAACACTTGGGAAAATATAATAAATGAGTTGAAACCCGACAAATATCGTGTTATTGAACTTGATTTGTTGGGGTTTGGTCAATCACCCAAGCCAAAGAGTTTAGATTATGATGTCAAAGACCATATAAAATCAGTTCACAAAACACTCAATAAGTTAAAAGTTAAAAAACCATTTCAAATTGTTGGACATTCGATGGGAGCAATAATTGCCGCTCATTACTACACAACCTACCCAACAGAGATAAAACGGATGTTTCTGCTTGGTCCGCCTATTTATGTTAAAGATGATGAATCACAATCCATATTTACAAAAACACGGACGGATTTGTATTTGGATGCCTATAAATTTTTATCTAATAACAAGAAATTCACTATTTCAAACTCGCAACTTATCCGTAAGTTATTATCAATCAAAGACGGTATAGATGTAAATGAAGAAAATTGGGATAGTTTTCGTTTGTCATTGATGAATACGACGGTAAAGCAAAATACATATAAAGAAATTATTGATGCAAAAATACCAGTAAGCATCATATATGGCACATTGGATGAATTTTTGATTCCTGAAAGTATTGATAAATTGGCGGAATTTCAGCATGTAACAGTAAAAAAATTGATTGCTGTTGATCACATTATCGGCAAGCGGTTTGCAAAAGAAGTCATCCGAGAGATTACTAAAAACTAATGCTGTAACACCTTAGTTTACAAACCTTACCCATTGAATAAACACAAATAACAGTCTAAACTATATAAAGTTATTATGGACAAAAAATTAAATGCAAATGGTCTGCAACTCAGCCGTCAATTAGCACAGGCTAAGGCGGCCGACCAAGTTGAATATAATGGCAGAACAATAAATGTTGCCGGAGTTGGTGGTGTAGTTTCAGCTGCCTATGAACAGTTACGAAACGCTGCTGAATATGCTCAAGAACATCTGTTAATTCAAAATGCTATTCGGCGTTTTTTTGTTCGCAGTATTTCTTTCCATAATCATTCTTTATCGGCAAAATCAGTCGCTGAAGAGTTAATTATTGAACTGACCCAGTCCGGTTATCTAAAGAATAACTCGCTTCCTGTCGAAACAATTGATACGCTTGGTGATGCAATTCATGATCATTACAACAATTATTGGCGTCTAAAGACTGCCGGGATTGATGAACATATTGCTAGGACCTGGACTTTGGATTTGTTATCAATCGGCAGTGAAGATGTTTTAGTTAAAAATGATATTCAGCCAATTTATATTCAATTTGCGTATCATCATTACAATTCGATTCTAAATAAAAAGTCGTTCAAATCCAGCGATCCGTTGGACGATAACTTTGAAGTTAGTTTATATATTGCGGTTCACCGAGCTTTGTTCAAATCAGATTTGGCGGCAGTCCGTTATGATATGCAGAAACTTTATAAAACTTCCGACAAGAATATTAATGATTATGCCAGCTTTCATCAAAGTATCGACGACTTATTTTCGTCCGAAGTCACTAACAAGATAACTCTATATATTAATAAGTACGGTGCTCCACTTAGAATTCTTCGCAATATGATTCAAGACAACAACAAAACCGACGATATATTAACAGATAGCGTCCGTTTTGACAGAGCTTATCATGACCAAATTAAAAAAGAATACCTTAAAGCCAAACGAAAACTTAACAAAGGCCTCATAAAAAGTATAATATTTTTGTTAATTACAAAAACCCTTATCGGTTTAGCGATTGAAGTTCCATATGATTTGATAACAACCGGGGCATTAATTGTGGCGCCGTTCGTAGTTAATTTATTTGCGCCGGTTGTATATTTGTTGATTTTAAGACTTGGTTTCAAACTACCTGGAACGACCAACACCAAAGCTTTGCGTGTTTATGCCGATGATATGTTATATGACGAACATGCCAACGCCAGTCTTTATCCGGCTTTTAAAACAAAAAAGTATCCGATTGGATTTTCGATTGCATACGGACTAATGTTTATTATTATTTTTGCGGCGGTTGCAAATCTTTTAATGCTGTTGGGATTCAATATTGTAAATGGGCTGATATTCTTTATTTTCATCGCTGCCGCAAGTTTCTTGGGTTTCAGACTTTCACGTATTGTCAGGGAATTAGAATTGGTAGCTGTTAAACAAGGGGCAATATCGACAATTCGAGAGCTGATTTTTACGCCGTTTACATTCTTAGGCAAATGGATATCCGACAAATATCAAAAGGTAAATATTGTAGCGCTAGCTCTTGATACATTTATTGAGTTGCCATTAAAAACTATCCTGCGTTTAATTAGGCAATGGACTAAATTCCTCGACGAAAAAACTGATCAATTTTAGAAATTAGGCGTCAATTACGGAATCGGCCTGTTTGGCAATATCAGGGGCAATCCCTTCACCGTTCCAAGTCCATGAATTGATTTCTTCCATGTCAGCGCCGTGAATTTTTGCATATTCTATATTTTCAGTAATCTTTTTTTGGTATTTGATGATTATATTCTGAGCTTTTTCTTTCGGGATATGCCCACCGGCGGCCAGTTTTTCGAATATCGCAATCAACAGGTGATAGCGACTTGTCAGATTACGGACTTGCATATCAAACGGAGTTGTCGTACTGCCGTGTTCGATATATCCACGGACGTCAAATCGCGTAGTATCGACATTGTAATTGAAAAAGATTGATTTGATGGTTTCAGGATAACCGTGGAAAGTTATAATTACCGGTTTATCAGTCGTAAAATTTCGATCGAATTCTTTTTCCGCTACGTATTCACCACTTCGTCCAATTCCATGGCTATGTCTACCACTAGTCAGTGAGCTGACGTTTACGAAACGTAACCTGGCATCAGGATACTCTTTTTTAACTAGACTGATTGCAGCTAGCGCCTCTTTGGTAGGATAATCGCCAATTCCTACCAAGACAACGTCAGGATTTGGATCGCTGGCAAAATCCCAGGTCATTATACATTCATCAAACTGCTTTTTAGCCAGTTCGGTTGTTAACCATCTTGGTTCCAATGTTTTTCCGGCAACCATAACGTTGACATTTCGAGTAGATGAAAGCATCTTTTCTAAAACCACCAGCGTTGTATTACCGTCAGCCGGGAAATAAACGTTACCAAAATCGCCTTGACGACGCAAAGTATCATCGATAAAACCGGGGTTCTGATGGCTGAACCCGTTGTGGTCTTGGCGCCATCCTGAACTGGTCAAAATGTAATTAAGTGATGGAAAGTCGCCATGCCAATCATATTCAGCCATGTGTTTTAGGAATTTGCCATACTGGTCAACCATCGAACTTACGATTGTTAAAAACGCCTCGTAACTGGCAAACACGCTATGGCGTCCCGTTAGGGCGTATCCTTGCACCAAGCCCTGCATATTGTGTTCGCTAAGCATTTCCATGACACGGCCGTCAGTCGTCATATCTTTGTCCCAATCTTTATGTGGCCAAACCCAAGCGCGACTGGCAGATTTAAAAATCTCGTCGAGTTTGTTGGAATAAGTTTCATCAGGTGACATAAAGCGGAAGTTTTTGCTATCTTTATTCAGTTCAAATACTTCTTTCAAATAAAGACCGGTGCGACGCATACTAGACGAGCCAATCGTGCCGGGTTTACTGGCATCTTCGGCAAATTGTTCTGCTGATGGCAAAATTAGCGGTTTATAAACGGCATCGCCACCGCGGGCGTGTTTGTTCATTCCCATACGTTGATCAACCGGAGGTAAGATTTTTTCAACGAAATCACCAAAACCCTGCTGTCGGTCGAATAACTCTTCAAATTTATATGATTTTAACCAATCTTCCAGCATTTGTAGTTGTTTTGGATCAGATTTTGCATTCGTTAGGACGACTTGATGCGACAGACAATTACCTTCAATTTTTTCACCATTAAGTTCTTTGACACCAGTCCAGCCCTTTAATGAGCGCATAATAATCATCGGCATTCGTGGGGAAACTATTTTTTCGGATGATTCTTTGATGCTCCAAATAAGTTTATGAGCCCAATCCAGCGCTTCTTCTAGTTGTTCATCCAAATTATCGCCGGAAACCAGTCTTGGTTCATACCCGTAACCCCAAAACAGCGATTTTAATTCGTCATCACTCATTCGTCCAAATACGGTTGGAGCGGAAATTTTATAGCCGTTTAGGTGTAAAATTGGCAAAACCGTGCCATTGGTCTTTGGGTCAATCAATTTATTCAAATGCCAAGCACCGGCGGCCGGGCCGGTTTCGGCCTCACCGTCGCCAACCAGACATGCAACGATTAAGTTGCGGTTATCTAAAACTGCACCATAGGATGTTGATAGGGAATAACCCAGTTCGCCACCTTCTAAAATTACACCTGGAGTACCAGGATTGCTGTGGCTAGGGAAACCATATGGCCAGCTAAAATTTTTACAAATATAAGCGATACCGTCAGCGGTGTGGGTCGCTTTTGGATAATATTTTTCCAAACTGCCTTCTAAAAATAGATTAGCCTGTAGTGCCGGAAAAGCATGCCCCGGGCCCAATACAAACATCATTTCTTGACCGGTTTTTTGAATCAATTTATTTAGATGTGCATAAATCAGATTTACGCCTGGTCCGGAACCCCAATGTCCTAAAAGTCGTGGCTTGATATCTTCAAACCTAAGGGGTCGTTCCAATAAAAAGTTATCTTGTAAAAAAATTTGTGCGGCATTTAAATAATTTGTTGCCCGCCTAAAGCGCTCGAAATCTAACATTAGCCCATCCTTGTTGTCGTTCATACTTATGTTTATTGTATAGTAGCGGATATCTTTTACGCAAGCATTATATCAATATCGCTTAGTCATTTTTTTTGCACAAGACCAACTCCAATAGCACCGTCGCGGACACCAAAACTAACGATATTTAAATTGCCGTTATAACCGCCGCCAGGGAAAACGACGTCAGAAAGATTCACGTCCACATTGTCTTTTACGTGTCCTTCCGAGAATGCGCTTGCTGTAGCAAGTATTCCCAGCTCTGTAATTCTTTTAGCCTTAATATTATGATCATATAACACAGCCTCATAATGCACCCCTCCATCATCCTGGTCGGTTTTCCATGCGCGGTGTCCTAAAAGTAAATTATTATCTGCACCCATCGGAATTATGTCATTAACTCCACCCCAACTAGAACCCCATTTCGGGAAAAGCTTTTCGTCAATATATGGAGCTTGTGAAATTACTTCTTCGTCTAAATCTTCAATACCGTTAATTTTGGTGTAGGTAATATTCCCACTGCCACTATCGATTTTGCGTGGTCTTCCGTAAACATGAAGGGCCGTATCGTCTATTAAATCCTCGGAAATGCGGATGTCCTTCATCAATACAGGTCCATCGGCAATGTGTTCTAATCGGTCAAGTTTTTTCCCGGCATAATATCTGGTTCGTAGGGTTCGGACCTCGTTTGGCTTAAAGGGGAAAGGCTTAGCATCGACGCAACTCAGCAACCAAATTCTTTCAATCGCACCCGACGCAAGGCGCCTGTTTATGCGCGTAAGTGATGCGTCTTCACCGATTTGCTCATCAGCTTCGGGGTATGGTTTTAGAGGCTTACGTAAATCAATCAAATCAATTTCGTATGGACGTACCCGTGATTTGCCCAGGTGTGAAGAATCCGACCCCAAATGGTCCGGCTCGACTCGAACATACAAAATGTCATGGGGTTTATCTGACTTATCATTCACAGTCCAGATTGCTGAAGGGTTATAACCAATATAATCCTCGGGTATATCCAAAGGTTTTGGCAACAGAAAGGTTTCGGTTAGTTCGTAATGATTTTGTGGCATGCGTAATTCTTTCTCCCACCACTTCAATTGTACCACTTTCATCTTATTTGATAGACTGGTGTTAATGAAGATACTAAACGGTTCAGAAATCGCGGTTTATATTAAAGAGCGCCAAGCCAAACAAGTACGGGCCCTGCGTCAGTCCTGGAAAGTTTTTCCGCATCTGGTGATAGTTCAGATGGGCGAGCATCATGTCATTGATAAATATGCCAAATTAAAATCAGTATACGGCGATGATATTTTGGTTGCTGTCGATATTGTCGACACTTCTGAAGCTGATATTATCGAACAAATTAAAAAGTTGAATAGTGATAAAAATGTTCATGGAATAATCGTGCAACTACCACTAGCAGATTTGTCATTGACCAATGGTGTCTTGGCAGCGGTAACATCGGAAAAGGATATCGACGGTCTAGGAGGAAAGTCAGTCTATATTCCGGCAACCGTCAGTGCCATAAATTGGCTATTGGTAAGCTATAATATCGATTTATCAGACAAAAAGATTGTAATTATTGGAAAAGGTAAATTGGTGGGATTACCACTGTCAAAACTGTGGAAAAGTGTCGGATACGACGTTACGGTTTGTGATACTAAAACACCTAACCTTAGGGCAGTACTTGGTACTGCCGAGGTTATTGTAACCGCCACAGGCGTTCCCGGGCTGGTTACATGTGATATGATTCAGAAAAATGCAATTGTGGTTGACGCTGGAACGGCTTCTAAAAATGGCAAAATTGTAGGGGATTTGGCTGAAGACGTTCGCGAACGGCATGATTTAACGATTACGCCGTTATACGGCGGTGTTGGACCGCTGACGGTAGCGGCAATATTCGACAATGTAATCACCGCGGCTCAAAAAGTCGCTAATCTAAAAGGCCAACAGGATATCTAGGTGATATTTAGGGCTTCTTGAACTCGCTTGAGGACCTGATTTGGCGTCAGGTTTGCCTTGACAATGTAGCTGTGAATTCCCAATGCACGGAGTTTTTTTGGTGATTCCTCTTCGCCCATATTGGTCAAGATAATAACCGGGATATTTTTGCCCCATTCGTTTTTACGGATAATTTCCAGCGCATCGGCGCCATTCATCTCTGGCATTTGCAAATCGAGTAGAATCAAATCAGGTTGAAAAACTTTGACCATTTCGATTCCACGTTTGCCGTTATTGGCCAACTGGACCTCGAAACCGGAGGCTTCGAATTTGAAACGGTACATCTGGCTGATGACGGGATCGTCCTCGATAATAGCTATTTTTGTCATACTTTGATGGTATAATAAACTACAAATAATTACCATAGAAGCCGAGCTTTTGATCTGCTTCCTTAAAATCACGAGGCATAAATGCAAAACACCAGCTTAAAAGAAAAATTAACAGATATCAGTAATGCAGTCAACCCAGTTATAAAAAGCTTGTTATCTCAAGACGTCGAAGCTAGCAGTGCCGACGTTGTCTATTATCAATGCGGGGTTGGTGGCAAGCGCATCAGACCGTCGCTAGTCGTTCTAAGTGGTCAGGTTTTTGGCGGTGACCTGGAAGGACTTGTTTATCCGGCCGCATCGGTTGAAATATTACACAATTCTACACTGATAATCGATGATATTATTGATCACTCAGACTTTAGACGCGATCAACCGACAACCTGGAGAAATTTTGGGCAGTCAATCGCAGAGTGTGTTGCTTTTGATTATTTGGCTGCTGTTTTTACGGGTTTAAACCATGTAAATAACAGCCCAAAACTGATTGACTTATACAGTAAGACCCTTAAAGTTGTAATTGATGGAGAAATCAAAGACATCTTGTTTGAGCGTTCTGGCCGCGAAGATGAAAAATTTGTTGTAGAAAACAGATATAAAGAAATTACCAAAGATGATTATTTCAAGATGATAAGTCAAAAAACGGCGGTTCTACTTCAAGCCAGCTGCAAGGCGGGGGCTATTTATGCAAGCGCATCCGACCAACAAGTCGAGTTGATAGGCGAATACGGTTATAACATTGGTTTAGCTTTTCAAATTCGTGATGATATGCTTGATATTTTCGGTGAAGAAAAAGAGTTTGGCAAAAAAATAGGCAAAGATATTGTAGAGAAAAAATTAGGTAATTATGTTTTGCTTTCGGCAATTGAGCAACTTGGATCCGAAGATGCCAATACTATTAACGGACTTTTAACCAACCCAAAAGAGATATCTGATGATGACATCAAAACAGTGACAGATTTGATTGCCAAGACCGATGCAAAAAATGAGGCTGAAAGAGCGGCTGATTATTATATTCAAAAATCTATGGATGCACTAGGCAAATTACCGCAAAACGAAGCCACTCAATACCTGGGCGAATTAGCAAAATACATCGTCGATAGGAGTAAATAATGGTTAATTTAGTGCTTGTTGATGAAAACGATAACCAAGTCGGCATTCAGGAAAAAGTTGCAGCTCATTTAGGCGATGGCGAATTGCATCGGGCTTTTTCGATTTTAGTTTTTAACGACAAGGGCGAAACATTAGTGACTCAACGAAGTGCCGACAAGATGTTGTGGCCACTAGTCTGGGACAGCGCATGTGCCAGTCATCCATTTGAAAACGAAGCTCAGGAAACCGCCGGTGAACGACGACTAACCGAAGAACTAGGATTCACCTGTAGGCTTGAAAATGTCGATACTTTTCAGTATCACGAAAAATATAAGGACATTGGTGCGGAAAACGAAATATGCGCAATCTTGGTTGGGTATTATAACGGGGAAGTCCATCCGGTAGCTGAAGAAGTTGCGGATTATAAATGGATGTCAGTTCGTGATGTTTTTGATGATATGGCTGCGAATCCTGACAAATATACGATTTGGTTCAAGATAGAACTCGACAGACTGATTGCAAAAGGCCGAATAAAGGTCCAAAATTAAAAAATGATTATAAAACATAAAACCCTGAATTATAAAACCAAAGAGCGTCTAGATTTTCTGGATATTACTGATAAAGTTCATGAATTTGTTGCCGAGTCCGGAGTTAATAATGGAATTGTTAATATTCAAACGCTACATACCACAACCTCAATTATTGTGAACGAAGACGAACCACTGTTAATTGAAGACATGAAAAAACACTTTCGTGAAATTGCCCGTGAAGATGCCTATTATGGACACAATGATTTCGATGTAAGAATTGCGCATATGCATGGACTTAACGAGTATAAAAACGGCCATTCACATGTTTTGGCAACTTATTTGCCGACAAACGTTACTTTAAATGTGGTTGACGGCAAAGTTACTTTTGGTGATTGGCAAAGGATTTTCTTTATCGAACTAGATCATTCGCGCGACAGAAAAGTTCAATTGCAAGTAATGGGCGAATAATAAAGGGCTAGCGGTGGACATAATAAAATATCTTCAAGACTTTGCGGCAACGTCCGAGGCGACTTACCATGTGAATCCGTGGATATTTTTGATTTTGTTTTTCGGTAGCGCTATACCGCTTTATTTTGGTTATTTTATGATTGCTAAATCGGCATTAACAATCGAAGGACACAAACTAAAACGCAAAAAAATTGACAAAAATCAATTGCGAATTGGCATAATTATTTCAGTAATCGCCTGGTGGATTCCATATGTTTATGTAATGATTTACGGTAAGTTGCCGATAAATTTGTGGTTAATTTTCATCGTTATTATCTTGATTACAGGGATTCTTTTCATCAAAACCTTGCACAGCAAAATTACCAAGGCCGAAAAAGGATAAAGACTTTCAATATTTATAGGTAACACTAAGCCTAAACGCCTATAAACTCTTGGGGCTATACCGCTCATTGAGTAGGAGTATTGTTTGCAAAATATAATAAAGATGCTACAATACACTTAAAATAAATTAATACACAACTGAGAGCTAAGATGATAATAAATCAAAAAGGGTTTGGATATTCGGTGTTAGCTGATAATATTGGGTCTTCTTGGATAGACTCAGTCGATTCAGTTCTTCAGAACGGTGTAACTTCATTTGACGAGGGGCGCATGAGACTGTGTTTGCAATCATTTCGGATTAAGGTAAATTCGCATGAATATATTGATGATAAGTTGGTCTTGAAATACGGAAATCAAAAAAACATTCAAAACATTCTTGATTTGACATTTAAGGACCCAGTGATGACTGATATCGACGTAAACCCAAGTTTTAGCGATGGGGCAAAGAGTTATTATGCAAGAATCAAAGAAGGAAAAATGCTCGAATTTGCGGCGAAGCGTTTAAGCAAAATACCTGAAAGTAAAAAGGCTATTATTGTTTTTCCTACTTATGAAGATTACACATCGGTGCTAGAAAACCCCTGGGACGACTATTTGCCTTGTATTGTTTCTGTACAATTTAGAATGGTACCTAATGGCGGGAGTGGGTCATATAAACTAAACACAGTTTTTTATGCACGCTCGATGGATATTTACCAAAAAGGTCTTGGCAATATTATTGCGATTGCGCATATGTCTGAAATAGTTATAGAGAACATCAAAAAAGATACTGGGCGTAATATAGTTCTAGGATTTATTGAAGGTTTTATTGCAGATGTTCATATTTATAGCGAAAACATAACAGAAGCACAAGAAATGGTTATTGATTCCCGTATGAATACGCGATTACCGAACGTGCTGGCTGTTTAGCCTGTAATCTCACGAACTAAAGCAGTCGTTATTTTTTTCCAATCGTGGTTTTCTTTAACATATTTACGAGCAAGGTTACCCATTGTTTTTCGAAGTATTTTATCGTGCGCTAGGGTATGTAAAATATTTGACAAATGAGTGACATCTCCAGGTTCAAATAAAACCCCACGATTGTTATCAAGTAAGATATCGTTGCCATTATGTCTTGTGGCAACAACGCAAGCACCAGTTGACATTGCTTCGAGGACTACTCCCATAAGACCTTCTCCACGTAATGATGGAAACACACAAATATCTGATTGTGCAAAATAATCCATTGGGTTATTGGCCAGTCCAATGAATCGCACAACAGAATCGAGCCCCTCTGATTTAACGATCTGTTCCAGTGAGTCACGTTGGGGACCTTCACCAAGAATTTTTACATCAACAAATGGCTTTAGGTCTGGCGGTAAGGTGCTTACCGCTCTAATTAGGTCAGCACATCCTTTTCTTTCAATAAGTCTTCCGGCAAAGACGATTGATAATATATTTGACGACTTACGCTGGGCTAGCTTATGGACATATGGACGGACTCCGGTCGGGATTGTTGGTATTGGTCGCAAATCATATTTTTGCCAGTAATCACCAACCTCGTCGGTGATTGCTATAACCTTGTTATACATCCGTAATTGGCTGGATCGAAGTGCATTTTCTGTGCTTGGTATGCCACAAAGATACAAAGCGTTAAAGATAATTTTTTGCGATGGTACACACAATGCATCGAATTGATAGTATGAAAGGAGTATATCAAACGGGGCACTCTGGGTTGCATTAATAGCTTCAAACAGAGCTCTGTTATAAAACATTGACTCTACATACCAACGATCTTTATTTTCACCTGGGTTGATACGATAGACGGGCAGAGCCCTTTTTTCTTGGGTAAGTTCTATTATTTTAAGATTTTGTTTAGATGAATAGTCGGTTTTAAATTTTCTATACCTCTTTGATGGGGACATTCCGATTGAATCAGGGTTAATAGTATAGAAGGTCACATCTTCACCCGACTCGACTAGTGCGATTGCATGTTCTATTGATACAACTTCAGAGCCGCCCACAAAATATGATGAACGCGGTTGGTTCAAAGCGATACGCATAATAATAAACCAAACTATATACTATTTTTACAAAAAAAGCTATACTCACCACATGATAAATATTGTAGTAACTTGTTGGGATGCCCTTGATTATACAAAAGCAACCCTAGAATCATTATTTGCTACCGTACACAAACCTTATTATCTAACCATAATTGACAATCACTCAACGAATGGTACGGTTGAGTATTTGGATGCTCTTGAATCACCAAGCGCATGTACTGATTATCATGTTATTCATAACTCAGAAAATTTTGGTCCTGGCCGTGCGTGTAATGAGGGCTTCGAACGTTCCCTATCTCTTGGAGTCGAATATACCTGTTTTTGTAATAATGATCTGTATTTTCAAGATAATTGGTTAGAAATACTCAAAAAATGCATAGATAAAGATAAGAATATTGGCATGGTTACACCACTGCGACCGTCAACACGAGTTTTGTATAATTCTAAAATCTCGACTGCGAGTCGACTTAAACAACTAGGTCAATATACTAACTGGCAAGACGAGATAGAGCAGTATATGTCTAAGCCAATTAGTCAATTTGATTTATTTGCACATCAAATCATCAAAGTGAACGGAGGTGGTATAGAGTATGCGAAATGCCCACCCGACGCTTTTAGCAGCTGTTGTCTACTTGTCCGTAACAGTGTGTTTGCAGGTGACGGATACTTTGCAGATCCATGCTATAACAAATACGGCAGCGAAGATATGGATGCGACATGGGTTGTCGCACAAAAAGGCAATTCATGTGTTTATTGCAAAGACGTTTATGTACATCATTTTCGCGGTAAATCTATAGTCTCAAACAACATTAATCGCGAAAAGGTTATTTTTGAAAGTAATAGGTTGTTTTACAAAAAATGGAAACCAATAATAAATACTTATATTAACAACCTTATTTCAAATGGGATAAACGTAAACAAGTGTTTATCTGGGGACAAGGGTGACGAATATTGGTTTCTTAATCGATTAAACCGAGATATAAAATTCTGGCATGATGGCCGTTTTGACGATTTGGCCAGCTAGTATGGGATAAAAGGTTTTAAATAATATAAGAAATTTGCTTATATGAAAACAAAGTGATATTGTATTTACATTGAATTAAACCATTATTCGGCGAGGTATTTTAAAACGGTGATGATAGAAAATAAAATTTTTCTTGTTAGGCATGGTAATGATGATGACGGGAACGTCAATCATATCGATGGATTGGATGGAGTAGAGCCAAGGCTATCTGAGGCGGGAGTTGAACAATCACAATTAGCAGCAATGGCAATTGCCGATGAATTAGATAGATCTGATTATCAAGGTAGGTTGAATATATTTTCAAGCCCTAAAAAGAGAGTCGCCGATACTGCAGAGATAATCACTAGGGAAATAGGCAAATATGGTTTTCAATATGATTTATTGTTTGACGATGCTTTATCGAACCCATATTATGGTGAAACTAAAAAAACTAAAGGTTTATCTCAAGAAGATAAAGTTAAGCTATTCCATTTGGCTTGGCGCGCATTCGACGAATCTTGGATTCAAAAACACGACTTTAATTATAGATTCGGTACGCCATATGGCAAATACGATAGGCTACGAGAATTTTTTGAAGCTCCTTTCGGTGAATCTCAATCCGACATCTACTCCAGGGTATACGGCTCATTATCGGAAATTATAAAAAAAACAAATGAATGTGATGCGGTTCCTATCGTCGTAACTCATAAGACGGTAGCTCGTGACGTACACGGCTTTTTGGTTAATCGAGAAGCAGGGGATATCCTTCAAAGTGATTATCGATTCGGTAACCTATTAAATCATGGTGAGGTGTTAGTTGCGGACTTGGGTAATCCCGAATTTTGCATCGCGGCTATACAATCAAATCTCCAAACACTAAAAGAATCATGTTATAGAATCGCAACGTGATAACAATGCTTGTTTTGATGGATGAATAGGATCTTTTGACGAAATTTGGGTAGGAGAATAGTATATGAATTGCTATAATTTTGGTATATGACA
This sequence comes from uncultured bacterium, assembly GCA_903832635.1. Taxonomy (GTDB): domain Bacteria; phylum Patescibacteriota; class Saccharimonadia; order Saccharimonadales; family Saccharimonadaceae; genus UBA1547. Next base: position 69,035 of record CAILCF010000002.1, read on the forward strand.
GATAAAATAATTTATTTCATTAGACACGGTGAGAGCGTTGACGCGACTTTACCGATTTTTCAATCAAAAAATTCACCCCTAAGCCCTAAGGGAATATCTCAAGTACAAAATGTCGCAAGCCGGTTGAAAGATATCGACTATGATTTATTAGTATCAAGCACTATGCCCCGGGCAAAAGAGAGTGCGACTTATATTTCATCGGCTAGCAATAAAAGTATACATATATCGGACTTATTTGTTGAGCCTATTAGGCCAAATGGAATAGACGGAAAACCAAGGCAAGATGCAAAGGTCAGAAAGCTTCGCAGTGATTGGAAAAAAACACTCTACGAACCAAATAGCAAGAGAATCGGTACGGGCGAGAACTATGAAGCTATTATGTCTCGCACTCAGGATGCACTAGGCTTTCTAAGTGAACGTCCAGAAGAGTCAATAGTTGTCGTTGCTCATGGGTATTTTATCCGATCCCTGATAGCAAAGGCATTATTCGGCGACGAATTGACCGCTCAAGTCTTGAAAAGATTTCAAGATAGCACGGATATCAACAACGGGTCTATGAGCGTTATCGAACGCAGGCGTTTTAAAGACGGATCGTATATATGGAGCCTTGTGGCATTGAACGACACGTCACATATGAATAAATAGAATATACTCATATCAATGAATTCGTATTTTATAGCTACATGCAACAAAGGCAAACAAGAAGAATACCAAAGAATGATATTGGAGCTTTTACCCACTGTGAATGTTTATTTCCCACAGCAAAAGATTGAGGTTGTAGAGGATGGCAAGACTTTTGAGGAAAACGCCCTGAAAAAAGCGTTAGCATACAAGAAATATGCTAAAAAGGGGCAATTAGTTGTCGGTGATGACAGCGGTTTAATAATTCCGGCGTTAAACAATGAGCCAGGGGTTTTTACTCGTCGATGGGCCGGTTATGAAATGACAGACGAACAAATAATCACACATTGTCTTAACAGGATGAGCAACTTACATGGAAAAGATAGATTTGCAGTTATGCGTACGGTAATCGCAACTGTTGATAGCGATGGTAACTCAGCCTTTTTCTCCGGCGAATTAAGGGGTCATATTGCCGAAAAGCCATTGAAAGCTGAGGTTACGAAGGGGTTTCCAGTTCATTCGCTATTTTGGGTTGATAGTACCAATTGCCCGCTGTATCAAGCAGTTGACAACGATATTTTCGTGTCCCATCGGCAGCAGGCAGTTATGAAAATGCTGGGCCAGTAGTTGCTTTTGTTACCATAAGATGTTATAACAAGGTCACATATGAGTGAAAGAGAGGTCTATCTTGTTCGGCATGGCCATGATGACCATAGTTATATCGACGGTGATTACAACACCAGCCTAACCATCAGGGGGGTTGAAGCCGCCCGTCATATGGGAGCAAGGATGGCTGTCTTATTGAGTGACCACGACAATAGCGCCATTGACATTCACACAAGCAGTAAAAAAAGATCGGTTGAAACGGCCGAAATCCTTGGCGAAGAACTTGGTAAAAACAGGATAGAGTATGCTCTTCATGTCGATGAAAGACTTAAGGAGCTATACCAGGGTAAGATTATTAACATTGACAAGTTATCGCATCAAGAAAAAGCCTTATTATTACAGATGGCATGGGAAGCTTTCGATGAAAGGCGAGTTGGGGGCGATTTGAATTATCATTTTGGTGACTTTCAGCCCGAAGGCTTGGTGCATGAAGACTTACGCGCCTTTATAGAGCATCCGTATGGCGAAAGCCAGGGCGAGTTTTCCTATAGGGTGGGCAGTGTCTTGTATGACACCCTGCTGGATGCAAGAGACGAAGGCAGCGTGCCAATAATCGTCACGCACAGAGGGGGAATAAGGGAAATCCGAAATATTGTATACGCAACTAATAACGATATGCCCATGGGACAATACCAGGAATGTGAAATGTCGGGACTAAAATATTGCGAGATAGTTCGCGAATCCGTCCATGATGTTAGTTTTAGTATTTGTGCTTTGAACAATTACTTGAAAACATTGAAAGACAGTGAAGGTTAGGATATGGTACATGTGGCTTGAATTTCTTCCCAATATACTTAGAGGAACTATACATGTGCTAGAATACATCAAAAAGAAATGTGGTTTTGCGGGTTCAATGCAATTACCACGCAGGGAAATTTTATGAAAATATCGTATATTCGACATGGTGAAAGTGAAGCAAATATCCTAAAGGTACTGTCGTCTAAAATCGAAGAGCCTTATAAATTGACCGAGAATGGCATAAATCAAATTAAAACAGCAACACTAAGCATTAAAGATAAAATCATGTCTGTTTATTCGTCTCCGTTTCCAAGAACTATTCAAAGCGCGGAAGTCATTATCGATAGCCTCCCCGATAAACCCAATCTAATTATTGACGATAGAATAGCGGAAATTAACTATGGAAATTATAACGGCAAACCAACCGACGAAAAATTGGATGGAATTCGTAAAAAGCAAATTGCTGGCGATTACGAAATAAGATTCGGTAGTTATGGTGAAAATAAACGCGAAATTTTAATGAGAATATGCGATTTCTTAATTGATATGATTAATAACCACGATGAGTCTGACCATATAATTGCAGTCTCGCACAGTGTAATAATCTCACTGGCAGAATCGTTGATTTCGCAAATCAATAACTTGCAGAAAGAACACATACATACCCATAATGCGTCCGTAAAAACATTTACATTAACCAAAAAGGACCGCGATTCAATTCAGCAAATTATTGACGAATTGAAGGGCAGAAAGAAGCAGGAAGAACAAAAAAGAAAAAAAATGGTAAAAAACAAGCTTAGGTATTTTTCTGGAATTAGCAAAAAAGCGCAAAATCAATCATTAAATAACTATATAGAAATTGCAAAAAAAGGCGTAGATAATCCAGAGCTATCAAATGACATTTTAGACCTATTAACGGATGGTTTTTATCATGCAGATATAAAATTAATCACGAAACGAATAGACACAACTAAGCTAGAAAAAAATGACGTCATTTTAATTTGTGCTTTTAAAAATGCTCACAACCTAATCAAACTTTTTATTGAACACTATAGAAAAATTGGGATTAATAAGTTTGTATTTATAGATAATGGCTCAACGGATGAGTCAGTTGAAATTATTACAAATTGTTCGAACGATATTAACGTAGATGTTTGGTATACGGATGATGAATTCGAGGGGTTTAAATCGTGTGGCTGGCGACAAAGAATGATGACCTATTACGGAGTAAACAGGTGGTATTTAGATTTGGATGTTGACGAGCTGTTTGTATATAACGGGATTGAATCGGGTGGTATAAGTAAAATAATTAATTATGCAACCAAAAATAACCTTAAAGCAATCGGATCAGTTATGCTGGATACTTATTCAAACAAGCCGGTATTGAACATTAACAAACTAGACTCAGCTGATATCCAAAAAGTATACAAATATATAGATCGTGATACGTATACAAAAATGGACAATACTATTTTCAAATACAGAATATTTGGCGGACCTAGGAATAGAGTATTCCACATCAAACCATTTTTACAAAAACTTCCTCTAATTTATGTAGAAGACTCCACGATGAATATCAACCCCCATTTCTGGTATCCATTTTCTGTGAATTTTAATTCACAAATAGTGTCAGCATTGTTGCATTACAAGTTTCTTCCAGGTGATTTTGATCAATATAAAGAATATGTAAAATCGGGAGTTCACTGGAACAACTCGAGTGAATACAAAGTGTATGTAAGCGAATTGTTGAATAATAAAGACCTTACATTTTTTGATATCAACCACTCAATGGAATATAAAAGTTCAAAGTCATTGGGGTTTATAAAAATTATCGACGATATTCCACTAAATTCATAGCAGGTGAGTACAATCTGTTTTTATGATATGATTTAGGTATGAAAACTGGTGGTAACTAAGCCTCTATGACGACAAAAAAGACATCGAAAAACATCTGGGATGAGTTTGTTTTTGGTAGTCACTTGGTTGCGCTGGGTGATGTTTTTGCCTTGTACGCAATGTCAGTAATTTTGAACATTAATGTCACGATAAGCTTTTTCATTGTGGTTTATCTTTCGATATTGGCAATTAACTTTTTTAATAGGTACGAAGATGCGGACCAAGATGCAATAACGAACCCCGAAAGGTCTGAATCAGTAAACAAATATTTAAAATTTACGCCGTATATAATGGTGCTTTTAACTGTAATACCAGTTGGCATAACAACATATTTTGCGCCAATTAGTGCAATAATTTTTATGCTGTTTTTGTTTGGGATGGGGATTGTTTATTCGATTTTTCTGAAAAACGTCACAAAACGAATTCTGGGGTTCAAAGATATTATGACCGCATTGACCTATGCATTGCTGGTAATTTTTATGGCGTTATTTTATAGTGCGCAGATAACTTTTGCGGTGGTTTTAGTAACGATTTTCTATTTCATCAGAATGTTTATCAACACAACCTTTTTTGATATCAAAGACATAAAATCTGATAAAAACGCGGGGTTAAGGACGCTACCCGTTATTCTTGGCAAAAACAAAACAAAGCAAGTCCTCATGATTCTTAACTTTCTTTCAGCTATTCCAATACTAGTCGGCATATATCTGAACGTGTTGCCGCTGTATTCAATCGCATTATTAGTCACAATGATTTACTCATTATCGTATCTAAGTAAGCGCAAGCTGTTCACAAATCAAACAACGCTTTATAATGTGGTCGTAGATGGCGAATTTATTTTGTGGTTGCCGTATTTATTGATTGGGAAAACTTTATTATGAAAAAAGATCATAAATCAAAAATCACTAGGTATTATAACGACAGCCAAATACTGTACAGATTTTTTTGGATGAACAAAAGAAACTTAGCGATGCACTATGGGCTTTGGGACAAGGATACGAAAAGTAAACACGAAGCCTTAATCAATGAAAACGAATATATCGGTCGCGATTTAGATATAAAAGATAGCGATATTGTCTTGGATGCCGGTTGTGGTGTTGGTGGAACTTCAATCTGGATTGCCGAAAAATACGGCGCAAAAGTAGTCGGTATTAATATTGTGGAAAAACAAATTAAGCTTGCAAACAAATATGCAAAAGAAAGAAAAGCAGATAATCTAGTTAGCTTTGAGCTAGGAGACTATTGTAAGACCAACTTTCCGAATGAATCATTCGATAAAATATTTGCCCTAGAGAGCGTGTGTCATACCGATGACAAAGATGCCTTTGTGAAAGAAGCATATCGCCTGCTTAAACCAGGGGGTAAGTTTTGTATTTACGATTATTTTATTAATAAACTTAATAATGAAACCGACAAACAAAATTATGAGACTTTTTGCAACGGGTGGGCTATGTCGAATCTTGCAAAACAAACGGAATTCGAAAAGTTTTTATCGAAAAATGGATTTAAAAACATTCGTTTTTCTGACTTAACATCAAAAGCATTGGAATCATCAAAGCGCATACGCAATGCCTCAAATGCATGGTTATGGGTCGACAAGACTTTAAATTTCTTTAAGATTGTTTCCGATGAGAATGTAATTAGTACAAAAGCATCTGTGGTACAATATGATTTTTTTAAAGATGGGGCTGGTTATTACGGCTCATTTTATGCAGAAAAAACGGAAGGCTAGTTGATGAAAAATATAGAGGGTGGGGGTTAGTGTATGGATACTGACTTATTATTGCGCTCTATAATGACGATACTAATAGTAGTTTTGGGTTTTGCAATATCATTTTTGATTTTTTCGGCAAATAGGAAATCAATTGCTAATCGCTGGTTACTTTTGGGGATAATTCTCAGTGTATTTTTCATATTTCTTGATTATTTAACTGCGTACACTTCGCAACCGTACACACTTTATCTTATCCGGACCTCATTTGGTCTAGCACCGTTAGTCATATGTTCTACGTATTTTTTCGTTTTGAATTTTCCTAACAAAAGTAAACGAAATGCTGTTGTTACAAGCCTTATTGTTGGCTTGACATTGATACCAGCGATATTATCTTTTTTCACTAATCTTGTAGTTGTTGATACCCACAGCGAGGGCTGGGGGACCCAGGTGGTTGGCGGGGTTGCAAGTACGATCTATAATATTTTTTCAATCTTAGCTGTTTTGATTATTCTTTATATAACTGCAAAAAAGTTTCAAAAAGCCAATAAAGTAGACAAACAAAAAATCGCCCTATTTATATCTGGCGTTGCTGTATTCTCACTTGCAGAGGTGGTCTTTACCCTGATATTTCCTCTGATCAACTTAGACAAATACAGTTATTTTGGTGATTATGCAATTATGATATTTTTCGGGTTCACAACCTATGCGATCGTAAAGCATCACTTGTTTGACGTAAAGCTTGCTATTGTTCGTAGCGTAACTTATTCACTAGTTCTGGCAACCTTAGCTGGTATATATCTTGTTATAGCATTTGTTATATCGGCAGTATTTAATATCGGGAAAACGAATACTAGCCAAATAGTTAGTGGAGTTGCTATTAGCCTTTTGTTGGCGTTTATCTTTCAACCCGTTAAAAAATTCTTCGACAAGATTACCAACAGAATTTTTTACAAAGACAACTATAATACAGATGATTTCTTTGCAAAGCTGAACAAGACATTATCGAAAAAAAGATGAGCAACTACGTCATCTTGTTGGCACTGGAACAATTGGATGACGAAGCTAAAAAGTACATTACAGATTTACTTGAAGGTAGAAACAAGATTACAGATACGGATGTGGCAAAAGTAACTGCATTGGTCGAAAAAACCAGCGCAAAAACTGATGCCGAAGAAACAGCCCAGCATTTTATCCAAAAAGCCTTGGATGCACTGAATAAATTACCTCAAAACGAATTTACCGACACACTGACTGAACTGGCAAAATACATCGTCGACAGAAGTAAATAAGATGGTGATAAAACATAAAACCCTAAGCTATAAAACAAAAGAACGTCTGGAATTTTTGGATATTACCGAAAAAGACTGATCTGCCGCTGCAAACCCTATTGAAACTTTATATACTTTGTGCTATCATTATAAAGTTATGAAACATATAACTCAACTACAATCTATCCTTAAAGCATCTGGTTGGTCACAGGAACAACTTGCATATAACCTTGGCGTGTCTTTCGCTACACTTAACTCGTGGATAAACGACAGGTCGCAGCCTCGCAAAAAAGCCTTAATAAAAATAGAGAAACTATATCTTAATACGGTTGGGGTTGATTCCGTTAGTGAGGATTCTTTAAAATATGCAAAACTTATCGCCCTAAAGTTAAAATCTAGTCCAAAATTAATTGCTGAAAATAAAGATTTACTCGACACACTGACTTTGTATCTTACTTATCATACGAATACGATAGAGGGCAGCACGATGACCCTATCTGAAGTAGAGGATGTTATCTTTGATCATAAAGTACTTTCGAACAGGACTGCTATTGAACAGGCCGAAGCTCGAAACCATCAAGCTACATTTTATTGGCTGCTTGACCAGATTATAGATAAAGCTGAAAGTTTTGAAATTGACAAAGAATTAATTTTAGGTATTCATCTGCGACTTATGAATGGTATTATCAGCGATGCCGGTCGATATAGGGGACACTCGGTACGTATTATGGGCTCACATGTAACATTAGCAAATTATACAAAGGTTCCCGAACTGGTTGTCAAGTTAACTGATGATATTAAAGACTCACAAGGTGATGAGGTTAGTATTATGGCCCAAACCCACGCTCGGTTCGAGCAGATACATCCATTCAGTGATGGCAATGGACGCACGGGTAGGTTAGTTATGCTTGCCCAAGCACTTAAGGCTGGGTTAGTGCCGCCTCTTGTTGTCAAAGAGCGTAAATACGCCTACTACAAGTACTTGGAATTGGCACAGACCAAGGGCGATTATATGCCATTAGAATTATTCGTTTCGGAGTCTATGATGTTCACCAATAAACTTCTCGAAAAGTAATAACCTGGTGGATTCCATATGTTTACGTCATGATTTACGGAAAGCTACCGACTAATATGTTATTGATTTTCGTTATTTTTGTCATTGCAACCGGATTCTTTTTCATTAAAACCTTGCACAGTAAAATTACAAAGGCTGAAAAAGGGTAGAGGTTTCGAATATCTGTCTGAATATTTAAACCCAGAAGGATATTAGGACGCGAACTCTAAGTAGACGGAGCCCTTAGTTCCATAAGTCTGTCTAATATTTCCTTGAAAGGCGTATGGTTTTTATACAGTGTAACTATCTCTTTTTGTAAATCAATCGTTGTGGGTTTACTGTTTCTTTCGGGGAATAATAAAAACTCTTTGAACTCCCAATTTAGCAAGACCGTCAAAGATTCCGCTATTTCCAAAGTGCCCTGCTTATCAACACCTCTTTCTGATAAATATTGCCCGTAATTGTGTAAAAAAACTAAATGCATTGATTCGTGCATAATAGTTTTTGCCTGCACCGCTAAACCAGTAAAAAATGGTATATAGAAATACCTTTCTTTGACATTGTATGGGTAAATGTTAAGTGTCGTGATATAAACATCTATCTTAGGAATTTTCTTTTTAATACCCATAAAATTATGGAGTTTATCGAAATATGCTGATTCTAAAGTGCTCCAGTATTTATCAATGGCTTCTATGCTTAATTTCATAACTTCTTTTTCGTAAAAATTATCAAGCAAATACTTTTCAATAACTTCTAGTTTTTTATTTTCATCTGTCGCTTCTATTTTTTTCTTAATAGTCGACCACATTCTTGGTGCCGTATCGAGATCACCTTGTCCATAATCTGGAAAGCGGCTATTAAGAAAACCATAACCATAGTTATCGAGATCTTTTTTTAGATTATACTTAATTTCAACGATACTCATTAGTCTAATATTATCATAACAATTCTAAAATTAAGAAAGCCCCAATACCCCCCGAAAATAGGGGAGTGTTGGGGCTGTGTTGAGATCACGCGAGTCGGATCAGTCCGGCTCGTTGCAGTCGCCGCTGTCGAAGCACCCACCAGGACCGTCATCGCCGTCGTGGCAGTCAATGCTGTCGCACAACGAGACGGATCCAGAGGCGGTACCCTCCATTATGCTGAGAAGTTCCATGATTCTCACCTCCTTTCGGATGATGCATTGATTTGTCGCAGTAGCGGTTTCAACCGCTCGGCGCTTTCAACTCGTGGTTAATCATCTTCTTCCTTTTCAGCTCCATCAGCACCACAGACACCTTATCGTTGTCAGACCCCGAAATGCTAACCACATCTTCAAAGGTCATTGTGGTCGCCTGTAGTTCAAGGAGCAGTTTACCTGCCTCTTTACCGACAAGGGCAACTTTGTTCATCTTCCAGAGAACGTAACCGAATCCCTCTTCTCGGAATTTTACGTCGGGTTTGACCGATACCATTGATTCTGGCTCGAGAGTTAGTCGAGGCACAACCTTTTTAGGCTTCGGCACAACATCCATTGGGCTTGATGCGCAAGGATCCATACCGCGGATATCCCCAGTGTACTCGGCTTCGCATCTGCAGCCACCCGAGCAATTGCCGAAATACTTGCAGGCAAGACACTTCTCGGGAACAAGTTCACCGGTTCTCCATTCACTCATTCGTGAGTAGATTGTGAACATGTCCTCCTTGAAGATGTTCCCGTAAACCCTATCAGAGTGTGAGCAAGGTCTTACTTGGCCGTCAGCGCCGATTGTTGCTGTCGTTACACCGGCAGAACACCGGCGTTTCGCGAATGTTTCGTACTTCTCGATGTCCCCAAGAAAGCAGAGCGGATAAGGCTCAAGGGCATCAACCGAGAGTCCCGTAGCATCACGAACTCTCAATAGTTCATCGAGTGAATACCTGACTTGATCGTGTGTCGGCTGTATAGCCGAATAGTCGGGGCATCCCAAAGGGGGCGATGCCTTGGTGGCCGAGAACATCCTAACTCCCAGTTTATGCGCAAACAGGCCTGTTTCGTAGACCTGATTGGCATTTTGCTGGGTAATCACCATGTTCGCACCAATCCAGACGCCTTGCTTCTTCAGCAGCTCAATTCCCCGAAGGGTTCTACCGAAAGCTCCTCTTCGCCCCATCATCGTATCGTGAACAGATTCATCGTAAGAGGCGATTGAGGTCAGGACCTTAAAGGGACCTGCCTCTTTCATTCTCGCGGCTGTCTTTTCGGTCAATACCGTGAGGTTCGAGTTGAGAGAGCAAACTATGCCCTCTTTTTTGCAGAGCCCTACAGCTTCTACGACCAAGTCTGGACGCAGAAGAGGCTCGCCACCGGTGATGGTTACCGAGAACACGTTTGCCTTTTCGAGCGCCTCGAGCGTTGTTCGAAGCTCTTCGGTTGACATTGTCGTGTCGGGGTCTTCGTCCTGCCGCTGATAGTTGTAGCAGTGTGGGCAATTGTTCGAGCACTTTGTTGTCAGTTCAATCTGGACACTAATCGGTGCACTGAGTGTGCGGTACAGCATCTGTGATCATCCTTTCAAGGTGCGAACCGAATTGTCAACTTCGACTACAGAGGTCTGCCTCTGTAGGAGTACTGGTTATGACACCAACCATACTAAGAATGTATAAACATTGCAAGCATAAGTGTATATTATCTTTCAAGGTATAATATCTGAACTGTTTTTATGATATGATTTAGGTATGAAAACTGGTGGTGGCTAAGCATCTATTATGATAAAAAAAACACTGACAAATATTTGGAATGAATTTGTTTTTGGCAGTCATTTGGTTGCCCTGGGTGATGTACTCGCATTGTATGCTATGTCGGTGATTTTAAATATTAATGTCACGATTAGTTTTTTTATAGTGGTATATCTTTCGATTCTGGCAATCAACTTTTTTAACAGGTACGAGGATGCGGATATGGATGCCACAACAAATGCCGAAAGGTCAAAATCAGTCAAAAGGTATTTTCGTTTTACGCCGTATATCATGGTAATTTTAACTGTAATACCTGTTGGCATAACAACATATTATGCGCCAATTAGCGCAATAGTTTTTATGTTGTTTTTGTTTGGGCTTGGGATTATCTATTCAATATTTTTAAAAAATGTTACAAAACAAATCTTAGGATTCAAAGATATAATGACCGCGTTACCTTATGCGTTGCTGGTGATTTTTATGGCATTATATTACGAAACCCCAATAACTTTCGCGGTAGTTTTAATAACAATATTCTATTTTATTAGAATGTTTATCAACACAACCTTTTTTGATATCAAAGACATAAAGTCCGATAAAAATGCGGGGCTAAGGACGCTACCTGTTATTCTGGGTAAAAACAAAACAAAACAAGTCCTCATGATTCTTAACTTTCTTTCTGCGATTCCAATATTAATTGGTATATATCTGAACGTGTTGCCGCCATATTCAATCGCATTATTGGTCACAATGATTTACGCGTTATTGTATCTAAGTAAACGCAAGCTGTTCACGAATCAAACTACGCTTTATAATGTAGTCGTGGACGGCGAATTTATTTTGTGGTTGCCATATTTAGTGATTGGAAAAATTTTGTTATGAACGAAGATGTTAATGCAAAAATAGAAAAATATTATGACGATAGCACTTTCTTTTACCGATATTTATGGGGCAACAAAAAAAATCTAGCAATGCATTTTGGGTTTTGGGATAAAGACACTAAAAACCTAAACGACTCTTTGATAAACGAGAATAGGTATGTCGCAAAGGCTTTAGAAATAAAAAAGGGCGAGAAAGTTTTGGATGCTGGCTGTGGTGTCGGCGGGACTGCAATTTGGATTGCTGAAAATTACGGCTCTGACGTTACTGGCATAACGATTACAGGAAAGCACATATCATTAGCAAAAAAATATGCTAAAGAGCGTGAGGTTTCGGATTTAACGAAGTTCGAACAGCGTGATTTTTGTGATACTGGATTACCATCTGAATCATTTGATAAAATCTACAGCATAGAAAGTGCATGCCACGCCATTGATAAAAAGGTTTTTTTGAAAGAGATGTTCAGGCTGTTAAAAAAAAGCGGAAAACTTACAGTATGCGATGGGTTTTTGGTAAAAGAAAACCTTACTAAAAAAGAAACTAAATACTATAACGATTTGTGTGTTGGCTGGGCTTTACCAAACCTATCATCATATACAAAATTCGAATCTGACTTGGATGAGTTAGGTTTTAGAAACATAAAGTCTCAAGTCGCTACAGAGAAAGTAATCAAATCTTCCGACGATATGTATAAATCATCAAAATTTATTCATCCAGTGTTAGTATTGTTAGAGAAGATGCGATTAACATCAAAGACGAATGTTTTAGCTGAGGTTGCATGCCAGGCACAATACCATATTTTTAAAGATAAAACGGCAGTTTATGGGATTTTTACCGCAGAGAAATAATTAGAGGATTATATGGACAAAGATCACAAATCAAAAATTAGACGATATTACGACGATAGCCAGATGCTATACAGGCTATTTTGGATGAACAAAAGAAACCTAGCCATGCACTATGGATTATGGGATGTTGATACGAAGAACCTACACGAAGCCTTGATCAATGAAAACGAATATATTGGTCGTGACTTGGATGTGCAAAAAAACGATATAGTTTTAGATGCGGGATGCGGAGTTGGGGGGACTTCAATATGGATGACTGAAAAATACGGAGCTAAGGTCGTTGGAATAAACATCGTAGAAAAACAAGTTAATTTGGCAAACAAGTATGCTAAAGGGAGAAAGGCAGACAATCTGGTCAGTTTTGTGTTAGGGGATTATTGTAAGACCCAATTCCCCGACAGCTCATTCGATAAAATTTTTGCCGTTGAAAGTGTCTGTCATACAGGGGACAAAGAAGCCTTTGTGATGGAATTATATCGCTTGCTTAAGCCTGGAGGTAAGTTTTGCATTTATGATTATTTTGTAAATAAACTTAACAACGAGGTTGATAAAAGAAATTACGAGACATTTTGTAATGGATGGGCTATGTCAAATCTTGCAAAGAAAAATGTATTTGAACAATATTTATCAAGAAACAAATTCAATAACATACGTTTTGCCGACATGACATCTAAAGCTTTGAAATCTTCGAAACGAATACGAAACGAATCAAGTGCCTGGCTTTGGGTCGACAAGACGTTAAATGTCTTTAAAATTGTTTCCGATGAAAACGTAATTAGTACAAAAGCATCTGTTGTACAATATGATCTTTTCAAAGATGGTGCATGTTATTACGGGTCATTTTATGCGGAAAAACCGAAGAGTTAATAAATAGTTATGATAGGTGGGGTATTATAGCCGAATGGATACAGACCTGCTAATCCAAACAATTATGACAATATCTATTGTTGTTTTTGGTTTGGTTATTTCATTTTTAATATTTTCAGCGAATTGGAAATCAGTTGCTAACCGTTGGTTACTTTTAGGAATAATTTGTAGCATTTTATTTATATCCTTCGACTATCTAACTGCGTATACCTCACAGCCATTTACGCTTTATTTTATCCGAGCTGCATTTGGTATCGCTCCTTTTCTACCATTTTCTTTATATTTTTTCATTTTGAATTTTCCAGAAAAAAGTAAACAGAATTTTCTAATCACAAGTCTAGTAGTCGGTTATACGGCAGTGTCTGCGATCTTATCATTATTTACCAATCTCGTTGTTGACAATACTCACAATGAAGGTTGGGGGACCCAGATTCATAGTGGCGGTTTTAGCCCTTACTACATTATTTTCTCAATCTTGATTGTCCTAATTATCCTATTCATAACCATAAAAAAGTATCATAAATCGGACAAATTAAACAAACAAAAAATCGGCTTGTTTATTTTCGGCGTTGCCGTATTTGCCCTTGCTGAATTGCTGTGCACTCTAATATTACCTTTGGTCAATTTAGAAAAATACAGTTATTTCGGCGACTACTCGATAATGATATTTTTCGGTTTTACAGCTTACGCAATAATTAAACACCATTTGTTTGACGTAAAGCTTGCGATCGTCAGAAGCGTAACCTATTCTCTTGTCCTGGCTACATTGGCTGGCATATATCTTGTTATCGCGTTTGTAGTATCGTCAGTATTTAATATTGGACAAACAAGCACGAGCCAGATAATCAGTGGAGTCTCAATCAGTTTAGTGTTGGCATTTGCATTCCAACCATTAAAGCGATTTTTCGATCGTATTACCAACAAGGTTTTTTATAAAGACAACTATAGCACCGATGATTTCTTTGCTAAGCTGAACAAGACATTATCGATCACAACTGATTTGCGTGGTTTGTTAGAACGTGTATCTTACGAAATTGGGACGACATTAAAGGCCGAACAAGCTTTCTTTTTTATCTTTACAACCCCGGAGGGTAATTACATTTCTGCCGGAACACAGGGGCATAAATTGTTGCCAAAACATGACGCCGTTTTATTCGAACAAAAAACCCAAGGAAACGGACATGTTTTTGAATCATCAATGTTTAAAGATAACGATCCGGTCAAACGGATGATGATAAGCCACCGAATTGAATTAGTGTTGCCACTGCTGCAAGATGACGCGGTCATCGGATATTTGTGCCTGGGTGAACATAAAACATCTGGCTATACTCATCGCGATATCAAAGCATTAAATACATTGTCCGATGAATTGGTTATTGCGGTTCAAAACGCGCTGTCAATTCATGAAATTCGCGAACTGAACGCTTCGTTGCAGCAAAAAATCGCCAATGCTACCAAAGAACTGCGGTCTAGTAACGCGGTCCTACGCCGACTTGACGAGATAAAGGATGAATTCATTAGTATGGCATCACATCAGCTGAGAACGCCGCTAACCAGCGTCAAAGGCTATATCAGCATGGTGGTCGAAGGCGATGCTGGTAAAATTACACCTTCGCAAAAGCAGTTATTAGACCAGGCATTTATGAGTAGTGAAAATATGGTTCATTTGATTAATGATTTCTTGAACGTATCCAGGTTGCAATCCGGTAAATTCGTTATCGATAAAACCCCGGTAGATTTGTCGGTTTTGGTAGATGAAGAGATGAACGGCCTGCGTCCAAATGCAACCGCCAGGGGAATGAAACTTGTCTATAAAAAACCGAATAAATTCCCAATCGTTGAAATCGATGAAGGCAAATTCCGTCAAGTTGTTATGAATTTTGCCGATAACGCAATCTATTACTCGCACGAAAACTCGTCAATAATAGTCAGCCTAGGCGTTGAGGGAGATGAAATCGTATTCACAGTCAAAGATACTGGTATCGGCGTACCAAAGGCTGAACAAGACAAATTATTTGCCAAATTCTATCGCGCAGCTAATGCAAAGGTCCAACGACCGGACGGCACTGGTGTCGGTATATTCTTGGCTAAAAAGGTGGTTGATGCCCATGGCGGTTCAATTATATTTGAATCCACCGAAGGCAAAGGCAGCACATTTGGTTTTCGGTTGCCACTTACGCCTAACAAATAGTTCTCGTCGGGTTTCCAAGGTGGAACCTTTGATTATATGTCATCGTTATCTATTATTGCGCAATTAAGATAAAATATATACATGCCAACGATAGATGTTAAATCAAACTTCGATTCACTCAAAAAGCCATCAGATTTGATGAGGTTTATGAACGATTATATAACTTATGGTTTTGTTGGTAAAAGTAGAAGAAAGTATGCATACGGCGATAAGGACTGGCAAAAAAACTGGCTTTCCGATTGCATAGTTCAGTTCGGCGACGAAATGCTTGAAACTAAAACTGGCACTTGCTGGGATCAGGTGGAATTAGAACGTAAATGGTTCAGCGAACATAATTATGAGTTTAAAACTATATTTTCTTGGTTTGAAATTGACGGACCGAACAACTATCCGACCCACACATTTTTAGCATATAAAAAAAATGACAAATGGTTTTGGTTTGAATATTCCTTTACTTCGTACAGAGGCATACACAAATATAATACAATCGACGAATTAATCAACGACGTTAAAAATAAACAATTAATTTCTGCAATAAACTCGGGTGTTGCAAAACCAGAAGACGTGAATTTGATTAAAAGCTATATATATACAAAACCAAAATCAAACCTTGGCGTAGGTGAATTTATAGATTACGTACGGGGCTTGTAATTTGATAACTAAGAAATATATTTGACAGTATACACAACTTAATGTAGATGTTATTATTTATCATGAATGAGTAGAGAGACTTTCTCCTCATTTGTTCTTTAAAATGTCGATGTCGAAAGGAGGTGAGATTAATGAAGATTATAATCCCGACCAAAGCCGATCTGGAGAAGGTCGGCGGTAAGGTCGCTCTTACGCAGAATAGCGTAGGGGGCTGCGGCTGCACGAGTTGCGAGTGCAGGTAGTAGTTACAGCACTGGTGGCGGAGAAATCCGCCACCAGTGCAATATCCTAAGATTTGAGGTGAACATGCCCAAGCTATCTCGCTTCGTTCACGTCTTTGATGGTGGCAATATGCGCAAGCACTTTGCCCTCTATCATTCCGTGAAACTGTCCCCGATTTTCCTAGAGCGCGGAACGCTCGGGATTATCAACAAGCTACAAGAAGGACTAGAGCTTTATAACCTCTCAAGCGAAGAAGTGTCGTTTGTCAAACAACTTACGGAGCTCGGCTTCGTAGTTAATTCTTACTCGGCCGAAAATGACCTTAAAGAAGTTGTAGAAGGATTTCGACCCAGACTGTCAACAATGTACCTGGTCGTTACCGACAGGTGCAACCTGGGATGCAAATACTGCTTTATCGAAGCGGGTTTTCCTCAAGACTATGTCTGCAATGACATGACTTGGGAGATTGCAAAAGCAGGAATTGACATCTTCCGGGAGCAACGAGACAAAAGCATCGGAGACTGTCAGATCTGGTTTTACGGCGGAGAACCGCTTTTGATGAGCGATCTTCTGTTCCAATGCCTAGACTATATTGCCGAAAGTGATCCGGATGTCACGCCGGTTATGGTGTGTAACGGGACGCTTATATCAGCAAATATGGCCAAAAGGCTCTCAAGATACCCGCAATTTCAGCTGACAGTTTCTCTTGATGGACCGGCTGGCATGCACGACCAGATGCGCATCTTCAAATCAGGACACAAAAGCCACGCTAGCGTAATGAGGGGTGTGAATAACCTCAAAGATGCTGGTGTGGAGTTTGCAGTGTCTTGTACTTTGAGTGAGCACAACGTCAATCATGTTGTTGAAGTCGCCGAGTGGATAGCTGGGGAAACCGGGTCTAGTTCGATCGGAATGAACCTGCTGGTTGATACACCGAAGGAGTTCGTCAAGGAAGAGTACATCAGGAAGGCCAACAATGGTCTGATCGATTTCTTCAAGATCGCACGCGACAAGGAGATCTTCGAAAATCGCATACTCAGAAAGGTAAACGCATTTGTTAGTGGCAAGCCACGTTGGCATGACTGCGCAGCGTGCGGAAGTCAAATTGTCATATCTCCCATCGGAGAAATTGGCATTTGTCACGAGGGGCTTGGCGAACGAAACACTTTCATCGGATCCGTTTTCAAACCCTTCGACTTTCAGGACGACCCTCGAATCAGAGAGTGGTGTAGAAGATCACCGGCCTCAATGGTCGATTGTCACGCATGTGACGCACTAGGTATTTGCGGCGGCGGCTGCCCATACGGCTCAATGCTGAAGCATGGGAGTATGTGGTCGATTGACGATAGATTCTGCATCCACTCCAAAGAGACACTTGAGTGGCTCATTTGGGATCTCTACGAGAAAGTAACGACATCAACTGTCTGAAAGAGCGAGCAGCTCTTTTCGACAATTATCAACGAGCTCAAGCTCGTCCAGCTCCACCAGCATCCGCTGAGCAGAAGGCTCGCGTCGATGTGACGTGGAGCTTTTTGCTTTTTATTGATTAAAAGTTGCTAAGTACGTCTACTAGCCCTAGCTCATATAGCTGGTTATACATACGCATCAAACTTGCCCATAAAGTGTTACACCTAGAGTCATCTAGGCTTACACAATATACTTTAATAAAAAATACGAACACATATACTCGCATCACCGTCTTAAATATCTTACACCCCCAATCCAGGGTGGAACCTTGGAAGGGTTTAACCGCCAGTGACAATTTTAATTATCTCGACGATTATTACTATTACAAAAACAACAACACCCGATATTAATAAGATTGGTTTGGCGATTTTTTTATGATCAAACCACCATTGGGCGGGTTTGTTTCGGTTAACGGCTGAAATCTTAGTTATCACCGGTTTTGTCATTGCCGCGTCGACACCGGTATAAACTTTGTTTCGCTTCTTTTTATGCTTTGCCATGATACATACGATTATATCAGATTACAAAATACCCCCGCTTTTAAACGGGGGTAATTGTTTGTCTGAATCGCTTCAGATTTTAGAGCGGTCAGACTCGTGGAAAAGGTTTAACTTATCCTCGACGGCGACTTGCGCGGTAATAACCAACGCTCGTAACCAATGATCCAAGTCCCAGGAAGGCAGAAATATCTGCACCGGCACCTGTGGTTGGAAGTTCTGATGGGGTAACTGGAGTTACAGGAGTAACTGGAGTTTCCGTACATCGAACGTCGCCTTCAGGGATACCAGGTTTACATTCTTTGACTGGTGGTTTGCTGACTGTTATTTGTACCTTACAAGCGTTACTTGTAACGGTTTTTTCCTTGCCGTCAACATTGAAGGTGACGTTTAGGTTGGCTGTATATGTAGCGTCTTTTGTAGCGTAAGTGTGCATTACATCAACCGGGTTGGTAACGGTTTGTGAAGCGTTGTCGCCAAAGTCAAATTTATAGTTTTTGACAGTAGCGCCGTTTTCAGCGGTAGCCTTGCCGTTAAATTTATAGGTGTTATCGCTGACAAGCTCTGCTGTCAATGCGTCACAAGTATAAACCGGATTAACTGGAGGTTTACATTCTTTGTTAACTACTACGTTGGCAGTATCTGAAATCGAACCGCCACCGGTAGTTACCTTGGCTGTGTTAACAAGTGTATTGTCACCACAGTTTGGTAATTGGTCGTTATCAGCAACTTTTGCACTAAACTCTGCCCAAGCACCACCACCAGCAGAGTATGAGCCGATGTTGATACCCGTTCCGTTAGCGATATTATCGCTAGCTTTGGTACCAGTTGGGTTTTTCGACGTTGCGAAAATAGTTGAACCGGTAACATAGGTTTCGCCGGCAGGTAGGGTATCACGGATTGTGACTCCATCTTGCTGGACGTTACCAGTGTTTTTATACTGAATTAAGTAATCAACAGTTTCACCGGCTTTTGCTGTATAGTTTTTAACCCATTTGTTGGCACTGTGTTGGCTGACTAGTTTGCTCATTGTAAATGCTGAGCTAGGGGTTGGGGCAAATTGTGGTTTAACATTAAAGCTGACATAGCCGGCATACTGCAAACATCCGGGGATTTGGCCGTTCATACTAGTGTAACCAAGTTTTGCACCGGCACTTGTGAAAATGCTTTCGGGAAGTGTAAAGGTTTTTACATTATTTTCGTAAATCAGACTACCTTTGACATAGGCCAGATTAAAATCTGTACCACTGTTAAAGGTTGCGCTGTCGTAAACTTCTTTTGGTGCTGCATTTGTTGAATCAATAAAACCATCAACACGGATTGATTTTCCGGTAGTTGTTGGCAAATTGAAAGTTGCAGTTACGTTTTGGGCAACAAGTTTTAGGTTGGCTGCTGCGTTATTGTGAACGTACATACGAACCGTATACTCTTTACCGCTTTGGACAGTCATATCATCTGACCATTTAGCTGTTGTACCAGTTTCGCGGATTCCCACGAAATTACGTTCGTCACCGATGTTTGGATTATCGGTAATCGAGTCGAATGTTACATGATCGGCAGGATGTGCCATCGTGTAAGTTGGACGACTTGGTCCCCATGCGAACAATGTTGCAGGAACGATAATTGCGGCTGCAAGAATCGCTACTATTGCGCTTGTACGCTTGGGAGCGCGATTAAAAATTGACATTAGTTTACCCATTATAAGGTTCTCCTCTTGATTCGCCTCGCAGGTTGAATCAAATTAATTAACATTAAATTTCTAAAGATATGATGTAAATGCCTAATTGTTAAGCGGCGTAACAAATCAGATTATTACAACGTGCATGTCGAATCGTTCGCCGTACGGCGAAGGCGATTCACAAGAAACTAACTCAAGACTACGAACGCTAGGCGTTCAAGTAGGAATTGGTCCTCGGAGATGTTGTAGTTATTGTTGTATAGATTCGCCCATAGTGGGCGCGCAGTTTTTAGGCTGCGCGCCCACTTGTTTGACCAGTTGGTCAGCGTCAGCTTCCCGGAATGGGAGGTGCTGATCCACCAGGATCGGTCGGTGTTGGAGCCGAAGGTTCCGGAGGAGGTGTTGGCGCTGGGTCGGGGGTTGATCCGCCGGGAATCGCCGTTGACGATGCCGAAGGTGTCGGCGACGGTGTCGGCGGAGGCGTGTAAGGCTTGCTTCCCGGTTTCTTCGGCTTTTTGGTAGGCTTGCCAGGACCTGGATCCTGGTTCTGCCCGCCACCGACAGTGGCATTGCCACGTGCGTACGGATCCTTCTTCCAGTTCTTAGGCTGGAGTTCGGTCTTGCCCGGGGGGACCGGTGCATGACCGGTCGTCACCAGGTTACCGCATCTGGCCATTACCCAGATCTTCTTGCCGTTGGCAAGGGTGACCTGTATGGCCTTCCGGTTGCCAGTGATGCCAGGACTGACTGCCGCTACGACGTTCCCACTGTCGACACCACTATTGGTGCCATCAGCTGGAGCTAGTGACGGAGCAATCTTGGACTGTCCGAGAGCGAGCTGAAGCTCGCCGACCAGTTGGACTGCCGAATCGGAAGCCCAGCCGTTCTTGACCAGCGAACGCTTGGTGTACTTTTCCTTAGGGAAGAAGTATCGCGCAGCCCCGATCAAAAGATTAGGGTCGCGCTTCACCTTGTCTAGCCAGACGTTAGCAGCGTTAACTGCGTCTGCCTTGGTCTTGGCGTTCTTGATGACGGCGATACCGTCACCAAACCACCGGTAGTTGGCGTAGTTGCCTACGACCATCTTCCAAGTGGTTTCGTTCGAGGTGCTAGTTGTTGTCGTTGGTGTGTGCGTCGAGATCGGTTGCATCGTCGTGGAGGTCGTGCCACCGCAAGCGGTAACGATTCCTCCGATGATGATGATTGCGGCCGTTAGCAACAGCAGCCAAACGATAGCCCAGACGACTGTCTTGTAGCTCTTCTTTTTCATCACAATTCCTCCTCGTTCTCCCCTTAGGCCGGTTTTGTGGCGTTTGCCACGATTGCTGCCCAGGGGGTCGGGAGCAGCGCGTCAACCAAACATTTGGATTAGCTGACGTGCTGCTCTCGGCTGAGAAAGAAATTATAAAAATCTATACAAAATACTTGTCTGTAGGACCTGTTCATTATCTTCCATTCTGACTAAAAATCATCCAACTTCGACTGTCAGATGGTCTGTAATTCCGCGATGTAGCCACGGCTACCTCTTGTAATTTCATACCGCTGTCAGCTCGAAGACTGAATAATTTCGTCGATATGAAAGATAATGAACAGGTCCTTCTCAGACATGCACTGTAATAATCTGACTTGTTAACGTCCGTCCGTCATCTGGCGATTGTTCCACCTCACACCTTGACAACTGATGTCATTAATGTATCACAAAAACGTATAAATGTCAATGTATTAACATAATAATTATGAATAAACACAAGCGGGTTAAACTTATACGAACCTTAACGAGTCCTGTCTTCCGGTTCACCTCTATTCAAAAACAACTTTATTTGTTACAATCATCTGGCGATTGCCATTATGGTCTCATCGTCTAACGGTTAGGACACCAGGTTTTCATCCTGGCAACCCGGGTTCGATTCCCGGTGAGATCACCATAAGAGATTTTTCGAGCGATGCAAGTCGAAACACAGAGTTCACCCCTGTAAATAGGGGTGATTTTTGAGTTCCAGAATCCAAATCATCATAGGTTGGCAGCTTATCAAACAACACTCCAAATAACTGTGCCTTTTTGTGCGGATCTTGCTGTTTTAACAGTAGTAGGTCGAGGTGTTCCAGGAAATAACGGACTCGCGCCAATATCCGGTCTATATTTATCGGTTTTTTATCCTTCACTTGTTGTTTCTCCTTTTCTAACTTGATTATTTGTTGATGTATCTTTTCGACCTCGTTTCCTAGATAGGTTATAGCGGTTGCATTAGACAAGAACATAATTTTGCTCGCAGCAGCTTTTTCTTTGGTTTTTAACGCTTGTATTTGTTTGTCTATGATTATGCGATTATCACCGGATAGCGCCTCTCTGCGCCTATATTCATCTTTGATTGTCGTCAGCAGTAGCTCAATCCGTTCGTCATCCACCTTTATGCGGGCTATGAATTGCGCTATTTTCTCATCCATTTGGTCTTTTGGAATCCGAAAATAATGCCCCTTATTGCTACAGTGGTAAGCGGGGTAGTATTTACCAGTTTTTCCGCGACTGGCACTACCGAGAAGTACACCCCCACATTCCGGACACAAGACGAACTTCTTGTACGGAAAAGCTGGATTATTCATAACCTTATTGACTAGGTACTTTTTGGGTGCTTGTCGGTAGATTTCGTATTCACCATCAGCTTCGTTATAGCCTATGTAGCGCTTGCTTCGATTAGCCCTGTTAAATAAGTCGATTGTTACAAGTCCGTCAAACACGCACTTAATTGGGCTGTAACCAGTCCACTTCTCGACGTTGATGCCGGCGTAGATGGTGTTTTGTACAATTCGTTGCAATCTTTTTATGGTTAGCGGCTTGCCACCTTTTTTTGCGACAACTTTACTTAGATCGTCCGTACTACGGATATAACTAACTCTGGTTTGATAACCCAAATCATTAACTCTATCCACAATCTCGGGGTCGGTTAGTAGCCCTTCGGCGCGCAGTTCGAATATCTTTCTGATAAACACCGCCTCTTCTTCTTTGGGTCGCAAGACCGTGCGCTTTCCTTGGTTAGTGTCAAGTTTTTCGCTGTAATACCCGTATGGCGGTTGTCGCATCCAGTAGCCGTTTTGGGTGTAGCGAATCTCGGCACCAATCATACGGCTCATGATGTCACGCAACTCATCTTTAGACCGTTCTGCCTCTAATATTTCAGATTTCTTGCTGGGGCTGTATACGCTCCATTTATACTCAAAGCCAAGGTGGTCAAGTGTGTTCACTTGCTGCGAGCTAATAACACCGTAAATATCGACGAGTTGAACATGACTTGATTCCAGCTGGGTTTTAAGCATGTCATAGCTCAGCGATCCGCCGCGGGTAAAGCGATCGATTGATTTGATAATAAACAGGTCAATAGCATTCTTTGCGTCTACGCAGTAATTTACCGCCTCTTGCATAGGTTGCTGTTCTTTACTAGCTGATTCCATAAATACAAAGTACTTTTTGATGATGAAGCCTTTATTTTGGGCAAAGCGCTCGATCTGCTCTTTTTGGGCCTCGGGGGAGTCGCCTTCGGTTCCTTGTTTCGTGGTTGAAACGCGAATAGCCGCGACCGCATTTTTACCGCTTAGCTCGGATTGCATACCGCTACCTCGCTTTCGCGTAGTTCTTCCTCGACTATTTCGAGAAGAAGCGCTGCTAAGTATTTAAGCCGGTCAATTTCATCCGCTTGGATGATTTCCGGTGCTGTTTTTTTGTTCTTTGTTCCTATAGCCCTACTCATTTTTGCCCCCTAAGCTATTCCTTATAGGGATAATTATACTACACTAATAAGGATAATTACAAGCATTTTAGTTATAATTCCGAAATTAGAACTATTTGTGCTTATAAGCTCTGTTATAATTTACTTTTTTACTTCTCTCTTTTATACTATCGTATAGTTTATGCACAGACAATTAAACAATAAACAAATCAAGAACCTCAAAACCATATTAAAATTCAGGTATATTACGGCGAACAATCTAGCTCAATATAGAGGCATTACATACAACTCAGCTTATAGTACATTAGAAATCTTACATACAAATGGATATCTAGGGAAAATCCATAATAAGAGTTACCGGTTGATGAATAAATCAGCACGGTACTACTTATCGCTGCAAGCACTGGCGTATCTACGAAAAGAAACGAAGGTACAGATTGACGATGCAATATGGAACAGCCGCAAAAGTGACGGTAAGAAATCTACCGACTTCATTGACCAACAGGTGGCGATACACGCGGCGTACAATGAGCTTAAAGCCCGTTATGGAGACGAAATCACCATTATGACGGGATTAGAGCAGCATGGCACTGAGGGTATCATCAAGCCGCTACCAGGGCTGTTAGTCGAGCCGAAATCCGCTAAACACTGTTTCGTCGAGTTAACTGATGGCCAACACCTATTCATTGTTAAAAAGCGTATTCGAAAATATATAGAGAACTTTGAAGCCGAAGAGTGGGAGTGGGAAGAGTATCCGGATGTTTACATCGTGCGATCATCGACATCCGACCGAGCTCGATTGCGCAAATACGTCGAGCAACAATTGGACGATGGTAATCTATATGAGGATGATTTTTCGTTCCACATAGTTTCACAAGTAGGACAGACTAAACACGTGTAAGCTCTTTAGAGTCAGACTCAGGACATAAAGTCTAACTTATTGCACTTTTCCGCCCCCTAATGCTATACTAACCACCATATAAGCATAAGGATGTTTTTTAATAAAATCATGACTACTAATAAAACAATAAATTATGAAAAAAGCAATCTCTCTCTCTCTCTCTCTCTTAAAAAGTTAAAGTATCACTTTAATTCTCGCAACGTTTCCCGTTCGCCTTATCGCGAACTGTCTACTCAAACAGGTTTCACCATCGTTGAACTCCTGGTAGTCATCGTCGTCATCGGCATCCTGGCGGCCATCACCATTGTGTCCTATACAGGCATCAGCCAGAAGGCCGTGGCTTCGTCCCTCCAGTCCGATCTGACCAATGCCTCGCAGCAGCTAAAGTTGTACCAAGTCGACAACGATGCCTTTCCGGTCGGTCTGGACTGCAGCGCCTCGCCAGCGCTCAATACCATTTGTCTGAAGTCCAGCCCCGGCACTACCTACGCCTATTTTCCAGTCAATAATACCAATCCCAAGACCTTTAGTTTGAGCGCCAGCAACGGCACCACCATCTATCGCATTTCCAGCAGCTCCACGCCGACAAACTGCCCAGACGGTTTCATCGCCGTACCAGGCAGCGCCACCTATGGAACATCAGATTTTTGCGTCATGAAGTACAATGCCAAGGCTGACAATGGCTCTGGCGTCGGTGACACGTCTCAAACCACAGGCAGCAACACCTGGCCAGCTAACACCTATCCAATATCTGCCTCCCGTAAACTAGTTTCTACCGCCGCCGGCTACCCAGTTGCTAATATTTCTCAAACTACCGCCATAACCGCCGCTTCATCGTATGTCAACAACTGTACTGGTTGTCACCTGATTACCGAGGCTGAATTCCTAACTATTGTCCAAAACGTCCTGAATAACCCCGTCAACTGGTCTGGTGGTGCAGTCGGTAGCGGTTTCATCTATTCGGGGCACAATGACAACGTACCCGCCACAGCCCTAGAGGCCAGTACTGACGACAGTAACGGCTACTATGGCACTGGTAACGTATCGCCGTCCAACCAGAAACGTACTCTGACTTTATCTAACGGTGAAGTCATTTGGGATTTGGCTGGTAATGTCTATGAATGGACAACCGGTACCATCGCTGCTGGTCAGCAACCCGGTCTAACAGGTGAAGTGGCTTTTGCCTGGAAGCAATGGAATAACGGTTTACTACTACAAAACGGTCTACCAGCCAGTGCCATGCCTGGCTATACCGGCATATCCGGAGCCAGTGGCTGGAGTTCGACTCAAGGCATCGGCCAACTCTATTCAAATTATGGGGACGCGAGCACGCGTGGCTTTCTTCGTGGCGGCAATTGGACCGATGGCAGCAACGCTGGGGTTCTGAATTTGTTTTTGACCTACGCCCCCAGCTCTGCGAACACGCGCTTCGGCTTTCGGGTTTCCCGGTGATATTATCCCGCCTTGGCGGGATAAAGACCTTTACTCTTAACTCTTGAAATCTTAGCTCTTATGGTCTTTTCGCCGGACGGCGAATCTTGAGATTTAGGGCGGCTGGTCCGCCCTTTCGGACTAATAAAAAGGAGATATTATGAAAAAAGATTTTATTATTTATACCAAAATGCTGGAAGTCACGTTGTGGCTGTTCGAGAAAGTCAACACATTTCCTAAAAAACAGCGTTTTGTTCTGGGTCAACAAATCGAAAACAGCGCCCTATGTTGTCTACGATATATAATCCAAGCAAATAATATTGGTGGTAAAGCGGGGGGGGGCACTTAATAGTCTTGATGATTTGAACGTAGAACTAGAGGTTTTGCGTAGTCTTTTGCGAGTTGCCTATGAGTTGCATTTTATCAAGGCCAGTTCGCTAGGTTATATAATCAAGCAAATTGATGAAGTCGGCAAAATGCGCGGTGGTTGGGCTAAACATTATTCCCGCCTGTCTGGAGGACAAAACAGGCAGGCGTCGTCGAACAAGGATAATTGATTTTGTTTGGGCGGACTAAATATATGGTTTTTGCGAGCATATTTTTGTACGGCATATGCGAACCAATACTCATCTTGCCAACCACGCAAGTGTTCGACCAATCGGTTGGTATTAGCGTGTCTGGCATGTGCTGTCCAGGCGTCAAAAGACATTTGTATGCTGTTTTTTGAGACTTTGTCCGCCAGCAGGCCGTTTAGTTGTTTGCGGTAGCGTTTTTTAAATCGACGAACACTACTGCCACGCAATCGCATGGAATGCGGGTAAATAACATAGCCGACGAAATCGACACCTAATCTGGCTGGGTAGGTACGTATTTTGCGGGGGTTAATGGTTAGATATAGATCGTTGTATAAAAATTCAGTCATTGCCTGTTGCCAATCGTGCAATTGGTTTTTTTCTGTATGAAATATCAGGATATCATCCATATAACGGATATAACGACGAATTTTGAGTTGTTGTTTAGCATACATATCGGCGTGATGCAGATAAATATTGGCGAATAACTGACTAGTTAAATTGCCGATAGGAATACCTCTAGACCCCTTGGTGTGAAAAAATGAATTTGGTGCAAAAAGATAGTCATACTCGGTCCCGCTATCGGTTGAGTCAATAATGACATCTAAAAGAGCCAGTAATTTAGGATCGTTGACTTTTTCGGCAAGCAGTTGCTTTAACCGCGCGTGGTTAACCGAAGCGTAAAATTTCGAAATATCCAGTTTGCAAGCATAAAGCGGTTTTTTTGAACTTCGTAAAAAATATTGTATTTTGGCGGTTGCGGAATGTGTGCCACGACGCGGCCTGCAAGCATAAGAATCCGGGATAAAATGGCGTTCATAAAATGGGTTAAGGACATCATGAATAGCGTGGTGAACGATACGGTCACGAAAATCTGGAGCCTGGATATGCCTTAATTTCGGCTCTTTAATAATGCGGTTTCGATATGGTGCCGGTTGATAGCTACCGTTTACAAGTTCGTTTTGTAATACAAGCAGATTACTCATAAGGTTGTAATTTGAGGCAGCCGCTTTGTCATTTTTGCGTTTGCCAACCATGGCTTTTTTATGAGCCCTTATAAGTGTGTCATTTTGTACGTACTGTTGGTATTAGTGATGACCGAATTTGATTTCGCGATGTGATTTATTGAAAAAATATCCGACGGTCATGAGTGTAATCGCTGGCGATATCCAACTCGGTACATTCATACCGAAAGCATCGGACAGCATAATCATTCCTAGAAATAATATCGAATACATTGCACCATTTTTAAGATAGCGGTATTTCTTTATTCGCTCAATATTACCGACCGTTAGCTGGCGCACGACTAGGGCACCGATTCCGTTCCCGATAACTATCAACGGCACCGATAAAGTAAACGCGAACGCTCCTAATACGCCGTCAATCGAAAAAGTTGCGTCAATAGTTTCCAGATATAAAATTTTACTGCCGTCAGATCGTTTCGACTTCGCTAGCCCCCTTTCGGCAACTTCAGCATTTAGTTTAAATCCATTTGTAATGAAAAACACTGTTGACCCAACGACTGCGCCAAATGCCATCAATGGATTTGTTTTAAGCGCACACCATACAATAACAGCAAGAATAATTGATACTGTAGCGTAAAACCAAATACCCTGTTTGACAAAAAATCGTTCATGCCATAAACCAAATGATTTTGGCTCCATGAATAGCCAGTGAACAAAAAGAAATATTAAGAATATTCCACCACCAGCTAATAAAATTGGAGCAGATTTTTCAACCGCTTCTACGACACTGGGACTGTTTGAAAAGGTTGCCGTTAGCGAGCCAATAAAACCCAGTTGTGGCATTGTTGACCAAACAATTACCCATGGCAGTAAACCTCGGACAACAAATACTGCGAATAATAACCCCCACACCAAAAACCAACGCCTACCACGTTTGCTCATTCCGCCTAATACATCAGCATTAATAACCGCATTATCAATACTTGATATGATTTCAAAAAGCGATAATCCAATTACTGTAATTAATAACGTTATAAATTCCACGATAAGATTTATTATACACTACAATATTATTGGCATTGGCGAGACGAGTGGGTGTGTACTTATGAACTTGGCTTGTATGATACAGGCATTAATTTATAATTACTTTTACAAACTTTATACGATCTTCCTTTTGAGAAAAACCAAATAAACCATATCTTCATCAACATTTAATTGTTCGTCTTGCGATGACCAGCTAATTAACAGATGGATATCGTTAATCATTATAATAACAATCGGCTGAAAATATTTAAGAAGTTCTTTTATCCATTTATTTTGCGTTTCTTCACTACCGTCAAGTTTCGCCTCGATTTCGTTATTTGTGAAAAAACTGCTTGAATAACCATGAACCAATAGCCCGTCTTTTTTTAAGTAATTATAGTCATCAGAGAAGTTTTCAGACCTAGTCCCGCCAAAACTCGTGATAATATCGAATTGACCATTTGGCTTTATGATTCTTGGCAAACCCATAACATCCGACCTAACATCACAAAAAGTATTTGTTTCGGAATTATCGACGCCCGTAACCGTGGCTTTGGTGTGATTTTGTTTAGAAAATTGTTTTATAGAGTTCGTCCCGCAAAACAGATCCAAGACTTTTTTATTACGCAGTATTGGCTCAAACAAATACAAAAAAGCATAGTTAGATTCTCGTTTATGGATTTTTTCAGTTCTGCTGGTTTTAAACGAAATTTTTTCTATACGGTTTTTCGACTCTGTGTTATTGTGTAGAATATTTATCAATTTTTTTTGAATTTCTCGCTCGTTTTCATCTGTTTTGCTCATACTTTTACTATATCATCAAAAAACAAACGAAATTTCCCCATAGTTATTGTAATTATATGGATATACTTTAATCGAGACAAAAGGAAACGGCATCTGCTATCATTGTCTTATGAGTGAAATCGAGTTTATTAATCAAATTCCTGTTAATCTTTCGAGCATCCGAAAGCGGCTGCGCTATACTCAACGCGAAGTTGCCAAAATAGCTGATATAGATTCAAATTACTATGCTAAAGTCGAGCGCGGTATTAGTGTGCCATCGCTAAAAACCATGATTAAAATTGCAAAAGCGCTTGATGTGTCGATTACCGATATCGTCGGATATTAAATTTCGTCTTTTTTCTCTTTGAATTCGTCCATCTCTTTATGAAGTAGCTCTTCATCGATACGACCAAGATCACGGTACATAAGTTTCGTTCGAATAAGCATCTGGCGTGCATAGATAGGATTAGCATTCTCAGGATCGTTCTTCTCAAGATCGCGCACCATTTTAGCGATATCATCATCTGTTGGTATATAACCTAGCATGTTCATAGTATAGCACTCCTTCCGCTAGTGTTGTTTAGTCGTTTCAGCCCCGCACGATCAACAAGTACGCAATCATTCCCGGCAGCTAATCGCTGCGCAACGGCACTATAGGTACTATTCGTAATAACCATAGCTTGGTCGCAACCGTAGAGCCGTAACCCAGTTATGACCTGGCGGATAGCCTCAGCCTTGACGAGTCCGGGATAGCGTTTAGCCTGGATACCCCAACGCACGCCACCCTTTTCAGCTATAATGTCTACCCCGAAATCATATTTTTCCGTTAACGAGACGTTACGGAAACCGTTTTTCCTTAAAAGCTCCGCAACATAACGCTCAAAATCCAAGCCGTCCATGCTGTCAATATCATGGGGCCTTGCAAAATGACGATTTACCACGAACTTCCAACATAATCGCAATAGAAGCAGACAACCTAATACGCCAAGGGCTATATAGGCTATATGTACGAGTTGCGCTCGATGTGTCCATGCGGCTGCACCTACGATAATGACGATAGGAAACAACACATCATTGCTTTGAGACCGTGAATGCCGCGACATACTACTGCTCCTCATCGAGTATTAGTTCATCGAATGCAACATCAATCTGCTCCAAACCCTTAAGCACGGAGTTCCATGTTAGGTCAACGTGGGTCACCAAAGTAATACACTCATCGAATTGATGAGTGTATTACTTTGGTATTTATACGACGAACTTCTTATGTTTTTTAAACGCTAATAACGTCCAATTGGCTAGGTGTTTGATTTTTTAAAAAGCTAATCATACTAATTTGCGCCTCACAATCAATTATCATATTTTGAGCGTAGTCGCGGACAGATTGGTCTGGACTGGTTGCAACTATGTGCTTGTATAATTTTTCAGCCACGTGGTATAAAAAATTTGCTTCTACGTATCTTTGGTTAGTGAAGGCAACAAGTGCTTGAGCTTTTGTAAAATCTGCCAACGATTGTTCGGAACAAGCTACCGTTTTATTAGCATTGGCTTGA
Organism: uncultured bacterium; assembly: GCA_903832635.1. GTDB lineage: Bacteria > Patescibacteriota > Saccharimonadia > Saccharimonadales > Saccharimonadaceae > UBA1547. The sequence goes on from CAILCF010000002.1 coordinate 99,936, forward strand.
TTAAAGTGATTGACCAAGACACCTGAACCGGTTGCAATGACTGCAATCATAACAACCGATAACAAAATATATTTAACTTTTATCTTTTTTAACATTGCGTCCCCCAATTTTTTAATGCGCTTATGTTTATAAAAGTAATGATACTTACTTTTTTGTACCGAAGCAAATCAGAAAGTTTATTATAAGCAAGAAAAAAGAACAAAAAAAGGACGGACCTTTCTGTGGACAAAAAGGTCCGTCCTTTTTTGAGCTTTTCTGTGGATAAATAATAATTTTCAAGGATAATGGGAAAGACCGGCGTGAAAGCCATGTCTTTCCCTAGTTAACAGGATAAAGAACTACACTCTTGACGTGTTTTAGGTCGTAGAACTCAAGGGTGACTACTGCAGTCAGTTTGGGGTTAGGACCGCTACTGAAGTCAAGAATTTGGTAGGTGTAGACTGTTCCTCGGCTGACACCATCCAATCCGGAAGCACCACCCGTGCCGCAGTCGACCAGGGTAACGGTGCCGTCAGTTTTATGACTGGCGATGTGGTCGTGACCATAGACAACGGTCAAGTATCGCTTTTCGGTTTTGGCGAGGTTTATTAACTCTTTGGCTTGGTCAATATTGTGCACAACGACCAGGTTCGCAGGATTGTCCTTTATGAACCAGGCCTTTACCAGAGACTTCGAGCTATCTTGAAGTAGCGCAGGAGTTGCCACCAGCGAGTCGTCGTATGCTGTCGGGTCACTTTGACCGATTACGCCTACACCACCAATGTTTACCTGTTGGTCATCGAGCAAATTATAGCCCATTTGACCGAAAGTTTTCATAGTAGCAGTACTCTCGTGGTTCCCACCGATGAAATAGACCGGTATCTTACTGGTGTTCAGAGCATTATCGAACAAGTGGGATTCCCACGAAAAACCACCATTGGTGATGTCTCCGGCCAAAATTACAGCCGAAAAATCATCAGCAGTGTTGACAAGCTGATTAACTATTTGCATGCCTACAACGTTGTCGTGGATATCACTCGCGACTAGAATCTGAGTTCCAGTGTCACTGGGCTTACTGGTAGCCAGACTATTCATCTGGTTACTGAGAATTACAGCCCCGTCAACGAAGTTCTGTAAAAGCCCCTTCTTTAGACGATAGCCACTAGCAACGTTTTCGACGTACGGGACAGCCCTTGACAAATCTTGGGCAATCTCACCGGTGTAGCTTATCTTGGGAGCATTATCCAGTGTTAGGTATGATATTCCAACAATCACCAACACTGGTGTCACGAAACAGACAACAGACCACTTGACAATCTTCCATTTAAACCAATACCCCCAACTCCAGCCGATTGTTATTCCCGCCGCGAGTCCGATAAGTACAACTATTAGGACTCTGGTGACAAGAAATACAATAAACGCATCAACGGCGTCGTACTTGAATTTGCTAACTTTGGTTTTGAAGGTATTTGGTAGATCCTGCCCAGTAGTGATGTCACGTTTTAGAACCAGGTTCATCTTGAGGTTGATTGGGACGGCGTGTGTACGGAAATTCACGGAACCGATAGGTCCCAGCGAAAACTGCACATAACCGCCACCCCTAGATCCGGTTGCAAGTTGGTATGACAAGTTGCCTTGTGGAACCGTGAATTGCATCGGGGCAACGAGCAAAATGAACATAGCCCCGCCGAACAAAAACACAGACACTACAAAACAACCCTTTGTCAATACCTTCCTGTTGGCTTTTATACCAGATGGGATATTACGCAGCCCGGTAAGGACTGCCTTGGTCTTGCGCTTTGCAAAACACAGCATGTCCCCACCACCTTTGATGTCAAGGTACTTTTTTCTTCCTAATAACATTACCTATTGAATATGTACATAACATATTAGTCAAGCATGCAAATTATTATGTAAGAATTAAAAACCAACAAAGAACAGATGTATTTAAGTTTTACACAATGGCTAACTGGACGCTGGATTGTAAATAGAGTAAACTTAAAAATGATAAACATAAACGATTTATAACAGATGGCGAGCGACAAAAAACTCATTATAGCTAATTGGAAGATGAACCTCGATATGCACGAGGCTAGTTTGTATCTACATAAACTATCGAAAATGGTAAAAGTCCATCGAGACATCGAAGTCGTTTTGGCTCCAACATCATTGACATTACAGTCGCTAAGTCTGCAAGTTAATCTGAAACAGTTCAAACTGGCAGCTCAGAATTTTTATTGGCGCGACTCCGGACCATATACTGGTGAAATATCGGCGACGCAGCTGCGCGGAATCGTGCAATATGCTTTGGTTGGTCATTCCGAACGACGCCATGTTTTTAACGAAAATGACAAAGATATCCGTAATAAAGTCGCTGCAGCGATTAGAAATAATATCCGACCAATTTTATGTGTAGGTGAAACTGCTTGGGAACATGCTAATAACGAAACCAGGGATGTCATCCATGATCAGTTGGCAGGTGGTTTGGCTAATATTACCAGTGAAGAACTTGATAAAATAGTTATTGCTTACGAACCGGTCTGGGCAATTAGTGCCGGACAAGGATCTACGCCTGTTAACGTTTTACCGGACGATGTACAGATGGCGTTTCAAGCAGTTCGCAGTCAGATAAAACATCTTTACGGAGAAAAAGCTTCCGATTCAATCCAGGTTCTTTACGGTGGTAGCGTAACTGGTGATAGTGTGGCTGATTATCTGGCCTTACCTGGCGTAAATGGTTTACTAGTTGGCTGGGCCAGCTTGAACGCTAACACATTTAATGAAATACTAGAAATAGCACATAAAAGCGCATCCGCGAAGAAAAAAGATTAGAGGTGGTATAGATGAAAGATTTTGATTTTGATGAGATAGATCGGGCGGTAAACTCCGTCAGTTCGAGTAATAATACATCAGATGCTGATGTCAAACCCGACGATGTTGCAAGTCAAACAGATGAATCTATAACATCAAAACCAGTATCGGAAACAGCACCATCAACTCCCGCCCTTGCTGGGCGTCGTAGTTCAGGGCAGTTTATGGACGTTGTTCACCCTTCTTCGGATATGCGTCGCTCTTCAACCAAGTCGTTCGAACGACCTGTGAATTTACCTAGCAAAACACAGTCGGAATCAGTCGAACAAACACCACCGGTTGTTGAGCAAAAAGCAGAAAAATCGGAATTACCAACTCCTACAATTGAAAGCAATGTCTGGGGTGAACCAAAAACTGAATCCGAGGATGCCGATATTGATAAAATCAGCGAGGATTTAAATAGCGAAATTGACCACAAATCAGACGACCTACCGGATACCCCATTTATTTCTGGGACCAAGGTTGAAAAACGACCGCTTGGGGCATTTTCGACGGAACCACAAGAAGTTGAGCCAAGTACGGATGGCCCAAGCGAATTGGAAGAACATAAGGATAAATCGCTACCCGACGAGCTTCAGGACAAAATTTTATCAATTGAATCTAACGAAAGCAAACCCGAGCTGGAACCCGAAAAAGAACCTGTGGAACCTCCGGAAAAACTGGAAGTTACTGAAAAAATCGAAAAACCGATAATCCCGACAACCGAAACCAAGCCTGTGGCTACAACTTCGATAACCCAACAGTACAAAGAAAAACCCAGTACAGGCGATAGGGATAGCGGACCGATTTATGATACAAATTCGTACCATAAACCTCTGGTCTCACCAATAAAAAAGAAATCAAGTTGGTCAGTAATTATTTGGATTTTAGCAATACTTGTTGTTGGTGTTGGTGCCGGTGTTTTGGTGTATTACTTCGTTCGACCGATACTTTAATCTTATATTTTAAGCTATAATAGATATTAATGGACTTACTTGATGGGCTGAATCCGGCGCAAGTTAAAGCGGTGCAGATAACATCTGGACCGCTACTTATTCTGGCCGGTGCTGGTAGTGGCAAGACTAAAACGCTAACCCATAGGATTGCGTATCTGATAGCTAACGAAAAAGTTTCTCCGAACGAAATTTTAGCTGTGACCTTTACCAACAAGGCTGCCAAGGAAATGCGCGAAAGGTTGGGGATTTTATTGGGACAAAACAGTGCAAACAGAGGATTTATGCCTTGGATGGGTACATTCCATGGGATTTGTGTCAGGATGTTGCGAATTGATGGTGAAAATACCGGTGTATCCAAGACTTTTGTGATTTATGACGAAGACGACAGACGTGGTTTAATCAAACAAGTAATGAAACGTCTGTCAATCAGTGACAACGAAATTAAGTCGCGTTCAGCCAGTACCGCTATATCTACTGCTAAAAACGAAATGATTGACCCCGAACAATATTTGGCGGCAGCAAACGTTCCATATCAAAAAAATATCGCAAAAATTTATAAAAAATACGAAGAATTGCGAAAAGACGCCTGTGCACTGGACTTTGACGATTTATTGCTAGAAGTAGTGCATTTACTGAGCAAGGCTCCGGATATACGCAAAAAATGGCAAGACAGATTCAAACATATCCTGATTGACGAATACCAAGACACCAATGCGGCTCAATACAACATCATCAAACTATTAGTTAACGAGAAGCGAAATATTTGTGTGGTAGGGGACGACTGGCAGTCGATTTACAGCTGGCGAGGTGCTGATTTTACTAATATTTTGAATTTTGAACGTGACTTTAAGGGGACGGCGGTGATAAAACTGGAACAGAATTATCGAAGTACCGGAAATATACTGGATGCTGCCAGTAACGTTATAGCCAAAAACGTCAAACGGACCGACAAAAAACTTTGGACCAAAGCTGGTCCTGGCGCTCCTGTCCAAGTACATGAAGTTTTCGACGAAGCCGAAGAGGCGAATTTGGTGGCTGAAAGAATCTCATCGCACGTCACGATTGGCGCTCGAAAATACGACGATTTTGCGGTTTTATACCGTACCAACGCCCAAAGCTACACACTGGAACGGGCTTTTTTACGCTTTCGAGTCCCCTATCAAATTATTGGCGGCGTTAGGTTTTATGACCGTAAAGAAATCAAAGACGTTGTCGCGTATTTGCGACTAATATATCAGCCCCAAGATAGGATGAGTTTCAGTCGGATTGCAAATGTTCCGGTTCGTAGTGTTGGCGCGATGAGTTTGGAAAAGTTTTTGCAGTGGCAGTCCGAAGGTGATATGGATATTATTACTGCACTAGAAAATGTTAATCAGACCAGTACTATTACCGCCAAAGCCAAATCGTCCTTATTAACCTTGGGACAAAAACTTAGGCAGCTTCAGGCGGATTTGGACACAGCAACACCAAATGAGCTGATTGAACGAATGCTTGGACTAGTGGGATATCGTGACTATATAGCCGATGGTAGTCCAGCCGCCGAAGAACGCGAAGCTAATATTGGCGCGCTTTTATCTGACGCCCAAAGCTTTGTTACTTTATCTGATTTTTTGGAAGAAGTGGCGTTAATGAGTAGTGCAGACACCGAAAGTAAGGGTCAAAAAGTTACCCTAATGACTCTTCATGCCGCCAAAGGCCTGGAATTTCCAGTCGTTTTTATTGTTGGAATGGAAGAGGGAATTTTGCCACATGCCAGAGTATACGAAGCCGGCCCGGACGAATTAGAGGAAGAACGCCGGTTGGCATACGTCGGTATGACCCGGGCTCGCGAAGAATTACACTTAACCTATGCCGGTAGCCGTATGCAATTTGGCCAACGCGGGTATAATCCAATGTCACGCTTTATTTCCGATATGGGCGACCAAGTGGCACTTTCAGCTCCGGTAGCTCCAAAATTTGTTGCCGAGCAGGAGTTTTACAGTGACGAGATATTTACGGTTGGTGAAAGCGTTCGCTCGGCGACTTTTGGCTGTGGTCAAATAACAGAGATTGATGGCTTGGCGCTAACAATCAAATTTGACGATGGCCGAACAAAAAAACTGAATACTGAATACGCTAGGCTGGAAAAAATTTAGATTTTACATATTATAAAATAAAAGTCTCGTTTAGAAGGTCCGTCCTTCTAAATTCTTCTAAATTTATTAGCTAGCAATTTAATATAAGATGTATATATTACATCGTATATTACTTGCATATATATATATATGAAATATAATAAAGCTTATATTAACTTAAATATAAAAATAGAGGGAAAATATTATGGGAATATCAAAAAATCTTAAGACAAGGTTGGTGACTTTAGTAACTTTGGCAGCTGTTGGGTCTATGTTGGCAACTGCTAGCCTGACTACACTAGTACACGCAGCTCCCCCAGTTGATAATTGGTTAGGGACAGACTGTAATGCTGCAGTCACACCTGATTGTTCATGGAGTAATATAAACAACTGGGATAATGGCGTTCCGATAAATGGTATGAATCTTGTTTTTGACCAAAACAATATGCAGGGTTTACTACCTACCTCATTTCCTACGAATGATATGACAGGTTTATCGGTCGCAACAATAACAATGCGTAGTGACAAGACTAATTTAGCTACTCCATTGGAAATTCAAGGTAACTCGATTACTGTAACAGGTAATAGCAATATAGTTATCGATGTAACTGCGGATGTACCAGCTTATATATATTTGAACAATATAACATTAGGCGCTGACTCGATAGTATCCAATACAAGCGCGGCCTTATTAATCGGCTTACCAATCGGAAAAGGTGGTGGCTCTACGTTAACGCTTAATGGTCATAGTTTAAACTTTAATGTAACAAATGATGTTCATATTGATTCAGTTATCCAAGGGGTTGGCTTTGTCACATACAACGGATCTGGTGTTACTTTTACTATAGCTGCAACCAATACATATTCCGGCTCAACTAAGATTAATGGTGGAACAACTGTCACTGGTGGCATCAGTACCTTCGGGACGTCAGTAGTGGAAATTGCTGGCGGTGGCCATGTAATATTTGACAAATTAGTAGATGGCGCAATTATTGCCAATGCTATCAACGTTGAGAATGGAGTATCAACAAGCGCATCGTTAACTTTTGGTGCAAGTAGTTCTGGGACCGTTGCGGCACACAACATTACACTTTTAGGCACGACTCGATTTAATAATACTGGTGTAAATGGGAGTGGAAGTGGTCTAACGGTTGATATAAATGGCATAGTTGCTAATGGTAATTGTCTTGTGTACGCTAGCAATGATTCAGTCGTTACGAACGGGAGTCCCACATGGTATTTCATAAACGGACCAGGATCAGCGAACTGTTCTACCAAAAGTGTCACAGCACCAAACACAGCGATTCAACAGTTTGTTTTTGCTAACCCAATTATCATAGCTGGTCTAGGCATACTTACAGCAGGAATAATTGTTTTTGCAAGTCGTCGTCAACTAAGTAAAAAATAATAGTACTCTAAAAAATCAAAGATTGACAGGCAGACAAACAATTGCGTCTGTCTGTCAATCTGACTATCGGCCGGGTATACAAACAATAAACAAACAATAAACAAAAAACATGGATAGAAATTATTATCACCAACGCATACGAGGGCAAATACGTCCGCTTCCAAGATTGGCCAACAAAAAATTGCCGGTTGAACGGAAGGATTATACGACACCTGCGGTGGTTAAGGAAAATTTAACAAAATACTCGACAGTTACGCCAGTTTTTGTATCATCAATCCCAACCCCAAAACCTAGCATACGCCATCATAAATTTTCTGCAAAAAGCAAAATCAAAACACGAAACCTGAAAAAAAATCTAGCTGATACGACCAATAAATCGATGTTGCTTTCAAAGGCTATTCAAGCTAATGCAAGACGCGAAAAAAGGCACCAGACTAATAAATTGATTGCGCGTCGATTGTCATTGGGAATTTTTTTAATGATATTGCTTGGTTCTACTGGCTACGTCAGTATTAATGTTTGGCAGACTAATACTCAAGCTGAACAGGTACTGGCGACATCCAAACCTAGCACACCTAAAAAAATTGATAAATCAACCAGTACGCAGACATTAGCTAAAGGTATAGACATCACAAAACCTTCCGCAAGTAGCCTAACAAGTTATAAAGTAGCTCCTGATTTTCCTAGATCGATTTATATTAAAAATATTTCCGTTTCAGCTCGTGTTATGCCGATGGGAGTAAATAGCGACAGAAGTATGCAATCGCCAAGTAATGCCTTTGATGCAGGTTGGTATACTGCCAGTGCCAAACCTGGTCAAGCCGGTGCCATGCTTGTGGACGGTCATGCTTCGCAGACCGGCACTCACTATGGCTTATTCGGTTATATTACGAAACTCAAGAATGGCGACCAGATTACCATAGAGAGGGGTGATGGTGTACGTTTTAATTATGTAGTAGCCCATACGGAAGTTACTCCTTTGGCTAATGTTGATATGAATAAGCTATTAGTACCATATGGCGGTGCAAAGCAGGGGATTAATTTGATAGCTTGTACGGGGAAATGGACGAGTGACAAAAGCACGCTTGATCAAAGAGTGCTTGTTTTTGCCACTTTGAAAGGGTAATCATGATAAGAGAGATCCTGATTCAAAAACGAACCCTAGGTCAAGTTAATACGATATATCGAGCAAGAATGACCGAAAGAGTAGTTATTAATAATCGTTTAGCTAGTCAAACCCCAGCTCGTCCGACGGGTGCGATTTTATCAGTTGAAACAAGAATGTCAGTCGAAGAAATGGCACTTGAAATGGAAAGGTTAACAGTAAAATGGCTAGCATATCCTAAGTTCAACAGCTCAGTCCCAGCAATATCAGTTAAAAATGACAAGCAACCAGCAAATGATAGTAAACAATTCATTAATACGATATCTATAAAACGAACAATTTTCTTTATTTTGACAGCTATAATGATATTAACTACAGGCTATGTAACTTATTCGGCCTGGGTGACAAACAATCAGCTCAAGGTCCAAATTCAAAATCAAGAGAAATAATAAGAACTCTTAAGTTAAAAACCAATATATGCTGAACACGCCCGACTAGAAAAAATCTAGATTTTACATATTATAAAATAAAAGTCTCGTTTAGAAGGTCCGTCCTTCTAAAAGTTAGTTGTTGGGGTTGATTTTTGGTATAATTAACTTATACCGATAAGGTATATTAAGAATTTATGAATATTCTGAAACGAAAGTCTGTAACACTTATCGCCGCGCTGGTAACTGCGCTTATTTTTTTGGTGTTTGCCACAGTTTTCACTATTTCCAGTACGACTCACGCCCAAGATGCCGGTGGCATGCAAAATGCTCATCTGATTACAATTCACGATCGCGGGAATACTAAAGTAATTTTGACAAAAGCATCGACAATCGGTAATGCGATAATGGATGCCGGTATACCAATTGACAAAAAAGATTTGGTTGAACCGGATATTAATCAAAAACTCATCGCAACGCATTATCAGGTTAATATTTATCGTGCCAGACCAGTATTGGTAATTGACGGAAATATCCGACAAAAAATTATTACTCCTTACCAAACTCCGCTTCAGATAGCCGCAAGTGCCGGGATTGTGGTTTACCCCGAAGACATTACGACTATAGACCAGGTTGACGAATTGACAGATGGAGCCGGTTTAAAAATGACAATCAAACGGGCGACTCCTTTAGAATTCACCCTTTACGGCAAGACTTCAACGGTTCGGACTCAAGCCAATACGGTAAGAGGAATGTTGTCTGAAAAAGGCATAAAAATGACAAAAGATGACCGTGTATCACCGGATATTAGTACAACGATTACTCCCGAACTTGCAGTAAAAGTATGGCGTGAAGGCAAGCAGACGATTACAGCCGAAGAGCCGGTTGATTTCGAGATACAAAAAATCCAAGATGCCGATCAGACGGTTGGATATCTGAATATAACTACTCCGGGTGTTAAAGGATTGCGTAACGCGACGTATGAAATTATTGTTGCTGATGGCCAAGAAGTATCCCGAAAAGAGATTGCTAGTTTGGTTACTAAACAACCAGTAAAACAGATTGAAATTGTTGGGGCAAAACCTACTTTCGGCGGTGATTTTGGAGCTGCGTTGGCGAAACTTAGGGCGTGTGAATCGGGAGGCAACTATGCTAACAAGAATAATCCAACCTATCGAGGCGCATACCAATACAGCTACAGTACCTGGGCTAATAAATATGGAATTTATGACCCGGCCAATGCTACGCCGGCTCAACAGGACCAAGCGGCACGCGAAACCTATGTTCGTCGTGGATGGCAACCATGGCCAAATTGTGGCGCAGGTTTACCGGATATTTATCGCTAATGTCAGCTCAAAATAAATCTTTGGGACAAAATTGGCTTCGTGACCGCGAAACTCTGGCTAATATTGCCGATTGTGCCGAAATAATAGACACAGATACGGTACTTGAAATTGGTCCGGGGCTGGGTACATTAACCAGTGAACTATTGAAAAACGCCAGGGAAGTGATTGCGGTTGAATTTGACAAGGAACTAGCACGTAAATTACCAGCCCAATTCCCCGGCAAAAATTTAAAAGTTATTTCTAGTGATATCTTGAAATTTGATTTGTCCGATTTGCCAACCGACTATAAAGTTGTGGGCAATATCCCCTATTACATCACGAACAAAATTGTACAAATATTATTAACAGCCCGAAATAAACCTACAATAACTGTTTTACTGGTTCAAAAAGAGGTGGCACAGCGTTTGGCAGCTAAACCTGGGAAAATGAGCATTTTGTCAGTCAGTGCTCAGATTTTTGCTGAGGTGAGTTTAGGAGATGTAGTACCGGCGAAACTCTTTTCACCGGTTCCAAAAGTTGATAGCCAGATAGTTATCTTGAAAACACGACAACATTCCTTAATTACTGACTCCAAAGAAGCTGATTTTTTTAAGGTTGTCAAAGCCGGCTTTTCGTCAAAGCGTAAAAAATTACGAAGTAGCCTGGCTGGTGGATTAAAGCTTCCCAAAGACGAAATCGAAATAATTCTGAGGAAATCTGGTATTGACCCCAACTCTCGTGCTGAAGCGTTAAGTCTGGAAGACTGGACTCGGTTGGCAAATATTGTTGCCCCATAGCGCTAATGCTATACTAACCACATGCCAAAACGTAATACAAACTCCGGTTTTACTATCGTTGAGTTTTTAGTAGTTCTTGTAGCTATCGCAATTATTGCTGCTATAACTTTGGTTGGATATAACCTTATCTTGCAAAATGCCATTGCGACTTCATTACAAACCAATTTAAAAAATGCTGCCAAGCAATTGGTGGTTGACGGAGTTCGCAGTACCACAGGTGTTTTCCCGGCAACACTTGCGGTTGCAAACAATGGTTCAGGGATTAATTTTCCTTCAACCACAACTACAACATATAAAGTTGATAATACCGACACTCCAAAAACATTCTGTCTGACAGCAACCCAAAATAGCCAAACATACTTTATTACTCAGGAAGCCACACCGTTACCTGGCCCTTGTCCGGCTTTATATCTTGACCCAGGACTACAGTCGTCATACTCGGGTACAGGTACAGTTCTGACTGATTTGAGTGGCAACGGGAATAATGGAGTTATATCTGGAGGTGTTAGCTACAGCAACTCTTATGGTGGGGTCCTAGTTTTTGATGGAGCTAGTGGTACCGTAACTATTACTGACCCAGTAAGCGGTATACTCGATTTCGGGAATAATAACTTTACGATAAGTGTCTGGGTAAAATTCCCATTGGCCGGTTCATCTACATGGGATGGGATAATTAGCAAAGGTTATACATCAAGCGCACCAGCAAACACCTGGGGTATCGTAACCGGTAACCCTGTAACAGGGTTGTATTATGAAGATTCCGTTAATGCTGGAGGTTCCTTTAACGCTAACTACTCTTTTTCTAGCGTTCCAGTTTCTAATTTACATAACGTTGCAGTTACTAGATCTGGCGGTACGGCTTATAAATTCTATCTTGACGGAGTACAAAACGGTTTACTAACCTCTGGTCAAACCGCTAACTTATCAAACGCCAATGATGTACTAATCGGAGTAGCCGGTGGTAGATTCCTTAACTCTTCAATCGGAGAGATTCGTATTTATAACCAGGCTTTAACCGCCAATGACATAAGAAATAATTTTAATGCTCTTCGTGTTCGTTGTGGACTCTAGATAAAAATAGGTATGAACAGACTATTGTTCTATCTGTTACAATAATACTAAGTTATGGAAAAAAAATTATACATCACTACCGCAATTCCTTATGTGAATGCACCGCCCCATATCGGTAACGCAATCGACTATTTATTAGCTGATATTTGGACACGTTATCAAAAACAAAATGGCCATGAAGTCCGTTATCAGGTTGGTACCGATGAACATGGCAACAAGATTGCCGCCAAGGCTGCCGAGGCCGGAATCGATCCGAAAACTTATGTCGATAAAATGTACATTAATTTCGAAGCACTGATGAAAAAAGTCGGTGCCAGCTATACTGATTTTATTCGTACAACCGATCCAAGACACGAAGCAGCTGTCCAAATTATTTGGCAAAAATTGCAACAATACATCTATAAAGGCACTTATGAAGGTTGGTATTGTGTTGGCTGTGAGTCTTTTGTTTCCGATAAAGAAGCCACCGAAAATGGTGGAGTCTGTCCTGACCATAACCAACCATATGTTCGCCTAAGTGAAGAAAACTATTATTTCAAAGCCAGTGCTTTTTCCGATGCGGTCCGTGAGGCAATTACAGCAGGGGATATGCAAATTATTCCAGAATTTCGTAAAAAAGAGTTTTTGGAACTTATGAAAAACGGCCTGCAGGACGTAAGTATTTCACGGCCCCGCAAAAACCTCAGCTGGGGTGTGCCTGTTCCAAATGATCCTAATAATATTATGTATGTTTGGATGGACGCGCTGTCGAATTATATTACAGTTTTGGGATATCCGGATAATCCGGTCTGGCAAGAGTATTGGCCGGCCGATGTCGAAGTTTTGGGCAAAGACATTATGCGTTTTCACGCTGGACTGTGGCCGGCAATGTTGCTGGGGTTGGGACTGTCTTTGCCGAAAAAACTGTTAGTCCACGGATTTGTTAATGTAAGTGGTGCCAAGATGAGTAAAAGCGTCGGCAATATAGTCGACCCTAACCAGATTATTGATGAGTATGGTGTTGATGCCTTTCGATATTTCTTTTCACGTCACATACCGACATTAGACGATGGCGATTTTACTTGGGACAAATTCGAAAACGCCTACAACACGGAACTGGCTAATGACTTAGGAAATCTAGTTTCACGTATTGCCAGCATGGTGACGCGATATCAAGCTGGAGTTATTGGTGTTGTTAATCATGGTGAGCATGATATGAGCGTTTATCACGAAACAATGGACAGTCTGGAGTTTAACAAAGCTATGGATGAAGTATGGGCAATGGTTCGCAGTTTGAATCAATATATTGAAAACGTAAAACCATGGGAAATTGCCAAAAAAATAGATAAAGACACCGAAGCCGCAACACACTTATCAGAAGTATTAACCTACGCTGTCGGTTCGGTTCTTCAAATTGCCGATTTATTGGTCCCATTTTTGCCATCAACTGCCGAAAAAATTCAGAAAGTTTTTGAAAGTGGTACAATCGTCGCTCTGGAAGGTGTATTATTCCCGAAAATTTATATTCATACTGAAAACCCAGCAACTCCTAAAAAATAAATTATGCTAATCGATACACATTGCCATATTCACGAATCGGATTATCCGGTTGATATTGACGTTGTTATCGAACATGCGCAAAAAGCCATGGTTAAGAAAATTATATGCGTCGGAACGAACGTAGAGGATTCGTGCCTAGCATTAGAACTTGCCAAAAAACACGACGGTATTTTTGCTTCAATCGGCGTTCATCCGCATTATGCTAATAAAAGTCTGGATGAGTTTTTAGATTTCGCAAAAACAGTTGAATTTAATAAAAAAACTATTGCTATCGGCGAAATCGGTCTGGACTATCATTATCCCGACAGCCCTTCGCCAGAGGAACAGTTTTTACTTCTGAAACAACAAATTGAGCTGGCCCTAGAGCACAATTTGCCGATTATTTTCCATGTTCGCGAAGCCTACGATGATTTTTGGAAAGTTCTAGACAGCATTAAATCTGATAAACCAATTCGCGGGGTTTTGCATAGTTTTACAGATTCAATTGAAAATATGCAAGAAGGCATTAGACGCGGTTTTTATATCAGCATCAATGGTATAAGCACCTTTACCCACGACAAATTGCAAAAACAAATGTACAACTCAATTCCGTTAGACAGATTGCTTCTTGAAACCGATGCCCCCTGGTTGACACCCTATCCTTTGCGCGGAAAAGTCAAAGTAAATGAACCGGCATTTGTAAAAGAAGTTGCAGAATATATTAGTAAATCTCGTGACGTTTCTTTCGAAGAAATTTCTAAGGCAACAACTGCAAATGCTCGTAATTTATTCAAACTATAAGGCAAAAAAGCCGGTTAACCGTTATAATTAAGATTAATGATTAAATGCGAGACAATTTATCTGGATCATGCGGCAGCTACGCCAATGGATGCGCGAGTATTAAAGGTCATGCAACCTTATTTTATTGAAAATTTTTATAATCCGTCCAGCCCATATTTGCCGGCAGTATCAGTCAGACGTGATTATGAAAACGCTAAACATGTCATTGCTCAGCAAATCGGTGGTAAAGTCGGAGAAATTATTATTACTGCCGGTGCAACTGAATCAATAAATCTGGCATTTTTTGGGGTATCCGGTCACATTGTAACTTCAAATGTCGAACACGATTCAGTACTGGCGAATGCTAAAAATCATGAAAATACAATCGTATTGGCCGATTCAAGTGGGTTGGTTACTGCTGAGAAAATTAAAAAGGCAATTAAGTCAGGCACTCAATTAGTCAGCGTAGCGCTGGCAAATAACGAACTTGGTACGATTCAACCAATCAGGGATATTGCGCAGGTGATAAAAGCAGAGCGATATTCCAGATTAACGCGCGGTGATAAAACGCCAATAAATTTACACTGTGATGCATCGCAAGGGGCTTGTCAGCTGGACGTAAACGTAGCTAGGCTTGGTGTCGACATGTTGACGTTAAATGCCGGCAAAATTTATGGACCAAAGCAAGTCGGATTATTGTGGGTAGCCAGTCATGTACATCTGGAACCGCAAATTATCGGTGGAGGCCAAGAAAATGGCTTGCGCAGTGGGACGGAAAACGTTGCAGGTACAATTGGTTTCGCTAGGGCACTGGAACTTGTTAGCGAACATCGAAAATACGAATCGGACAGACTAACAAAATTACGCGACAGTCTGCAAAAAACACTTACGGAAGCTCTTAAAAATACGGTTGTATCCGGCCATAAAAAGCACCGTTTGGCCGGGCATTTACATATCTCTTTTCCAAATCTTGATGGTGAAAGGCTGGTTTTTTTACTGGAAAAACGCGGAGTTTTGGTTGCAACCGGCAGCGCTTGTGCAGCTAATAAAGGGAAACGTTCACATGTTTTGACAGCTATTGCCCTGAAACCGGAGGTTGCTGATGGCAGCATCAGAATATCGCTGGGACATTTATCGACTTTTGAAAATATTAAAACGGCTGGGGAGATATTGATTGAAGAAATTAAAAACGAGTACAAACGGGTTGGGTTATGAAAAAATGGTTAATCGCCATCGCAATATTAATAATTGCTTTTGTTGTAGGAGTTAGTTTTTATCTTCAACCAAACGATCTAAGCGGTTGTGGGGAAACGCCCGGTACAACTGGGAACTGTCAACCGGTCGATGCCATAGTTGCAATCAGTGGTGGGGATACGCAGGCTAGAGCCAGTTGGGCAATTGGATTATATAAAAATGGTTGGTCTAACACTTTAATTTTCTCTGGGGCTGCACAAGATTTATCCGGTCCAAGCAATGCGGCAGTCATGAAAAAACTTGCAATATCTGCCGGTGTTCCAAGTAAAAATATCTACATTGATGAATATGCTACGACGACAGGTCAAAATGCCAAAGATACGCAAACAATTTTTGCTACGCACAACATTAAACGTGTAATTTTGGTAACTTCTGGTTATCACCAGCGACGTGCCAGTCTTGAATTCAAAAAACGCGCTGGTGGTGTAGTTATTTTGAATAGCCCAGCGCAAAATGATTCGGATTGGTCATTTTGGTGGTGGATAACCTTCAAGGGTTGGTGGCTAGTTGGCGGTGAAACGGTAAAAATATTAATTTTCTATATTGCTGGCATATGGTCGTAAATAAAAAGTTAAAAGTTTATGTTGGGATGAGCGGGGGGGTTGATTCGTCGCTGGCGGCAGCTTTATTGGTTGAACAAGGATATGACGTGACCGGAGTTTATATGAAAAACTGGACGGCTGATTTGCCTGGGATGAAATGTCCATGGGCTGAGGACCTTGCTGACGCTAAAAGAGTTGCGGTTCAGTTGGGAATCGATTTTAAGGTTTTTGATTTTGAAAAGCAGTATAAGCACAAAGTCGTAGACTATATGATTTCGCAGTACAAAAAGGGCCACACACCAAATCCGGATATTATGTGTAACCAAGAGGTAAAATTCAAACTCTTTCTAGACTCTTCATTAGAAGACGGTGCCGATATGATTGCCACCGGCCATTACGCACGGGTCGCAGGTGGAATTTTAAAACAAGCCGTGGATAAAAACAAAGACCAGACATATTTCCTGTATCGAGTTACAGGCGAAGCGATGTTGAAAACTTTATTCCCGGTTGGTGAATTCACAAAACCACAAGTACGTAAAATGGCCGACGAACGTGGTTTGACTACTGCAGTCAAAAAAGATTCACAAGGCATTTGTTTTATCGGACAAATCGGGATTCGGGATTTTCTAAGTCAGTATGTCGATTCAAAACCAGGCGAAATAATTGATAAAAAATCTGGAAAAGTTTTGGGTCATCATGACGGTGCGATATTCTACACTTTTGGTCAGCGCCATGGTATGGAATTGGGCGGTGGAATGCCTTATTACGTCGTCGGTAAAGATATGGAAAAGAACGAAGTTTATGTCACGACGAACCTGAATGACGAAACATTATGGAAAAAAGAAATTAATCTGACTGATTTACATTGGATTAATAACGTACCTGTTGATGGTAAATACCAAATTCGCGTACGTCATCGAGCACCACTAGCTGATGCCGACTTAAACTTTACAGACAAGCAAAATATTAATTTGACCCTAATAAACCCAGAACGAGCCATAGCCCCTGGCCAATCCGTTGTTATCTATAATGGTGACATTTGCCTTGGTGGTGGAATAATCATCTAATCACACAACAATTTCGTAATAAATCAAAAAGGTCCGTCCTTTTTGACACCTTAGGGTGATGATAATAATACAACACAATGTTTTAGAAAAATCTTTTATGACTGGATTACTGGCCGACAATCAAAAATAATGATAAAATTAACAGATATGGATTCAAATCAAATCAGACAGAAATATCTTGAATTTTTTCAACAGCGCGGACATGCGATTATTCCGCGAGCGCCGATGGTTCCTGAAAACGACCCGACTACTTTATTTACGGGTAGTGGGATGCAACCTCTCGTTAACTATTTTCTAGGAGATGCACATCCAGCCGGCAAACGAGTCACCGATAGCCAAACCTGTTTTCGAGCCGAAGATGCCGACGAAGTTGGCGATAATCGACACACTACCTTTTTCGAGATGTTGGGTAATTGGAGTTTTGGGGATTATTTCAAGAAAGAACAGTTGCCTTGGTTTTTCGAATTTTTGATAAAAGAGATTGGGCTTGATCCGAACAGACTGTATGTCACCTGCTTTATAGGGGACGAATCCGCGGGAGTTAGCAAGGACGAGGAATCGGCCGAAATTTGGCAAAAATTGTTTAATGAAAAAGGGATTGATTACAAAATTGTCGAAATTGGTAGCGAAGACGACGGTTACATCAAAGGTATGCAGGACGGGCGAATTTTTTATTATGATTCATCAAAAAATTGGTGGAGTCGTAGTGGTAAACCGGATGAAATGCCAGTCGGTGAGCCCGGTGGTCCGGACAGCGAAGTTTTTTATGAATTTACTGAAATTGAACACGACAATAAATATGGCGAACATTGTCATCCGAACTGTGAGTGCGGACGTTTTATTGAAATCGGTAATTCTGTATTTATGGAGTTTATCAAACAAGATGACGGCAGTTTTAAAGAGCTTCCGAACAAAAATGTTGATTTCGGTGGGGGACTGGAAAGAATTTCAGCTGCCAGCTTGAATAGTCCAGATGTCTTCAAAATAAGTTTAATTTGGCCGGTTATTGAGAAGCTACAGGAAATTAGTGGTAAAAAATACGAAGATAATCAGCAAGCTATGCGTGTAATTGCCGATCATTTGCGTGCTGGAATCTTTTTGGCTACCGACGGAGTAAACCCAAGTAACAAACGCCAGGGCTATGTCATGAGGCGCCTACTTCGCCGGGCTATTCGCTATGCTTTGGATTTAGGTGTAGAACAGGGTGTTTGTGAGCGGATTGCACCGGTTATTGCCGAGCTTTATCGGGACGATTTCCCAGAAGTTATGGAACGTGAACATGAGATTGTCGAGGTTCTAAAGCGTGAGGAAAAAATATTCCGACAAACTTTGAAAAAAGGATTATATGAATTTGATAAGGCTACATCGAAAGACCAGACACTATCTGGTGAACTCATGTTTAAGCTATATGATACTTATGGATTCCCAGTCGAATTAACCAAAGAAGAAGCTCTTAAAAGAGGTATGGTTTTTTCAAAAAGTGAATCTGGACAGAGTGCTAATTTACAGCAGACAGCTGCCACTTTAAAATTATCCGTAGGGGATCAGGTGGTGACAGCAGATAGTTTAGATGTCGAGTTTAATAAATTAATGCAAGAACAACGACAACGAAGTCAAACAGCATCGCAGGGCGAATTCAAGGGTGGGCTAGCCGACACAGGCGAGATGACAACCAAATTACATACTGCCGCTCACCTTCTGGACATGGCATTAATCCAAGTGTTGGGTGAAGGCGTGCATCAAAAAGGGGCTAATATTACTGCTGAACGCTTGCGTTTCGACTTTACTCAGCCCGAAAAAGTCACTCCCGACCAGATTACTCGGGTCGAACAAATAGTTAATGAAGCAATTGATAAGGATTTTCCGGTTATCTGGCAAGAGGAAAACACCGAGCAGGCTCTAAAAACCGGCGCCATCGGCGCGTTTGGTAGCAAATATGGCGATAAAGTAAAAGTTTATTACATAGGCGAAAAATCCAATCCTATAAGTCGTGAAATCTGTGGTGGTCCACACGTCGAACACACCGGTCAACTGGCCGAATCCGCCGACGGCGGAGGTAAAAAATTCAAAATCACCAAAGAAGAATCTTCATCCGCTGGAGTCCGTCGAATTAAAGCAGTTTTAATCTAACAGCTACTGTGACCACAAGCATCATTAGTATATAATGGTTATATCTATGGTATTCAAGAAACTGAAAAGCAAACGAAAAGAAAACTCGTCGGGTGATTACATCGTGGCGCTTGATATTGGTACCGAATACGTCAAGGCTTTGGTCGCCAGGCTAGATGGTGAAGAATTAAATATCGTCGGTGTCGGACGCACCCATCAGCAAATCAGTGATATGCATTCCGGTGCAATTGCAGATATTTCGGGGGTAGTTCGGAATTGTGAAGATGCTTTGGCGGAAGCCGAAGACCAAGCCGGATTACAGGCAAAAAGTGTTGTAATCGGTATTGCCGGTGAACTTGTAAAAGGTGTTACAAATACCATTCGCTATCGTCGACCACAACCGGACCGACCTCTTGATACATCTGAAATGGAATTTATTATCGAAAAAGTCCAAGAACGTGCCCAGAATAAAGCTCAAAAACAAATTGCACTGGAAACAGGTAACGAAGACGTTGAAATTAAATTAGTTAACAGCGCATTAGTCAGTATTCACATTGACGGATATAAGGTCAGCAATCCGATTGGTTTTCAAGGGCACGATGTCGCTGTTCAGATTTATACGGCGTTTGCGCCAATGGTTCATATTGGAGCATTGGAACGAGTTGCCGAAGAATTATCTTTGGAACTGTTGGCAGTTGCTGCCGAACCTTTCGCTGTTAGCCGGAGTGTTTTAGGCAATGACGCAAATAGTAATTTCACGGCTATTTTGGCTGATGTTGGCGGCGGAACAACCGACATTGCCGTTGTTGATGACGGTGGTGTCGAAGGAACGAAAATGTTTGGAATTGGTGGACGAAGCTTTACCCGTACTATTGCCAGCGAAATGAATATATCTTATGATGACGCTGAAAAACTGAAAGTAAATATTGAATCTGACAAGATAAAACCAAGCGTTGTGGTGGATGTAAATAAAGCCATCGATAAATCGTTAGAAGTTTGGATATCGGGGGTTGAACTTGCATTAAGTGAGTTTGATTCAGCCGACCATTTGCCAAATAGGATTCTACTTTGTGGTGGTGGTTCAAGTTTGAACAGATTAGTTGACGCTTTACAAACCCAAGAGTGGCACAAGGATTTACCGTTTACAAAAAAGCCGACAGTCCATCATATTCACCCATCGGACGTTGCTGGGATTAATGACCTGACGGAACTAGCAAATGACCATACCTACATCACAGCCATGGGCCTTTTAAGAGTGGGCTATGATACAATTGTTGGCGGTGGCGAAGACAGTAGTATTAAGGGAAAACTAAACAAGATTCTTAGAATTTGAAATGAATAAAGACATAATTTACATTGACACCGAAGACGATATAACTGCAATTATTGGCAAGATTAAAAAAGCCAATGAAAAAATCGTAGCGTTGGTTCCTCCAAAACGGACTGGTGTTTTACAAAGCGCAGTCAACCTGCGTTTACTTTCGCGTATGGCAAAAAAAGAGGGCAAAGAGCTAGTTTTGATTTCAGGTAACAAAGCTTTAATTGCACTTTCAGCTGCCGCCAAGATTCCTGTTGCCAAAAATCTACAAAGCAAGCCGGAAATTGCTGAAATTGCCGCTTTAGAGGTTGACGACGGTGAAGATATCATTGATGGCTCAAATCTTGCGGTTGGTGATTTGGAAAAATTGGCGAATAAAAAGCCGGGCGATGATATATCAAAAGATTTAAGCTCTATTGATATCGATAACGAGGGACCGGAATATATCCCACCATCAGACGTTGACCCGGTTGAGAAAAAACCAACAAAGGTGGCCAGACCTAAAAATAATGTCAAAATTCCAAATTTTGGCAAATTTAGGAAAAAACTATTCCTCGGAATTGCTGCGGGAATATTATTCGTAATATTTTTGATTTGGGCGATTTGGTTTGCACCATCTGCCAAGGTTATTATTACCGCAAAAACCCAAGCCGCACCGGTCAGCATGACGCTGAATTTGGGTGGCACATCACCTACGAATATCAGTACAAACACTGTTCAAACCGTTACGAAGCAAATCAAAAAAGATGTAACAGTCACTTTCACCGCGACCGGCCAAAAAGATCTTGGTGGCAAAGCTTCCGGTAGCATTACAGTAAGAAACTGCGACTATTCAGGAGGTTTTTCGCTTCCGGCGGGAACTCAATTCACTTCTAATGGCGGACTTGTGTATGTTAGCACATCATCTGCCTCTGTCCCTGGGTTTAGCGGTTCTTCCAGCTCATGTACGCTTTCTGGTTCATCTTCGGGCAAAGCAACTGTTCAAGTGCAGGCATCCTCAAATGGGGATAGCTATAATGCGCCAGCTACGACATATTCAATTGATAAAATACCAGCTGGCTCAAAGGTTGATGCACAGGGTACCGCAATGGCTGGGGGGTCGACTCGAATTGCGACAGTCGTTACCGCTGCCGACGTTCAAAAAGCTAAACAAGCACTAGTTGACCAAACAAACGCTGATGTCAAAAAACAGCTTACCGCACAGTTTACAAATGGCGAAACCGTAATATCCGATAGCTTCAAGGCTGACCATGCCGATGCTGTGTCTGTCCCGGCAATCGACGCCGAGTCTACTGGCGGAAATGCTAAATTAACTTCTGCAACCACATTTTCATTGACGGCTATCGCCAAATCAGAACTGACGGCGTTTCTGCGAGATGCAATTACTAAACAAATGGACAGCAGTAAAAACCAACGAATTTATGACGACGGATACAGCAAAGTAGTATTGTCTGGCTATCAAACCAGTGATACAGGCTCAACAGTAAATGTTGCAACTACTGGTCAGTTCGGTCCTAATATTGACAAAGAAGCTATTAAAAACCAGGTTAAAGGCAAAAACTTCGGTGATGCCCAATCCCTCCTTACTAGTATAAATAATGTTAATAACGTTGATATCAAATTCCCATATTTCTGGGTTACCTCCATTCCAAATGACACTAACAAGATAACGGTCGAATTCCAAATTTCAAATGCCTAAGTTTATCAATGCAATCTGTTTGGATATAGGGGAAAAGCGCATCGGCGTGGCAGTTGGTGACAGCGATGTTCGTATTGCCGTACCATTCGATACGATTGATGTTGATGGAAATGAAGTAAGTGCAATTGCCGAGATTTTAATTAAAGAAAAAGCCAACGTGTTAGTCATTGGCTATCCACGCAACCAGTCCGGTGAACCGACAGCACAGTCGAAGTTAGTTACAGAATTTGCTGCCAAGTTGTCTGATATTGCCGAAAATATCGTTTTTCAAGATGAATCACTAACCAGTGTTATTGCCGAGCAACAATTGGCTGCTTATAATCGACCATATAAAAAATCTGACGTTGATGCCCAAGCAGCTGCGATAATTCTGCAGGACTATCTGGAGGCTAATAATGCCTGAAACTCGAACAATTAAACCCGATATTCAGCACAAACAACAACCGATTAACGGTCAACCCAGCGGTATAAAAATACCTAAAAAATCAACACTGCATAAAAACTGGGGTCTGATAATTAGTCTGGCAGTGGTTGCTTTGATACTTATCTCTATAATTTCAGGATATATTTGGTTTCAAATCCAACTTTCTCCAGCCGGCAGCGACAAACATCAGTATGTAAAAATCAAGATATCTGAGAACAGTACTTCCAGTCAAATAAGCCAACAACTTCAAGATAAAAAAATTATACGAAATTCCCTAGTTTTTGATATTTACGTTAAACTTTCCGAAAAAGGTAGCAAACTCCAGGCAGGAACATACCGCCTGTCACCGGCAGATACAACGCCTCAGATTATCGAACACTTTACCAAAGGTGCTGTCGATGAATATAAGATAACGTTTTATCCCGGCGCAACCCTGACAGACAACTCAGACAAAGTCAACAAGCAAGACGTAACCAGCGTACTAAAAAAGGCTGGCTATTCGGAATCAGAAATTTCATCAGCATTAACAGATGTGTACGACACTCCAAACGATGTAATGTTATTCGATGGCAAACCATCAGGGACTAGTTTGGAGGGCTATATATACGGTGATACATATTCAATAAGTGACGGAGCAACAGTTCACGACATCTTGCAACGGGCTTTGGATCGATTTTATGGCGTAGTCAAAGGTAGTAATTTGGTTGAACGGTTCAAAGCTCATAAATTGAATTTATATCAAGGTATAACCCTGGCATCAATTGTCCAACGTGAAGCTAGCACGGCCCAGGACCAAGGACAAGTTGCCCAGGTCTTTTATTCCAGGTTGGCTAGCGGAATGATGCTTGGCTCTGATGTAACTTATCAATATATTGCTGATAAAACCGGTGTTGCAAGAGACCCGAACCTGGATTCGCCGTATAATACTCGTCGTGTTGCCGGGTTGCCTCCGGGACCGATATCATCGCCAGGACTAACTGCCCTGGAAGCAGTTGCAAATCCGGCCTCTGGTGACTATCTGTACTTTTTGGCAGGGGATGACGGCGTAATGTATTACGCCCACACCAGTGCTGAACATGATGCCAATATTGCTAAATATTGTAAAATAAATTGTAGTACGCCATAAATTGACATAAAAGGCAAGGGTATGTATACTGGATACCAGCACATTTGTGGTTTCGTCTACTGGTGCAGTTTATTATTTATAGACTGCGGGTGGGTAACACAAATCATAAATGGGCCTACCAATAAATGTCGTACGGGCGCAACAATCTAGAACTAATATTATTTAATATAAAGGTCGAAGGTGCCCCGTTCTTAGCGAGAAGATAAGACAAAGTAGGGTAGACGCCACTGTAGTAATGCAGTTGGCGGGAGTTTGAAAATTCGTATTCCAATCAAATTGAGACTACCTCAAAGATTTGATAAAGCTAGCAAACAGCAAACCCAGGCAAAAACTCGTCGTAGGACGAAGGCCTTGCTGAAACCGTCAGTCCTTGCTGTTTATGTTGGCATTTTTGCTGTTATTGTAGCTATGGTTTTTATCGGTTATCACGAACCGAAAGATACTTCAGTGGTTGCAAATGCAACTGCTGTTTCATCTTCAACCAGTCAGGTTGACCAAACTTCAGTCGATAATGTTGTTGCCACCAATGTCGCAGCCAATGTTGCAGCAGCAGCTAATTTGCCGATTGCGACGTCTGTTGCCAATATGGCGGTTTCAGCCCAAGCTAAAAGTCAATTTCTACAGACTGACAGCCAGGGCCAAGGTACCACCAAACCGCAACTTGTAGGTTCAAACACTTCTACAAAACGAGCTGTCACCAGTTATACGGTGAAGGCGGGTGATACCGCTACCAGCGTAGCTGCGCAGTTTGGTATTTCCGTTGATACGATCAAATGGGCAAATAATCTGACCTCAGATGCATTGACGGTCGGGTCGCAACTAAGAATTTTGCCTGTTGATGGTGTACTTTACTCGGTCAAATCGGGTGATACGATAGATTCGATTGCTACAAAATATGCAGTTGATAAGACTCGCTTGGTCCTATATAACGACCTGGATGTCAGTGGCTTGCAACCAAATACCAGCATTATTTTACCAAATGCGGTACTACCAGGGAACGAGCGTCCGGGTTATGTTGCGCCGATGGTAGCGACAACCAATAATGACTTTAATGTATTTTATGGGGTCTCAGGGACTGGGTTTGGTGGATCAACCTGGAGAATCAGTGTCGGCACACCGGACGATGGACCATATGCACACGGTAACTGTACGCTGTATGCCTTTAATAGACGAATCCAACTTGGGTTGCCGGTTGGTGGTGCTGGTGGGTTACCTGAGTGGGGGAACGCCGGCTCGTGGGCTCCAATGGCTGCTTCAGAAGGTTTGACAGTTAACCATACTCCTGGTGTCGGCGCAATCATGGCTGATTATGGACACGTTGCAATCGTTGAATCGTTGCTACCAAATGGCGACATCAGCATCAGCGAGATGAACGCTTACGTTTCTGGCGGTGGATACAATATCGTCTCCGGGCGGATTGTAATTGCCGGGAATACAAGCCATTACTGGTATATTCACTAAGATATGTTTGTTGATACCGCCAAAGTATTTATCAGCGCAGGAAAAGGCGGCGACGGAGCTGTCAATTTTCGGCATGAGATTTATGTTGAAAAAGGCGGACCTGACGGAGGGGATGGTGGCAAAGGTGGTGATGTAGTATTTGTTGCAACTAGTGGGCTTAACACTTTGGTTGATTTCAGGTACAAGCCCGAGCTAAAGGCAAAACCTGGTGGAAACGGTACAAAACGTGACCGCCATGGCGCCGACGGTGAAGATTTGCTGGTTAAAGTCCCTATGGGCACAATCGTCCGAAAAAAAGACGAAATTATTGCGGACTTAGTGTCTGATGGGCAAAAGATTGTGATTGCAAAGGGCGGTGACGGTGGATTTGGCAATGCTCACTTTAAATCTTCGGTTCGTCAAACACCTAGGATTGCTGAAAAAGGTGAAATGGGTGAATCATTCGAGGCTACACTTGAACTGAAATTATTGGCTGACGTAGGACTGGTCGGCTTTCCAAATGTTGGAAAATCAACATTTCTATCTGTTGTCAGTAATGCCAGACCGGAAATTGCTGATTACCCCTTTACGACATTATCTCCTAACCTCGGTGTAGCAGATATCGACAACACAAGTTTACTAATTGCTGATATCCCTGGATTGATTGAGGGCGCCAGTGAGGGCAAGGGGTTGGGTGATGCGTTCTTGCGCCATGTTGAACGTACGGCAGTGTTGTTGCACCTGATAGACGCTTATACGGACGATATTGCCGGTGCGTATCAAACTATTCGCTCGGAACTAAGTAATTATAAGATTAATTTGGACACAAAGCCGGAAATTATCGCATTGACCAAAATTGATGGTCTGGACGACGAGATTGTTCAAATGCAAGTGGATGCTGTTAAAAAGGTCGCCGGCAAAACGCCGGTATTCGCTATTTCCTCGGTTGCACACAAAGGGTTGAATGAACTTTTACGAGGACTTCGTAAAAAAGTATTGGAAGCTAGGGAAAATGTCGAGTTAACAGATGAACCGGACGAAGGAATAGAAACGATATCACTGGGACAGGCAAAAATCGCTGATGCCTGGAATGTGCAGCGGGTTGAAGATGATGAAGATGGAATCATAATTTTTAAAGTTAGCGGTGAAAAAGTTGAAAAATTCGCCAGACGAACTGACTTTGGCAATTTCGAAGGAGTCAATCGCCTGCGTGACATCTTGAAAAAACTGGGTATTACACATGAATTACATCGCCAGGGCGCCGAAGGTGACAGCGTAATCCAAATAGCTAATAACAAATTCACTTTTTTAGAACAATAACTCTTTAAAATACATATTATAAAACAAAACCTTAATTTAGAAGGTCCGTCCTTCTAAAGACATTGCGCTTTTATTAACATTAGGCTTATACTAAAAACATAAATAGGATTATTTTTAAAGATATGAAAAAAATAAACAGACGACGCGTTGGTTCAAAACGTTCAGCGGGCTTCACTATTTTAGAGCTGTTAATAGTTATTGTTATTATTGCTATTTTGGCTGTTCTTACGATTGCATCATATATTGGAACTCAGGCCAGCGCCAGGGATGCCAGCGTACAATCCGATATAGACAGGATGGATGCAATACAGACGAATTACGGTGCAAATACCATGAAAAACGCAGTTGCTGGCAAAGCCTGGTATTCAGGCAACGGCTATGATTCTGATTTGGCATTTACTCCAAGTTCCGGTAATGTGATTGACGTAGTTATTAACTCAACCGACTATTGTATTAGGGGTTATAACCCGCAGGGCACGAAGAATTCAATTTTTAATTCATTTTATGAAGAATCCACAACCGGTTTCTGCAACCTACTTGGTCCATCAATAGCGGCAATTGTCGTCTATAACGGTCCTACGTTAGGCCCGTTGACCGCCCTGAGCCCGGCAACTATCGCTTCAGGGTCAAATCCCGAAGGTATTGCTATTTCGGCCGACGGAACTTCACTTTACACTTCGAATAACGGTGGCAATACAATATCTATGTACAGTCGCAATACCAGTACCGGTCTTTTGACGCCACTTAGTCCAGCAACTAGAGCCACAGGGTCTTATCCAGTTGCTACTACTATCTCGCCCGACGGTACGTCGGTTTACGTTATAAACAATGGCGCGAGCACCATTTCAATGTATAGCCGAAATACCAGCACCGGACTGCTTACGGCTCTAGTCCCAGCAACAATCGCCACGGATGCAGCAGGGGCTCCGACTGATATTAAAATAACAGCTGATGGCAATTCGGTTTATGTTGTGAATGTTATTTCCAATAAAATTTCAATGTATAGCCGAAATACCAGCACTGGACTGCTTACGGCACTTGTTCCGGCAACCATCGCTGCGGGGACGACTCCTCAGGGTATTGCTATTTCAGCCGATGGCAAATCACTTTATACCTCGAATACTGGCAACAATACCATTTCAATGTATAGCCGAAATACCAGCACCGGACTGCTTACGGCACTTGTTCCGGCAACCATCGCCACAGGGACAGCCCCTTATTATATAACTATTTCGGCTGACGGTACATCCGTATATACATCGAACAATGGCGGCAACAATATTTCGATGTTCAGCCGTAATTCCGGCACGGGTTTATTGACGGCATTAGTCCCGGCAAACATTGCTTCAGGAACGGGTCCCGAATTTATTACTATTTCGGTTGATGGGACAACAGTTTATGCCACGACTGATGCGAATAAAATTTATATTTATGGTCGTAATGCTAGTACTGGACTGCTTACGGCACTGGTTCCAGCGAATATCGCAACAGGGACAAGTCCGGTTAATATTGCAATTTCTCCTGGCGGAAAAACGGTATATGTAGATAATTATGGCGCTGCATCCATTTCAATGTATAGTCGGTATATCGGTTATTAACGGCACAATATTCTCGATGGTTTTGTTATATAATTAATCTTAATGACAAAAACATTCTTTTTCTATGACCTTGAAACCAGCGGCCTAAGTGGGCGCGATGACCGAATAATGCAATTTGCTGGGATTCGGACTGATTTAGATTTAAAACAAATCGGCGAACCCGTTAATGAATTTGTTAAATTAAACGACGATACTTTACCAAGCCCCGAAGCAGTGATGGTAACAGGGATAACTCCTCAGCAAACTCAAGATGAAGGCTACTGTGAAGCTGAATTTTCGAAAAAATTGATATCCGACATATTCACGCCAAACACCATAGTTGTCGGCTTTAACAATATAAGATTCGATGACGAATTTATTCGTCATTTGTTTTGGCGGAATTTTTACGATTCGTACGAGTGGTCATGGAAAGATGGACGTTCGCGTTGGGACATATTAGATGTTGCAAGGATGACACGTGCACTTCGCCCCGAAGGTATAAATTGGCCGGTTGATGAAAAAGGCGTCGCTACAAATAGACTGGAATTAATTGGAAAATCGAACAAAATTGACCATCTGAAAGCTCACGATGCGTTAAGTGATGTTACGGCATTAATAGGGATTACTAAGCTAATAAAACAAAAACAACCGCAACTTTTTGACTATTTATTCAAGATGCGCGATAAAAACGAAGTCAAAAAGCTGGTTAATCTGGATGTAAAACAGCCATTCGTTTATTCAAGTGGACGTTATGATTCGCAGTTCAACAAGACGACCGTCGCTTTCCCATTAACTGCCGGAAAAAACGGCAATGTGATAGTTTATGATTTACGTTATGATCCGTCCAAATTTATTAATATGAATCCAAAGGACTTGGCAAAGAAAATATTTGCAACCTGGGAAGAACGCAAGGCTGATGATTTTGAAAAACTTCCAGTCAAGGAGCTGCAATATAACCGTGCCCCAGCCGTCGCACCAATTGGTGTCTTAGGACAAGGTGATGGCTGGAAAAAAATTGGTTTAAAGCAATCAATAATTGAAAAGCATAAAAAAATATTATTATCTGCTCCAGAATTTGCAGAAAATATCCGCACGATTTACGAGAATCGTGAAGAATATAAAAAATCACCAGACCCGGAAGCCCAGTTGTATGATGGGTTTGTATCTGATGCTGACAAGATGCGTTGTGAAGCTGTCCGAAACGCCGGGCAAAACGAATTGGCTGATATGCACCCGAATTTTGTTGACGAACGGCTCAGTCCACTGCTATTACACTATAAGGCTAGGAATTTTCCAAAAAGTTTATCTGACACCGAATCAACTGAATGGGAAAAATGGCGTTCTGAACGAATTATGCGAGGATTACCAACCTATATGAATTCACTGCAAAAAATATCATCCTCAACGACAGATGAAAATAAGCAATTTATTCTTCAGGAATTACACCTGTGGGCAGAAAGTATCATGCCCGCGGAAACCGAATAGCTAGACGTGTTTTAATTTTCGAGTTTTTGGTTGTTTTTGCTTTGAAAACACCTGATATAATTTACGCATAATTTGCGGTTTCAGGCGGATGACAACAATTGATACCGCAAAAACGTACAAAACTAGCATTTGTTCGGGAGTAAGTTGAAGGTTAGTCCCTGGAATTATCCCAGCAAAAAAGAACATTATAAGTCCGTAACCGAAGTGGAGTGAGTCCAGGATGATTATCAGGCTGGTGACTAAGAAAAATACTGTAAAAAACTTTTTCATAATGTATAAGAAACTATAACCCCAAAAAGGCATTAATACAACTATAAGCGTTATATGTCAATGTGCTGTATTTCTCCGTATCCTTCACGTCATCATGATAAACAATAACCCCATCTTTCTACCGTCCGCTATCACTTACATTTATTCCAACAGCACACTCTACGTGTGACCTTTTAGGTCAGCACGTGGCGTTCGGCTGCCTACCGGCACAGTCTGTTTGGAATAAAGCAAGTGACATCAGACGTAATAGGCACAGCTAGTAGACTTCACGTTATCTTGATAATAAGATAACCTGGTGAGTTGCCGTAAAATAACAGATGATTATTCCTGGCTATCCGAGTATGTTTGACCCGCCGTATGGCGGGGAGTTACGCAGGATACCAAGGATAATTAACTGTTATTTTAAACGCGAAACGAGGTTGGTTGTCGTTTATTGGGATGGCGGGGAGGATACGGCCAAAAAGTAAATAGGTATTTCTCCAACATCACTGGAAAATTGCGTCAAAACAGCGTATAATGGTCGGGTTATGCCAGAGGTAATAAGGGTCACAGGTGCGCGTGAGCACAACCTGAAAAATATTAATGTTGATATTCCACGCGATAAATTCGTGGTTATTACGGGTTTATCGGGTTCAGGCAAGTCAAGTTTAGCTTTTGATACGATTTACGCCGAAGGCCAGCGCCGCTATGTTGAAAGTTTATCCAGTTATGCCAGGCAATTTTTGGGATTGATGGAAAAGCCCGATGTCGACCAGATTACGGGACTTAGTCCGGCAATCAGTATCGACCAAAAATCAACCAGTCACAATCCTCGAAGTACGGTAGCGACAGTTACAGAAGTGTACGATTATCTGCGTCTGTTGTTTGCCCGAATTGGTGTCCCTCATTGTCCGATTTGTGGAAAACCAGTGACTCGTCGAACCAGCGAAACTATAATTGATGAGATTATGAAACTGCCAAATGGTGCGAAACTGATGATTTTAGCGCCAATTGTCAAAGATAAAAAAGGTGAATTTGCTCATATCCCCGAACAATATAGTCGGCAAGGTTTTGCACGGGCTCGGGTTGATGGTGTTGTCTATGCACTTGATGAATTTCCAATTCTTGATAAAAATTATAAACATAATATCGAGGTTGTAGTTGATAGGATTGCAATGTCCAGTGATATGTTGGGACGTTTAACGCAATCAGTTGAACAAACGCTTGATATTGCTAATGGATTAATCGAAGTTTTGAATACGGACGACAATTCGCTAAATGCATACAGCCAACGCTATGCTTGTTTGGATCATCCTAACGAAGACATTCCTGAACTAGAACCACGCTTATTCAGTTTTAATGCGCCCCAGGGAGCTTGTCCGGTTTGTACCGGGCTTGGTAATAGGCTAGAGGTTGACCCGGATTTGGTTTTTAACCCAAATCTAACAATTTCCGAAGGTGCGATTCGACCATATAATCGTGTTAATAGTGATGCCTGGTACATGAAGCGATTGGTAGAAGTTGCCAATGCGCATGGTTTCAGCGTAAAAACTCCAGTTGGAGAATTGTCCAAAGATGACCTGGACAAAGTATTATATGGAACCGGCAATCAAACCTACGAAGTCCAACTTGGTAATGGTAGGATGTATGAATCGACATATGAAGGTGTAATTCCGAATTTGGAACGACGCCACAAAGAAACAGACAGTGATTTTATTCGACGCGACATCGAACGATTTATGCGCGAACGCCAATGTAACACCTGTCACGGAGCTCGACTGAAACCGGTTGTATTGGCTGTTACGATACACGATATGAATATTATGGATATCTGTAATTTGGATATCGATAATGCGCTCGAACTATTTAAATCCGGTTTGAAACTAAATGATCAAGAAAAATACATTGCAACTCAGATTATCAAAGAAATTATTGCCAGACTTAGTTTTATGAATAATGTTGGACTGAATTATTTGGAACTGGGAAGGGCAGCCAATACTTTGTCCGGTGGTGAAGCTCAACGAATTCGTTTAGCGACCCAAATTGGTTCTGGTTTACAAGGGGTATTATACGTTTTGGACGAACCTTCAATCGGACTGCATCAGCGTGATAACCATCGTCTAATTGGTACATTAAAACACCTTCGTGATTTAGGCAATACAGTAATTGTCGTTGAGCATGATGACGACACTATTCGTAACGCTGATTATCTGCTAGACATCGGACCAGGCGCTGGAATTGCAGGTGGTCATGTTGTTGCAGCTGGGACGCCCGACGAAGTTGCAAAAAATAACGATAGTATAACCGGTAGATATCTGGCAAGATTAGAAAAAATTGATACTCCAAAAAAACGTCGACCGGTCATCAAAGATAAAGCGCTTGTAATACGTGGCGCCAAGGAAAACAATCTAAAAAATATCGACGTACCATTCCCGTTGAATGTTTTAACTGTCGTTAGTGGCGTTAGTGGCAGCGGTAAATCGACACTTGTAAATGATATTTTGGCCAAAGAATTATCTGCCAGATTACATCGTTCTCATGTTGTTCCGGGTTCGCACGAAAATATCGAAGGAATTAATTTACTAGACAAAGTAATCGTTATCGACCAGTCGGCCATAGGACGAACTCCGCGCTCTAACCCGGCAACTTATACTGGCGTTTTTACGGCAATTCGTGATTTGTTTGCATCGACGCCGGAATCAAATATCCGTGGGTACAAATCGGGACGGTTTAGTTTTAATGTCAAAGGTGGACGCTGTGAAAACTGTCATGGTGATGGTGTTATAAAAATCGAAATGCACTTTTTGCCTGACGTTTATGTGACTTGCGATGTTTGCAAAGGCAAACGCTATAACCGCGAAGCATTAGAGATTAAGTACAAAGGTTCGACGATTAGCGACATACTTGATATGACTGTCGACCAGGCTGCCAAGTTTTTTGAAAATATACCGGCAATTGCCAGGAAACTTGATACGTTGGTTGAGGTTGGTTTGGGATATATAAAACTTGGGCAGCCGGCAACTACTTTTAGTGGTGGTGAAGCCCAACGCATCAAATTAGCCACCGAACTTTCACGTCGTGCAACTGGAAAGACTCTATATATTTTAGATGAACCAACCACCGGTTTGCATACAGATGATGTCAAACGACTACTTGTAATCTTGCAAAAGCTTGTCGCCAACGGAAATAGCATGATAATTATCGAGCATAATTTAGATGTTATTAAAACCGCTGATTACATTATCGATATGGGTCCCGAAGGTGGTCAGGGTGGCGGTAATATTGTTGCCGCCGGAACACCCGAACAAGTCGCAAAAGTCGCCGAATCATTTACCGGTCAGTATTTGAAGAATATTGTTTAGACTTATACTTTCGGATAAAAAAGGTGTCAACAAATATTACAATTGACAAAACTATTAAAGCTAATCCGACAGACGCAACTATATCAGTTAACCAATGATAACCCAGATAAAGCCGGCTGAACGCAATAATACTTGTACCAAATACTGCAACGGATATCCAAACCCAAAAAAGTTTCTTACTAAATTGACGCGAATATATCAGATAACCAATAACCAATAAAAATACAGCTACGCCAATCGTATGACCGGACGGGAAAGAAAAATCGTACTCAAAAGTCGGAATCATATCAATATGCGGTGGACGGGCATCCATAAATACAGTTTTTAATAAAGTTGATGTGACAGCTGCAACTATAATTGAACCGGTAAAAAGTAGAGGTCTCCAAACCTCTTTTTTTATTGCAACCCAAATAGCTACCAAAACAATAATTATTGATGCAAATTCCAGTGGGTTAGCGATTGATGTAATAATCTTTGCTATGTCAGTAACATCCTCATTGCGGTGGTTAACTATCCAAGTCAGTAGTGGCTGATTTAATTTACCCAAACCAATATTTTGCTTCATCCCCAGATAAGCGATTATAAATATCAAAATGCCAACCGCAAGACTGATTAGGCCCAGTTTAATCCGACGATTATAAGAAAGAAATTTATTTTTTTCGTTCAATAACTTTTCGCCACTCTAATTTTGTAGCGCTCCACATGGCTTGTCTTTGTTCTTTGTTTTTAATCAGATGGTAAATCGCTGGTGAAATCGATAGTATCAAAATCAAGCCAACAATCGGCAGTAAAACCGTATCTATATCCAACCCCATGTTTTGCAGTATTTTTCCTAAATAATATCCCAAATAAGTAACCCCAGCGACCCAGACAAAACCACCAATAATGTTATATATCATAAAAGTTCTATATTTCATCTTGGCGACACCGGCAATTAATGGTACAAAAGTACGAACAACTGGGATAAATCTGGCTAGAATTATCGTTTTCCCACCGTGTTTATCATAAAAGTCCTGGGCACGCTGGACATTTTCTTGTTTGAATAATCTGGAATTCGGTCTTTTGAATAATGTTGGGCCAATTTTTTTACCAAATAGATATCCCACATTGGCTCCTAAAACTGCAGCGATAAATAGCAATAAAATCACCAATTCAATATTTAAATCAAGTTTAAAATTTGTTGTTCCCTGGATTAATAAGCCAATTGTAAATAATACGCTGTCGCCTGGGAAAAAGAAACCGATTAGCAAACCGTTTTCGGCAAAAATTATGGCCGCTACAACAATAATTACAGCCACAGGTCCGGCTGTTTGTGCAAACTGAACCAGGTCAAATCCGGGAATCATACTCTAAACATTTTAGCATGTCGTCATAAAATGTTATACTATAAGATAACAGGTATAAAATAATGGGCAGAGATAGGATACAATGTGAGTTATATTTCATTGAAATTAGAAGAACGTACGGCTGAAGGTAAAAAATTAGCTAAATTACGAAACAGTGGTTTGATACCAAGTATTATTTACGGTGGTCAAGACCAACCAATTATGACCCAATCAAAACAAGTCGAAACTTCGAAAGTTGTTCATACGGCTGGTCGGCATACGCCAATAAGTTTGACTCTTGATGGTAAAAAGAAACTTGTAATCATCAAAAATATTGATATTGATCCAGTCAAACATACCCTACGACACATCGCTTTCCATACAATAAAACAGTCGGACATCATTACAACCGAAGTCCCTATTGTTCTTGTTGGACAAGGCGAAAGTGCTGCCGAACGTGCCGGGCTGGTTATTTTACAAGCAATTGAACATGTCGAAATCAAAGCAAAACCTGCCGATTTGCCAGATTCATTGGAACTATCAATTATCGATTTAGCAACGGCTGAAGATAAAATATCAATCGGTGATATTAAATTGCCTGAAGGAGTTGAATTTGCTGATGCTGACCAAGATATGGAATTGGTAATCGCCAATGTTTACGAACCTAGCGCTTTGCAGGCTGCTAATGAGGCAACTGGCGGAGAAGCCGAAGCCGAAGAAGAATCAGAAGTCCCAGTCGAAGGCGAAGAAGGTGCGCCAGATGCTGAGAAATCAGAGTCTGCACCCCCCGAAACCGAAACAAAGAGCTAGCAGTTTTATCAACATCAAGCTACACATCATCAAGCATTGTATAATGGTACAAATGAATAAAGCGCTTGAGTCCAAATTAAAAACACTGCCAATTTCGCCCGGAGTTTATTATCATAAAGATAAAACGGGACAGATTATTTATGTTGGCAAAGCTGCGGTTTTAAAAAATCGCGTTAAACAGTATTTTCAAAATACCAAGGATATGGACGTTAAAACTCGGGCGTTAGTGGCAGAAATTAACGACACCGATTGGGTTGAAACCGAGAGCGAAATCGATGCCTTGTTTTTGGAAGCGGAAATGGTTAAACGTTATATGCCGCGTTATAACATCTTGCTTCGTGACGACAAGTCACTGATTTTTGTTAGAATTGATATGAAAAGCGACTGGCCGACCGTAATTTTTACCAGAAACCCAGCTGACGATAAAGCTGACTATTATGGACCGTATTTTAATAGTTTTGCTGTTAAAAAAGCATTGCGTTATTTACGTAGAGTTTTCCCATATTACATAAAGCCACCAAAGGAGAATACTAAACCCGACCTAGATACTCATCTAGGTCTGGCGCCGGTTAATATGACATCCGAGCAGTATAAGGCTAACTTGCGGAGATTAATCAGCTATATAAAAGGTAACCGGAAAACTATAGTTGCGGATTTGCAGCGGGATATGAAATCAGCTTCAAAATTGCATGATTTTGAATCTGCAGCAAGGCTCCGCAACAAAATTAATAATCTGCGCGAATTGCAACGTCGAATAATGTTTGGAGATAAAGAATTTCTGGATATTTCAAAAGACGAAGCTTTGCGTGGTTTAACGGATTTGCTGGGACTTGCAAAAATACCGGCTCGGATTGAGGGATACGACATTTCGCATATGAGTGGAGTGAACGTGGTGGCCAGTATGGTAGTTTTTAGGAACGGAGTTAGTGACAGGGGACAGTATCGAAAATTTAAAACCAGAATCGAACGAAACGACGACTTTGCCAATATGAACGAAGTTATTTCCAGGCGCTTTAGTCAAAAGAATATAAAAAATTGGGGTAAGCCGGATTTGGTTTTGATTGATGGTGGCAAGGGGCAACTTGACGCAGCCTTGCAAGCTCGTGATAAATCCGACTATACTGACATTCCTTTCATCGGTTTGGCAAAACGTGATGAGCAAATCGTTATTAAGAATTCATTATCAGAATCTATTATTTTGGATAGTAAGAAATTAAAAATGCTTGATGGTTATGTTACAAATTCTGATACTTTTTCTGTAATAAATTTACCTAAATCTAGTCATATAATTAAACTTTTGCAACGTATTCGTGATGAATCCCACCGTTTTGCAATCAGTTATCACACTTCGCTACAACGTAGCAAGCAAACCGATAGTTTATTGGATTCGATTCCTGGAATTGGACCAAAGACGCGTTCGAAATTAATCCGAAAATTCGGTAGCATTCGTAATTTGAAATCGACCGATGAATCAGAAATAGTATCAGTTATTGGCCTGGCCAAAGCAAAGCTTGTCATAACACACTTAAAAGCGTTATAATCCTAACTAAGCATATGCGTAGTGTTAGGAGAAATATAAAAAAAAGTTCGAAGCATTCGGCTTTTAAACCGGCTTTTACGGTTATTGAGCTTATCGTTGTCGTAGTGATTATTGCCATCTTGGCAGGAATAATAATTGTTAGTTACAGTAGTTGGCGTCAATCAACTACGGTAGCGCAATTAAAAAGCGACCTCGGTAACGCAGCGTCGGCAATGGAAAACTATCGTACGTTTAATAACGGTTATCCCACGGATGTTACGACTCTGACTACTATTGCACCAAGCAGTGGGGTAACGCTTGCTGGTGGCAGCTCGGACGGTGGATTGACTTATTGTGTAAGTGCAGTTAATTCTCAATTTCCAACAATGCCTTATCACATCGATTCAAATACCGGAGGGACTGGGGCTGTGTCGGGTGTTTGCGTATTATCTCAAAGGACTTTGGCTACTAGCGCCGGTTCGGGAGGGAATGTAAGTGCTGGTGGTGCATTTCCACTCGGTTCAGTTCAAACAATTACAGCTACTCCAAACACTAATTTCGCATTTAGTAGTTGGACCGGTGATACCGGATGCAGCGGTGCTGCTAGCCATACAATTACAATGGATGCTAACAAAAACTGCAACGCAAGCTTTGTAGCTACGGCATATATACTTTCTTTATCTGCAGGTTCCGGTGGTTCGGTTAACAGTGGCGGTACCTACTCTCCGGGATCAACTCAAACTATTACAGCTACACCGAATCAGTACTATTCATTTACTAACTGGGCGGGAAACGCATCAGATTGTTACACACCTAATACAGCAAGCCACACAGTGACCATGAATGCAGACAAGACATGCACAGCAAGCTTTACTCCGACAGCTATTTCCGCACCGGCAGCACCAACAGTTTCAGTAGCACCAGGGTCTACAACAACCTATTCATGGGGTGCAGCTTCGTGTGGGGGTAATACTGCCAGATATCAATATGATTATACAACCACCCCTGCAAATTATGATTCTGGATGGGTACCGACAGCTGCATTATCCGTCGGCTTTACCACTACAACTCCTGGACAAACGTATAAAGTTGCTGTCCAAGCTCAATGTTATAACGGGGTTACGAGCAGTGACTGGAGTACACCGATAAACTCGGGCAGTTATAGTCCATTTGAATGTACGGGTTGTACAGTTAGTTATAACGGTTCGTACACACTATATTCGTTTTATGGTAATGGAACGTTTATTACCCATGTTTCTGGTAACATTAGTTGGCTAGTGGTTGCTGGCGGTGGTGGTGGTGGGTATGCATCTGCATATGTAGGCGGCGGTGGTGGCGGTGGCGGTTTCTTAACAGGTACTTCGTCATTAGGTATTAGTTCGTTCCCGGTTGTAGTAGGGGGTGGTGGTAATACCGATGTTTGCGAAGGAACTAACGGAGGAAACTCCTCTTTCAACGGTACAGTGGCAACTGGTGGCGGTGGCGCAGGTGGCGGAGATGAAGGATGTGGTGGTATTGTTGGACGAAATGGTGGTAGTGGTGGCGCAGGATATTACGGTGGTAATGGTTCAGGAATTGGTGGACAAGGTAATAAGGCTGGTACATCATATAAAAGTGGTAGCGGTCAAGGCGGCGGAGGTGGAGCTGGTTCGGTTGGCGGTAACGCTGGTAATTATATTGGCGGTAGTGGTGGATCAGGCGCTCAAAGTTCTATAACTGGTACCTCTCATTACTATTCAGCCGGTGGCGGTGGCGACACCCTAGGCCATGCAAACCAGGGTTCTGGTGGAAATGGCTACGGTTATTATGGTAGTGGTGGCAGTTTTAACACTGGTGGTATGGGTGGAGTTGTCATTATCCGATATCCACAATAAGCCTATCTTCATGCTATAATCATTACAGTTGTATGAATAATAAGTTTGTTATTTTTGTTGTCCGATGGCTGTTTAATTCGCTTGGATTGTGGGTTGCTGTAAGTCTGTTTGGTACCGGTTATGATAGTACGCAGGTCAGCGCCAGTGTCCTGGGGTTTTTATTGGCAGGTTTAATATTTTCAATCATCAACACTGTTTTAAAGCCATTCATAGTTATTTTGTCACTACCGGCAATATTTGTGACGCTGGGGTTATTTATGATAATTGTAAATGGGTTTTTGGTATGGATTTCGTTGAGTCTGTCTCCGGGAATATCAATGACCTTTTTCAACTCGATTCTTACGGGAATCATACTTAGTCTGGTAAACTATATAGTAAGTGCAGTGTTGGTTTTGCGCACGGAAAAGGCAAATTAAGGGAAATTCATGAACATAGATTATATTTTACAGATTATCACAATTGTTTCGGCAATTCTTATGATATTAGCAATTTTATTGCAACAGCGTGGTGCATCGTTAGGTGCCGGGTTCGGCAGTTCAGGCGAACTTTTTACTACTCGTCGCGGCATCGATAAAAACTTGTTTGAGGTTACAATCATACTTTCAGTTATTTTCGTACTTTCGATACTAGCTGGGCTGATTCTGCCCGCTTTTAAATAGGTATTACCAATGCCTGATAAATTAGATTTATGGAATAGGTTGCCAAGACCTAGTTTTGATAAAAAGAAGCTGAGTAGGCGCATGCGAAAAGCCGAAGGCGCGACCCTAAAACATGCCAACCGGTTTGTTTTTAAGCGATGGGAAAATATTCGCGAAGTCCAATGGCATGTAATCGTCTGGGTGTTGGCAATGGGGGTTTTGATTGCCGCCACCGGTTTGCAACTAATGTGGAACCAGCAAGGTTATCAAACCGTGGCTGCTGCGGAAAATGGAATATATGCCGAGGCTGCACTTGGACCGGTTGACACCTTGAATCCGCTATTTGCAAATTCTAGCGCAGAACAGTCTGCCAGCTATCTTATGTTTTCACGACTGTTAAATTACGACAAAACCGGGCATCTGAATTACGACTTGGCAAATAATGTACGGGTTAGTGCTGATAACACCGTATATACAATTTCTATTCGACCGAATGTAAAATGGCACGACGGGGTAAAGTTGACTGCCAAAGACGTGGTATTTACGGTTGATTTGATGAAAGATCCAAATACTAGGACTGTTTATTCAGGCTGGTCTGACATAGGCGTAAAAGCCATAGACGATAATACAGTTGAGTTTACATTAAAGTCAGCTTTTGCTCCGTTCGAACATGCGCTGGTTTTTCCAATCGTCCCAGAGCATTTATTAAAGGGCGTAACGCCATTGAGCATTCGTGAAAATAGCTTTAGTCAAAACCCGGTTGGAAGCGGACCGTTCAAATTCAACATGATACAATCTGTCGATTCAACTTCTGGACGCAAGGTTATTTATATGGTCAGAAACGATGATTATTATGCTGGGACTGTGAAATTATCCAGGTTTCAGCTTCACGCTTATAACACTAACGATGAAATATTAAAGGCTTTATCTAAAAATGAAGTTAATGCTGCAACTGATTTATCCAGTACGGATATTGGAAGTGTTAATAAATCACAATACGATATATTGACCAAACCGATTCAAAGCGGTGTTTATGCAATATTTAATACAAAAAGTGCATTACTCCAGGATGCTTCGGTGAGGCATGCACTTCAACTTGCCACCGACACAGCCGTGATTCGTAAAAAATTACCGGTCGGAACCTTGGCTCTTTGGTTACCACTGACTTCTAACCAGCTGACTGGAAATGTACCGGCTGCTCCAGCCTACGACCTTGCCTCAGCACAAAAACTACTTGACGATAGTGGATGGAAACTAAACAAAGACAATGTGCGTGAAAAGGGTGCGACTAAATTGAAATTATCTGTCGTTACCACTAAAAACAGTGAGCTGGAAAATGTTCTGCAAACACTTATCGACCAGTGGAAAAAACTTGGCGTTATAACTGAAACAAAAATTATTGACTTAAATGATGCAACTCACGGTGATGCCCAGAATATACTTCAACCTCGAAACTATGATGTTTTGCTGTATCAGTTGGATATAGGGGCAGATCCGGATGTCTATGCATACTGGCACTCTTCTCAAGCTTCA
This sequence comes from uncultured bacterium, assembly GCA_903832635.1. Taxonomy (GTDB): domain Bacteria; phylum Patescibacteriota; class Saccharimonadia; order Saccharimonadales; family Saccharimonadaceae; genus UBA1547. The sequence continues at coordinate 140,938 of CAILCF010000002.1, forward strand.
ACCCATGGCTTGAACTATTCGAATTACTCAAATCAGATAAGTGATGATGCTCAGATTTCTGCACGCGCACGCATAGAACCGGCAATCCGAAATGCGAAATATATTACTTTTGCAAATCAGTGGTTGATGGATGTTCCTGCAATTGGATTGTATCAATCAACGATTGAATATGCCGTTAGCAAAGGTACCCAGACGTTTAATAGTTCAAACAAATTGATTTCGTCCGTCGATCGATACAGTGATATTCTAAACTGGGCAGTCGGCAGCCGCACCGTTTACAAGACGCCGTAATAAAAAATACGACTCTTTGTCGTATTTTTTATGGTGCGCGCGAGAAGACTTGAACTTCCACGTCCTTGCGAACACCAGCACCTCAAGCTGGCCTGGCTACCAATTACAGCACGCGCGCATTACGAATAATTTTAGCATTCTTCTCTTTATTAATAAAACCTTCAAGTTTTGTTTAGGAGGTCTGCTTTTTCAAAAATGCCGGCTGCCCATCCTGATATTTTGTAAAACAAAGCTGTGTCCAGAACGTATATGTCCATCACACCATTAGGTAGAGAATTCTTTTTATTAAGGCTACTTTTGTTTGGTTTGCGGTACGTTTTAAAGAATTTATGTAACGGTATTCCGGATATATTTGACCAGTAAATCTCGGCAGCTTTATAGTCCAAACTTTCATGAATGTGTATATAACCCCTTATTTTTCCGTCATGGACTTTGCAAATATCCTTAAAAAATTTAATCATTATTTTAATCATTTGAGGGTCGCCATTAGAAAAACGTACCATTCGTTGTGTTTTCCCTCCCTCAGCCCAGTAAAGCATAACACCCATAAGCCAAAGGTCAGTATTATTTATTGAAGGGATTTCGTTTTGAGCGTGTAATACGGCACTTTGCCTCTTTTTAAGTTCATTTTCTAGCCTCGAAGTTCGTCGTCGTTCAATAGCTACACTAGTGAAAGGGGAGAGTTTTAATTTATTTGTTTGCTCTATTGATAATTTAATATCTCTTACCCATAAACTAACACTACTCTTAGCGACACCAATTTCTTTTGCGATTGTTTTAATTGCGTAACCTTCACGCCTTAGCTTAATCGCTTCGTTTTTTTCATCTAATTTCATATAAAGACCCCCAAAGTAATATACACTGTAAGCATATACGCCATAGTTCGTTTAAGCAATAGCTATACTTGACACGATAGGGGTGGTCAAGCTATGATAATTTAGTCGTGGGAGCTTAGCTCAGTTGGCTAGAGCAATTGTTTTACACACAATAGGTCATAGGTTCGAGTCCTATAGCTCCCACCAAAACATGAATCCGACCTTTGATGGTCGGGTTTTTAATATTCTTATGCTTGATAATCTGTGATTTTCTGCTATAATTACCACCTAAGGAACCCCTGACGGGGATTATTTTTATGAAAGACCCAAAATTTATTCGGAACGTTGCTATTATTGCCCATGTCGATCATGGCAAAACTACCATTGTTGATGGTCTTTTAAAACAAAGCAATACTTTTCGCTCCAACCAAGCCGAAATGGAACAAAATCTTATTATGGATAGTGGCGACCAAGAATTGGAACGTGGGATTACTATTACTGCAAAGCAAACATCCGTATATTTTGGTGATTACAAGATAAATATTATTGATACGCCGGGTCACGCTGATTTTTCCGGTGAAGTAGAACGAACACTGAATATGGCTGACGGAGTTTTATTAGTAGTTGATGCCCAGGAAGGCCCAATGCCACAAACTAAATTCGTTTTACAAAAAGCCCTTGAACTTGGTTTGCAACCGGTTGTAGTTATCAACAAAATCGATAAAGCTGCCAGGCGGATTGACGAAGTCCTTGATGAAATAGCCGACTTATTTTTAGAACTGGCAGTCGATGATAGCCAACTTTATTATCCGGTCTACTACTGTATCAGTCGTGAAGGCAAAGCTTGGAAAGAATTGCCGGATAATCCATCCGAACACACCGACATGAGCCCTATTTTTAATGCAATTATTAATGACATACCAGCACCAACCGTTGACTCAAAGGGAACATTACAATTATTAGTTACAGCGCTTCAATATGACTCATTTGTTGGAAAATACGCCATTGGGCGCGTTACCCGCGGGGTTGTTCAAAAAGGGTTGCCGGTTACTTTAGTCAAACGCGACGGTAAACTGGTTAGTACCCGAATTGACAAGGTATTCAGCTACCGAGGATTAAATCGTGAAGAAGTCGACAGTGCAATTGCCGGCGACATTGTAGCATTAACCGGCGTTTCAGATGCACATATCGGCGAAACAATTGCCGATAAGGATAATCCCGAAGCTTTGCCAACGATTGATATCGAAGCCCCTACGATTAGCATTTATTTAGGTCCCAACACCAGCCCTATGAAGGGGAAGGAAGGTCAGTTTAATACGTCACGCCAAATTGGCGAACGACTAAAACGCGAACTTGAAACCAATGTCAGTTTGCGCGTTGAAGAAGATGGAATTGGTTTTAAAGTGTGCGGTCGTGGAGAATTACACCTTTCGGTTTTAATCGAAGCACTTCGTCGGGAAGGCTATGAATTTGAAATTGGCCGTCCACAAGTAGTTATTACAATCGCAGACGGTGTCAAAAAAGAACCCGTTGAAGAATTGCTGATTGAAGTTGCATCTGAATTTATGGGCGTAATTAGCCAAGAATTAGGTGCAAGGCGAGCAAATCTGGTCAAACAAGAACAAACCAGCAGTGGGACAACGCGAATGACTTATGTTTTGCCAACCCGCGCCCTAATCGGTCTTCGTAATTTGCTTTTAACAGATACCAAAGGCACGGTTATTATGAACAGTTTGCCACATGGGTACCAAAAACTTGGACCAAAACTGCAAAAAATTCGCAACGGAGCAATTATTGCATCTGAAACAGGTATAACAACTCCGTATGCATTAGAGATGTGTGAATCACGCGGCGAATTGTTTGTCGGACCTGGGATAAAAGTTTATCAAGGTATGATTGTCGGTCTGTACCAACGAAACGATGATTTGGAAATGAATGTTTGTAAAGCCAAACATCTGACTAATATGCGCAGTTCTTCCAGCGACGGTACTGTTCAATTAACGCCGTTTACGGACCTTAGTTTGGAACAATGCATTGATTTTGTCGAAGACGATGAACTACTGGAAGTTACACCGAAAAGTTTGCGACTTCGCAAGCGATTTCTAGATCCAAACCAGCGCAAACGTGCTGCAAAAAACTAATTAACAGGGTATTTGAAAAGCGTTTTTAATAACAGCTCTTTATCTATCAAAGCGGCGGCAATTACATCATCAGCTGCTCCATAATACAAATAATAGTTGGAAACCATTTCAACTATAGACGTTCCGAATACGACATTTGGCATGAAACCGTCTTCCTCGTATTTAAATCCCGGTGTTAAAAGAGGAAATGGTAAGCGATACAAGACCTTGGTTGGGTTGTTAATGTCTAGGATAACAGCTCCCATTGAATATTCCATATCTTGACTAACTCCGTGATAAAAGAACAACCAGCCGATGGGGGTTCGGATTGGTGGTGCACCTGCACCGATTTTTAACGACTCCCATTCATTTTTAGTAGGACTAAGAACAGGCGAAAATTTTGCCCAATCAATTAAATCTCGTGACACACTCAGCTGGATATCCGGCTCGAGTCGATGAAGCATGTGATACAACCCATTTATCTTTTCGGGGAATAAAACTCCGTCTTTGTCATTTTTATGAACTTTTTGATGAAAAGTTGGTGTAACATGTTCGAATTTGTGGAAATCTTTTGTTTCCAGTATTCTTATTCTTGTCTGAATTCCTTTTTCCTCTTTTGCATAAGCCGTGTAGGTAATCAGATACCGACCATCAATTTTTACAATTCGAGGGTCTTCGATTCCACTGTATTCTAGACCAGTATGATCTGGAATAACACGCGGTTTTTTGTATTTTTTCCATACTATTCCGTCTTGACTTTCAGCGTAGCCTATACGGGATACCATATCCTTGCCAAAGGCACGATATAGCATTTTCCATCTGCCATTATCATGAACTACAGCCGGTGCGAATACTCCGTGTGCTTCCCAATCTAATGATGGGTCTGGTTCGATTAAAGGTTTCCCATCAATTCGTGTAAAGTGTATCTGTTGGTTTGTAATATCATTTAGTTCCATCTCGTGCTATTATAATACAATAATGATGTAATAAGTGAGTATTCTTATTGCTTGAATTTAAAACTGATTAATGTAATGACAAAAAGAAAATTAAGAGTTGGACTTATAAGCTCCTACGTACCCATGAAATGTGGGATTGCGACCCATAGCCGTGATTTGATAGAAGGGATGCTTGGTCATGATAGTTTTGAATGGTGCGTCATTGTCGCCGAGGATAGTATGGGTCCTTATGACTTTAATGGCAAAGATATTGCCAGGCTGGACAAAGAAAGCCTAAAGTCTTATGAAAAAGCAGCTATTACAATGAACAAATGGAATCCCGATGTAATTTTACTAGCCCACGAATTCGGATTATACGGAGGTAATACTTTTTTCACCAAGCGTAATGGCAAAGATTTGCGGGTAATTACAGGCGATTATGTCTTGACCCTGATCAATAAACTCAAAGCACCGATTATAACAACACTTCATACGATTATCCCCGAGCCCGATAATACTCGAAAAAAGGTTATGCGCGAAATTGATAAACGTTCTTCCATGTTGGTTTCAATGACCGATGATGGTCGGAGTACTTTGGACTTTTTCTACGGTATCAACAAGAATCATATCGCGGTTATCCCGCATGGTGTTCCACAACCGGTACAAAGGGATAAAAAATTGGTAGTAAAGGATTTAAACCTAGATACTAAAAAGTTTTATCTGGTTGTAACGGGATTAATCGGCCCAAATAAGGGAATTGAACTAATCATCAAGGCATTGCCAAAGATAATCACTAAACATCCTGAAGTTGTTTTGATGGTTGTTGGCCAAACTCATCCAACGATTCTAGAAGAAGTTGGCGAGGTATACCGTGAAAGTTTGATCGAACTTGCAACACAATTGGGTGTTTGTGACCATATTAAGTTCGTGAATGAATATTTGCCAACAAATAGGCTGGTTGATTATTTGACGGTAGCAGACATTTATCTAACGATACATAGCGACCCCGAACAAGCAGCCTCGGGAACATTGGCTTATGCACTGGGTTGTGGATTGGCCTCAATTTCGACTCCATATCGATATGCCAAAGAAGTATTGGCTGATGGACGAGGTTTTTTGGTGCCCTTCGATTCGTCTGATGCCATTACCAAGCAAATCAATACTTTAGTCGAAGACAAAAACCTTTTAGAAAGAACCAGACAAAAAGCCAAGTTATTTGGATGTTCGATGAGTTGGCCAAGAGTTGGTGAGGAATATATGAACCTTGTAGAGTCTGTTATACGGGAGTAATATTGTGGGGACTTTTCCCTCGACACCTTATTTCGATAGTTTAATTGATGATTTCGGCATCTGGCAACACACTGATGAGAATACTATTTTGCATTCAGAAGGTTATGCACTTGACGATGCAGCCAGGGGTTTGCTATTAACTCTTGCACTAGATAGGACTGAACAGTCAGAAGTATTGTTTTCATATATTTTAAAATCTCAGTCCAAAGATGGATATTATGGTTTTGCCAGGCAAGAAAGGAACTTTATTCCAATGGTCGCCTCTGATGATGCGACTGGTCAAGTGATGTGGGCGGCAGGCTATGCTGTGTCCAAAAATTTTCACAAAACCAAAGCCAGGCGACTAATTGAAAACACTATTGCCTATATCGATAGAATGGGTAATATGAGGGGATATGCTTATGCATTACTTGGTTCAATTTATATCGGCCCAGACTTAGCAGCCCGCTACTACAAAAGACTTAATTCTTTTTTTGAAGGTACCGGCGATGACTGGCCTTGGCCGGAAGTTTCATTAACATATGGTAATGCAATTGCACCACTGGCATTTTTACGTTACGGTTTGGTATACAATGATGATTCCGCTGTTCAAACTGGGCGCAGGTTACTACTATTTTTGGAAGAAAAATGTACTCACAACCGACAACGCGGACCAATTGGTAATGACGGTTGGTTACCACGCGAATCCGACGCAGTTCCGACTTACTCGCAACAACCTATCGATGCTGCATATATGGTTTGGGCATGGATGGCGGCCTATAAAATATCTGGTGACGAGGCGGATTTGAAATTATCGATGGTTTGGATGAGATGGTTTGAAGGTGATAACGTTGCTGGTGAAAAAATGTATAATCCGGAAGATATGCGCTGCTTTGACGGTATTGACCCAAGTGGCGTTCACCACAACAGCGGTGCAGAATCAAACATTTGTCTGTTACTTAGTAAATATGTTTTATCCGAAGAAAATACAATCTAAAATATCTTTTCAATTTTCAAATCATCAGGTAAAAAACCTTTGTCGTGTTGAAAGCCGGCTTCCCATTTGTAGTCTTTGCCATATCCAATATCTTTCATCAAATTAGTCGGGGCGTTGCGAAGTTGTAATGGAACAGGTGTATTCGGATATTTTTTAGCCAAGGTCAAAGCTCGACCGAAAGCTTCGGAAGTGTGGCGAGATTTTTCGCTTTTACAAAGGGCAGTTGCAACGTGTGAAAGTATTAGTCCGGATTCCGGCATACCAATGCGCTCAACCGCCTGAAAAGCGTTTAATGCCAATCCCAATGCGCCATTGCCAGCCAAACCGATATCCTCACTGGCAAAAATAATCATACGTCTGGCAATAAACTTTGGATCTTCGCCAGCGTTAATCATCCGAGCCAAATAATACAAGGTTGCATCAACGTCTCCGCCACGCATACTTTTTATAAATGCCGAAATGACGTTGTAGTGCATATCACCGTTTTTATCGTATCCCGGGATTCTTTTTTGAGCTGCAATTTTTACGATTTCCGGTGTCACTTTTTGACTCATCCCAAGGGCCAATTCCAGATTACCAAGTGCAATTCGGGCATCACCATCGGATAATTCTGCCAGATAATCCAATGCCTTAGCTGAAACATTTTTGGTTTTACCGCTTGTCTTGAGAGCTTTTTTCAAAATTGTAATAATATCATTTTTATTTAATGGCTCCAAAATTAATACTCTGGTTCGTGACAAGAGTGGCGCGATAACCTCAAAACTTGGGTTTTCAGTGGTTGCACCGATTAAAGTAATTAGCCCGGATTCAATATGAGGCAAAAACGCGTCCTGCTGAGCCTTGTTAAAACGATGAATTTCATCAACGAAAAGTATTGTACGTATCTGCAAATTCCAGTTTTGTTTGGCATGTTCGATAATATTTGTTATATCTTTTTTACCACTAGTAACGGCTGATATTTCAATAAATTCTGCCTGAACCTCATTGGCAATTATTCGCGCCAAAGTTGTTTTGCCGGTTCCCGGTGGACCCCATAATATCAAACTGACAGGTTCTTTATTGGTAACGATTTGATGCAAGATTTCGCCATTACCCAATAATTGGGTTTGTCCTACTACCTCTTTTAACGTCTTTGGTCGCATTCTCTCTGCCAGGGGTACTCGTTGCATACTTCCATTATACCTCGTATACTGGTGGTACAGGATGCAACGAACCACAGTAATGTTATTATTTGGGGGTGAATCGTCGGAGCATACAGTCTCTATCTCTTCGGCTCGTAATGTTTTTGCGGCATTGGATGATACAAAATATGATGTAATTTTAGGTTATATCGACCAAGCTGGTCAGTGGTGGTTGCTGGATAATATGTTGGATCCGATTGACATCACAGGTGCACCGCAGTTATTGCCGGTACTCGGAACAGGTAGTTTTACTACTATTCCAGCTGCCGAAACTATCAATCCGGATGTTATATTACCAGTTTTACATGGAGTTAATTGTGAAGATGGCAAAATACAAGGCCTAGCAAAACTGCTTCATATCCCGATTGCAGGAAGTGGCGTTGAAGCTTCGGCAATTGTGATGGATAAAGTCACGACAAAACAACTCCTAGAGTATAACGGGATAATTACTACTCCATATCAAGTTCATCTGGCAAGCGAACCGCTAATTAGTTTTCATCAATTAACAGAAAAATTAGGCAGTCCATTGTTTGTAAAACCGGCAAATGAAGGCAGTTCTGTCGGAATTAGCAAGGCAAGTAACGACGAGGAATTAAGTGCCGCATTAGAATCAGCACACAAATACGATACAAAAGTGCTAATCGAAAAAACTATAACCGGACGCGAACTAGAGGTTTCGGTATTAGGAAGTGGAGATAAAGTCCGTGTCAGTGGTGTCGGTGAAATTGTTCCTGATAGGGAATTTTATGACTATGACTCGAAATACGACATCGCCAGTCAAACCAAGGTGATTGTACCAGCTGAATTACCAACTGAAATCAGCGAGAAAATACGTTCAATTACCAAACAGGCTTACATAGTTTTAGGTTGCAAGGGTTATGCTCGGGTTGATTTCCTAATGTCCGGCGATAATGAAATATATTTTAATGAAGCAAACACCCTGCCGGGCTTTACGAACATCAGTATGTATCCAAAATTATGGCGCCAAGAAGGTATGACTTACAGCAGTTTAATAGATGCAATAATCAGTGATGCGCTTGAAAAGTGATGGTTTTTCACTTACAATAGTTCGAAGTGTGGCTTTCGCCAGACGGCGAATAGCTCACGATTTTTAGCTGGTTGTGTGGCTCTTTAGCTCAGCGGTAGAGCAGAGGCTTGAAGAGCCTTGTGTCCCCAGTTCGATCCTGGGAGGAGCCACCAAATTAAAAACCCCATCCTCCATGATGGAGTTTTTAATTTGACGACCCCTTTGGGGTCAAACTGGGGGTTTTGCCAAAGGCAAAACGAACCCCAGTCGGCGTAGGGCAGCAAAATAAAAATGTGTTTACATATTTTTATAAGCAAGCGGAGAAGTGGAGTGAAACGGAGCGCCCTGGGAGGAGCCCCATACTATGCTCATCTTTGCATCTACAAACTGAATATGTTAAAATATTACATAGGACAGAAGGGATCGTAGCTTTACAATCCGGAGGCCAAGAATGAGACCTTGAAACAAATGTTTCGGGGTTCTCAAACGCAACCAAAGGGGACGTTTTGTTCCGAAGCTTCAGAATTCTCGTAATGGTCATTATAGTGCTGCTGGCAGCAAGCAGTTTGTTTGCCGTTGCGGCGCTGATTTCACATGACCAGGTTCTGGCAGACGGCCTATCAGCATCACCAAGCACCAGTGCGTCGCCGTCACCAGGTGGAGAAGTAACATCAACGCCTACGCCAACACCGACACCTACCAGCACAGCGACACCAACGCCTACTCCCACGCCTACAATCGACCCTATTGCAGCAGCGGCAATTCTTGATGTCGCCAACTACAAACACAAGGCGTTAAAGGTCGAGAGAAAGGTCAAGAAAGCTCGTGCCGAGCTTGTCAAGCGAGCTTATGCTTTGGACAAGAAACCTCCACAAAGGCTGATGTCCAAATCGAGCTTTGGCACCTGGCAAGCGCGTCTAACATACGACAGGGACAGCCTACGCGCTATCCGCTACCAAAGTAGCAAGTATTGGAAACTCATCAGGTATCCAAAGGCTAAGTCTGGAGTCAACCGCTGGGTTCCATTGTTGCTTTACTGTGGCATGCCCCGGGACCAGATGTGGCACGCTCTTCTGATTATGGACAGAGAGTCGCATGGCAATCCCAAAGCCAAGAACAAACACTCGACTGCAAGTGGGTTGTTCCAGTTCTTGGCTGACTGGTGGCGCAACAAAAAGACCGGCGGTAATAAATGGAAACCATTCGATCCGTACCAGAACATACTGCACTTCGTGCGTGCGATTCTGGGACCACCCGGATGGAGTCCATGGGCGCTAACAGCCTGATGTAATAAGCGTCCGTACGCCAAGTTTGGCCTCGTTTTACCCTTCAAGTCCTGTCCTACGGGCCTTGGTAGCTTTCACGCTACCAAGGCCCTATTTAAATTGACCAAAATGCAAAATTATAGTAGAATATATATTAACTCGTTGAGTATTTTTTTAATTTAACTCCGAGGTTCTTTGACAAGCAGAAGCTTATTTCACACTGTGGAATAGAGAAACAATGAAATGAGGTAAAGATGCAAATCAGCTTGACTGATCTCGCCAAAGTTGTCGAGGTTCACATGGAGCCAAACGACCGTTTCGACGATCCGTCACTGTTCCCTGAGTTCCTCAAGATTACCAAACAGGAGGCTGGACAGCATCCTCGAAGCGACAATACCATCGTAAGCATTACGCTTTGTGGTGTTGATATCAAGGTTTCGTCAAAAACATCAGTACAATCGATGGAGCGAGACTTCAAGCGGGCTATCCAGGGATTCATCATCCCTCAAATAGGTCCAAAGCCCAAGAACCACTTGTCTCGGCAGGATTTCGCGAACGACCTCATCATCACCGAGGCCAACACTATGCTGGAAGGAATACCGCCCCTCATGATTCGGAGGACCGCTTCCAAGTCCTGGCAGGAATCGCTGAGCGACCCCACCAACACACCGTTCCTTCGTGCTGTGATGCAGACATCTGATCGGATAGGTCGCATTCTGCAGTACTGGATTAACTCCGTGGGAGTTGGTGATTCAAGTAAGACAGGCAACTTCATCAGAAGCGTCAAAAAGGCCGGTATACCGACCTTGGACCTAGATGAAGGGTGTGAACTACTCCGTGGAGTAATTACACGACTGTCCGAGGAGTGGCACTACTCGTCCTTGTTGGACGAACTCGCCGATGATATGGTCTATCGACCACATCTCATAGGTGACATCGTTCGTCAGGTCCAGTTCGGAAAGAACACGTCACTGCCCGAATATACCTCTTAGTCATCGCCTGACTCAACAACACCAAGATTCTCCAAAGCGAGTGATAGGTAGTTGTTCAGATGAAAGGCGGCATCCATCCGTCATTTCTGTTTCTCTGAGCGTCTGCCTGTCTTTCGCTTTTTTGAATGTATATTCAAACTGACGAGTCCCAAAGGACGAAAAGCGATACCAACAGATACAAAACATTGACAAAACATTACACTTATGCTAGAATATAGGTAAGTCTTGTGTGAGGTGATTTCACCCACCTTGACGCACCTGACAATCCGTTCTCCACAAACTCCCAAAGGGGTGCATGATGTGTGTTGTTATCGAACCGAAACCGATTACCATCAAGCTTACAGTAGACAACCCCACAACGGGGTACATGCGGCTGCGTTCCAGCGAACCCATCTGCTTGCGGCGGTCTCTGCCATACGATTTCGAGGCCGAGCAGCCTCGTCGTTTCTTCACGTGGGCGCCGTTCAGCCATCTGGATTCGTCACTTCTGAGGTCTTTGGTGGCCACGCTTATCGGCGACGGCAACACCGGAGTCATTCGAGTGAGGGTATACACCAGCAAGAGCATTGGGATTTTCTATGATCCCAAAAAGCGCCCGCCGCATCTGTTTAAGCTTGATGTCAAGGACATCCTCCGCGACGAAGACCGTCACGGCTGGCCCGTCCGCATCTATCGGTTCTATCGCCAATACTGGTGATTGTGTGGAGCAATGGGGTAGGGGCTTTCATGAGTCCTACCCCTTGCGAGAATGAACGGATTGTCAAATTACTTACGTGAATGTGTATTTACGCTGACGAGTCCAAAAGGACGAAAAGTAATTGACAAATTAAGAAAAATATCCTAAAATAATGATAAGCCCGTGTAGTGTTATAACTCCGGGATTCTTTGACAAACAGGCATTACAATAAACCCACCAGGAGGTGAGTAATCAGATGAACGATATGGGTAGAGCCCAAGTTGTCTGGGATTGCCTCGAAAGACTCGAGGGATTCCCAACGATGGAGTTTAACCCCAGTAACCAGCGGCTTTTCGAAGCTTGTTTGGCTACGGAACGTGCCAGACCGGACGACGCTGTGTACTCCGACAGATTCATGGGCATCTTTGAGTTTTGTGAGCGCTGGGGAAGACTGATGGAGCTCGAGATGCTTCTTGACCCGTCTAAGGCCGTCGCGGATGTGGCAGAAACTGCCGCTTTCGAGGCTGGTCCCGAATCAGTCAACACCGGGGTTTTCATCGCCACAGCGTCCGTCATCATGATCAAGTGCTGGAAGTACGGCGAAGACTTGCATGAATGGTTGTTGGAAAGCCACTTTCGTGGCTATCTCGACAACCCACACAGGCTTGTCTTCCCGCTGTACTACATGTACGAACCAACGAACGCCAAGCAAGTCAAGTTGGGCTGGCAGTGGAGCTGAGATGCTCTCTGATGCGGGTTCCCGGACATGTTCCGGGAACCCGCGGTAGTCGTGGTTTTTCGAAAATGTCTGTTTGTCATTCATTCAACTTATTGAATTTATGATTCCTTGCAATTTAACACCTCTTTCCCTATAATTTTTAGGGTATGCGGGTGTAGCTCAGTTGTTAGAGCGCTTCCTTGCCAAGGAAGAGGTCAGGAGTTAGAGTCTCCTTACCCGCACCACGAAATAATCTCACCCTTTGGTGGGATTTTTTAGTGGTAGGATTTTGGAAATTATCTAACTCCTGACCTCTTCAAAAATCATCAATCGTCAGGTACACCTGTACCCGCATGGCGGGCCAGGTGTTTAGAGTCTCCTTACCCGCACCAAATTTTACAAAATAACCGCAATTATATTGAGGTTATTTTTATTGCTAAGCATTGATTAAGTTGTAAAAATATGTTACAACATGTAATATGAGTAAATTAAACCAGTTAATTATACTTTTTGCAAAAAAGCTTGACCCGAAAAGCTTATGGTGCTATAACGAATGTATTAACCGGAGAAAACAAACATGGCAATAAATCCAATCGAACTCGAACGTTATAGGACTGTTGCTTACGATTTTGACGATGTTTGTACACAAACAGACAACCCTGTTGGGGAAACCCGGACCGATATTATGGAGCGGATTTGTCAAAACGATGGAATTGACCTGGCTAAATCCGAAGTTGGAGTTGCGGAAACCGCAAAAGACGTATTAATATACGGAGAAGAATCAAACCCCCGGATTGTAATTTTAAGTTCTGAAATGGGTGGGGTAGCTATACATTCCTTTAGTGTTGAAGATGAGGAGAAGGTTCATATCGACAAATGGGGCGATGACCCGGATCATAACGGTTTTGGAGAACAAATGTTAGAGTGTATGTTTGGCGAAGATTACACATCCTTCAAAGACGGTGACGTTTTCGAACGTCATTTTTTCATAAAATGCGACGGAGCAGAACAAGAATATCCAAGGATACAACACAACTTCTAAGTAGTTAATGACAATAAAAAACAGCCTGATTTCGGGCTGTTTTTATTGCAAATTTGAACTATTTTTTCTTTGCTGAAATTGCAATTTTCTTTGGTTCTGGGAGTGGCGTCAAAGGTACGCTAACCTTCAATATTCCATCATCTAAGTGAGCATCTATTTTATCTGTATTTGCTCGTTCAGGCAACGAAATTCGTCTGTAAAAACTACTGGAGCTTTCACGAACGACATATTTTTTACTTTTGTCTTCCTGCTTTTCATGTCGCTCGGCGCTGATTGTAAGTGCATCGCCATCTACCTGGATGTTTACATCATCCTTTTCAAAATTTGGCAGATGAGCTTCGACTACTAGTTTGTCATCTTTGGTGTAAACATCGGTGGTTGGAATATTAACCCCTTTAACCGGCGCAATCCAATCATCGCCAAAGAATTGTCTTTGCAAAGCGTTTAACTCTGCGAACGGATCGAATTTAACTAATTTAACCATTGTTTTATCCTCCTTTTTCGTAAATTACTTTACATATCAATTTTATAAAATTGGCACTCACATGTCAAGAGTGCCAACTATATGGTGTTAGAATGTCTGCTTATGCTTGCGTATTTGATGTTTAGTTAGTTATCATTAGATAAAGTTAACCATTAATTTTGGGAGTAGATATGGTAAATAATCCAGAGTCGAAAATGGGGCACTCAGTCGAAAAAGAACAACCGTCGACAGACAATACTCCAGAACAACTTTTATCTACCTCTGATAAAATTCAACAATTGATTGATGAAAACATGGCAGCATTGCAAATTGCAGACCTTCGAAGTGAAACGGGAGGGCGTGAGCTTACCAGGGTGATAAAGAAAGCCGAAGAGATGGGCTATCAAAGAGGTTTTTCTGAAGGCGTAATGGAGGATAAGGTTAAGGAAACATCCAATAATATCGTAGGCTATATCCTAGCGGAAATTGACAATGGTTCAAAAACAGTTAGTCTAGCTGAATCAACAGACGAAAAAGATGCTTATGTTACGCAAAAAGCAATGCTACGAGCCAGAAAAAAGTTTATTGATGCAAATCTTCCAGCCCAGGTAAGTTTTCATACCAGTCTAGGTGAAGAAAGTAATACGCTATTCAACTTTAATATTACAATTGACCTACAAGCAGAAGAGGATAAATAATTAATATTTTTACCTCATCACCACAGTGATATAATTGTAGTATGAAAACACTGGTTGTTTGTGATTCTAATTATGGGAACACCAAACTAATTGCCTTAGAGATTGCAAAAAGTATTGGTGAAAGCGCTAAAGTTGTTTTGACCAAGAATTTTAAAGAGGCCGATTTAAACGGTATTGATTTGCTGATTTTTGGCTGTCCGATTATTGGCTGGCGACCGACCGAAACTACACTTAAAGTCCTTGAAAACCTGAAGGGTAAGTTAAAAAAAGACTTAAAATTTGCCACTTTTGATACACGCGTAAAATTATTTATTCACGGCGATGCCAAAGAAAAGATGGCGGAAATGTTGCGTGCGGCTGGTGGGAAACGGGTTTTTGAATCTCAGGCATTTTATGTTAAGGGTAAAGAAGGTCCACTGTTTCCTGGCGAACTGGAAAAAGCCGCATCTTGGGCAAAACTGATTAAATCAAAAATGTAATATAATAAACCTACATGCGAGTGTAGCTCAGTCGTTAGAGCGCTTGCTTCCCAAGCAAGAGGTCCAGGGTTAGAGTCTCCTTACCCGCACCAACAAGGACTGGTCAAATATTGGCTGGTCTCTTTTTATTTTAAACAGCTCGTTTATCCCTGTTAAATTCCAGAAATTGTTCGGTCCATTGTTGGTTACAGAAGCAATTTCGTCGTAGGTTGGCGTTTGGTCGAAAATTACCCCGAAAAAGTCGGCTTTTTTGATTGGATCACTCTGTTGCAGAAGCAGTTGATCAATGTGTTGCAGAAAGTATTTGGCGTACTTCTTAACAACGTCAAAACTGATTGGTTGCTCGGCGCTTTTGCGCTCCTTTTCGTTCACTAATTCTTCTATTTGTGCTTCGATCTTCATGAGATCCTCCTCCATATATTTAATTGCTGTTTGGCTGCTCAGAAGCTTTATCTTATCGACCGTAGCTAAAGCCTGAGCTCTCAGTGTGGTTAACCGCGTTTCTACTATCGCCTCGTCTTTGCCGTCGTCTTTATGTCGCATCTGCCAGACGGTCTCGAGAGCTTGCATGATGTCATCAATGTGGTCATCAGCATACGTGACATGGTTAACGAGGTTTTCAACAGCATCTTCAAGTTTTGCTTTGGGCACACGGAAGTGGTGGCCGCGTTTATTGCAGTGATAACCCGGGTAATAACGATAACGCCCCTTAGCCGCGCTGCCGAAAAACGGACGCCTGCAAATAGGGCAGGTAACGACCTTGCGATATGGGTAATCTGCACTATGAGACCCTTTGCGAAGCTGGAACTCAGGAGTCTCGCGCTTAGTGATTGTCACGACACCGTCCGTCTCGCTGAGCGTCAGTTTGCCGCGGTTGGCGGCGTTAAAGATGGCGAAGGTGATTAAGCCTTCAAACTGCGCCCTAACCGGCTGATCCTCGGTCCATTTCTCATGTATGACGCCGGCGTAGATAGGGTTAGCGATATAGATCCAGAATCGCTTCAAACTAAGCTTATTGCTACCCATACGAGCAGTTATTTGGGTTTTGTCGGTATTAGCACGCCGGTTATAGCTACGCGATGTATAACCGAGCTTATTTATTTCATCAACAATTTGCTGATCACTTAAGGTACCTTGGCAGCGCAGTTCAAACATCTTTTCAATAAAGTGAGCTTCTTCGGGAAAGCGATCGAGGATTAGACGTTTGCCATTGCCTGTTTCGACGCGACGGCTGCTATAGCCAAATGGGGCACCGCGCATCCAATAGCCCATACGGGTGTATCGAACCTCGGCTCCAATCATACGACTCATGATGTCGCGCAGCTCGTCTTTGGCACGTTCGGCTTCAAGGAATTCCATCTTCTGACTCGGCGAGTATTCACTCCAGCGATACTTTACGCCAAGGTAATCCAAGGTGTTAACCTTCTGCTGGCTAATGACGCCGTAGATGTCAACGAGTTTAACGCCATACTTCTCAAGCTGCATCTTTAACTGGTCGTATGGTGTAGCGCCACCCCTTGTAAAGCGGTCAATAGACTTGATGATAAACAGCTGGATATCGTTTTTAGGGTCCTTGCAGTAGTTGATAGCTTGTTGCATGGGCTGTTCGACTTTGGAAGCAGACTCGAGGAATACGAATGTTTTCTTGAGGTTTATATTGTGTAGCTTCGCAAAGCTGGCAATCTGCTCCTTTTGAGCCTCTGGCGAGTCTCCATCGGTGCCTTGACGGACGGACGAGACACGAATAGCGGCTACGGCATTTTCAGGTATCGAGTCACCCAGCATTGCCTTGCTCCACCAATTGTCTTAATAGTTTGCCACCAGTTTGTTGGTCTTCAACGATACGATCGACGATAAGATTGGCTAGAACAAAAAGCTTTTCTTCGGTAGGTAGGGAAGTATACATTGGCATTTCTGCCGAGTTTTTGTTCTTTGAGCCTTTTGTTCGTGCCATATATTGTTACCCCTGTTATCTATACGTCTGTGTATAGTATACTATACAAGCTTGTATAGTTACAAGAGGCAATTTTACTATTTTATGGCTAAAACTGTGGATAACTCCCCTATTCTATTCGTTCTTGGAATTGTCCTCGTGGGCGGGGACAGTATATTGCATTTTTTAAACTGTTATTGTATGTTTATTCGTAGTGCCTACCATATAAATATCGGTGTAGGTGGGGTTGGCATAAAATATACCGTAACTAACATACCTAAAATAAACCATCCAAAATAATCTATCTATACAAATTACTAAGCATTAAATATCTCAAATACTAAATCATGAAACTACCTAAAATAACTAAGAAACAACAAGACATACTAAAGCTGCTATATAGCTATAGATACTTAGATAGAAAACAAATACAACTAGCTATGAATCATACAGATAAAAGACGAGTTATTAGTTGGCTGAAAGATCTTAGAGAAAAACAATATGTCGGATGGATCTATTCAACTGACTTTGTCGAGAAAACCAAGCCGGCCATCTACTACTTGGGGATTAATGGCATACGACAGCTCAGGGCGCTTGATCAGTATCCAATCGAAGAACTCCGTAAACGCTATAGGGATGCTAACCGTAGTCGGACGTTTATTGATCGGAGCCTGCTGGTAGCGGACTGTTGCTTGTCGCTCCAAACTATCAACACGAGCGGCGCCAGTCGGGCTAGCTTTGACTGCATACTAGAGACTTCATACATTAATCCTGACCATGAATACCACTTCCTGGCTGAACACGAAGTATTGCGGCCAAACCTCTGCATCGTTAAGCGAAACAAGCAGGGAATGGTGACAGCTAATTACCTACTGGAGATCTTTGACAGCAGCCTGCCGAGGTACCGTCTGCGCTATAGGCTAAAGAAGTACGTTACATACCTTGAAGACGGTGAATGGGAAGGCGACGGCTCGGCGCCAATCATCCTGTTGGTTTGTCCGACTATCACGGAGCTAATTTACGCTAAACGTAGCACCAAAAAATTAATCGAAGATACTTACGAGGACGATCTCCGTATTAGGTTTACTACGACCGAACTACTGCATAAAGAAGGCATTACCTCAAAACTGTGGGAAGAGGGACGATTGCGGTATAGCTTATAGCACCTTTCGTTAAGCGGTACGTTTTTTCAAAAGGATAGTAAGTTTCTTGTCGAGATGGCTATAGATACCACGCACCTCTCTTTTAACGTCACCAACTTCATCATGAAGAGAATCGAATCGTTTAGTCATGTGAT
>CAILCF010000003.1 GCA_903832635.1 uncultured bacterium
ACCCTTAGTACGAGAGGACCGGGGCGGACAAACCTCTGGTGTATCGATTGTGGCCACCTGCTGCATTGTCGAGTAGCTACGTTTGGAATAGATAAGCGCTGAAAGCATATTAAGCACGAAGCTAACTTCAAGATAAGATTTCCCTATGAGGACACTGAAAGAATATCAGTTTGATAGGCGCAAGGTAGAAGCATGGCAACATGTGTAGCTGAAGCGTACTAATAGTCCCATCGCCTTTTTATGTCCTTATTACCAATGTTAATGCTTGCATTAACAGCGGTGATTAGGTAGACTTAACTAGTATTTGGTGTTAATCACCACGTCAGTTGTTTAAAACTTAATTGCAACCTTAATAATTCATGCATCGAAATGGACACCGTGAGATTGGAATATGGAATATGGAATATGGAATATAGCAAAGCGCTACATTCCAATAGCCAATAGCCATCTTCCAGTTGATTCGGTGCCCATGGCGCTGGGGAAATACCTGTTCTCATCCCGAACACAGAAGTCAAGCCCAGCAGCGGCGATTATACTGCCGAAAGCGGGAAACTAGCACGGTGCCGAATTATAAAAAGACCATCCGAATAGGGTGGTCTTTTTCTATGGCTAAATATCGTATTTTACGACTATTAGGATAAAAATACAAAAACGACCAATATCGCAGATTTGGTCGTTTTATTTGAATCAAATTATTTGGATTCAAACAGGTGCTTATTTATAATATAGCACCCACAGAATAATTGCAATAGTACATCTAACATAAAAAATGATTATGTATATATTGACAATTAACATAAGCTATGTTAGTATAAATACATCCACATATCATGTGTGAGGTAATAAAGAGGGTTTTCAGGTTGATTCGCCATACAGCGAGGGCTTGGAAATCTTTTTAATTCGCTTTCGCTGTACAGCGAAAAGCAGAAAAAAGGAGTATAACATTATGGCAGGAACAAAAACTGGTGGCCAAAAGGCTGCAGCTAAGAACCTAGCAAAGGATCCATTCTTTTACGCAAAGATTGGTGCAAAAGGTGGCCAAAATGGTCATACTGGTGGCTTTGCAGCTAACCCAGACCTAGCACGTGTTGCTGGTGCAAAAGGTGGTCGGATAAGTCGACGTAAAAAAGCCGTCGTAACAACTGAATCTTAATTTATTAAACATTTCAGTCAAAAAGCACATCCCTGCGGTGTGCTTTTTGTTATTTTTGGTAGCTATATCGCCTAAGAGCACAGGTTCTAGCTTCGTTAACATGCCACTTATGGCTACAAGCTAAACATTGGTAATTTTTCTTGCTAATTTGCATTCCGCTAGCGCTACAGTTAGGGCAAGTACTGCGCTCATGCATCCAATCTCTATAAGTATCCAAATTGTCCTGAATATAGTCATCATCAATTATTACATCGTAACTTGATGCGATTTCCTTAGCTTTGTCCCAAGCCTGTCTTTCCATTGCAATAAGTTCGATATCACGCCCATAATCGGCATGACCCAGTAGAGCATGTGCTAATTCATGAAATAAAAATCGGAAATCGTCTTTTTTGTCGGTGTAGTATATCGTATTATCACTGTGCGACCACAAAAAAATTGATGATCTTTTAAAGATGAACTGAGGAAAATCGGATTTAAGATTTTTTATCAGCGATATTGTCGAGGGCATAATAATAACATCCATAAATTACTGCCAGTTCCGGATACCTGGCTTTTTTAAATATAGGACAGGGGGCTATTGCAGGCAGCTTTTCCTTTAAAAGTTTCAATAATTGGTCGTCGAATTTATCAAAATAAGTACCTATACTGCCACCAATAATTACTACGTCAGGCTGTAAAACAGGGACTATAGCTAAAAATCCGCGGCTAATTCTATCTGCTACTTGATTCCAGGTTCTTTTACTAGTTATTTCGTGGGCGTATTTTCCATATGTTTCGTATATGGCTTTCCCGGAGGCGAAACTTTCCCAGATACGAACGACCCCATCATATTCAATCATCATATGTCCACCCTCGCTATTACGAAACGCCTGATTAATATGACCATCGGTAATAATACCCGTACCTATACCGGTACTGATTGTTACATAAAGTGCTTGTGATGGGACTTGTTTCAAGAATCTGGTTTCGGCAAGCCCTGCGAGTTTTGCGTCATTTTCAATAAATACTGGCACTTTTCCTAAAACACCAGCCAGGGCTGAAGTGATATTGAATTTTTTCCAAGGAAGATTACCACACTCAACAACGATCCCACCCTTTATAACGCCGGGGATAGCCACAACAATTGCATCGACTGCTTTGTCGCTATAATGGTTTGTTATCGTTTTTTTCAGAGTAGTTATATATTCATTTTGGTCTTGGGGGGTTGGGAATTTGATTTGATGTCCTAAAACCCCATCTTTATCAAAGCTGGCAACGAGTGTTTTTGTTCCCCCCGTATCTACTGCGACTAACATGTTTCTAGTGTATCATAATTTGACGGGTTGATTATTTCAAAAAATAAATGCATAATAAGTATATATAAACAGAGGTTAGAGAAATGTTACGACGAACAAATCAGGGTGGTTCGGTCGCAAGTTTTGTGGTAATTGGTATTATTTTGGTTGTCGGACTGGTTTCTGCAGTTTATATCTTGAATCAGCGTGGTCAACAAGCTCGAAAAGAACCGACGACTGCATCTATCGATAAAACCGCCAGTTCTACATCAAAATCATCAAATAACAATAGTAAAACATCCGAATCTGTGTCGGTAAAAACTTCGGATACTAGTCAGACAAAATCAAAAAACATGCCAACAACAGGTCCCGGGCTTTCAATTTTTGAACTGGCGGGCGTCTCTGCAATAGCTACCTCGACAGCCTATTATTGGTTATCCCGGAGATCGCTTTCAGCCCACTCTCTTTGACTTGTGTATCTATATGGGGTACAATGTTATCAGTCTTGAGGTGCTGTTTTAGACATGTACCTCAGAAATATTAATTTTAAGGAAGGAGTCTGAAAAGACTTATGGCAAAAGCCACAACAATGGATGAGTTGCTCGCTGCCGAAGGTGACAGCGTCAAGCAATTGACACAAGGGGATTCAATCGTCGGGACGATTTTATCAATTAGAAAACACGAAGTATTAGTTGATCTGGGAGCACATGGTATTGGATTAGTTCCACGTAGGGAAGTAGGATTTTATCGAAACCTAAATATTGGTGATGAAATCGCAGCCAGTATTGTTGACACGGAACTTGATAATGGCTATTCATTACTTTCACTACGTAAAGCCGCTAAAGATCGTGGTTGGGACGAAGTAATAACCAAAATGGAATCTGGTGACATTATCGAAGTTTCACCGTATGACGCCAATCGTGGCGGCTTACTGGTTGAATACGACGGCGTAAGGGGCTTCCTGCCTGTTTCTCAGTTATCGGCTGAACATTATCCTCGCGTTGGTGGCAGTGATAAAGATGAAATTCTACAAAGATTAAACGTTTTGATTGGGAAAAACTTGACTGTTCGAATCTTGGATTGTGACCGGAAAGCCAACAAACTGATATTTAGTGAAAAAGAAGCTATTAAAGACGGTTTGGCTGCAAGGTTTGAAAAACTTACAGTAGGAGACTCAATAAAAGGGGTTGTGACTGGGGTTGTTGATTATGGTGTATTCGTCAATGTCGAAGGTATTGAGGGGCTTGTTCATATCAGTGAAATTAGCTGGGAACGCGTAAATAATCCAGGGGATTACGTAAAAGTCGGACAGACAATCGATGCGAAAATTATTGCTATTGATAAGGACCGACTAAGCCTAAGTATCAAACAACTATCTGAAGATCCATGGATGACCGAAGTCGATCAGTTCAAACCGGGGGATAAAGTCGAAGGGACAATAACTAGGATTACGCCATTCGGTGCTTTCGTCCAAATTAGTCCGGCAGTTGAGGCCTTGGTGCATGTTAGCGAACTTGGTGAGGGTGATGATGTTGATCCGGAAAAAGTCTTTACGTTGAACGAACGCAAAGAATTCGTAGTACTTGATGTCGAGAAAGAAAGTCGAAAAATTTCTTTAAGTTTAGTCAACAAATCCAAACCAAAATCGAAAACTAAAGCTAAAAAGTAAATTAATAATTATTGCCTGGGATAGGCAGAAGGGAGCTTACGGAAATGGCAGAAAAAGTTATTACAATTGCCGACTCAATTACCGTAGGCGAACTTGCTGAAAAGTTAAATCTGCCGGTCACTAACTTGATTGGTGAATTGTTTAAAAATGGTATCGTTTCGACAATCAACCAGCACATTGATTTTGAAACAGCAACAATTATCATTGAAGAGTTGGGTATTTTGGACGTAACGTTAGAAAAGAAAGATCTTTCAAGCCAAAGCGTTCGGAAGGTTCACGAACTATCTGAATCAGCAGTTCCCAGGCCACCAATTGTTGCAGTTATGGGTCATGTTGACCACGGAAAGACCAGCCTGCTTGATGCTATTTTGAAAACTAAAGTCGCCGATAGTGAAGCTGGTGGGATAACTCAATATATTAGTGCCTATCAAACAACTCATTCTGGACGTTTGATAACACTTCTGGATACACCTGGTCACGAGGCATTTGCAGCTCTCAGACAACATGGAGCCGAGCTTACTGACGTAGTAATAATAGTAGTTGCAGCCGACGACGGTGTGAAACCACAGACCGTAGAGGCAATCAGATTTGCAAAAATGGCAAATGCAAAAATTGTTGTTGCAATCAATAAAATCGATAAAGACGCAGCAGACTCAGCCAGGGTAAAAGCCCAACTTGCTTCAGAGCATGGACTGAACCCCGAAGAATGGGGTGGGGATACGGTGATGGTTGAGGTTAGCGCAAAAACCGGCGAAAATATTGATAAGTTGCTCGATATGGTTCTACTAATTGCTGATTTAGAGGATTTGCGAGCTGATATTGATACTCCGGCCGAAGGATTGGTAATAGAATCGCATATGGAAGTTGGAAGAGGGCCGGTTGTAGGATTACTTGTAATGCAGGGTATTTTGAAACCCAGTCATTTTCTGGTTGCAGGAATTACTTACGGCAAGGTGCGGACATTGCTTGATTTTTCGGGGAAAACTCTGAAAGAGGCTAGACCATCGACACCAGCAACCGTAACAGGCTTCAAGGAATTACCACAATTTGGCGATAACTTTATTATTGTTAAAAATGAAAAAGAAGCCAGACAACAAACAGCTACAAGGCGTATCGAATTCGAAAAAAATGCCGCTAGTACTAATATTACTGGTGCTGACTTACTAAAAATGATGAGTCAACAACACGAAACACAAGATTTGAAAGTTATTGTAAAAGCCGATGTTCAGGGTTCTTTGACGTCAGTTGTAAACAGTTTGAAAATAATTGATACTCAGGGTGAAATTTCACTCCGAATAATCGGAAGCGGTGTCGGGAATATATCAGAAAATGATATTCGACTGGCGGCGGACGAACAGACCATCGTCTATGGTTTTAATGTCGAAATATCACCTGCAGTAAAAAGGCTCGCTGCCAGAGACCACGTTCAAGTCAGATTGTTTGATGTGATTTATAAACTTCTTGACGATGCCCGTGAAGCGATGGAAGAACTGCTAGCCCCTGAGGTAGTAGAAACTGAAATTGGAACACTAAAAATAAAAGGCATATTCCGTACATTGAAAGATGAGGTGATTGTTGGTGGTGAAGTAACAAGTGGCAAAGTTATCGCCGGTGTTATTGCTCGTGTCAAGCGTGGGAAAGAACTAATTTCCGAAGTTGAAGTTGTAGGTGTAAAAAGACAACAACAAGAAGCAAAAGAAGTTTTCGAAGGTGAAATGTGTGGTTTAAATCTGAAGACATCGAAAAAAGTTCAGATAGAGGAAGGTGACAAACTTGAACTATTTACCCGAGAGCTGGTAAAGCGTAAACTAAAGTAAATAACAACGAACCATAATAGGAGGAAAATCGATGTTTCAACTAGATGAGAAGTTTTTGGAAGAAATTGGATTGAATGAACTCCCCGAAGACCAAAAAAAGCCATTTTTACAACATATTTATGATGAACTTGAGCTTCGTGTTGGAATAAGACTCTCAGACGGCATGAGTGACGAACAGCTGACAGAATTTGAATCAATAATTGATCGCAAAGATGAAATTGTTGTTGCTTGGTTAGCTAAATATTCACCTGACTATAAAAGCGAACCATCATTTACCCAGCTTCAAAAAGCAACTGGGCTTGTAGAAAATGACCCTGGCTTGAGGGCAGAATATGCAGCTACAAAATGGCTGGAAGTCAACAGACCAGATTATCGAAAAGTCGTCTCTGAAGTACTTGAGGGTTTAAAACAAGAGGTCATTGCAAGTCGTGATGTAATTTTGAATAATCCTACAGTCTAACTGTAGCCATTGAGAAATTCACGAGCCGTTATTTGATTCCCAGTAGGGGCTATCAGTTCATCAATCGATAAAAATGCTCCATCTTTGCATTTTACATCCATTGGTGACTTTTGTTCATCCGATATATGCGCCTTGGTTACAATAATATTTCGTCCTAAAATATCTATTTTAGATTTAGGGAATTCTAAATATGCACGAATTTGGCGTTCAGCTTCAATCGCAGTTAACTCATTTATGTTTAAAGCAGAGTCTTGCTTAGTCAATAAGTTACAATAACTAGCATCATTGTTGTTTTGAGTCACAGGTTGAATTGAACCGTTCAGTATGTCCGGTAAAAGCGTTATCAGAGTCATAGTGCCGGCATCGGCCAATGTTTTTCGTAAGTTAACACGAGTCTCAATACCAGAAAGCTGATGCACAATCTGTCCGTAAATTGGCCCTTCATCCATACCGGATGTAAGTTTCATTATTGAAACTCCGGTTATTTGCTCACCGTTTTTAATAACTGACTCAATTGGCGAAGGTCCACGATATTTTGGTAAAAGTGATGGATGAACATTAATAATGCCTGGGTTAAATAATCTTATGGTCGATTCTGGGATTAATTTGCCATAACTAACTAATACACCGGCAACTTCGGATCCTAAGGAAGAAATTTTATCATCTATTTCTGATACCTGTTCAGGTTGCCAAACTTCAATATTATTATTCAATGCAAATTCCTTGACCGCAGGCATTTCTATTTGTTGCCCGCGACCACTTTTTCTGTCAGGTTTTGTTACGACTGCTACGACCTTATAACCTGAACCGATCAGGTTTTTAAGGGTGATTAGACTGAAATCATCAGTCCCAAAGAATACGATTGTTTTTAATGAATTTATCATAATCCAGCGGTTGTAGCTCGCCTTTCTCGTCGAGTTTAAAAAAAGCGTCTTTTTGATCACGAATATGATCTATAAAAACAATACCATTCACATGGTCAATTTCATGTTGGATAATTCGTGATAAAAAGCCATCAGCCTTAAAACGCACTTCATTTCCATTCACATCCATGGCCTTAACTCTGATTTTATCGTAACGTGGTACTTTTCCATATACATCAGGTACACTCAAACAGCCTTCAAAGTCAGTTTGTATTTCTCCTTCGAATTTAATTATTTTTGGATTTATAAGTGCAGTAAAGTCACGAACTTTTTTATCATCAAAGTCGCTTCGAATAATCGCAACTTTTTCTAAATGATCAATTTGTACTGCAGAAATCGCGGCGCTTATTTCGTGTGGTCTAGAATTTTCCCAATCTAATGCAATCCCTGTCATTTCCTTGATTAAATTCAGTATCTCGGGCGTTACGAAATTAATCTTTTTTGATTTTTGTCGCAGGTGTGGGTTGGGGAGGACAATTATTTTCTCTTTATTCATTAGGGACTATTATACCAGGGGTATCTATAGTAGGCTAGTCGGATCCAGTTCGAATTGCCAATATTTACTTGGTAAGTATTTTAATACATCAATCAAATATTCACGTTTGGGACTTTTTAACACAATTTGCCAACGAAATGTACCATGCTGTCTTTCATAAAATGCAGGAGTTGGTCCAAATAATTGAACATTTGGGTTCGCTTTCAATTGCAATTCTTTTATTAATTTTTTTGCATTACTTATTGCAGATGCCTCAGATTTATAAACACAGGTAAGTTGTAACAAGAAAGTAAATGGGGGGAACAATCCTTTCCTTCTTTCTTTCAAAGTATTTTTGTAAAATTCTTGATAATTTTGAGTCAAACCAAAAACAATACTTGGGTGAGTCGGTCGGTATGTTTGGACAATAACCCGTGTCTCTTTATCGTTTCGTCCAACCCGTCCAATTACTTGGGCTAAAAGTTGATATGTACGTTCATTCGTATTAAAGTCAGGCAGCGATAAGCCGGTATCGGCTTGTATTACACCGACTGTTCGAAGATGTGGCAAGTCCAAGCCCTTAGCGATTATTTGTGTTCCTATTGCTATATCAATTGTGCCGTTGTATAAATCATCATATCTGTTATTTACAGCTTCTTCATTTGTGTTATCAGCATCAAAACGTGCGATATTTGCTTGTGGGAATAACTTTTTTAATTCAGTTTCGATAAGCTTCGTTCCAAGCCCTTTATGAATAATATCAACACCACCACAACTTGGGCATAAAGTAGGTACAGATTCACTATATCCACAAATATGGCAAAGAAGTTGATGTTTATCGCCATGTAAAGTAAGTGGCAGGAAACATGTTTGACATTCAGCTATCCAGCCACAATCACTACAAAGAGTTGTATTTGCACTACCCCGTCGATTGTGAAATATTAGTGTTTGTTTATGTTCCTGAAGAGTGCTTAAGATTTGATTTACTAGTACTTTCGATAAAAACCGATGTCCAGTTAAAAGATTTGAATGATTCGTCATATCGATTAGTGAAATTTTTGGAGGAATGCTCCCTGGTCTGGCGACAGAGTTAAGCGTCAAGACTGGAAGATTTGATTTTTCAGCCAAGTATCGGTCAGTGATATTTGGAGTAGCGCTACCAAATATAACCTTGGCTTTATGGAATCTTCCAAGCATTGTTGTAGCGCGCAAGGCAGAGTATTTTGGTGCCTGTTCCTGTTTGTAACCTGGCTCGTGAGCCTCATCAACAATAATAGTGCCAATATTTCGTAGCGGACTAAACAGTGCGGATCTTGGGCCGATTACGATTCTTGGGGAAGTGCTTATTAAAGCTTGATGCCATATTGTCTGGCGTTCGGACTCTTTCATTTTTGAGTGTGTGACAAGTAAATTGTCAAAATGGTTTGAAAAGTCTGATATTAATTGTGAAGTTAGAGCAATTTCTGGCACTAGAATAATCACTGATTTACCAATCGAAATTGACTCTTTTGCGATTTTTATATATAGCTCAGTTTTACCTGAACCGGTAACACCTTGCAATAATAATGTTCCGGAATCTATTTTTGACAACGTATCTAATACATTTAACTGCTCTTTATTGAACACAATATTTGTTCGTTCTCGATTTACTATCGGTTTTTGGATATAAGTGGTGTTACGACGCTTTTTCTGGATTCCGACTGGAATAATCAGACGAAGAACAAGTGCTAATGGAGTTAAATAATATTTCGATAACCATAAAGATAACTCTAACAATTCGTCGGGGATTGGGTTTGACTCAATTATTGACAACACAGGCTTTGTTGGGTATTTTGGTTTGGACGTAGTACGAAGTACAATTCCAACTATTTGCTTTTTACCCATTTCAATCATGACAATTTGGCCGATTAAAAGCGGGGTTTTTGATGAATAAGTAAAAGTCTCGCTGTCAGAACGAATAATCTGTCTGGGTGCTACCTCGTAATAGTGCATAAATCCAGTATACTCGAAATGAATGTAACGGTTTAGGCCGTGATAGTTAATAATTTATGAAAGACTAATAAAACTGCTAAACTAGACTTGTATGTATTTCGAAAATCGTGAACAGGCTGGAAAATTATTGGCGGCACAACTCGTCGAAAAATATCGTTATGACGATTGTACCGTAGTTGCTCTCAGTGATGGTGCTGTTGTAGTCGGAGAACAAATTGCCAAAGCGCTACACTGTTTGTTGACGTTGTTGCTAGTTGAAGACATCCAGGTCCCAGGTGAAGGGGTTAGTTTTGGGAGTGTAACCCAAAACGGTGGATTTACTTATAATGGAATGTTCTCTGTTGGCGAAATTGATGAGTATAGTAGCGAATATCACGGTTATCTTGAAGAACAAAAAAGACAGGCATTCCAAAGCATCAATCGCTTGCTTGGTGATGGTGGATATATTGACGAGGCAATGCTTCGAGACAGAGTCGTTATATTAGTTGCGGATGGATTTGATAGTGGATCGTCACTTGATGCTTCACTGGACTTTTTAAAGCCAATCAAAATAAAAAGGTTAGTAGTAGCAACGCCAGTTTCGACTGTTCAGGCAGTCGATAAACTTCACATCGCTGCTGATGAGATACATATTCTAGATGTAAAACAGAATTTTTTAGGGATTAACCATTATTATGAAACAAATATTATTCCTTCTCATGAAGAAATAATTACTAAAATAAACCATATTGTTCTGAATTGGCGGTAATTTATCGTTGCATAATGTTGTAAGATTGTGCTACGATAGTTTAAAGCGAACAAGAAACTAAGCACAAGGGAGACTATGTTAGACGTTTTTATTACATCTCGAGTCAGGCGTAAAATCGTTGTTGTTTATGCGAAGTATCCAGATTTTCATACTCATGTGCGAGGACTTGCAAAGCTCATCAAGGAAGACCCGGGAAATATTCAACGTGAACTGAAAAGGTTGGAAAAAGTCGGTTTTCTGACAAGTGAAAAGCAAGGTAATACAAAAATCTACTCAACAAATAAACAATTTCCAATTTTTAAAGAGCTTCAAGGCATTGTAATTAAATCTCAACAGCAAGCCGGTCGGAATAAACGTCCTTCTTCTGATATTTAATAATGACATTGTTTGAAAGAATCCTTGATGCCAGGGGCCTCGACGCCAAATCACGGGCGTCATTTTTAAACCCAAAATACGAATCCGTTAATGACCCATTTTTATTACCCGACATGGAGAAGGCTGTGAACCGGTTAGTATTAGCACATAAAAACCAAGAGAAAGTTGTTATTTACGGCGACTATGACATTGATGGACTCACATCAACTACACTTTTATTTAATTCACTGAAAAGTTTTGGTTTTAATAACCTCGAAATTTTTATACCCAATCGATTTGAAGAGGGTTATGGCCTGTCTGTAGGTGCCATCGAAAAATTCGCAAAAAATGGGGTAAGCCTGGTAGTCACGGTAGATTGTGGGAGTACGAGTGAAAAGGAGATTATCCAGGCGAATAAGCTTGGGTTAAATATAATTGTAACTGATCACCATGACTGCCTAGGTTTACAAGTTCCGGCGTTCGCTGTAGTAAATCCGAAGTCTTTGGGTAATAAGTATCCATTTGTTGATTTGGCCGGCGTTGGTGTAGCTTTTAAATTTGTTCAAGCTCTTCAAACAAAACTCAGTGGGTTGCCAAAAGGTCATGAAAAATGGCTGTTGGATTTGGTGGCGCTTGGAACAGTTTGTGATGTTGTGAAGTTAACCGAAGAGAATAGGACTCTGGTATATTTCGGTTTAAGAGTACTAGCAAAAACAAAAAGACCAGGCCTTAGAGCGTTAATGGCAGTTTCAGGGGTTGATGCGGAAAATATTGATACACGCGCATTGGGCTATAGACTCGGCCCCAGATTGAACGCGGCGGGTCGCTTGGAAACAGCTAAAAATGCAATGGATTTATTGATATCTGATGATCCATTGGTGGCTCTGAAGAAAGCTGAATATCTGGATGATTTGAATAGGGCAAGGCGTACAACACAAGATAAAATATTTAAACAAGCACAAAAACAGGCAGAACTTTTTGCTAACGACCCAGTATTAGTAGTGAGCGGTAAAGATTGGAACCATGGCGTGGTAGGGATTGTTGCATCAAAACTTTTAGAGAAATACAAAAAGCCGACCTTTGTTCTGCAAGAAATCGGAGATGAATCACAAGGTTCAGCTAGGAGTTTTGGTGATTTTAGTGTTATTGATGCGGTTCGAGAATCTAAACGATTAATCACCAAAGGCGGTGGTCATAAAATGGCAGCAGGCATTACATTGCCAACGAAAAATATTACTAAATTCAGAAAACGAGTTAATGATTTTTATAAAAGTTTGAACTTAAAGGATCAACATCTTTTATTACTTCCTAATGCAGATGCAACCGCAGAACTATCCGAAATAACCGAAGAATTAATTGGTCAACTGTCATCGCTTGAACCATTCGGTATTGGGAATTCTCAACCCGTAATCCAATGTGATAATTTAGAGGTATTAAAAGTTAAAAAAATGGGGGTCGATTCACAACATGTCAAACTGGACCTAGCGGATAAAAATGGTTTTGTGATGCAGTTTATATCTTTTAATGCTCCAGATTCTTGTTTTGTTAATCTAGGTTCTTTTGTATCGGTTTGGTTTTCTCCGAATATAAATGAGTGGCGTGGAAGACGTTTAGTTGAAGGACAAATATTACATATTGATACAAAAGTGTAGTTGCATGTAAGATGTATCTCTGTTACAATACCCATTATATGGTACAAGTTACACGAAAAGACGAACGAGAGGCTAACGAGAACATTATCCGCCGATTTAACCGAAAGGTTCTTCAAAGCGGAGTTCTTGCTGAGGCAAAAACTGCTATGCGGTTTGCAAAACCAATTTCTAAACCCGAGCGTCGTAAAAAGGCGATTATCCGCAAAGCTCGTAAAGCAGAAAAATTTGATAAAACCCGACTAGGTTTGTAAAAGTGGTTTTGAAGGATAAAATCAACAGTGACTTAAAAGAAGCGCTTCTTAGTGGTGATCATTTTAGGGCAGAAACCTTACGCGGAATAAAGGCAGTTATCTTGAACGAAGAAGTTGCTCAGGGAAAACGTGAAGACGGCATCGACGATAACGTAATCGAGCAATTGCTTGCTCGCGAACTAAAAAAACGGAATGAAAGTGCAGTAATATATGAAAATGCTCAGCGACCGGAACTTGCCGAAAAAGAGCGAGCCGAAGCAAAAATTATTAGCGAATATTTGCCAAAGCAGGTTACGGAAGATGAAATTGAAGCAGTCGTAATACGTGTGATAAAAAATCTTGGGGTTTCTAAACAAAATGAAATGGGTCAAGTTATCGGTTTGGTAAAAAAAGAACTTGGAAACACGGCCGACGGAGCATTAATTGCTAAAATTGTTAAAAATAATTTAAATTAATATCAATACAAGGGGGATAAATGATTTTATTTTTCGGTCCAGCCGGTTCGGGTAAAAGTGTTCAGGGACAGATTCTCGCGGCTCGCAAAGAGGGGTGGCGATGGCTATCTATGGGCGAGTTATTAAGGGGCACTCACGATGCTGAACTCTATAAAATAATGCAAGAAGGTGGTTTGGTTCCTGATGAAAAAACCAATGAGATTATAGACGAAGCATTAAAAAGTTCAGATATTAACAAAATTATTTTGGATGGATACCCAAGAAAACTTAAGCAAGCAGAGTGGCTAATTGAACATCAAGAACAAAAAGGTAAATCAGTCAGTTTGGTTATTGTATTAGAAGTGCCGAGGGCCGAGATTATAAAAAGGCTAGAACTGCGTGGTCGTGCTGATGATACGCCCGAATCTATTAATGAACGGTTAATAACTTACCGTAAACAAATTTATCCAATATTAAATTATTTGACAGAACAAGGTGTCCATATTGCTCATATTGATGGTACCGGTTCTGTTGGACAGATTCACGATAGGATAATTGAAGAATTAGAATCTTGTAATCTTGGTCATCATGCAGGTTAAATTAGGATCAGTCCAACCAAAAAAGACCCCCGAACAAATCGAAGCGATGCGTAGCGGGGGTAAAATACTTGCAACGATATTTGAAGGGTTAAGACGTCATGTTGCCGTCGGGATGAGTGAAATTGAAGCTGACTCTTGGGTTGAAACACAGATTAGAAAACACGGTGCAATTGCAACCTATAAAACCCAAGAAGTAAACTTTCCTGGTGTTATTTGTATATCGGTAAATGATGAAATAGTCCACAGCTTTCCAACATCATACATATTCGAAAAGGGCGATGTCGTGAAATTTGATTTGGTTATAACCTATAAAGAAATGAAGGTTGATAGCGCTTTTACTATGGTTGTTGGTGAGGTGCCGACTGGGATTAAAAAACACTTGTTAAACTATACAGAACGAAGCTTGTATGCCGGGATTGACTCAATAAAAGGTCCGACGCGAACAGGAGACATCGGTGCGGCTGTTGAAGCGGTATTAAATGAAGGTAAATTGGGAGTTATCAGAGATTTAGTGGGACATGGCATAGGCCAAAAAATGCAACAATCCCCAGAAATACCTAATTATGGTAAAAAAGGTAGCGGGACACTACTAGTTCCGGGGGACACGATTGCGATTGAACCAATGGCAACCTTAGGTGGTGAATCGATAAAAACAGAAGATGACGGCTGGACAATAAGTAGTCGTGACGGCAGTTTATCCGCGCATTTTGAACATACGGTTCTGATAACCGAAAACGGTACTGAAATTTTAACCAAATTATAAGCACTATCTCTAGGCAAAAAGTCCTATAAGCGATATACTCTTAGATATGCAAGAAGTTTCAAATAAATACGCCGTAGGTATTGATATCGGTACAACAACAGTTCGTTGTGTAGTCGGGCATATTGACGGCACAACAGGAGTGCCAACAATTGTTGGTGTCGGTGTGGCTCCAAACACAGGTATGCGTAAAGGAAATGTAGTTAATCTGGCGGGCCCGGCACAGGCTATAGACGACGCTTTGGGTGAAGCCGAGCGAATGAGCGGATATCAAGTTGACGCTGCAACAATAAGTATAAACGGATCACATATTTTAAGTACTCATGCGGATGGGATGATTGCAGTCGGGAGTGCGAATCATGAAATTGTTGAAGAAGACATTATGCGGATTGAAGAAGTTGCAACTCTTGGGAAAGTTCCTGCAAACCGAGAAATTCTTGATGTCATCCCTCATGCCTACAAACTTGACGGTCAGGATAGTATAAAAAATCCGGTTGGCATGACTGGTACGCGATTGGAAATTGATGCACATGTTGTTTCCGTACTTACACCAAACTTATTAAATCTGCAAAAATCACTTGAATCCGCCAAAGTTACAACACATTCAATAATAGTTGCCGGAGTTGCTGCTGCTCGTGCGGTGTTAAGTGAAAGCCAAGTTGAAAATGGCGTTGTATTGATAGATATTGGTGGTGCGACGACAAATATTGCAATTTATGAAGAGGGTGATCTGCAATTTACCGCAGTTATCCCAATTGGTGGAATAAATATCACTAACGATTTGGCAATTGGATTGAAAATTGATCAAGAGGTTGCAGAAAAGGTAAAAATCGAGCACGCATCAGCAGTTTTTAGGGGTAATTCATCAGGTGTCAGTTTAGAGCACGATGGTGAAATAATTAGTTTTTCAACATCTGATATCGACGAAATTGTCGAAGCTCGTTTGGAAGAGATTTTCGAAGCAATAAATAAAGAACTTACCCGAGCCGGACGTGCCGGGAAGTTACCAAGTGGGGTAGTTTTGACTGGTGGCTCTGCAAAACTAAAAGGTATTTCAGAATATACGAAAGAATCTTTGGGATTGGCTGCTCGTGTTGGGAAAGCGACCGGCTTCGGTGGCGTAGCTGACGATATCGATAAACCGCAATTTGCTAGCGCTGTAGGTTTGATGTTAATCGATTCGGAAACAGCTATCGGTCAACTAGGCACAAAAAAATTTAGCGGGAAAAATGCAATATCGGGCGGAGCCAATGTTCTATCGAAGATATTCAATCGTTTTCGCCCCTAGCGTTTTTTTGTTCAAGTGTTATACTAGATATTAAATAAGAAGATGGAGTGAACAGAGATAATGCCTGAATTAAAACCAAGCGATATACAAACATTTGCCAGCATAAAAGTCGTGGGAGTTGGCGGAGCGGGTGGTTCAGCAGTTAATAGAATGAAAGATGCCGGTTTGGCTGGTGTGCAGTTTATTGCTATGAATACGGACGCACAAGCCTTACATAACAGTAAAGCTGACATAAAACTACATCTGGGTGGAACAACAACTAGCGGTCTTGGCGCCGGTGCAGACCCATCAATTGGTGAAGCAGCTGCCAATGAATCGCGAGATGAGATTCGTGATGTATTAACTGGGGCGGATATGGCTTTTGTTACTATTGGCGCAGGTGGTGGAACTGGTAGCGGCGCTGGCTATATTGTTGCCGAAATTGCACGCGAACTTGGTGTGTTGGTTGTTGGTGTTGCTACCAAACCCTTTAGTTTCGAAGGTGAAAAACGTCGTCAAAATGCTGAATGGGCGATTACTCAACTTGGTAAACATGTTGATACATTAATCACAATTCCAAATGATCGACTGCTTCAAACGATTGATCGACGAACACCACTTTTAGAAACATTCAAAATTGCGGATGATGTTTTACGTCAGGGCGTACAAGGTATTTCTGAGCTAATTACCGAACACGGTTTAATTAACCTGGACTTTGCAGACGTACGGGCGATTATGAGTAATGCCGGTTCGGCACTTATGGGTATTGGACGCGCAAGTGGTGATAACCGTGCTGTCCAAGCAGCTCAACAAGCAATCGAGTCTCCGCTAATTGAAGTTTCAATTGATGGTGCCAAAGGTGTACTATTCAATGTCACCGGTGGATATGATATGAGTATGAGTGAAATTCAAGAGGCAGCCGAGATTATTACTAGTGCTGTTTCACCTGATGCGAATATTATTTTCGGTGCAACCTTAAAGGCTGAAATGGAAGATGAGTTGATTATAACCGTAATTGCAACTGGGTTTGATTCGGCATATTTCCACTCAAAAACTGCTAGTCTTGGTGAAACCAAAAATGAACAAGACGATAATCCACAAGTTTCCGATGAAACGGTTGGTGGAATAAATTTAGATCTTGATCACAGTGAGTCCGCTACAATATTTGCGGATGAGAATTCGGAAGATATATGGAATCAACCAAACGATGACGATGATGAATCAGACACTCCGGCATTTTTACGAAGACGTAAAAAGAACAAAAAATCGCACGATAAGGAGTAGATCCAATGCCAAAGTACAATATCGGTGACAGTCGAGTAATTGAGTCACGCGAAGTAAGTGATGGGGTTACAATCCGACGGCGTCGAGAATCTCCTGATGGTAAAAGGTTTACGACATACGAAAGAATTGAGCGACCGAACTTGGCAGTTATTAAAAAAAGCGGAGTCAGGGAATTATTCGATCGTGATAAATTATCAATTGCAATAAAGCGTTCAGTTGGTAAGTTTTTTGTATCCGAAGTAGAAATTGAAGAGATGATTGCCGAAATCGAGGATTCACTTTATGCAATCGGGGAAAATGAAATCACTTCAAAACAAATTGGCGATATAGTTTTAGACGAACTACTTAAACGTAACGAGGTTGCCTACGTAAGGTTTTCAAGTGTTTATCACAAATTTAAAACATTGGATGATTTCGTGAAAATACTCGAACAAAGAACGAATAAAAAAATTAACACCGAGATTAACTAATGCGTGTTGTTGTACTTTACAGAGATAATACCGATTATGCACGCACGGTTATTGAATTTCTTCATGACTTTGAACATCAAACAGGACATAGTTTAGAGATATTGGACCCGGACTCCCCAGAAGGTATGCTTTTTTGTGATACTTATGGGATTTTTGACTTCCCAACATTAATCGCTACCACCGAAGACGGTGTTATGCAAAATACCTGGAATGGATTACCGTTACCTACTATTAGTGAGCTAAGTTACTACGTCCAATAAAATATTTGTCATAATCCAGATAAACAGATATAATAACTAGCCAGAACGTCCTTATATAAGGTGAGTGGCTATCAACCGCGAATGTTTTTCGGAAGAAATCAAATATGAGATTAGAACCGAACGGAAATCGTCCCGAAATGACGAAAAATAAGCGCTAAAAAGAATCTCTTTTTGGAAACTGGATGGTACCGTCCGCCGCAGCTTTTGCAAAGGTGGATTCCAGTGACTAAATGGGGATTTTTGTTAACTTGAAAGGTAGACAATGCAATTTACATCAGGAACTAGGCGACGAGCAGTAGAATACGAAAAAGATCTTGTGACAAAATGGAAACAGAACAAGACTTTTGAAAAATCGGTAGATTTTAGACCGGCTGATAACTCATATGTTTTTTATGATGGGCCACCTTTTATCAGTGGCTCACCTCATTACGGTACATTGTTACCAAGTATCGTCAAAGATGCAATTCCTCGTTATCAGACCATGAAAGGCAAGCGAGTTGAGCGTGTTTGGGGCTGGGATTGTCACGGTCTACCGGCAGAAAATTTCGTTGAAAAAAAACTTGGGATTAAAGACAGGCATGAAATTGGTACAAAAATAAGTTTAGCTGACTATATTACCACTATTCGTGAAAGTTTGATCCAAACCAGCAATGAGTGGGAAGATACGGTTAATCGTATTGGTCGTTGGGTAGATTTCGATGGTGGTTATAGAACCATGGATAAAGACTACATGGAGTCTGTATGGTGGGCCTTTAAAGAGCTCTACGATAAAGGCAAGATTTACGAAGGTGAAAAAGTTTTAATGTATGACACACAGTGGGCAACACCTTTGTCAAAAGCCGAAGTAACAATGGATACGGGTGCATATATCGAAGTTACTGACCCTAGTATTTATGTGGAATTTAATTTAAAAGACGAAGACGCGAAACTCTTAGTATGGACAACAACTCCATGGACTTTGCCTGCAAATACAGCAATTGCCATTAATAATGATATGAATTATGTTGAGGTCGAACTTAATGATGGTAATAAATTTATTCTGTCTGAAAATTCACTCGATACGGTTTTAACAGATGAAAAACATAATTTAATAGTTTACAAAATCATAAGGAATATAAAAGGCGAGGATTTGGTTGGGAAATTATATGAACCTTTATTTGGTGATCGTGGTAAAAACGCACAAAAAATTTGGTCAGCCGATTTTGTTACAACCGATTCCGGAACGGGGATAGTTCATATTGCACCAGCATATGGTGAAGATGATTTTATTTTGGGTCAAGAAAACAAAATCCCAGTTGTTCATGTTCTTGACGAATATGGTAAATTCACTGAAACCGAATGGAAGGGTGAAGATGTTTGGGAAATAAATAAAACGATAGCTAGAACATTAAAAGACCGTGGTATAGTCTGGAAAATTGAATACATCCAACACGAATATCCGCATAATCCCAGGACAGGCAACCGCTTGATGTACCGAGCACATCCTAGTTGGTTTTTTGATATTGATGGTCAACGCACGCAGATGCTAGCAGAGAATTCACAGCATATTAATTGGTTCCCTGAATATATTAAACATGGTCGTTTTGAGAAAACAATTGAAACAGCGCCTGACTGGAACTTGTCTCGTGATCGTTTCTGGGCTACGGCAATGCCTGTTTGGAAAGGAATTGATTCAAAGGGTAAAGAACATATCAAAGTTGTTGGCAGTTATGCTGAATTGAAGGAACTTAGTGGAGTTGAACTTGAGGACTATCATCGCCCATGGATAGATGACGTAAAGTTTGAAATTGACGGCATAAAATACCAGAGAATCGACAAGGTTTTAGATTGCTGGTTTGAAAGCGGAAGCATGCCATTTGCACAGTTCCATTATCCATTTGAAAATGTAAAAAAATTTGAAGAAAACTTCCCAGGTGATTTTATAGTCGAATACGTAGGACAGGTGCGAGCATGGTTTTATTATGTACACGCCGTTAGTGTCGGTCTGTTTGGTCATAATGCCTACAAGAATGTCATTGTAACTGGGACTATCGCCGGTAATGACGGTCGAAAAATGAGTAAAAGTTATGGTAATTTTACCGACCCTAACGAGTTAATGGACCAATTCAGTGCAGATAGTTTGCGGTATTTATTGCTATCCAGCCCATTACTAAACGGTGAAGATTATAGTTTGCAAAACAAAGACGTCAGCGATATTGCCAGAAAACTTAGCATGATATGGAATATGTATGATTTTTTCACAATGTATGCCGAAGTTGATAAGTGGGAATTCAATGGCGAAATAGTTGACCCAACCGAACACCTCGACACACCACTGGACCTATGGATAGTCAGTCGTGTACACCAACTGGTTGCCGAAGTTGAAAAAAATATGGATCTTTACGATATCCCTAATGCGATGAAGCCGATTTTGCCATTTATCGAAGATGCCAGTAACTGGTATGTCAGACGCAGTCGTAGACGCTTCTGGAAAGCTGGAGACGATGCCGACAAAAATAACGCCTATTCAACCCTGCATTATGTTTTAGTGCACCTAAGTATGGTATTAGCGCCATTTACACCGTTTTTGGCAGAAGAACTTTATCAAAAAATGACGGGTGGTGAAAGTGTTCATCTGTTAGACTGGCCAAAAGTAGGTCATATTAATGAACTTGTCGTTAATGAAATGGAACAAGTTCGTGATTTTGTTAACCAGGGGTTAAGCATTCGTGCCAAAGAGCATCAAAAAGTACGCCAGCCACTTGCTAGCGTTACGATACCGAAAATTGGAAACTTTGTTGATTTTGATAGCATATTGCGGGAAGAGCTGAATGTTAAAAAAGTTAGAATTGGTGATAAATTTGAACTTGATATGGTGATAACGCCCGAACTAAAGAGCGAAGGTATTGCCCGCGAAGTAATTCGGCACATTCAAAGTGCCCGAAAAAATGCAGGACTTAATATTGATGACCGGATAGAATTGTCACTTATAACGAATAATAATGAATTAGAAAAATCTATTAAAACCCACATCAAGATAATCACAGACGAGACACTAGCAATAAAATTCTCTAAATCTAATCATTTGAGTTATAGCGTAGATGTCAAGATTGACGACTTTGATTTGAAAATATTACTTCAAAAGGCATAATCATTAACTACAAACAGAGGTGGGTAGTTGACTATTATTTCCGATTATGCTAAAATAAGGTGATTAAGGAATAAACATAAAAATGTCTGAACTTAACTACCTACAATTTCAACCAATCGATCCGTCCTCTTATGACATGCCGGAAGAGCATCGCCATCAAGACGAAATTGTCTTAGATGACGGAATTGACGAAGAGCAACTGGATCAGTATTGGGACCAAGTCGTTGAAGACATACATAAAGACCCGGATTGGTTCACTTTTAGTGATGAATAAAAGCTATAATTAATATATGACTGACGCAGAATTTGACGAATTAATTACCAGGGCAATGAACGAATTGCCCCAAAAATATATTAAAGGATTGCAAAATGTAGCGATTGTAATGGCTGACGAACCAACGCCAGTACAGATGCAAAAGATGAAAATTGATGGTAAACACCTTTTATTGGGTCTTTACGAAGGGATTCCACTGACCCAACGGGGATCTAATTATACCTTCGTACTTCCGGATAAAATCACCCTTTTTAAATATTCAATCATAGCAGTATCACGCGACGATGAACAATTATTCGAGCAGATAAAAAGAACACTGTGGCATGAAATTGCGCATTATTATGGCTTGAATCATAAAAGAATCGATGAAATTCAAAACAAAAAATAGTTTTCCGGGTCTCGCTTTTTATCCATAAGTGCTTTATATTAGTATCATCGTGAAAGCGAAAACAAAAATCAGTAAAAAAAATAAGTTTCCGACTATTAGACGAGTCAATGACGCCTTTAAATTAGCGTTTGTACCGCATAAAAAGAACGGATTTCGACCACATTTAATCAGGTATTACGGAATTATCGCTATTATATTTGTTGTAGTGGGGCTTCAATTTGGATATAACGGTGCTAAAACCGGAAATGTATTGGGCGTTGAATCGAACATTACAATTACTTCACTATTTAATCAAACAAATGTTTATCGACATGAAAAAGGCGTCGGTCAATTAAAACTCAACGACAAGCTCGATAAAGCAGCGTATTTAAAAGCTCAAGATATGTTTGCAAAACAATATTGGGCTCATAATTCTCCTGATGGAATACAGCCTTGGAAGTGGTTTGCGGATGTCGGATATAATTATGACGAAGCCGGTGAGAATTTAGCTAAAAACTTTTCAACGACTAACGGAGTTATGACTGCTTGGATAGAATCACCAACACACAAGGCAAATATTTTAAAAAGCAGCTATCAAGACGTTGGATTTGCTGTTGTAAGTGGGATATTAGATAAAAAACCGGCTACTTTAGTAGTCGCATTGTACGCAAGTCCAGCCAATAATGCAGTATCAAGTGCAAGTACGGCTGTTTCTGAATCGTCGGATACCAACCAACCCAATATTCTGACACAATTTGCCGTGGCGGCTCAATCGATAACACCGGCTGTCATGTGGGGGCTACTAATTTTGCTATTTGCTGTTGCGGTGTCGGTCGTGACTCACACAAACCGCTCAAAGTTAACCAGAACTCTTCGCAGATCATGGTATCGTCACCATGCAATTTATAAAGCAGTCGGCTTTTTGGCGTTGGGTTTATTAATCGTATATCTATATGGTGGCGGACAGATTTAGATTATTATAATGTTCGTTGCATAAGAAGCTCACATCTGTTATAATCTGCAGTTGATTGAATATAAAATATAAGGAATTTTAAATGGTAAAAGCAGTTGTTAAAATTGGCGGAAAACAATTCATCGTTTCTGAAAAAGATACTCTATTAGTTGATTTGCTACCCGAGGGTACAAAGAAATTAGAACTTGACGCGTTACTCATAATTGATGGCGATAATACTCAGGTTGGAAAACCAATCGTCAAAGGCGTAAAGGTATCGGCAAAAGTTCTTGAGGATTTTGTAAAAGGTGAAAAAATCCGAGTAATCCGATATAAAGCAAAAAAACGCGTTCACAAAGAGAACGGTCATCGTCAAAAGTACAGTAAAATCCAGATAATTTCAATAAAATAATCTTAATTTAGCAAAGAGAATTCCCGTTAAGACTCGGGGATTTTGTATTTGCTCATGTTATAATGGTTTGAAAGAGAAGAGGAATATCAACACGTGGCGACTGTAATTTCAGTGACTAATCAAAAAGGTGGCGTAGGTAAAACAACTACTGCTGTAAATTTAGCGTATTATATCGCAAAAACCGGTCGGAGAACGCTACTGATAGATTTTGATCCTCAGGGGAATGCCACCAGTGGCTTGGGGATAGATAAACAGGATTTGCAACTAACAATGGCCGATGTTGTAATGGGCCAGGCTAGTCTTGACCAGGTAATTATACAAATGTCATATAAAAACTTTTTTTTAGCCCCTTCAACTCCTCATTTGGCAGATACCGAGGTCCAATTAGCGCAGGCCGAAAAACGATTCTCACGTTTGAAAAATGCTATTGAATCAAGCACCGCAGAATATGATGTAATAATCGTCGACAATCCACCAAGTCTAAGCCTGCTGACCGTAAATGGGATTGTTGCAGCAAAATATGTTCTAATACCCGTTCAAGTTGAGTTTTATGCACTTGAGGGGTTAGGTCAATTGCTTGAAACTATGAAACTAATCAGAAAGGGTATGAACCCAACCCTAGAACTATTGGGAGTTTTACCTACGATGATGGATACTCGTACAACATTGGGCGGTCAGGTTTATCAAGAAATAAGAAAGCATTTTCCTGGAAAAGTTCTTGAAACAATTATTCCTAGGAACGTTCGATTAGCCGAGGCACCAAGCCACGGTTTGCCAATCGGTGCTTACGACAAGTTTTCAAAAGGTGCACGTGCCTACAAAGCACTAACCAAGGAGGTAATAATTCGTGCCAACGTCTAAAAATAACAGATTAAAACACGGTCTTGGCCGAGGCTTTGAAACACTAATACCTACAGATTTGTTAGACGAGTCATTTGATCCTACGGTTTCTCAAGACCATAAAGTCAGTGAACTTCGCCAAATTAAACTTGATCAAATAATTGTCGATCCTGACCAGCCACGAAAACAATTCGATGACGCTGGAATAGAAGAACTAGCTATATCGATTAGGGAACATGGGGTATTGCAACCGATTATTGTGACTCCACATAAAAATGGATACCAAGTAGTAGCTGGTGAACGTCGTTTACATGCATCAAGAATTGCAGGTTTAGATAAAATTCCAGCTCTTGTCAGGACACTCTCGGGTCAACATAAATTAGAAATATCATTGATTGAAAATTTGCAGCGTAAGGATTTGAATGACATGGAGACAGCTACCGCATACACTAAACTCCATATCCAATTCAATATGACCCTCGAACAGATTGGAAAGAGGGTTGGGAACAAATCCGTTGCTACTGTTAGCAATAAGATGAGGTTGTTAAAACTACCAAATTTTGTCCAAGAGATGATTGTTTCCGGTTCTATTACAGAAGGACAGGTAAGGCCTTTAATAGGCCTTGATGAGCCTACAATAAAACGAGTTATGGAAAGAGTTGTGCGTGAAGATCTTAGTGCCAGAAGAATTGAGCAAATTGTAGTTGATTTAAAAAAGAATCGTAAGGACTCAAAAATGTCTCCAGAGCAACAGATTAAGGAACAGCCATACATAAATCAATTAAAACGGATTCAAAAACATTTAAAAACCGATGTTAGTATCCAAACAAACGCCAAGGGTTCTGGAAAAATTACTATAAAATTCAAAAATCAAGATGAATTTGAGAGACTACATAACTTACTTGGTTAACCTAAAAAGAACGAATTTTGTTTAGCGGAAATATTCTAAAACTGACCGGTCCAACGACATCGTAAAGTGGTATCGTGCCAAGTCCATTTCGCGAATCAAATGAATACGTTCCCTGACGATGGTCACCGGAAACAAATAACTCTTCGTTTGGAACAGTCCAGTCACCACTTCCACTTGTTGGACTGCCAGGTTCACCATGGTTGGAGTCATCCGGGTTAAAACCATTCGGATACTGTTTATTGTAAACAGTGTAATGTCCATCTTTTAGAACTACGCGCTCACCGGGAAGACCGATAACGCGTTTAACAATATACTCATCACCAATACCATCAGTGTAACGAGGATTTTTAAAAACAATAATTTGTCCTCGATTGGGCATATAGGTTTTATTCTGCAACTGAGCGACCGTTACTGGAACACGATTTACAATCAAGCGGTCGCCTGTATATAAAGTAGTTTCCATACTTGGTCCGACAACACTAAAACTTCGAAAGATAAATGTATTAATAAATAAGGTACCTATTAAAACAAAAAGAATAAAAATAGTAATACTAATTGCGTCTTTAACAAACGGATGGCGCTTGATAAAATTAATTTCCATACTTAATCACTATACACTTTTTAAGGTTATATCGATACCCGTGAAAGCGGTTACAGTGTTTTAATATACTTCAAAGTTAGGTATAGTAGTATGAGTATTTATGAAAGAAAGTAACTCCTCAGTTGATGGATTT
Source organism: uncultured bacterium (assembly GCA_903832635.1). Classification (GTDB taxonomy): domain Bacteria; phylum Patescibacteriota; class Saccharimonadia; order Saccharimonadales; family Saccharimonadaceae; genus UBA1547. Next base: position 25,462 of record CAILCF010000003.1, read on the forward strand.
ATTCCCAGGCGTGCTGGGATTAATTTGAGTGATATTAATCTTCGAGCCGGCCAAAGTAATGTTATTGGTCTGCACGAAGAAAAATCGCAAAAAAGAGAAAAACCAAGTGACGGATTTATTCCCCAAACCGCAAAAGTACAATCCGGCATAGGCGTGAAGCGTTCAGATATTGATGAATCACTCCGGGATATTGACGATAATAAAAAACCTGCAAAAAAAATCAGTCGAAAACAACGCAGGCGACTAAAAAAACTGTCGAAAAAGCCAAAGAATAAACTGAAAAGAATAATTAAATGGTTCGCAGTCATATTAATTGTGTTAGTAATTGCTGCAGGAGGTTATGTTGCTTATAGGTTTGTTGTTGCCGGCGGAAATATTTTTCAAGGGAGTATATTCGATCTTTTCCAGAGTCAATCATTAAAAACCGATAGTAATGGGCGAAGTAACTTTTTAATTCTTGGTACCACAGAAGACGATCCGGGGCATCCGGGATCAAACTTGACAGACAGTATGTTGGTACTAAGTATTGATCAAAAGAATAAAAATGCGTATATGTTCAGTATCCCTCGTGATTTGTATGTTGAGTTCGGCACTGCATGCACATCAGGTTATGCCGGTAAGATTAATGAGTATTTCAGTTGTTCAAACGACGGAACTGATAGTTTAGCCGAACAAGATCGTCTAACGAAAACTCAAAAATTAATAGGGGACATATTCGGTATGGATATCCAGTATGGGGTGCACGTCAATCAAACAGTAGTAAAGGAGGCCGTCGATGCCGTTGGAGGAATTGATGTGAATATTGTTGGTGACGGTGCACCGGGGATATTGGACCGAAATTTCGATTGGCGATGCAATTACAAATGCTTCCTCGTTAGATATAAAAATGGCGTAAATCACCTAGACGGGACAGCTGCTATGTATTTGACAATGGCCAGAGGTGATAGCTCACCAACATATGGACTGGCAAAATCGAACTTTGACAGAGAAATAAACCAACAAAAAATTATTATCGCTCTGAAAAACAAGGCTGCAAGCACGGGTACGTTAACAAATATTGGTGCAGTATCAAAATTATTAGATACCTTGGGTAACAATTTAAGGACAAACATCCAAACAAAGGAAATTAGAACCTTAATGCAGGTCGGTGGTGAGATAAAAGCAAACGATATCCATACATTAAGTTTGATTGATGGTGATAATGCGGTAGTAAAAACGGGTGGTTACGGAGGTATGAGTGTCGTAATGCCTTCATCGGGTATGTTTGATTATTCCGGTATACAAGCATTCATTAAAAAGAACCTCAGCAATAATGCGGTTGCCAAAGAATCAGCCTCAATTGTTGTACTGAATGGGACTAATCAAGTTGGATTAGGTCAAAAGAAGGCCGATACTTTAACAGCAGACGGCTTTAATGTAATAAGTGTCCAGAATGCACCAACGGGGACTTATGATAATGTTGAGGTATATAAAATCGGAAAAGGTTATCCAGCATCGGAACAAAAACTAACTAGTTTGTATAACGTAAAAATTAAAACCACAACACCTCCAATAACTGTAGATAGTAATACAAAATTTGTAATAATTTTTGGGTCTGCAACTAATTAGGCTATAAGGCTATCGTGATATACTATCTATTGATATGGAATTCTTAAAGACAATTAAAAAACGGCGATCGCTGTTGAGTGAAATAATCTATATCGCACTTAATATCGGCATTGCGGTTCTTTTAATGATTACTATCAGGACAACCGGCTCTTTTCTATTAGCATTTGCAATTGTTTTAATTGGTAAATGGCGAATTTTTGCCGTTAGACCACGATTTTGGTTTGCAAATATTCAAGCTAATCTAGTCTCTATTATAGTAAGTATCAGTTTTGTCGTACTATTGTATGCTGCCAATTTAAGTGGAGCAAACAGTACCCAGATATTTATTATTCAGTTAATTTTGGTAATTCTAGATGTCATCTGGCTATTATTTTTGAAGTCACAGTCAAAAAGGGTATACATTGTAGCCCAGGCTGGGATAGCATTGTTTGTCGGAATTACGTCGATTTTTTATATGTCATACAACTGGATAGCATCAGTAGCTGTAATACTAGCCTGGGTGGTAGGTTATGCCACGGCCAAGCATGTGCTTGGAAGTTATGATGATGAAAGTCACACAGTATTTTTAAGTCTTGTATGGGGTCTGATGTTAGCAGAAATCAGTTGGCTCGCTTATCACTGGACAATTGCATATCATCTGCCATTCGTTTCAAACATGTTGTTACCACAGGTATCGATCATTACTCTTTGTTTTGGGTTTTTGATATACAAGTCTTATGATTCCTATTATCACTATCAAAAAATTCGCATGAACGACATTATACTTCCGCTTCTTTTTACATTTTCGATAGTCACTCTATTAATGCTGTTTTTTAATGGCGTTAGTACTGGTGTGTCATAGTTTTTGAAAAGAAATTACATAGCCTGTAATTGATATTAATTTGAAATTATATTTTTTTGCATATTTACATAAGATTAATTGTTGGCTGGGATCAGCTTCGATAAGTAAATAACAATTTATTTTTAATATTTCCGATGCTTGGGCTATTAAGAGTTCATTAGAAGATAATCCATTTTTATCGGCAAATAGTGCTAGGTGTGGCTCGTAACCAGTATCAGGCGATTTTTCCCAAGTCTCGTCGACATATGGCAGATTAGCGATAATGATGTTAGGTTTGTAGGTTAGATTTTTCAACATATCATTGTTTAAACAATTGACAGTGACACTATGTATATTTGCATTTTGCTGTGCAACCAGTAAAGCTTCTTTACTAATATCAATCAATAATACATCTAAAGAGGAGAACTCTAATTTTGCAGTGATACCAAGGCATCCACAACCTGTGCCTACATCTATAAGTTGTGGGTTGGGGGTTGGTTCGTCGTCCGACGAATAAAAAATTGAATTTAAGGGTAAGATTTTTTTCAATACCTCGATAAAATCTTCTGATTCCGGGCGAGGAATAAGTGTGTTTGGTGTTACTATAAATTTTCGACCATAAAAATCTTTATATCCGACAATGTAGGCAATTGGTTCGTGTTGTGTTCTTCGTTGAAGTTGTGAATTAGCAGTTTTTGTTTGGTCGACGTTTAGTAACAGATTATTATGCGCATGCAAATAAGTACGCGATTTGTTAATAGAATTTGCTAGTATTAATTCGGCATCAAGGCGAGCACTGCTAATGCCGACTTTTTGCAGTTTAGGAATTGCTTCAACCAGCCAATTATTAATTGTTTGCGCTTGATGAAGCGAGTTCGCGTTCATAATTTTGCAGTTGCTCGATTAAATCATCAATATCACCGTTTAGGGCATCGGTTATATTGCTTCGGGAATAACCTATGCGGTGATCTGTAATTCTGTCCTGTGGGAAATTATAAGTACGGATTTTTTCACTGCGATCACCTGAACCAATTAAACTGCGGCGTTTGGCTGTTTCTTTGGCAGCTTCTGTATCAATTTTTTGTTGGAGAAGTCTGCTTCGAAGCACGCTTAAAGCCTTCTCCTTGTTTTTTGTTTGTGATTTTTCATCTTGATTGGTTACCACCATTCCACTCGGGAGATGGGTAATGCGGACTGCGCTGTCGGTTGTATTAACTGATTGACCACCATGACCGCTAGCATGAAAAATATCTATTCGTAAATCTGCAGGATCTATCTGGATATCTATATCTTTTGCCTCTGGAAGTACGACAACCGTTGCAGTACTGGTGTGTATACGCCCCTGAGATTCGGTTGTAGGAATACGTTGAACGCGATGTACACCTGATTCAAATTTTAGTTTTGCATACGGGCTGTCACCTTTGACGCTAAAAATTACCTCCTTATATCCACCCGTATCATTGACATTTTCACTAATAATTTCTGATTTAAGATGATGAGATTCGCAAAAACGCAAATACATTCGGTATAATTCAGATGCGAACAAGCTAGCCTCGTCACCACCGGCACCGGCACGGATTTCAATTATTACGTTTTTTTCATCATTTTCGTCTTTTTTTGTCAGCATTTCGAACAAATCGTCCTCAATTTTTTGCAATTGATTTGATAGGGTGATAACTTCCTGCTTTGCGATTCCGGCAAGTTCGTCGTTTCCGTTTGATAAATCGACAGCTTCGGTCAATTGACCTTCTAAACTCTGACGTAAATGGGCTTTTTCAAGAATATTATCAAGTTCTGTCAACCTTTTGTGCTTTTGTGAATAATCCGGGTCTGAATATGCAGAGGGCTTTGACAAAAATAAACCTAACTCGTTTCTTTCGAGTAGTAACTCATCAATATTTATAGATAATTTTACCATTGTTTGTCCTATATTGTTTATTGTAACAAAAAAGAGGCTATCTTGACGATAACCTCTATTGATAAATTGACATTAACGTTCAGCTTTTTTAGCTTTTAAGACTTTTGCTTTTATCGCTTTATTAGCTAATTGGGTTTTCCGTGCCTCAGCAGCAGCAAACTTAGCTTTATATCGGTCAACACGACCTTCGGTATCGATAATTTTTTCTTCACCGGTAAAAAATGGGTGACTGGCTGACGAAATATGCACCTTAACAAGTGGATATTCGTTGCCATCTTCCCATTTTATGGAGTCTTTGGTCTGCGCGGTAGACTGAGTCAAAAACGCAAACCCAGCCACATCATCGCTAAACACAACGGGACGATAATCGGTTGGGTGTAAATTTGTTTTCATAATCTGAACTATTGTATCTGTTTTTAGGGGAAATGTCAAAGGTTACCTTCTCTATTGAAAATTATCGTCTAAAGGGTTAGAATAAAAAGGTAATCAAATTAATGAAACAACTTATGCGGTAACTCCTGAGATTAATCGGACGCATAGGCGAAGGAAAAGGAGTTCAAAATAATGGCATCTAATGTCGATATAAAAGCCCTGTTTGAGTCAGGTGTGCACTTTGGACATAAAACCAGTCACTGGAATCCAAAAATGGCACCGTACATTCACAGTAAACGCCAGGAAAGTCATATTATCAACTTAGAGAAAACCGTACAGGGACTTGAGGTTGCACTGCCGTTTATTACACGAGTAGTAGCCAACGGCAAGCAAGTTTTATTTGTCGGTACAAAAAAACACACAAAGGACATTATCCGCGAATCTGCTATTGCATCAAAACAACCATATATGACCGAAAGATGGCTTGGGGGCACATTAACAAATGTTGCGACAGTCACACAGCAAATCAAGAAATTAAAAGACCTGGAAAAACGAATGGTTTCCGGGGATTTGGAAAAGCGCTATTCAAAACTTGAAGTTCAGCGGTTTCAAGAAGAAATTGATGATCTGAATATTAAATACGGTGGCATAAAGGACTTAAACGGTAAACCAGGCGCGTTATTGGTTATTGACGTAATAGGCGATACAAATGCCATCAAGGAAGCAAAAACTCTCGGAATCCCAATTGTCGCAATAGTTGATACAAATGCCGACCCTACTTTGATTGATTATGTTATTCCTGGTAATGACGATGCAATCAAGGGGGTGCAGCTAATTCTAGACTATGTCAGTTCTGCGATAGCTGAAGGTACAAAGTCCGAGAAAACCAAGGTTGAACCAGTAATTGATAAACTAAAGGATGCTCCAAAGGAGAAATAAAATGAGCGTATCAATTGATGACATCAGAAAATTAAAAGAATTATCAGGGATTGGGTTAACTGATGCCAAAGCTGCATTAGTCGAAGCTAATGGTGATTTCGATATCGCTCTGGCAGAACTTCGTAAAAAAGGAATCACAAAAGCCGAAAAAAAAGGCGATCGCGAAGCCAGACAAGGTTTAATAGACAGCTATGTCCACAACGGACGGATTGGTGTTTTAGTGGAGGTTAATTGTGAAACTGATTTTGTAGCTAGGACTGATAATTTCAAAACTTTCGTTCATGAAATAGCCCTACAGGTAGCATCGATGTCTCCGCTATATGTTAGCGAAGCGGATATACCTGCAAACGAGTTAAAACGAGTGCAAGACGAAGCAATGGAAAGAGTAAAGGCAGAAGGCAAACCAATCGAAATTGCTAAAAAAATCGTTGAAGGGCAAGTAAAAAAATATTTTGCGGAAAAGGTTCTTCTTGAACAAGATTATATTAAAAACGAAAAACAAACCGTAAACGATTTTGTCAAAGAAAATATATCAAAAACCGGTGAAAATTTAATAATTCGCCAATTCAAGCGTATCGAGCTTGGGTTTAGTGAGTAGAAGTCTATATATTTTTGTTAATTCCCACATAGGGTTTAACTAGTTATTTTGTTACAATATATATATTATGTTTGATACAAAACCTTACGAAGAGAAGTTTAACCAAATTATTGGACGATTTGAAGAAGAACTTAAAAAAGTTCGAACGGGTCGGGCCCACCCCAGTCAATTAGATGGTATAAAGGCCGAAGTTTACGGAGTATCTTTGCCACTAAATCAAGTTGCAAGTATTGCTGCACCAGAAGCCCAGATGCTTCAAGTAACTCCTTTTGATCCAAATAATATTCAATCAATTACATCCGCCATTCGCAACGATCAAAGTCTTGGATTCAATCCCAGCGACGATGGCCATACAATTCGCATACCTGTCCCAGCTCTAACCGAAGATAGACGAAAAATACTTGTTAAGCAAGCCAGTGAAAAAGTCGAAGAAGCAAGGATTGCACTTCGTGGTGTCCGCCAAGACGCTCTAAAAGATTCTAAGCGTAAAAAAGACGCCAAGGAGCTTTCAGAAGACGATTTAAAGCGGATAGAGAAGGACATTGACGGTAATATGCTGGATGCAAATAATAAAATCGACGAAATATTTTTATTAAAAGAGAGAGACATATTAAAAATATAATGGAAGAAAAAATAATTCCCAATCACATTGGGTATATTGTTGACGGAAACAGGAGGTGGGCAAAAATACACGGTTTGCCGTCATATGAAGGCCATCTAGCGGGCTATAATACCCTACATGATATTATCTCGGCCAGCTTCAAACACGGAGTAAAATATGTCACTGCCTATGTATTTAGTACTGAAAATTGGAAACGAAGTAAAAAAGAAATAAATAAATTTATGGGCTTAGCTCTTCGCTCACTAACATCAGATTTACATATTTTTGACGACAGCGACATCAGATTATTGGTATTAGGTTCCCGTGAGAATGTTAAAGACAATATTCTAAAAGCAATAAATAACGCCGAGAAAAGAACTGAAAATAATAAATCAGGAACCTTCGCCGTATGTTTTAATTACGGAGGTCAACTTGAAATAGTTGATGCTGTAAAAAAAATTGTTGATTCTGGGGTTCCTATTGACAAAATAACAGTAGACTCAATAAATCAGAATATATATTCACCGGAAATTCCGCCGTTAGACCTAATAGTCAGGACTTCTGGCGAAAAAAGAATTTCTAACTTTATGCTATGGCGGTCGGCCTATAGTGAAATTATGTTTATTGATAAGCTATGGCCCGATCTAAACGGAGACGATGTAACGGATATAATCAATCAATTTAGTTTACGTGCAAGGCGTTTTGGAGGCTAAATGGGTTTGATTATCGGTATCATCGTTGGGTTGTTAATTTTAATATTTTTAGTAACAATTCATGAGCTAGGACACGCAATTGTTGCAAGACGCAACAAGGTTGTCGTAGAAGAGTTTGGAATCGGATTCCCACCACGTGCAATTGGTAAAAAATTAAAAAGCGGTACACTATTAAGTTTGAATTGGCTCCCATTGGGTGGTTTTGTCAAACTTCAGGGAGAAAATGATGCAGCTAATAAAAAAGGGGACTATGGAGCTGCAACTTTTTCCCAAAAAACAAAAATATTATTTGCAGGAGTTTTTGCGAATTGGCTTCTAGCAGTTGTGTTAATTACAATACTTGCATTATTTGGTTTACCAAAAGTTTTACCAAATCAATTTACTTTCCCCGGAGACACGACAATAGTTAGTCAACCGGTTATTATTACAAATCTAACCCCGGGATTTCCAGCAGCCAAAGCCGGACTAAAAGACGGCGATACTATTATCAAATTTGCTGGTCAAAACGTACCTACCGTCGATATATTGCTGACTCAAATCAAAGCTTATGCAGGTAAAAATGTCTCTGTAGTATATCAAAGGAATAATATTCAACAGACAGCGGACGTTAAATTAAAAGCCAGTGGCAATAAAGAGATATTTGGATCCGGATTAGGCCAAAGGGAATCAATCAAAGCCACATGGTCCGCACCAATTATTGGGATAGGGACAACAGCACAATTCACCTGGGTTACTATCCAGGGCGTTGGGGACCTTCTAGGAAGTTTAGTGCATGGATTGGCTTTACAGCTTAGTCCGGACGGTTTGGTCCGCAGTCAAGCCTCAAAAGAGCTCCATACAGTTAGTAGTAGCGTAGCCGGACCAGTAGGAATTATTGGTACGATATTCCCAGCTGCGGAACAGGCTGGATTAATTCAACTGACATTCCTAACAGCAATTATCTCGCTGTCTCTGGCTGTAATGAATGTACTACCAATCCCTGCCTTAGATGGTGGTCGATGGGCTACTATGGTCATATTTAGAATGTTAAATAAAAAACTTACAAAGGAACGTGAAGAAAGAATCCAAACGATAGGCTTTTCAATACTGATGGGATTAGTAATTTTGGTAACTATTGCAGATGTCACAAAATTCTTCTGAAACAAACACTGAAAAGATTAAGAAAACGGCGGTTCATTTCACTTTTCATAAATGGTGGATGGTTTTTATATTACCCGCATGGATAGCAATTAGTTTTTATATTGCACAAAAATTCGCCCAGTTGTTACTTGATTTTTTGTTATTCGTAAATATAGCGCTGGATTCATTAAACTCCACCGTGGTAGAAACAATTATGACGATGATAGTGTATATCGTCACAATTATGCTCGTGATAGGTTTACCCTATGTAACAAAAAAATATCAAACAAGTTGGTCTGAAATTGGAATTAACAGATATCCACTTTGGAAAGACATCTTAATTACTCCAGCTGGTTTAATTATATATTATTTATTTTCAGCAATACTACTATTTTTGATGACCAAATTGTGGCCGGGATTTAATATCGAACAAGTACAAAAACTTGGTTTTAATAATTTAGTTTTACCGTACCAATATATATTGGCTTTTATATCTTTAGTAGTAATTGCACCTATTGCAGAAGAAATATTGTTTCGAGGATATTTATTTGGAAAATTAAAAAAAATCATCCCAATTTGGCTAGCAATTATTATAACAAGTTTGGTTTTCGGTGTATTTCATTTAGTAAATTCGGGTAATTCTGGTGTGCTTGGATGGAATTTGGCTATCGACACTTTTGCTCTAAGTGTTATTTTGTGCTTACTGCGGGTTTTTACCGACAGTTTATGGGCTTCAATATTATTACATATGGTAAAAAATGGAACTGCTTATTATATTGTCTTTATTTCTCCACTACTATTGGTTACACTGGGTAAGTAATATGCGTATTTCAAATTTATTTACAAAGACAAGCAAAAACGTTCCGGCAGGTGAAATTGCTAAAAATGCTCAACTATTAATTAGGGCAGGCTATATCAGCAAAGTTATGTCAGGTGTATATGTATATGCTCCACTCGGATTAATGGTGCTTGAAAAAATTAAACAAATTGTTCGAGAGGAGATGAATTCTGTCGGTGGGCAAGAGTTGATAATGAGTACACTTCAAAAAAAGGAAACCTGGGATGTTACGGGTCGCTGGGATGACAAAGTTGTCGACATGTGGTTTAAGTCAAAATTACAGGATGGTAACGAAGTTGGGTTTGCTTGGTCACACGAAGAGGCGATTATTGAAATGTTAAAAGAGTTCGTAGTAAGTTACAAGGATTTGCCGGTAAATGTATATCAGTTCCAAACAAAATTTCGGAATGAGCTTCGTTCAAAAAGCGGGATTATGCGCGGCCGTGAATTTTTAATGAAAGATATGTATTCATGCAGTATTGACGAAAAACAACACAATCAATTTTATAACGACACTATCGAAGCCTATAACCGGGTTTTTGAACGATTAGGCCTAAAAGATGATACATATATGACTTTTGCCAGTGGCGGTGCTTTCACGCAGTTTAGCCATGAATTTCAGACAGTCTGTGAAGCCGGCGAAGATACCATTTATTTGCATAAGGAAAAAAACATCGCTATCAACGAAGACGTGATGGATGATGAGAATTTGAATAAACTTGGTATAAATCGAGATGAACTTGAAAAAGTTAAAACTGCCGAGGTTGGAAATATATTTAATTTCGGCACTAAAAAAAGTGAGGATACGAATTTTACCTTTACAAATAAAGAAGGGAACAAACAATTAGTATATTTTGGGTCCTACGGGATTGGGATTACTCGATTAATGGGCGTAATTGTCGAGAAATTTAGTGATGATAAAGGGCTTGTTTGGCCGGAAAACATCGCACCTTTCAAAATATATTTGCTACGAATCGGAGGCGACCAAGCTACAGGCCATACGAATGATTTATATCGGGAGTTCACCGAAAAAGGTTTCGAAGTACTATATGATGATCGAGACATTCATCCGGGGCAAAAATTTGCTGATAGTGAGCTTCTTGGTATTCCATACCGTGTTACCGTAAGTGATAGAATGCTTGAAAATGACCAATACGAACTAGTTGAACGTAAAAATGGACAAAAAAGCTTGTTGACACGCGAACAACTGCTTGCTAAACTAGGCTGATTGTAGAAAGCTTTGTATAATATACGCTATATGTAGTGTATAAGTTGGCGAATTAAACGCTATCTACTTAAAAAAAGGAAATATATTATGAAGAAATCATATATGATTACAAAACAGGGTAGGCAAGAACTTGAGATTGAACTCAAGTCCCTTAAGGGACATCGCAGTGAAATTGCTGCAAAAATCGCAGAAGCTCGCGATTTTGGTGATTTAAGTGAAAACGCCGAGTATGACGTTGCACGCGAAGAACAAGGCCTAATCGAGACTAGAATCGCAGAAATAGAAGATATTATTTTGAATGCAGAGATAATTAAAAACGGTAATAAAACAAAAATTGCGCTTGGAAATAAAGTTGAATTAAAAAATGGAAAAAAGCGATATGTCTACACAATTGTCGGCCCTGTAGAGGCAGACCCTCTTGAGGGCAGAATAAGCAACGAGTCACCAATCGGATCAGCTATATTTGGTAAAAAAGTCGGTGACAAGGCCACAATAGAAACTTCAAAGGGAAAAGTTGCATACGAAATTCTTAGCATTTGCTAATTAATCCAATAAAACACCATCTCAAAGATAAGATTATGCTATAATGTAGCGGATATGGCGACATTAAAAGATTTTCGCGATGAGCGAATAAGGAAACTTAAAGTCTTAAAGGACATGGGTTTTAACTTATATCCTCCTGATTCTCATAGAACAAATAATACAGTTGATATTATAACTAATTTTGATAGTATGGATGGTCAAATTGTTACAGTTGCTGGTAGAATTGTCGGCATTCGCAAATTTGGCAAATTAGCCTTTATTGTAATCAGGGATTTTAGCGGGCAAATTCAACTTTTTTTGCAAACTGGAACGGTTGAGGGTTTAGATTCGAAAAACTCTCAATTAGGTATAGCAGAACTACCACTTCTTGACAGTGGTGATTTCATCGAAGCAACTGGCAAGATAATTAAAAGTAAAACTGATGAGATCTCTATTGATGTAACGAAACTACGACTTTTAACAAAAGCAATCAGACCAATGCCAAGCGCAATCGATGGTTTTACTAACAAAGAAGAACGTTTGCGCCGAAGATACATTGACATGAATATAAATTTGAATGTTCGCGATCGATTTGTAAGGCGAAGCAAGTTTTGGCAAGCTACCCGTGATTTTTTGAATCAGAATGGTTTTTTGGAAATAAATATTCCAGTTTTAGAACACACTACTGGTGGTGCAGATGCTAATCCATTCGTGACACATATGGATGCATTAGACCAAGACTTCTATCTTAGGATTAGTCAAGAACTGCCCTTAAAGCGATTGTTGGGTGGTGGTTTCGAGAAAGTATACGATCTAGGGCCTCGATTTAGAAATGAAAACTATAGTGACGAGCATCTCCCAGAACATATTGCTATGGAGTGGTACTGGGCATATGCGGACTGGAACGATGGGATGAAGTTTATCGAGGATATGTACAAGTATGTCCTAGAGCAAACTTTTGGAAAACTTCAATTCCACATAAATGATATGGATATAGATATGGGTAAAGAATGGGAAAAATGGGATTATTCAACCGTAATCAAAAACCGTTATAATATCGATGTCTTTGAAAGTTCAATGGAAGACATAAAAAAGGCACTTACTGATAATAAACTTGAAGTTCAGCAAACCGACAGTCGAGCAAGGGGTATCGACAAATTATGGAAAAATATACGGAAAGATGTCGTTGGCCCGGTTTGGTTGATTAATACCCCTAAATTCATTAGCCCACTATCTAAATCAAATCCTGATAATGACAGAACAGTTCAAAGGTTCCAACCAATTATTGCTGGTTCAGAACTGGGCAACGGTTTCTCGGAATTAAATGATCCGGTTGACCAATTAGATCGTTTTGTTGAACAGCAAAAATTACGTGAAGCAGGTGATGACGAGGCAATGATGTTGGATATCGATTTTGTTGAAATGCTTGAATACGGTATGCCCCCAGCGTGCGGATGGGGAAATAGCGAGCGCGTATTTTGGGTTTTTGAAGGAGTAACCGCACGAGAAGGTGTCCCATTCCCTCAACTTCGCTCTGAGATTGACAACACAACTCGTGATATATACCCGGATTTGAAGCTATTATAACCATGGTATTATAGATATATGATTGAGGTAAAGGGTGTAACGAAAATTTATGGTAAAAAGGACAACGAATTTAAGGCTTTGTCTGATGTAAGTTTTACAATACCAGACGGTGGAAGCGTAGCTATTCTTGGTAAATCAGGAAGCGGAAAATCAACACTTATGCATGTAATGAGTGGTCTTGATAAACCTCAAATCGGGCAGATAATTATTGATGGTAAAAATATACTGAAATTAAAAGCAAAAGAAATTGATAAATTTCGATCAAGAAAAATGAGTTTTATTTTTCAAAGTTTTTTCGTACAAGGTAACGAAAGTTGTTACAACAATGTAAGTCTTCCTCTTGAGATTGCTGACGTTTCCCCATCAAGACGCCGTAAAAGAGTAGAAGCGGCACTTAGGGCGGTTGAGCTATATGATAAGAAAAAAGCAAAGGCTAAGGAACTATCGGGTGGGCAAAAACAGCGATTGGCGGTTGCCAGAGCAATTGTTAACAGCCCTCAAATACTTTTTGCTGATGAGCCAACTGGAAATCTCGACAGTATCACTGGTAGGGTAATTGAAAACCTATTGTTTAATTATCATAAAAAATTTCATGTTACATTAGTTCTTGTAACTCATGATCCTGAATTATCTGAACGTTGTGATATTCAAATCCATATTAAAGATGGTGTAATTGACGAAATTAAAAGGAAAAAAGTATGAAAATTCGTGACATTGTAATCAGATCAGGAAGAAGCTTAAAACAAGCCAAAGCCAGAACTATACTAACAAGTCTAGCAATTGCGGTTGGTGCTTTTACTATTACCTTATCGTTGGCAGCTGGGGCTGGAGGTCGGGCATATACGGATCAAATTGTTAAATCCAATACTGATGCAAAGGAGTTAAGTGTTACAAAAACTCAACCAAAAAATCAACAAGGTCCACAGAAATATTCACCGAACTTAGGCAGTACTGCTTTATCAAGTGAGTTGGGTATTCAGACGGTTCTAACTCAGGATGATATTTTAAAAATAAGCAAAGTTCCGAATGTAGACTCCGTTTCGCCAGATTATAATCCTGTAATTAAGTACATTACTCGGGTGAGTCAGGATAAGTACATAGCTTCAGTAAGTACTTTTAGTCCTAGTGTTACATTGACTTACGCTGCGGGATCGACTAACGGAGATATTGCTAATAACGAAATTATTCTGACTGAAGAATATGTCGGAGCATTGGGATTCAAAAACGCTCAAGATTCAATAGGAAAAATGGTTGAGATCGCAGCCGATAAACTTTCAGCCCCTGTTACTGCACCGGAAACGAAAATTTTTCTTTTTAAAATTAAAGCCGTAAGTAGCAAATCGGGCTTAGCGTTTCGTTCGCAAAGATCTTTGCTGATTTCAAACACTGTTGCAAAAACTTTGTATGATTATATTAATCAAGATACGCATAGCTATAACTACTTTTTAGGTGCCTCGGTACGTGTCAACAGCGCTGAAAATGCTGATTCAGTAAAAAATACATTAACCGGTATGGGATACACAGCGCAGACGGCTTCAGACATCCTAGGCGTAGTTAATACATTCATTAACGTTTTACAGGGCATTCTACTCGGTTTTGGGGCGTTAGCAATACTAACGTCGATTTTTGGAATCATTAACACTCAATATATAAGTGTACTTGAAAGAACTCAACAAATTGGCTTGATGAAAGCATTAGGTATGAGAAAACGTGATGTTGGTAGATTATTTAAAATAGAAGCCGCCTGGATTGGCTTTCTTGGTGGAGCAATTGGAAGCGGACTAGCATATGTCGTGGGGACTTTGGCAAACCCATTGATTAGTAAAGCGCTGGATTTGGGAGATATTCGTCTACTAATATTTAACCCTATAAGTATGGTTATTGTTGTAGTTGGATTAATACTAGTTTCTGTTGCGTCTGGAATTTTGCCAGCACGCAAAGCATCAAAGCTGAACCCGATAGACGCGCTTCGCACCGAGTAATTAATAGTAATGAAGAATAATATTCTGTTACAATAAGAGTATGTTAGATATTCGATATATTCGCGATAATACAGATAAAGTACAACAAAGTAGTAAAGACAAAGGTTATGAAATTGATATCAATAGGCTATTGGCATTAGATACAGAGCGTCGAAAACTTTTAACTCAAGCCGACGAACTGCGCACAAAACGCAACGACAATATCTCCAAAATCAAAGGAGTAAAACCTACACCCGATTTGATAGCAGAAGGCAAAAAAATCAAAGAGCAAATTACTGAACTTGAATCAAAAACAAAAATATTATCTGATGAATATACGATTTTATTGAATAGTGTACCAAATGTAATTAATGAAGATGTTCCAAAAGGCGGCGAAAATGACAGTGTCGAGGTAAGAAAATATGGCGAACAGCCAACCGGGGCGGTTGATCACCTAGACTTTGCATTAGCTCGTGATTGGGTTGATTTTGAACGTGGAGCCAAAGTTGCCGGTGCAAAATTTTACTTTCTAAAAGGCGACTTAGCACTCTTAGAAAATGCGATATACCAATTTGCCTTAGATTTTATGGTTAAGAAAAATTTTACGTTTATGACCGTGCCCCATATGGTATCGTCGAGAATAATGACAGGTGCCGGGTTTGCACCTCGTAGTAGTGACCAGAGTGACGAATATTCAATTGAAGGCGAGGACTTGTCCTTGATTGCTACAGCCGAAATTCCTTTAACCGGTTATCACGCTGACGAAATAATTGACGAAGAAAAACTTCCGATATGTTATGTCGGATATAGTCCTTGTTATAGAAAAGAAGCAGGTACTTACGGCAAGTTCACTCGCGGTTTATTTCGCGTACATCAATTTAACAAACTTGAAATGTATGCTTTTACATTGCCGGAAAAAAGTACTGAAATGCATGAGATGATTTTAAAAAACGAGGAAGATATTTGGCAGGCCATCGGAGTGCCATATCACGTGGTAAATATTGCAGCCGGAGATTTAGGTGCACCTGCTGCTAAAAAATACGACCTTGAATATTGGTCACCAGTCGATAATATGTATCGGGAGCTAACAAGCTGTTCAAACTGTACAGATTTTCAAACCCGAAGTCTTAATATCCGAGTTAGACGAAAAAATGGCAATGTTGAAGTTCTGCACTCATTAAACGGCACTGTCGTTTCATTAGCCCGATCGATTGTTGCAGTATTAGAGAATTTCCAAGATAAAGACGGTACACTAAAAGTCCCAAAAGTACTACAACCTTATCTAGATAATCGCGAAAAACTATAACTTAAATAGAAGGAGGATGGAATGATTTCACAAATTAAAGTAAGTGGGATAGCCTATGAAGTCGATGATACTACACGCAAATATGCAATAAAAAGAATTGGAAGACTTGATAGTTATCTTCCTAGGCATGCACGTAAATCCGTATCAGCTGAAGTAAAATTAGAGCAAGTCAACCACGACCATGGCAATAAATACGAAGCAGAAGTGTTGCTGAGTATACCGGGGAGTTTAATCACAGCCAAAGACTCGACTAATAACATATTTGCAGCAATAGATATTGTTGAAGCTAAAATTCGGTCGCAACTGAGGGATTATAAAGAAACAAATATCGCACATATTGGTAAAAGACGTATAATGAGTCGTTTTAAAAAGAGTTTTAAACGCGAATTATAGCGATTTCATCTCTTGTAAAAATGCCATTTTGGCTCTATAATAAGTTGCAGTATTTCGTTATGGGACTTTATTTTGAAGGAGTAAGAGTTTATTCGTTATGGTAAATAAGAACAAAGTTCTAACAAAGATATTTGGCGACCCTCAGGTACGCACATTGAAGGGTCTTCAAAAAAAGGTCGCGTCAATAAATGCATTGTCAGATAAATATGAAAAAATGACAAAACCGGAACTTAAAAAGCAAACACAGGTTTTAAAAAACAGACTGCATAAAAAAGGTACGACCCTGGATTCGATTATGCCAGATGCTTTTGCTTTGGTCAGGGAGGCAAGCTTTAGAATACTTGGTATGAGACACTTTGATGTTCAACTGGTTGGT
Source organism: uncultured bacterium (assembly GCA_903832635.1). Lineage (GTDB taxonomy): Bacteria > Patescibacteriota > Saccharimonadia > Saccharimonadales > Saccharimonadaceae > UBA1547. The sequence goes on from CAILCF010000003.1 coordinate 42,361, forward strand.
GGTATGGCCCTTCACGAAGGAAAAGTCGCTGAGATGAAAACCGGTGAAGGTAAAACACTTGTTGCAGTTTTATCAGTTTATCTAAATGCACTTGAAGAAAAGGGCGTGCATGTTGTTACTGTTAATGATTACCTTGCCCAACGTGATGCCAGTTGGATGGGTGGAGTCTATCACTTTTTAGGACTTTCAGTTGGCGTCATCATTAACGACGCGTCTTTCATTTATGATCCTGATTATAACAATGAACACCACGAAGATGAACGTTTGAAAAAATTAAGACCTGTTACCAGAAAAGAAGCATATGCAGCTGATGTTACTTATGGTACAAACAATGAATTCGGGTTCGACTACCTTCGAGACAACATGGTTAATGAAGTAGATTTGTTACGCCAAAGAGAATTAAATTTCGCCATCGTTGACGAAGTTGATAGTATATTAATTGACGAAGCTCGTACACCATTGATTATTAGTGCACCGGCAGCTGAAAATCCCGATAGTTACTATCAATTTGCGAAAATTGCTGCAAAACTTGTTCCCGAAGATTATATTATGGACGAAAAACACCGTACAGTATCCCTAAGTGATATTGGCACTGAAAAAATTCAAAAAATTTTAGGAATAAAAAACCTTTACAGTCCTGATTATGTTCGTTCTGTCTATCATTTGGATCAATCGCTTCGTGCGCAAACCTTATTCAGACGTGACAAAGATTATGTTGTAACGAATGATGGTGAGGTAATCATTGTTGACGAGTTTACCGGTCGTTTAATGCAGGGTCGTCGTTATAACGAGGGACTACATCAAGCGATTGAGGCCAAAGAGGGAGTCTCAGTATTACAAGAGAGTATGACTCTGGCAACTATTTCCTTCCAGAATTATTTCCGTTTATATAAAAAACTATCCGGAATGACTGGAACAGCATTTACTGAGGCTGAAGAATTCCAACAAATTTATAGCCTTGACGTTATTCAAATACCATCAAATAAACCATTAATTCGTGAAGATAAAGAAGATTTAATTTTTAAAACCGAAAAAGCAAAACTAAAAGCTGTAGCAAATGCAATTGCTGAATATCATAAAGTTGGTCGTCCTGTACTAATTGGATCTGCTTCAATCGCCAAGAATGAACTAATAGCTTCATTTCTGGACGCTGCACATGTTCCATACGAACTTTTAAATGCTAAAAATAATGAACGTGAAGCATCAATTATTGAAAAAGCTGGCGAAAAAGGCTCTATCACACTAGCAACTAATATTGCTGGTCGTGGGACTGATATAAAACTTGGTAAGGGTGTTGTTGAACTTGGGGGGTTAGTTGTTCTCGGATCTGAACGGCATGAATCTCGTAGAATTGACAACCAGCTACGTGGTCGCGGTGGACGCCAGGGTGACCCTGGTGAAACACAATTTTATGTTTCAACCGAGGATGACTTGATGCGTATTTTTCAGGGCGAAAGAATTGCCGGATTAATGGATAGGTTGGGTGTTGGTGAGGATACGCCAATTCAAAATAAGGCAGTATCTAAAACATTAGAAGCAGCCCAAAAGCGTGTTGAGGGATTCAATTTTGATACTCGTAAAAATGTTGTCCAGTACGATAATGTGATCAACCGTCACCGCCGTGTTGTTTATACAATGAGGCGTAAAATTCTTGAAGGAAACAACATCAAGCCCGAAATCGATAGATTAATAGAATCAGCACTGGAAAAACTAACATATGTGCCTGCAAAAAATAACGTAAGTTTTGTAGAGGAGTTTGAAACACTATTCCCTGTTCCAAACGATAAAATTTTAATTATTGGCGAAGAAAAGAAAGATAAAACTCGTTATGAAATGGCGCTAAGGGAAGTAGAAAAATACTACACAGATAAGGAAACAGAACTCGGGAACGATATCATCAGAAAGGTCGAACGCGAAGTATATTTACAAGTTCTTGATACGTTATGGATGCAGCATTTGGAAAATATGCAACATTTAAGGGAAGGTATTCATTGGCGAAGTGTTGGTCAACGTGACCCACTTGTAGAATATCGAAGCGAATCCCAGAAATTGTTCGATAGTTTGCAAGCAACATTACGTGACGAAGTATTACGTACAGTAATGCATGTTCATAGCAGCGATGTAATCGCTAAGACACAAGAGGAGTATGAAACAGAGCTTACTCGCTTGGCTGAGAATGCAGTGGAAAGAGGTGTTAACGAGGTTACGGGTGGTGAGGAAAATCGGGACAGTGATTTTAGTGTCAAGAAATCTAATGCTGTTTCGAATCAGAAAAAAAACCAAAGCCGAAAGAAAAAGAAATCTCAGCGACAGAATCGTAAAAAAAGCCGAAAATAGTGGATTGGGCAGAAAGTAGCAAAATATGGACCATGAAGTCGAAGAAATCAGATTAAAGAATGGTGCAAGAGGGCTTTTAATAGACGTCCCCAATGCTACGACTATGAGCATGCAGTTTCAATTTCGAGCCGGCAATCGCTATGCAAAATCCAAAGATATTGAACAAGTCGCCCACATAATGGAACATATGGCTTTTGGAGCAAACGCCAGATACAAAACGGAGAACGAGTTTGAGTTTGAATTTACAAAAAACGGTGCTTACCGAAACGCCTACACGAGTGATTTATCAATGGTTTATACAGCAGATTGTGCAGATTTTGAATGGGATAGAATCTTGGATTTGCAAAAGGTTGCGATTTGTCATCCACGGTTTAATGAAATTGAACTAGCAGCCGAAAAGGGTAATGTCAGGGGTGAACTGACAAACTATTTAAATGATCATCAGCGAATATTATGGCCAAGAGTTCAACAACTACTAGGAGAAGACATTTTAACCTATCGTCAATCATTGCCTACGATTGGTAACGTGACGCTTGCTGATGTTCGGGAACATCATCGTCGTACACACACCACAAAAAACATGCGCTTTGTTATTGCGGGAAAACTTGCAGGAAGAAAGGCTGAAATACGGCGACAAATTGAAGAATTTAAATTACCTGAGGGTGAACGCTTTGAAGTCCCTCATGACGAATTGGTCAAAGCAAATCCGACAATTGTTCGTCGCAAGGATGCAACAAATCTGACTTTCGGTTTTTTTATGGCAATTAAACGAGAACTAGACGACGAAGAGCTGGATGCAATGCACTATCTTAACCACATTCTTACTGGAACCATGCATTCACGAATATTTGGGGCAGCTCGTCAGCGCGGGTTGGCCTATAATGTAAGCGCCTATACCGATGTAGGGTTTTATGATAGTGGCTGGGATATAACAGGAGAAGTCAACCACGAAACAGCTGATGAACTATTCGATATCATTACAAAAGAACTAAGAAATGTTTTAGATGGGAAAATAACGCAACAAGAAATTGATGCCGCAAAGTCATTTGCTTTGGGTAGATACCAAATGGGAGCTCAGACTGTTTCGCAGATAAGTGGTTTCTATACCGGGCGATATTTTGCTGATGGATTTATTAAAGATTATAAAAAAGTGCCGGAAATGATTAAAAATGTGACAGTAAGAAGAATGGTGGATACCGCTAGAAGTTTTATTTGCGAAGATAAATGGGTACTAGCTGCCGTTAGTAGTGGTGAAAAACAGGAATTAATTGAATTAAACGACAAATTAGCAACATTATTCGAACCGCGCTAAGATAATTATATGAAGATTGTAATTGCAGGATATGGTCAAGAGGGTGAATCAAACTACAGGTATTTTTCTTCAAATCCGGATAATATTGTGACAATTGCTGACCAAAAACAACAACCGGGTCGACCCTTACCAAGTGGTGTAAAGACTATTATTGGAGAGGATGCATTTGAAAAGCTAGAGGATTTTGACATTATTGTTCGTACAGCTGGACTAGCACCTAGAAAAATAAAAACAAACGGTAAAATATGGTCCGCAACAAATGAATTTTTTGCAAAATGTCCTGCAAAGATTATTGGCGTAACCGGCTCTAAGGGGAAAGGTACTACAGCTAGTTTAATCTCAAGTATTCTATCAGCTGCTGGAAAAAAGGTTTGGTTGATTGGTAATATCGGGACACCGGGTTTAGATATTTTGGTACAGATTCAACCCGATGACATAGTAGTATACGAATTATCAAGTTTTCAATTATGGGATATAGAAAAATCTCCAAATATTGCAGTACTGCTATTTATTGAACAGGAACATCTGGATGTACATAAAAACATAGAAGAGTACGTCAAAGCAAAAGCAAATATCACAAAATACCAAAAAAGTGAAGACATTTTGGTTTATAACAAATCAAATCAGTATGCAAAAAGAATTTCTAAGAACTCCAATGCTCATCTGATAGGTTATCCTGACAATGGATCAGCCCATGTCACGGATAGCAATTTTTACTATGGCGAACAAATTATTTGTTCAGTTGAATTACTAGGTATTGTCGGAAAATTTAACAATGATAATGCATGCGCTGCAATAGATGCGGTATGGAGTATAACCAACGACATTACAGCAATAAAAAATGGGCTCAATAACTTCAAAGGACTGCCACATAGACTTCAATTAGTTCGCGAAATAAACGGTGTAAAGTATTTCGATGACAGTATCGCCACCATTCCGGGAGCAGCAATTGCTGCGATTAATGCTTTTGATACTTCTGAAGTAATAATATTAGGTGGTTCTTCGAAGGGTTCAGATTTTACTGAGCTTGGGAGGGTGCTTGCAGAACATGATGTCAGGGCAATATTAATAGGTGAAGAAGCTGAAAATATAGCTAAATCATGCATAAGTGCCGGATTTACAGATTTTGAAATCTTTAAATATACATCGATGGAAGATGTAGTACGACGAGCTGTAGAACTTTCAAAACCGGGTGGAGTGGTTCTATTAAGTCCGGCTTGTGCAAGTTTTGGTCTGTTTAAAAATTATGCCGATCGTGGCGAGCAGTTTAATGCAGCGGTAGAAAAAATTAAATAATTAACGATTTTGTTCTGGAGGCGATTGCGTCTGAAGGTTCAAGCACTTTAACGGAGTGTCCGGCGGCCTTGATAATCCGATCTTTTATCCAATGAAAATGAGTACAACCCAGTACAATAACATCAACGTTTTTGTTGAGTAGCATTTTGACAACCGTGTTGATATCTACTTCCTCTGATTTGCCATTTTCAATTAATTCGGCCCATTTGCTACAATCTGGTTCAATAACAGTTATATTTTTCGCCCAAATATTTTTTAATTCATAATACTTTTCACTTTTTAATGTTCCGGGAGTAGCACAAACAGCAATCCTATTTGTCTTTGTAATTTTAGAGGCTGGTTTTATCATTGGTTCAATGCCAATAAAATTTTCATTTGGGAAGGTTTGTCGGAGTGAAGTAATGGCAACAGTTGTTGCAGTATTGCAAGCGATAATGATTGCGTCACAATCCATTTTAATCAATGGTATTATTGAATTTTTTGTAAGTTGAATAATTTCATCAGGTTTGCGGTCGCCATAAGGCATATGTTTGTGGTCATTTATGGTGATAATTTCAGCACCAAGTAAAAGTTGTCTAAGGGTTGTGGCAATTGCCTCACCACCAATTCCAGAATCAAAAACTCCAACACGCATAATTATTAATTAATATTAGCATCTGAGTGATAAATTAGTCTACTAATCATACAACTGACTTTTCATTACTGTTATAATAATAGGATCAATGAATCCTTTAATAAAGCGAATTACACATCTTGACTCACAGATTGAGATTGCCTTTAAGCGCTTGCAAATATCAGAAAAACAACAAAAGATTGCAAAGTTAGAGTCAGAGCTTTCAAAATCAGAAATTTGGAATAACCCGATTGATGCTCAAGAAAAATCGAAAAATCTTGCTGCACTAATTTCAACTATTGAACCTTGGCTAATTTTAAAAGCTCAGGTAACTGATATAGCAGAACTAATAGAGATGGGTGATACCAGTCTTGAAAAAGAGTTCGAGGTCCAGGTTTTGGCACTAGAAAATGAATTCAAGGCACGTCAAAAAGACCTGTTATTCCATGGGAGATACGATGATCACAATGCAATTATTAGATTGAGTGCCGGAGTAGGTGGGACGGATGCTCAGGATTGGACTGAAATGCTAGAACGAATGTATTTACGTTGGGCTGAAAAATCTGGGATGAAAACCGATATCATTGAGCGTTCTAGCGCTGACGAAGCCGGTATAAAGTCGAGCATAATTGATGTTGTCGGGCCTTTTGCTTATGGCAAATTGCGTAGCGAAAATGGGGTACATCGATTAGTCAGGTTAAGTCCATTTAATAGTGATAATTTACGTCAGACAAGTTTTGCGTTGGTGGAAATACTACCTAAAATTGACAGTCCCAAAGAAATTCAAATCGATAGTAAAGATATAAAAGTTGACGTATACCGAGCAGGCGGGCATGGTGGTCAATCTGTCAATACTACGGACAGTGCGGTTCGAGTAACGCATATCCCGACCGGGATAATTGTAGCTATCCAAAATGAAAGGTCACAATTACAGAACCGAGAAATGGCCATGAAGATTCTTTATTCAAAATTGACACAACTACAATTAGACCAGCATGTTGCAAATATTACCGATCTTCAAGCCGGTGAATCGGCAAATTGGGGATCACAGATTAGAAACTATGTTATGCATCCATATACATTAGTTAAGGATACACGTACTAAATACGAAGAACACGATGTTCAAAGTGTCCTAGACGGAAACATCGACGGGTTTATCGAAGCTTTTTTAACCACTGTTCCACTTATGGTATAATTGTTCAAAGATGATATTGCTTGATAGGGTAACGAAAACTTACAGTAAAAGTTCGAGCCCGGCTCTTGACAGGGTTAGTTTATTTATTGAACCACGTGAATTTGTTATTCTAGTTGGTACCAGTGGTGCTGGAAAATCGACTTTATTTAAACTTTTAACTCGTGAAGAGAAACCGACTAGTGGTAAAATCGTTGTTGGTGGAATTGATTATGACTCTCTAAAAGACAGCAATATCCCAATGCTACGACGCAAAATTGGGGTTGTTTTTCAAGATTTCAAGTTACTCCCGCAGCGAACAGTTTTTGAAAACATAGCTTTTGCCCTTGAGATTGCAGGTATGACGCGTCGTGAAATAAAAAGTACAGTCCCAAAAGTAATAGAATTGGTTGGACTTACGGGTAAAGAAAAACATTTCCCTCACCAACTGGCCGGTGGTGAACGCCAACGCGTTGCAATTGCCAGGGCGGTCGTTAGACAACCGAAAATATTAATTGCAGATGAGCCGACGGGTAATTTGGACCCAAGACATAGTTGGGATATTATTCGACTGCTAGAGAAAATCAACAAATATGGCACGACAGTTCTGCTAACTACTCATAACGCTGAAATTGTGAACAAATTAAAACGTCGAGTTATCACATTAGACCACGGGAAAATTACAGGTGATCAGGCGGTTGGTAGTTATAGGCAAGGTGGGGGGTTATAGGCAATGAGCACCAAGAAAAAAACTGACCACAAGGCTTTGTCGAATAAAAAGCATAATAAACGTAGGATGCTTACTTTTTGGCGCGTCATTAGGTATGGGACTGACAGCTTTATCCGTAATTCTTGGTTATCGGTTGCAGCAACTGCCGTGATGACCATTACATTACTTATTATTTTTACTGCGTTTGCGACACAAAATATTCTGACCGACACGGTTAATGACATTCAAAGCAAAGTCAACATGTCAATATATCTAAAAACAGATACTCAAAATAATGTCGTCACGGATTTAACAAATGATCTGAAACAACTTTCATCAGTAAAAACGATACATGTTATTAGCGCAGATGATGCGAGGACGCAATTTGCAAAAAGTAATAGCAGTGATGCTGAAACGCTGTCAGCATTGAACGCTGCCACAAACAAGTTTCCTGTAACACTTCAAATAGAGGTAAATAATATAAACGATACATCTCAATTGGAAAAATTCGTTGCTGATAATGCTTTATTAAAAAAGAATATTGATCCCAATCACGCACCTTCCTTCGCCGGTGAAAAGCGAAATACCATAAAATCTATCGGTCGAGCTGTTAATTTTGCCCAGGTTGTAGGTGTGGGAGCTGGAATAATCTTTGTCATAATATCATCACTTATCATCTTTAACACAATTAGAATGGCTATATTCAACCGTCGTGAAGAGATTCAAATGATGAAGTTAATCGGTGCAGACCAATCATTTATCCGAGGACCGTTTTTGGTTGAAGCAATAATATATGGGATTATTGCCGCATTTATATCTACAGGTATTGGGGTGTGGGTTTTATTCGCAACGTCGAATACTTTATCAAGCTATCAAATATCAGTTCACGATACGATTAACTTGGTCACAATCTATTCTCCATTTGTGATTTTAGGTATGATTTCTATTGGTGCGTTAATTGGTATTGTGTCGTCGCTATTGGCGACACGTCGCTATCTTAAGTTATAATAAATAACAGGTTGACATATTCGTAAAGCTTATGGTATTATTGGAAATACTATGAAACTGCGTCCCACCACACCAGCTTCGGTCTCTATGACCACCAGAGTTATTCTGGTTTTTGCAAGTCTTTTAATTTTATTTTCGTTGCCTTTGCAATTGACCCAAAAAGTATTCGCCGATCACTTTGACGATCAGATAAACGCGCTTCAACAACAGATTAATAACTATAATACCCAAGCGGCGGCATTGAACGCTCAGGCAAAAACTCTTCAATCTGCGGTTGACAGTTTGCAAACTCAAGCGTCGTCTATTCAAGCTCAAATAAATTTGAGTCAGGCAAAATACGATAAATTAGTTCAACAAATCGCCGATACCAATAAACAAATCAAAGATAACCAGGATGCACTTGGAGTAACAATCGCCGATATGTATGTTGATGGCAAGGTTTCGCCGATTGAAATGCTGGCCAGTAGTAAGACGATTAGCGATTATTTGGATAAACAAGAATATCAATCCTCAATTCGCGACCAATTAACATCGACAATTAGTAAAATCAAAAATTTAAAGTCTCAACTCGTTAAACAGCAAGCGGATGTAAAAAAAGTGTTAGACGAGCAGACTGCACAGAAAAACAGTTTATCGGCAAAACAAACCGAACAACAAAACCTCTTAAGTCAAACGCAGGGCCAAGAATCAGCCTATCAACAATTGGTTGCATCTAACAATCAAAAATTGGCGGATGTAGCCTCTCAGCAACGTTCTTATTATCAAAGCCTTGTAAATAGCGGAGGGGGTGTTAATGCGGGCGTGTACGGCAGCTTCCATTACTCAAACTGGAGCGGTAACCAAGGTTGTAGTGGCGGATATCCCTACTGTGGTCCGCAAGACAGTGGGATTGATCCCTGGGGATTATATAACCGCGAATGTGTTAGTTATGTTGCTTGGGCACTTTCAGCCAGGTTTAATAGATATGTAGGTAATTTTAGTGGCCAAGGCAATGCATACCAATGGACATATAGCGCGCCGGCATACAGTGGTGCTGTCAGAGTTTACGATCCACAACCGGGTGATGCGGTCGTCTTGCCTCAATCGGGTGGTTTTGCCCCTCTAGGGCACTTGATGATTGCTGAGTCCGTCAGTGGAAATACAATTCATGTCAGCCAATACAATTTCTATGGCACAGGCGAATATAGCACAATGGATATTCAAAACTCCGGAATCGTTTTGTTACGCTTCCCGTCCAGATAATTTATACATTTAGTAAAACTTTTATGCCATATGCGTTATACTTGTATATGACAGAAAAACTGGTTTAAGGTAGGGGATTTAATGGCACAAAACGAAAAAAGGAAAGTTAATCACAAATTAACGCGACGCAAAATTAATAAGTTTTTTTATAATGATGTGAAATTTTGGCCGGGGACTTGGTTTGTTATGATTGCACTTGCGGCAGCGGTTGGATATGTATCTGGGGTTTACCACTATCAAATCGAGGCATATATTGGACCGGTTTTTGGTTATCATGCCCACTCGGGCAGTATTGACCTTTCATCAGTTCAACAAACCTACAACCATCTGGCGGCGAATTTCGATGGCAAGCTTGACACCAAAGCACTTCTCCAGGGGGCTAATAGGGGCCTTGTGGATGCTGCGGGCGATGCATATACGGTATATATGACCCCACAGGAATCAACAGATTACAATAATACCTTATCTGGGACAATTGGCGGGGGAATCGGTGCTGAAATTGGACTAAAAAATAATTCTATTACAATAATCAGGACTTTACCGAATAATGCTGCGATCAAGGCAGGGCTAAAAGCTAATGATGTAGTATTAAAGGTCAATGATCAATCTACAAGTGGTTGGACGGTTGAAAAAACAGTAGGTTTAGTCAGGGGTCAAGTCGGAACAACCGTCAAACTTACAGTTAAGCGTGGTGATGAGGTCAAAGACTTTACGATTACCAGGGAAACAATTAGTAATCCAAGTGTCGAAAGTACTATTACAAATGGGGTTGGGATTATTACAATATCTAGATTCGATTCAGAAACCGGTAATTTAACAAAACTTGCAGCTCAAGATTTTAAAAAACAGGGCGTAAAGGCTGTTATCCTTGATCTTAGAAATAACGGTGGTGGATATGTGAATGCAGCAAGTGATGTTGCTGGGCTTTGGCTGGAAAATAAAATTGTTGTAACTGAACGCAATGGCTCGGTGATTAAAAATACCGTCAAAACAGGTGACGACGCAATTTTAAAGGGAATCCCAACCGTGGTGTTAGTAAATGGGAGTTCTGCCAGTGCCAGTGAAATAGTTGCTGGTGCTTTGCAGGATTATAACCAAGCAAAACTGGTTGGTGAAAAAACCTACGGAAAAGGTAGCGTTCAAGAGCTTATCGACCTAGATGGTGGCGCGCAATTAAAGGTTACAACCGCTAGATGGTATACACCTAACGGAATAAATATTTCCAAAGAGGGGATCAAACCGAATGTGTCTGTTACTTTGACACAAAACGATGTCAATAACGGTGTAGACCCTCAACTTGATGCAGCTAAAAAATTACTAGGGCTATAAACCCATTTGTGACGCTTGTGTTTTTATATAAGGTTGTAGTAATATGGGGTTAATATGGAACAAAAGAAAAAAATACTATTAGTCGAAGATGACGCAGCACTATCCGGAGTTTACAAATCACGTCTGTTGATGGAAGGTTTTGATACGCGCGAAGTAAATAATGGTGAACAAGCTTTGTCAGCTGCCTTGGAATACAAACCGGATTTGATATTACTGGATGCAATGATGCCGAAAATCAGCGGATTTGATGTTTTGGATATATTGCGAAACACCCCAGAAACCAAAAATATTAGAATTATTATGCTGACCGCGTTGTCACAACCCAAAGACAAAGAACGAGCCGAAGCACTAGGTGTCAATGATTATTTGGTTAAATCGCAGGTTGTTATCGGTGATGTTGTTGAACGTGTTAAATACCATTTGGGAATGGTAACGCCAGACGAGGGCCAGCAACAGAACGCTTCGTAATTATAAAATTTTAAAAAAGAGCGCAAAATGCGCTCTTTTTTGTTTAACGATAATAATTATTTTACGGAAACTTGAGTGCGGGGGACAGTTTTGCCCGTAAATTTGCCTTTACGAATTTTACTGAAACTGACAATTCCGTCAACTGCAGCGTGTATTGTGTAATTCTTGCTGATAAATGTACCTGGACCGGAAATTTTGGTTGAACCGGTTTGTCGGACTAAAACTTCGCCAGTGCGGACCTTTTGACCACCAAAGCGTTTAACACCAAGTCGTTGACCGGCATTATTATGAATATTTTTGGACGTTCCGCCCGCTTTGACGTGTGACATATATTATTTACGCTCTCCTAATTCGCCGTACGGCGAATTTATATCAAAATCTAAGTAATTGTATCAAAAATATGGGGTGGCGTCAAGAGGGTAGACTACTACCGAAAAGCTTTTGCAGCATCTGATTCAGATTCAGGTTCTGGTACTATAGAAGATAACGGTGTATCTGGCGAGTCAAGACTGTCAATCAATGCCTGGACACCTTTATTGTGTTCAGCTTTTTTCTCGGCGTTTTTAGATTCTAACTCTGTAACAAATTTTTCTGAAGCTTTTTGTCCGAATTGATCAATTAGTTCCTGACTAGCAAGAGGGAATTGCTTTTTTGCTAGTTCTACAGCACGACTTTTTACATCAAGTGCCATTGCTTCGGTTCCAGCGTTATCATGAAGAATATCAGCCATCTGCTCTGGTGTCGTCTCTCCGGGAACTTTTCCAAACAAATTATCAGAAGAATCTTTTGATCTTTCTTTGAAATCTTCCATGTCGTCACGACTAGGCATATAACCATCATCACGGTGATAGTTTTCCGCCTCAGCACCAATAACTGGCAATCCTTCAACTGTTTCTCCCTGTTCAATGTGTTGTTGTACGCCCGGCTGAGAATCGGAATCAGTGGTAGTTTCGCCGACCGAAGTTTCTGCCGCAGAAATTCGCCCAACATTTTCGCCTTCTTGTTCAATCAAAACTTTTGGGTCGATTGACGGGTCAATATAACTTTTATCCGTTAGGTCTGGTACTTGTTCTGGGCCCATATATTTTTTCCTTGATTAGATTTGGTTTAATAATACTAATGTTTTAACACTTTGTCAAAACTAGCAACTCGCGGGCAACGATTTGGTTTTCACGGTAGTAGAGTAGGTCATTTTGCGAAATATTTGTAAATTCGTGTGGTTTGTAACCCAGTCTGGCGATTGTTGAGATTAATGGTAGGTGAGTGAACTTGCCGTCTGTATTTCGCCAAGCAGGGACCGCCAGGCAAACTGGGGTGCCAGGTTGAATTTGAGGTGATAAATTTTTCAAAAATTCTGTAATAATATGGTTGCAATTTATAACAACTTCCTCGAGTTTTTCCTGGGATGGCGGGGCACTAAAAGGTTGTCCTAGATATACCTCGCTAACAACCGCATCAATTGGTTGTTGCCATGTTGCGTTTGTTGAGTCACCCTCATACAAAAACCAATCGAACCTAATTCGATGGCTGTTAGCTAGCCAATTAAGGTTATCACGGCTGTAACGAATCATTTTTTCGGACAAGTCTGTGCCATAAACCGAATAACCCATCAGGACTGCCTCTTGCAATATAACACCAGTGCCACAGAAGGGGTCGAGGATTCTTAACCTTCCCTGACCTTGGTCGCTTATTAGGCTACTGTTTTTCACATCACTGCTTCGCTCCGGGTCCACTAAGGCCCCCGGCACCTTATTGAACTCGGGTTCCAGGGTGACGTTCGAAACAATAGCCGAATGGCTCGGATGCAAATTTCCGACAGCCAAATTTATCATAATTTGTGCTAGTTTTGGTGGTAACATGCCAACAAAAGTGTCGCGCTTCGGGCGCATTTGATCACGGCTGGCGTAGGCGGTAATGTTTTGTGCACCGGTACTTTCGGCAATTATTACTTCACCGTCGTTTGAGCGAACAATTAGAAGCTCAACCTTGTTAGGTGATAACCCAATTTTGTTATTGTGACTAATTGCAGAGTTTAATGCTGGCGCTGGATTGGGAATTAAGCGAAGACTAACGCCCGATTTTTTTAGTTTTTGTTTTAAGATAATACCGGTTTTTTGAACTTCGCGTGCATCGATATCAAAGCCGTAAGCACTTATTCCCAGAGTAATCTTGCCCTCAAAAGCCGACCATTTGCTAGAATAATGCTGAACAACTTTTTGACTCACTTTGTGCCAATCACTTTTTGGAAGCTCGTTAATAATTATTCCTGCCTTGGGGACTCCACCGAGATTTTGGACGTCAATGTAGTCAGTTTCAACAGTTGCAGATTGATTTGAATAAATATGCACAGATTGTGCGCTAAACACTTTTTCAAGTTCAGCGATACCAAGAGCGGGTTGCCTACCTAAAATTGCGATAATCATATGACCATTATACGTCTTAAGTGATGTTTTAGGTGGTATAATTGTCAATAAGTTATGAAATTTCGTACATGGGTTAATATTATTACGATTATTCTGCTAGCTGTAGTAATTTACTTTAGCTGGGGGCAGATTTCGCAGGCGTGGGCACTGTTGTGGACAGTTAATCTTTGGATTTTTGTTTTGATGATACCCGTACAATTTGTAAGTTATTACGCCGTAGGACAAGTTATGTTTTCATACCTGCGTTCAAAAGGTGAACTTCACAAAATGACTAGGTGGGGCATGACGCGAGTCGCGCTAGAATTGAATTTTGTTAATCACGTTATACCTGTTTCCGGTATAGCGGGCTTTTCATATTTAGGGGTAGTCATGAAAGAGCACGGCGTAAGCGTCGGCCGTGCTACCGTGGCGCAACTAATTCGCTATGCCACTATGTTTGTTGTTTTCGTGATGATGATATTGGCCTCGGTAATAATATTGGCATTTGATCAAAAGGTCAGCCGGACTACTCTTATTATTTGTGGAGCATTTATTCTGGCAACGATAGTCTCGGCCATAGTTGTGATTTATTCTGTTAGCGATCGAAGGAGACTAGTAAAATTTTCAAGTTGGCTGACAAGGACTGTAAATAAAATAGTCTCAAAAATTTCGTTCGGTAAAAAGAAACATCTATTAAAATTAAATAAGGTTGAAGATTTCTTTACAGATATACACCAAGATTATATTGAAATACTCAGCGACAAAAGAATATTAATTCGTCCATTTCTATGGTCGTTATTGGCAAATATATGCGACGTCGGTTTGGTATTTATTGCATTTTTGGCTCTTGGTACCTATGTTAATCCCGCAACACTGGTAGTGGCATGTGGTATATCATCATTCACGGCAATATTTGCCGCAACTCCAGGCGGTTCGGGCGTATACGAAGCTATTATGATTGCTTTTCTTGCGTCAGCCGGGGTCAGTCCGGATGTTGCAATTGCGGGTACACTGTTAGCTAGGGCAACGGTATTAGCTGGCACGATTATTTTTGGTTTTATATTTTATCAATTAACAATTCATAAATATGGAAAAATCGATAAACCCACAACCAATTTATAGCGTCAGCGATTTTATCGCAGTAGTTAATCAAACTCTAGAATTTGCTTATCCGAGTGTAGAGATTGAAGGTGAGGTCGCTTCGTTCAAAGTGAACCAAGAAAAATATGTTTTCTTTGACATCAAAGATAGCGAGGGCAGTATAAATTGCTTTATGACCATCTGGCAACTTCGAATGCCAATAGATAACGGGATGAAAGTTGTTGTATTAGCTATCCCGAAGCTAACTCAATGGGGGAAATTTAGCTTAACTATCAAATCAATCCGACCAAGTGGTGAGGGAGCATTAAAAAAGAGTTTTGAGTTGTTAAAAACGAAATTAGAAAAAGACGGTTTGTTTTCACTCGAACGGAAACGCTTACTTCCTAAACTCCCAAATCACATTGCGGTTATCAGCAGTACAGGGGCAGCCGGTTATGCTGATTTTATAAAAATTTTAAATGATAGGTGGGGTGGTTTATTAGTTGATGTTGCAAATGTCAAGGTACAAGGCCAGGGTTCGCCAGATCAGATAATGCGAGCAATTGATTATTTTAATCAACAAAAAAAGATGCCTGAAGTTATCGTGATTATTCGTGGCGGGGGAAGTGCTGATGATTTGTCAACTTTTAACGATGAACCATTGGTTCGTGCGATTGCCGCCAGTAGAATCCCAACCCTTGTCGGAGTAGGGCATGAAACAGATCAGAGCCTGGCTGACTTAGTGGCGGACGTACGGGCAGCCACACCAACTAACGCTGCTGTAATATTAGTACCTGATAAAAACGAAATTATTCGAGCAGTCACGACTCAAATCGATTTGCTAGAACCAAGAATAATTCAAGTTATAGACCGACAAATATCATCAACAAAAAGTCAATTGTTAGGCATTCTTGATAAAGCTGAGTCAGTATTAAATAAGCAAATCTTACATGTATTAAACCTTAAAAGCATACTTTTCCAACTTAATCCAAATATGGTGCTAAACAGGGGCTATGCGATTATTAGAGGAGTAATAAAAAAGGGTGTAATGATTGAGATTGAAACAAAAAAAGCTATACTGGAAGCAGAGGTAAAAAATGTCACAGGTAAATAAATCAATCCAGGAAAAAACGGAACAACTGACAAAGTTAGTAGAGTGGTTTGACAGTGATGATTTTTCGATTGAAGAGGCATTAGATAAATACAAAATAGCCGAAAAATTAGCAAATGAAATTGAAAGTGATTTGCTTTTACTTAAAAACGAAATACAAATTATTAAAAAGAACTTTGATAGCGAAAAATAATGATTTGGTTTTGGTTAGTTATAATAATTATCTTTTTTTGTTTTGGACTTGTTGCATTCCGAGGGGCTCCCTATATACCGAGTCAAAAAAAATATCTAAATCTTGCATTCTATGATTTATATCAATTAACAAAAAATGATGTATTGGTTGATATTGGTAGTGGTGACGGGGTCGTGTTAAGACAAGCTTCAAAAAGTGGTGCAAGGGCTGTTGGATATGAAATTAATCCCATTCTTGTTTTAATATCTCGTTTACTATCTATTAACGACAAACTTGTTAAAGTGCGAATGGTCGATTTTTGGCTATCACATTTACCGAAGGATACGACAGTAGTTTATGCATTCTCTGTCGGGCGTGATATTGATAAGCTGATTAAATGGATGCAAGCCGAAGCAACTAGGATTGGAAGACCAATATCATTAATAAGCTATGGATTTAATTTGAAAAAAATGAAAGTTAGTAGAATTAAAAAACCATATTATTTATATGTCTTTAATCCTTTACACCAAGTTAAACCACAAGTATAATGACGTTATGCCACCAGTAAATGACGTAGTAAAAGAAAAACACCAAATAAACGGATGGATGATTGCCACAATTATTTTAATAATTGTTACGGCAGGGCTAATTGCGTTATCTGTTTGGATATATTTTAATTATAATGACCAAAAAACTAATGTTGACAGTAAAATTGACGCTGCGGTTTCGATAGCTAAAAAGGATCAAGTTAATCTGGATAATATCAAACGAACTGAAAGTGAAAAACTACCAAATCGGCAATTCGTTGGTCCGAATGATTATGGACGAGTCACATTTGATTATCCAAAAACTTGGAGTGTATATATTAATAAAGACGCAACCAACGGTGGAACTTATGAAGCTTACTTAAATCCAGTAACCGTTCCGCCAGTGAGTTTATCTCAACAATATGCTTTAAGGGTCGTCATTGACCAACAGGATATTGACAAGGCAATTGCAAGCTATGACACTGCAGTAAAAAAAGGTGACCTAAAATCCTATAGCGTATCAGCGAATGGTAACATGGGAACAAGGCTAGACGGTGTCTTTTCAAAGGATATTCGTGGCTCAGTTGTTTTGTTTAAAATCCGCGATAAAACACTAACAATTCGAACTGATGCAACGACATTTAAAGACGACTTCAATAAACTGATTTCAACGATAAAATATACCAAATAAATATTTTACATAACTTGCAACATGGTACAATTGATAATATATGAGTGCACAGATAGGGGAGCACAATAGTTTTACGAATGGTTCACTATTAGATGGTCTACCGTCTGTTATCGCAGCTGCACACGAACTTAAATCTCCGCTGGCCTTGATTAGGCAATTATCGCTAACTCTTGAAGATTGTCCTTTTAGTGCTGAAGAACAAAAGCGAATGTTGAAGCAGATAAGTTTGACTAGTGAAAGTGCACTTCGCTTAACTAGTGACTTAACCCGCTCTGTACGACTTTCAGACGCACTTTTCAAATTAGAACCGATAAATCCTAAACAACTTTGTGAAGATATAATCCATGAGTTGACTCCATTTTTTAGTGCCCACGACTGCAAAGTTAGATTGAAATCAAGAAAACATCCACTTTTGTTAATTGCAAATCGTGATTTACTTCGAAGAATTATTATGAATTTTAGCGATAACGCATTGCACTACACAGAGGAAAACACTACCGTCGAAATTCAAATCGCAGCACTTGCCGGAGGGAAAAAGGTACGTTTAGGAGTAAGAGATTATGGACCAGCACTATCTATGGATGTTTTAAATTCGTTACAAAGTAGACTTGTTGATGCATCAACAACGATACACGCCAGACCACAAAGCAGTGGGTTGGGGCTATATATTGCAAGGCAATTTGCAGACGCAATGAACGGAAACATTGGCGTAAAACGTCATCGAAATGGCTCAACTTTTTATGTAGATTTACAGGCATCGAATCAATTGAGTTTATTATGAAAAACGTGTCAATTTTGGTCGTAGAAGATGACAATTGGCTATCTGAACAATTTGCAAGGGTGCTGGAAAATGCAGGTTATGTTGTTAAAACAGTCTCAAATGCACTGTCGGCGATTGAAGAAATCGATGACGAACAACCAGATGTGGTTGTTCTGGATGTACTTCTGACCGGCAGTACAGCGTTTGCCCTGCTCCACGAACTTCAGTCATACGGAGATACGGGTTCTATCCCGGTAATTTTATGTACTAATCTGGCAAGCGAACTTGTACTTGATGATTTAAAACCATATGGAGTAAAAAAAATATTAGATAAAACGACAATGATTCCGGATGATTTAATAATTTCGGTGCGGAGTGTATTGCCTTGAAATCAGTTAGGACCCCGGCAATTATTCTTCGTCGGACAAATTACAGTGAAGCTGATAGAATTATTCAATTATTAACACCAGATGGAAAACAGAGTGTAGTGGCAAAAGGTGTACGTCGAGAAAAAAGTCGATTAGCAGGAGGGATTGAACTATTTGCAATTTGTGAAGTTGTTATTGGCGAAGGTAAAGGTGAAATAGGTATATTAACATCTTCGAAACTTATGTATTTTTTTAGACATATAATAGAAGACTATGACAAAATGCAGTTTGCATATACTGCAGTAAAACTAGTATCCAAAGCCAGTGAAATGGTGAGAGGGCCAGAGTGGTATGATGTGCTTGCTGAAACTTTGGCGGGACTTGATTCTAAATCAGTTCCATTTGATTTAGTCCAGATATGGTTTTACTTGCATTATTCGGCGGTCTTAGGATACGAACTCAGTTTATGGCACGATGAAAACGGTAAGGATTTATCTCCGGATATAAATTATCATTATGATGTTGCTGAAAAAGGACTAAAAGCCGCTTCAAACGGTGAGTTATCATCTGAGCATATAAAATTATTGCGCCTTGCCGCAACCAGACAATTAAAAATTTTGGCGAAAATCGGTGGGATAGAGTCGATTCTGCAAGATTGTCTATTAGTTGCTCGCGAACATGCTGCAATATGATGGTATAATTATCGACAGATATGAGCAACGAAAACATAAGAAACGAAAAGATGGAAGCAATCGTAAGCCTAGCGAAACGACGCGGCTTTATTTATCAGGGAAGTGAAGTTTACGGTGGTCTAAGCGGTACTTGGGATTATGGCCCACTGGGGGTTAGACTCAAACGCAACATTATGAATCTATGGTGGAAAATGTTTGTAGAAGAACGCGATGATATGTACGGAGTTGACGCGGCTATTTTAATGAATCAAAAAGTTTGGGTTGCCAGTGGACACACAAACACATTTAGTGATCCAATGGTTGAATGTAACAATTGTCATGGACGATTTCGGGCAGATGCGATTGATACGGGCAAATGTCCTACGTGTGGTAAAGAAAATTCATTTTCTGAGCCTGTTCAATTTAATATGATGTTTAAAACTCACGTCGGTCCTGTCGAAGATGAATCAAGTATAAGCTACCTCCGCCCGGAAACAGCACAAGGGATTTTTACAAATTATAGAAATGTCATTGATAGTTTTCATCCAGATATTCCTTTCGGAATTGGCCAGCAGGGTAAGGCATTTAGAAACGAAATATCACCACGTGATTTCATATTTAGAACACGAGAATTTGAACAAATGGAAATTGAATATTTTGTAAAGTCCGAAAAATGGGAAGAATCTTTTGAGATGTGGCGACAATTGGTTTGGCAATATTGCGAAGCCATTGGTTTGCCGACAGAATTGGTTCATGAATTCGAAGTACCCGATAAAGACAGGGCGCATTACAGCAAACGAACAATTGATTTTGAGTTTGATTATCCAATCGGTCGCGAAGAACTATTAGGACTAGCATATCGTACTGATTTCGATTTAGGCAACATCCAGCGTGAAACTGGAAAAAGTATGGATTATAACGTAAAGGGAACGAATGAAAAATTCGTTCCTCATGTAATCGAACCAAGTTTTGGTGTCGAAAGAACCCTTATGGCTGTATTATCAGCAGCATACACCGAAGATGAAATAAATGGTGAAAAGCGTGTGTTTCTGAAATTTCCAGAACACCTAGCACCCGTAAAATATGCGGTTTCGCCTTTGCTAAAAAACAAGCCGGAATTGGTTACAAAAGCCCGTGAAGTTTACAAACTACTTAAGAAAAAATATGGTGCTGTAATGTGGGATGATAATGGCAACATCGGGAAACGATACAGGCGACAGGATGAAATCGGTACACCATATTGTGTCGTAGTCGACTTTGACACGTTGGATGATAACGCAGTTACTATTCGAAACCGAGACACAACAGAACAAAAACGTGTTGCAATTAGCGAGCTTTAAAAAGACACCGATTTCGGTGTCTTTTCTGTAAATTAGTTAAACTAGCTTTGCTTTTTTTGGTTTTTTTACATTCTTCTTTGGTTTTGAAGCGCCTTTTGCCATATAATCCCTTTCCACCGGACTTACTAGCCCTTGTGTTTCTATTATGCGCTTAAGCTTTGCAAATTCAAGTACGATTTGTCAGATTTTAAGATAGCGATAATCTATAGTAGAATAGGTGATGATGATTACATATTATACCGACGGCAGTTGCAGTCCCAACCCCGGTCCAGGTGGTTTTGCGGTTATTAAAGACACAGAACTTGCACTTATCGGACATGAACCGATGTCGACTAATATTCGTATGGAAGGCAGGGCAATGATGACAGCGCTTATGGACGCAGGGAAAAATCAATGTCTGATATTTAGTGACAGTGAGTTTTGGGTTAATGTGATAATGAAGTGGGGCAAGGGTTGGGAAGCCAATGGCTGGGTAAAAAAGAACGGTGAAATTAAAAATCTGGATATCGTGAAAGAAGTCTTGCGTCTGTTTAAACAGTCTGAGGCTAAAGTAATTTGGGTACGTGGTCATGAAGGTGATATAGGTAATGAGCTGGCTGACAAATGGGCAAATAAGGCACGTGAAGAACGACTAACTGGTAAGTTTATGCTTTAATAAATCACTAGCATAACGTATAATTAATTCATTAACAAATAAACAACTGGAACCCGGTGTAAATCCGGGACTGTGCCGCAACGGTGAGGTAGTCATACTAAGTCCGATACAGTTAGAAAGCTTCCGAGCAGAAGTAAAAGTATTTTTTTGGCCCCTGCTTTCGAAGTTAGGGGATATTTAATTGGTAGAAACATTACTAAAAAGTCCAACAGCTGAAAGACGATATAGGAGCCCCGAGATGGTCAACCCTGAAAGGTTTGCCAAAATCGGGCGACAGGCGATTATTAGCGCAGAACAACTTGATGTTGATGATCTTGGGATAAATGACCCGCTTACTCATCTTTACAAATACGAACAAATGGGCAGTGAGGCATTGGTCGTTATTAAGGAAGATTTTGATAGGGACGTTGGTGAGCGACTACCGCAAACCCCTTTTATTTCTGATGTTGAATTTGAATTTACGGGTAATGATTTTATATCGGTAAAAGATAGAGTTTCAATGAGAATAATGACGGAAAACAACCTTATAATTCTGGAGACACAACAATCTATAAACACTGGCTTCTCCGAAGAACTTGCTAGAGCAGAAGTTGAGGCAAAAGAAGTTGAAAAATTATCTGAATGGTTTAAGAATGCGTCTGTCGGTACGTTTTTGGTGTTTGAGTCATTGCCAATTGGCAATCAGAAGGTCGCAATTTCACGAATTTACCAAAAGAAAGACAAAGATTTTTTGGATAGTCGTTTCGTGTCGCTTTATGGTCCTAATGTCGGGGTGTTTAATTGTTTTCGTAACAAAATGGGTTTAGGGAAATCAGACTGCGTAAGTGAACTTGAGGTTCTAGAAAATGATTATGAAATTCGAAGACCGCAGCCAATATCAATAAACGAGTTTGTAGAAAAATATGTTGCCACCTATGATAGTGTACTAAATCAGCAAACTGGCGAGGAACATAGTTTTGGGTTAAACAAAGCAGAAAATGCTGCAGGGAAAAACGGCGTGTCTATTGCCAGAAACCACCCAAAACTGACATCTATTTACATAGAAGCAATAAAAAGCTTAGCTGAGGGTCAGGACAGAATTTCTTGCGACCTAGTACGCATTACTAACCTATTGGGGCTAGGTTTTGGGTTCCGCGAGGGAGACATTATTTCGATTCAAACGAAACGTAAGGTTTTACAAGAAGTTATTCGCGGAGTCACCAGTGCAATTGACAGGGCGGACATTGATTTTCTGTTTGAGATTGAAAAATCTGACTCCAGTTCAGGAATGGGCTATGCAGCCGTGTTGCACTATGGTTCTGAGGCTAGGAGCGAGGGGGTTTCATACGAAAGCAGTGCATGCCCTGAATATTCATCAACAAATCAACTCAGAGCAGTGAATGCTGAAAACGAAACAGAATTTAATAGTATGCTTTGGGCCTATAACCCAATGGATATACCAAATAAATTTGGGCGACCAAAAATTGGGGTTTGTCGAATAAACAACTGTCCATCTAGGGGTGAATCAAAGTATATTCATGGAAAAACTGTAGTTGGTGGATGTGATATATGTGTAAATTGCCATAAAATTTTTGAAAAAGGAAAATCTCCAGAAAAAGTATACGAAGAAAAGTTGAAGGAAAAGCAACAAAAACAAAAAATAGAAAGGGAGGAATCCCTTAAAAATGAGAAAGCAAGAATTGAATTAGAGAAAAAAAGGATTGCCAATGAACAGAGAAAACCTAATAGGAAAACAGAGGGTCGACAAAGTAAAAGGCAAATTGGAAAAGATTATGATAGTTACAAAAAAATCGCTTAACCAAGCACACGAACTAAGCTATAATAAGATGTAATGAAACAGGGGATTGCACTCGAAATAATGCTTTCGGGGGAAAGTGTTTTACTAACCGGCTCGGCTGGTGCAGGTAAGACGTTTGTATTAAATCAGTTTATTAAAATTGCAAAAAATGAAGGTAAACATGTTTCTGTTACGGCAACTACCGGCTTGGCGGCGACGCATTTGGGTGGTACTACTATTCATTCGTGGAGTGGAATTGGCATTTCAGACGAACTTTACCATGGATTTAATGATAAAATGTCAAAAACAAGACGCGAAATCATCGAAAAAACGGACGTATTAATTATCGATGAAATCAGTATGCTTCATGATTATCGATTGGATATGGTTGATGAAATTTGTCGCGTCGTTCGAAAAATTGACAAGCCTTTTGGTGGAATTCAGCTAATTATGAGTGGTGATTTTTTCCAATTACCACCAATTAACAGAGGAGATTCTCGTGCTGGAGGTTTTGTAGTCAATAGTAAAGTTTGGGATGAACTTGACCCGGTAATATGCTATATTGATGAACAATATCGCCAAGATGACAAAGAGCTAATAGATATTTTAAACTCAATTAGAGCCGGTGAAGTCAATAGAGAGCATGCTGAAAAGTTATTAGCTCGAGTAAACGTAAAACCGGATGGTGATGAGTTAGTGACTGAACTCCATACGGTTAATGTCGATGTAGATAGAATTAATGATGCAATGCTGGATACACTTTCTGGTAACGAACTTTTTTATTCACAATCTACTACAGGTAACAAGAATTACGTAGATTCACTTGCACGTTCTGTATTAGCTCCGGTCACTCTCCGTTTGAAAAATGGAGCACTTGTTATGGCTGTAAAAAATAATCCAAATAAAAAATATGTAAACGGTAGCCTTGGGGTTGTAATTGGATTTGAGAGGGGTACCGAATACCCAATCGTAGAATTTAAAAATGGGAAAGTAGTAACCATGATGCCAGATACTTGGGAATTAAGAGACGGAGATAAAAAACGGGCAAGCATTTCACAAATACCTTTACGTTTAGCCTGGGCTATAACGGTTCATAAATCACAAGGAATGACATTGGATGCGGCGAAAATTGATTTGAGGAAAGCTTTTGTCGAGGGAATGGGCTATGTAGCACTTAGTCGAGTAAAAAATTTGCGCAGTCTGTATTTAACTGGTATAAATCGTATGGCTTTACAGGTTAGTCATGACGCACAAAATATTGATTTATCGCTAAGGATTCAAGCAGAAAAAGATCAAAAAAAGTTCGTACATCTTGAAGAAAATGCAAAAAAGCGTAAGGATAATAAACTCGCAAAACCCGTTAAATCATATAAATCGTCGACCGGTTGGAGTGAAAAAATTGCAAAAATGCGTGAAACATACCCCAATGCTTATAGACCGTGGGAGACCAAACAAGATGCACTTTTAAAAGAAAAATTTCAAAATGGGGCCTCAGTAAAAGAGTTGAGCAAACTGCTAGGGAGACATGAAGGTTCAATTACTATGCGGCTACAGAAACATTTTGGTGAAGATGTTGCTATAATGAACTGATATGAATGAGCCTTTTGAAAAAAATGATATCAAGATTGCAGTTGTTGGTGGTGGTACCGGTAGTTTTACATTACTTTCGGCCTTAAAAACTCACACTAAACAACTTGCGGCGATAGTAAATATGGTAGATGATGGTGGCAGCACGGGGATATTACGTGATGAGCTGGGAACACTACCATCAGGAGATATCCGACAATGTCTAGTGGCGTTAAGTGACTCTCCA
This sequence comes from uncultured bacterium, assembly GCA_903832635.1. GTDB lineage: Bacteria > Patescibacteriota > Saccharimonadia > Saccharimonadales > Saccharimonadaceae > UBA1547. Next base: position 67,213 of record CAILCF010000003.1, read on the forward strand.
AAAATTCGAGACCTTTTTAATTATCGATTTGATGAAGGAACTTTTTGCGGACATCCATTCGGAAATATATTTTTAACTGCACTGGAAAAAATGACTGGTAGTTTTAGTGAAGCCGTAAAGACCGCATCGGAGATTCTTCGAGTAAATGGGATTGTAATACCTGCGACACTTGACGATGTTCGTTTAAAGATGGAATGGCCTGGGGCCAGTGTGATTATGCATGGAGAGCGTGTTATTGATGCTGATTATTTTAAATATGATCCCAGGAAGGCAATTTTGTCGTTGACTCCTACCGCCAAAGCTAATCCTGTTGCTTTGACTGCAATTGAACAGGCGGATATGGTTGTAATTGCCCCGGGGGACCTTTACTCGTCTTTGGGACCATTATTAGTAATTGATGGTATTGCAGACAGCCTTAAAAAAACCAATGCGATGTGTGTATATGTATCAAATCTGGTTACAAAACAAGGTCAAACAGAGGGTTTTTCGGTTAGTGACCATGCAAAAGAAATTGAGAGATTCGTTGGTGGCCCATTTTTGGATTTCGTATTATACAACGAGCAAAAACCTGTCAAAGAAGTTGCTAAAAGATACGAAGCTGAAAATGCCTATTTAGTTAAAATTGATAAAAAAATACTGAAAAAGGCTAAATACAAAGCAATTGCAGGTAATTTTTTGGGGAATATGGCATCAAAAAATAAAGATGATGTGCTAATTGAGGGACGCTCTTTGATTCGTCATGATGCCAGCGCAGTGGCAAACGCTCTAATTAATTTATACGAAAATAAAAGAGTGAAAAAACTTGGATGATAAAGAGAATCGATACCTTCTTTGTAGTAGATTTTGACAGATGTTTGGGAAATATAGAGGGCAGTTTTGCAATATTAAAAGAAGTTGTTCATGATTTGGGGATTGTTGATAGGCAAATATTCAAATCGATGCGCGAAGAAATCGAATCAAACGGCCTGACCTTTAGTGCACTTGAGCAAATTACCAATTATTATCCCAATGTAAATCTTGATGATATCGAAAAACTATACCTGACGCGTGCTGGGCTGGAACCCGAGAATCTACTCGAATCGGGTGCAAAGGATTTTATTACTTTTCTAAAGTCTTCTAATCGAAGATTTTGCATAATGAGTTATGGAGACATTCGATGGCAAACAATAAAAATAAAAAGTTCAGGTATTGGGAAAGTGCCTTTGGCAATCGTTAAAAAAGCAAATAAAAGTGAATATATCCGAAGATGGCTGGATCCAAATACAGGTAAATTCAAAATTCCCAAGGAAATCTCAAGCGATAATATTGAAATAGTGGCTAATGAGGTTGTGTTGGTTGATGACAAAATGGCGGCTTTTTCGAATCTCCCTAAAGAGGCGAGGGGGTATTATGTATCAGGATCATCCTCGAGTTATAGCGTTAAATTACCAAAGAAATTACCCCCCAGGGTCAAGCAAATATCGCACATTGATGAAATTATTACTTTCGAATCAACAAATTTATAGTAGTAGAGCATTTTTTACTCCTATCTGTTAACATAAGCATTTATCCACAAAACTGTGAATAACTTTTAACTCTGATAGAAAATACTTGTAAATAGGGGTTGTAGTGAATAATCGTGGGTAGTATAGTTAATTTAGTGGAAAACAGTGGGTAACACCATCAAAACAAACAAACACCACTAACATTAAAAAATAACCTAAGCGGAGCCGAAGAAGAGCAACAATATGGCAGGCATAGATTATTTCGAAAGAAAGCTTGACGACAAGCGACGGTTAACCATACCGACGGAACTTCGGAATGAATTTGCCACCGGTGTGGTGCTTACTCGCGGCTTTGGCCAGTACTTGCATCTGTATCCAAAAAATGTTTGGGACAGAGAAGTCGAACCGTCCCTAGGGGGAAGTATTTTCGATGAGAAAATTGCTGACCTGACCGTTCGGTTTAGACGAGGCAAAACCGAGGCAGCACTCGACCAAAAACAGGGACGAGTAACTATCGAGCAACATTTGCTTGATTACGCCAAGATTGACAAAGAACTGGTTGCAATCAGGGTAGGAGCCTATTGGCGCCTAATGAATCCGAACGCAGACATTTAGGTTATAGTAATCGTACTTTAACAATTTGATTTATGTAAAACAAGAAAACTCTCGAGATCAACTATCTGGTAGTTAGGCAGTGGGATTCGGAACCACATAAAAAACTCCGCGCTCTTTGTGCAAAAAAACACACCTCCCAAAAAAACTCCACCTCACACATAAGTCTCTCAACCGAATAATGGTTAATGATTTGCTTTTGCAACCATACAATTGTTCGGCTACTTATACAAAAACAAACAGATACAAAAACAAACAGCCATAGCTACCAGTTAGGTGATCTCGACTCGTTACCTGTGTTATCATAGGGACGAATGAGTATAAATGAACATCCACCACAAAACTTGATACATGTTCCGGTTTTACTAGAATCGACGCTTGAGCTGCTGAATCCGAAGAAAGGCGAGAAATATCTCGATCTGACGGCTGGATATGGCGGACACGCTAATCGAATTCTGGCAGTAACCGGAAACTTTGCCGAGTCTGTCCTGGTAGATCGTGATGAAAATGCAATAAAATGCTTGGAGTCATTATTTAACAGGGGAGTGAGGCTTCTGCACACGGATTTTGTTACTGCCGCGAGGCAATTGACAGATGAAGGTCGGAAATTTGACATGATATTGGTTGACCTGGGGGTGTCGTCACCACAGCTCGATCAGACCGAACGAGGGTTTTCGTTTACAAATAGTGGACCGCTTGATATGCGGATGGACCAACGCCAGGTAAGGACGGCAGAAATGCTTGTCAACACTGCTTCGGCCGAGGAACTTGCGCGTATCATTTCCCAGTATGGTGAGGAACCGACTGGGTTCTCAAGGACAATCGCCAAGGTGATTGTCGCAAACAGACCACTTTTTAAAACGAATGAACTCGCCGATTTGATAAAGCAAAATTATCGTGGCAAATGGAAAAAAATCCATCCAGCTACTCGCACCTTTCAAGCACTCCGGATTGCAGTCAACGATGAGCTACGGCAAATCGAAGACTTGATGCCACTATTGCCCGACCTGCTAGAACCAGGCGGGCGAGTGGGCATTATCAGCTTTCATAGCCTCGAAGACAGAATAGTAAAACGATTTTTCAAAGAACAGTTTGATTCAGGTTACGAGGCGGTACTTACACCACTTACAAAAAAGCCGATACTCGGGAGTATATATGACGTTCACAACCCGCGAGCTCGCAGTAGTAAACTACGTGTCGCAGTGAAAAAATAAACAAAAACAAAAAAGAAAGGGCAAAACACCATGCCAGTTCACATCCCAGTACAATATTCGGATATAGCACAAGTTGTTACTGTCCATATAAAGTAGTATAAAATTAGCCCCGTCTTCGGGCGGGGCATACCTACAATATAAACATAAAAAGAAACATCCACCACCATGTCTTATCAATACACACAAACATTTAACAATCGGCGTCAACAAAATTGGTCACGAAACAAGAATACTGTCGCCTATGTCTCAAACATTAAACTTGGCCCTGTGGCACATACAGTGATTGTTGCACTTATGATTACAGTACTCGGTTTAGTATATTTAACTCAAGCAACCAAGGCCACAAGCTACGATTATAAAACACAACAAATTGACAGCCAGATTGCATCATTAAATACTCAAAAAAATGACTTACAGGTTGAAAATGCACGTTTAACAGCACTAGAAACAGTTAAAAACAGTAGCGTAGCATCAACAATGACAACTCCGGCTTCTACTCAGTACGCAAACCAACAATAAAAACTTATGAAACTTGAACTGCAAAAAGGTAGCCGATCAAAGATTTTAGCGGCAATAATATTCGGCCTTATGACAATATTCGTTATAAGGTTGTTTTATTTGCAGGTTATACAGCATAGTTATTATATTGACCTTGCAAACAAAGAACAGGTTAAAAGACTTACTATAACCGCTAAGCGTGGAAAAATTTATGCTTTTTCCGGTCAAACTCCAGTTCCATTGGTTATGAACCAAGATGTGTATACGGTATTTGCAGATCCTACCGAAACAACAAACGACACCGCGATAATTTCTACCATTGAACAAGTTGCGGGGGGTAATGCTAGAACAAACTTGCAAGGGCTATTAAATAAAAAAGATTCACGTTATCAAATTTTAGCTACAAAAATTACTCTGGCACAAGCAAATATGATAAAAAGTAAAAATTATAGTGGTATCGGGTTCCAAGCAGGTACACGAAGAGTCTATCCAGAAGGTGCACTTGCATCGCAGATTCTGGGTTTTGTTAATGATGATGGACTTGGCCAATATGGTGTCGAAGAAAAATTGAATAAAGAACTTACCGGTGAAAACGGATTATTGCAATCAGTCACTGATGTAAATGATATCCCTCTGACAATTGGTAATCATAATATCAACAAACCGGCGGTTGATGGGGTCAACGAAGTGCTAAGCATTGATCCCAGTATACAATCATATACTGAACAGGCACTTACAGCCGGATTGAAACGAACGGGAGCTACGAGGGCTAGTGCCGTTATAATTGATCCACAGACTGGAAAGATATTAGCCATGGCTAACTTGCCGACATTCGATCCGTCAAAAATTAATGAAGTGAAAGATAACTCAGCCTTTAACAACGCTGTAGTTTCAGTCCCATACGAACCCGGTTCTGATATGAAGACCCTTACAATGGCAACAGGTGTTGACAAGGGGGTAGTTGATGCAAATTCAACCTACATTAATACTGACCACATTCAAGTTGACGATGTTACGATATCAAACGCAACCCTAGGGCAAACCGGTACGATTACATTGCAACACGCAATGAATTGGTCTCTTAATACCGGCTTTGTGACCGTTGCAATGAGGTTGGGGGACGGTACAAGTATAACCAGACAGGCACGTGATACAATGTATGACTATTTTCATAATAAGTTTCATCTGGGGGAACTTACTGGAGTTGAAGTATCCGGTGAGGTAACTGGGACTGTTATACCTCCGACGGACGTTCAGGGTAACGCAGTGAGGTACTCAAACATGGCATTTGGGCAAGGGATGGATGTGACAATGATCCAAGTAGCGTCAGCATTTTCTTCTATTGTGAATGGTGGAAATTATTATAAGCCGACAGTTTTGGCTGGGAGGATTGACAAAAGTGATAACTATATCCCAAATCAAATAAAGACTCCGACCCACCCAATAAAGCCATCTACCGCTTATCAGGTTCGTGAAATGACCCATATTGCTAGGACAACAAACTTCCCGGGTGTAGACAAGCCTGGTTATTATATTGGTGGTAAAACAGGGACATCACAGGTAATTAAGAATGGTGTTTATGCTAGCGATGAAACTGTTGGGACATATTTAGGCTATGGCGGTACCGAAAGTACCTCTAGGTATGTCATAATGGTACAGGTATCAGGTGATCATAAAAAGCTTGCCGGGAATTATGATGCCATGCCGATATTCACAGATATATCGAATTGGATGTTAGGATATTTAAATATACAACCGAAAGGGTAAAAATGCACAGTTATACATTAGTACAATTAACACATGAATTAACAGGCACCTTCTCTCTAAGTGTAGGGGCATTCATCGTTGCGATGCTATTAACCCCAATATATACGTTGCTGGCATATAGGTATAAATTTTGGAAAAAGCAGCGTACCAACAGTACCACTGGTGAAAAACTTGAGGTATTCAATAAGCTTCACGCAGAGAAATTCAAAAGAAACATCCCAACAATGGCTGGAATTGTATTTGTTACTGCGATTCTTCTAATAACCGTAATTTTTAATCCTAATAGAGGTCAGACTTGGTTACCACTTGCAGCCCTAGTCGGTGGCGCATTCGTCGGACTTTTAGATGATATTATCAATGTACGCGGATCGGGCAGTGGTGTTGCCGGTCTGCGCTCAAGTATTAAATTTTTGATGATAATTGCAATCGGCTTGATTTTAGGTTGGTTTTTCTATTCTAAACTTGGCTTTGTTTCGATAAATATTCCTTTTGTTGGGGCATTATGGCTTGGGTGGTTAATCGTACCACTGTTTGCATTTGCAATAGTTGCAACCAGCAATGCAGTAAACATCAGCGATGGCCTGGACGGTTTGGCTGGCGGATTGGTAGCAATAAGTTATGTTGCTTTTGGGATTATAGCAATTTTACAATCTCAGCTATTTCTAGCCGGCTTTTGTTTTACGGTAGTTGGTGCTCTGCTTAGTTATTTGTGGTTCAATATTTATCCGGCAAGATTTTTCATGGGGGATGTAGGAAGTTTTGCGCTTGGGACGTCACTCGGTGTTGTTGCAATGCTTACAGATACCTTATTTCTGCTGCCAATTATTGGGATTGTCTTTGTAGCCGAAGCCGGATCAAGCTTGATTCAAATAGCAAGTAAAAGGATTTTTCATAAAAAGATATTTGTTTCAGCACCAATTCATCAGCATCTTGAAGCATCCGGATGGGCGGAAACAAAAGTTACTATGCGTTTTTGGATAATTGCAATTGTTGCTGCTTTTGTTGGTGTTCTATTGGCAATGGCAGGGGGTAGTATCTAAGGTGTCACCTCGAGGACGGCATGGATATTTGAATACTCTTTCGAAAGAGGCAAAGTTTAATGAGGTTTCATCCGTCCGACGTCATCGACCCGATTATTTGATTGTGCTTTATATGGGTTTATTGATGTTGCTTGGGTTAGTAATTATGTATGCAATTGGTCCACAGCGCGCTAACGTTTTAAATAATGCCTACGGGGGACATTATGGAGACACATATTTTTTCTTGAAACAAGCCATCAGTTTGGTAATAGCACTTGGTGCTTTTGCCTTCATGGCATTTATTCCTTATAATTCCGTAACAAAAAATGCAAGTAAAATATTAATATTTGCATTTGCTGTTTGTGTACTACTCGCATTTGCCGGATGGGCACATATGGGGATTGCTCAACAGTCTCTTGGTGCTACAAGGTGGTTTTATCTGGGTCCTCTTGGAAGTCTCCAGCCATCGGAGTTATTGAAATTTGGAATCCTGATTTTTATTGCCGGGTTTTTAGGAAATAAAGTGCGACTCGGGAAAATGAATGACGTATCAGAGACCCTGATTCCACTAGCGATAATAACTGCCATATCAATGTTGTTCATTATAGTAATTCAGAAAGATTTGGGTACAGGGATATCACTTGTCTGTATTATTGCTTCAATGCTGTATGTTGGTGGGATAAATAAAAGAATTGGGGGTGTTATTTTACTATCACTTGCAGCTATTGGATTAGTTTTAGTTGTTAGTACACCTCATCGTATGGACCGAATACTAACATATTTTCAAGGAGATAACACCTCAATTAGTGACCCGAATAGTTATCACATCGAGCATGCAAAAATTGCAATTGGTACTGGTGGATTATTTGGAGTGGGTATAGGTAACAGCGTACAAGCGACCGGATATTTACCAGAGGCAATTAACGACTCAGTATTCGCTATTATGGGTGAAACCTTCGGTTTTATCGGTTTGTTCGTTATATTAGCACTTTTCACAGCAATTCTGCTAAGGATATTAAAGGTCATGGATCATTTAATCGATATTAGGTTGAAACTTGTCGCTGCTGGGGTTTTTGGATGGTTGGCTTCGCATGTTATTCTTAATGTAGCGTCAATGATTGGGATATTCCCATTAACCGGAATTACATTGCCGTTACTTAGTTTTGGCGGGACAAGCATGATGTTTATCGCTGCAGCGCTTGGCTTGGTATTCCAATTATCACGTTATACAGTACGTTCATCAAAATTAAAGGAGGCCAAGGATGAGAATTTTAGCGGTCGGCGGAGGATCGGGCGGGCACGTTACTCCAGTCATAGCGGTTTTACGCGAGATTAGGATAAAGCGTCCTCAGGCGGAAATACGATTTTGGTGTGACAAAAAATTTGCACAACAAGCGTCTGAACTTATTGGCCATTTTGATGAAAAAATACCAGTACAGACAATTTTTGCAGGTAAATTACGAAGATATCATCATCTGACAGTATTTCGTCAGTTATTTTGGCCATCGTTAGTATTTAGAAATATTCGAGACATGTTTCTAGTCGCTGCTGGTTTTTTTCAAAGCATATTTAAATTAGTAGTTTGGAGGCCGGATGTAGTGTTTACAAAAGGTGGGTATGTATGTCTACCGGTTGGAGTTGCCGCATATTTTTTGAGAATTCCTATTGTCGTACACGACTCTGATGCATATCCGGGATTAACAAACCGGATACTTGGCAAATGGGCAAGTGCCATTGCAACAGGTGCTCCACTTGAACACTATAATTATCCCAAAGACATATCCCGCTATGTAGGGATACCGATTGGTTCAGAATATCATAAGTTTTCTGACCAGGAACAAACAGATGCCAAAAAAAAGTGGGGGATAACAACGAGAAAGCCACTTCTAGTAGTAACAGGCGGTGGACTTGGGGCTAGCCGGATAAATGACGCCGTTGTTTTCTCATTGGACGAATTACTCAAACTTGTCTCTGTCGTTTTAATTAGCGGGGCAGGGCAGTATGAAGATTTGTTGTCAAAAATACCCGAAAATCACAAAGAACTTCAATTGTATCCGTTTATTTCTGATAATTTCGCATCGCTTCTTGGCGCTGCTGATTTGGTTATTGCACGTGCCGGCGCAACAACAATATTGGAATTGGCTGCTTTGGAAAAACCAACGATTATTATCCCTAATGCAAAACTAACCGGTGGTCATCAGCTTAAAAACGCAGAAGTATATAAAAAGAAAAACGCTGCGGTTGTATTGGACGAGGATGAAATGATTGAAAATCCAAAACTAATCATAGAAGTCGTCAACCAGGTTATTTCTGATAACCAAAAAACAAAAAAGATGACTCGAATTTTTGCTTCGTTTGCACGGCCGAACGCCGCCAAAGATGTCGCCGAAATGATAATAGCAAGTACTAAAAAATAATTTAAAATGAAAATATTTAAAAAAAATAAGTCTGACATCCCAAGACGAAGATCCACAGAAAATATTAAAGACAAACCGCCTAATCCGCGTTTATTTAAAAGGAATAGTACGCTGGCAGGTACAAAATCGAAACGTCTAGATAGTAATGGTTCGGGTGAAGACTATAAATCAACTCGAACTCATGTCCATGGCCTATCAATAAAAAGACGTAAAATTTCTAGCTTATTAATAATTATTTTATTTGCGGCAATACCAATCTATCTTATTATTAGTAATTTTACAGCTACTGTTGATATAAGCGTTTCAAACAGCGGACCTGTCAAAGTAATAGACAAACAGAAGTATCGTGAATCTATTCAAAGTTACTTAAACCAAAACCCAATTAGCAGGTTAAATTTTTTGCTAAATCAATCAAACCTGACTGATTTCGTATCTGCAAAAAATCCGGAGATATCAGAGGTTTCCTTGGGAAGAATGACCGGGATTGGGGTCACAGACTTTATCATTACGATGCGATTACCGGTTGCTGGTTGGCAAATCAATAATAAGCAATATTATGTGGACTCAAATGGGGTACCTTTTGAAATTAATTATTTCCAAGCTCCTACCGTACAAATAGTAGATAACAGTGGTATTTCCTATAAAATAGGGACAACAGCTATCGCTAGTAATCGATTTTTAAGTTTTATCGGCAGAATAGTCGCTCTCACGAAGGCAAGTGGCTATACGGTAACCCAAGCCCTATTGCCTCCACAAACGACCAGAGAGCTTCAGGTTAGGTTAAAAGAAACCAGTTATTATATAAAACTTTCAATAGATAGACCGGCAGGGGAGCAGGTAGAAGATATGGTAACGGCAATAAGATATTTTTCTTCTCATGGCCAGTCACCACAATATGTAGATGTACGTGTTAGTGGAAAAGCTTTCTACAAATAACCATTGGGTTGTTTCCCCACCCTTCAGAAGTGTTCCATTTATGTTCTTATTTATAATACACATAGAGTATTAAGAAAAAACATATAGTAATACCAAATCAATAAAAAAGCAAATATAAGTAATTAGGTGAGGACAGTGTAGTGGTTTATATATATACAACATGTCTGTGGAAAAGCAAATACGTACTAATTCACAAAACAGACGACCGGCTATATTATCAGCTACACCCAAAAAAATCATTGATAGACTAATAATGATGAGTAATATAAACAAGTATAGAAACAAATAGTTTCTTACAACAATAACTTATTGTCGTGAACAGACCACCCTACTACAAAGGGAGTATATCAATAATTACCAGTAGAATAGACACATAGTAAGTCACAATACGAACATATTAAAGAAGTCGTAAAAGGTATATTGTGCGACGTATAGAATATATTAAAAACATGAATCAACATGTGTCCTGTTTTTAGTATTTATGCATATAATTATCACTCCGCTTTCGATTACACTATCCTGCTTTTCATTACTCCACTTTTTTATCGATATTTCCCAATCAACCTTCATGAATATCAAATTGAATATTTAACATTCTTGCTTTCGCCATAAGTCCAAATATTTTTTGAATGCAACACTAATAAGTAATGTTCTAATTATGTTCCATCGTATATTTATTAGTGATATGTATTAAAAAAAGTATTTTAGTGTTTAATTTTTAAATCTCTATCGGACTTACCAGCTGCGGTTTCTTGATTCTTTTTCTTGCGAGAACGTATACGTTTTCTTTTTGGTTTTGATTCCAGCTCTATTACATTAGAGGTGGAAGTTACCCCCTGCCCTGTTGTTAAAGCTGTATTATCGAAAACCGGTTTTATTCCGATTGGCCATTTAATCTCATGTTTTTGCTGTACAGGTGCCCTTGGTGGGCTCCCAACGGGCCGGATAGCATCAGCTATCTCATTTTCCACATCTGCGCGACTTCGGCTGTAGTGGCGACGAGTATTTTCAATAATCCTACCGGTGTTGTCAGTCTGTGGGATTGGTAGGGTCAGGGTCCTTGCGTTAAAGGCCGGGGCTTTTTCTCCGTCAATTACCATATTGATAACAAAATTTCGATTATGCATCTGTAACAGATCGGTTGGTTCAAATTGAGGTTCGAATTGTTTAGCAAGTATTGGGGCATCATCTGCTGAAACACGGAAAGAGATCATTGTACCGACATTACCAAAAACAGCATCACGGACATTTTCACTCATCTGGCTAATATATTGATTAGCTACTGTAAGATTCAAACCGTACTTACGAGCCTCAGACAGAATAGTTGCGAACGAATCTGTAGCAAAGTTTTGGAATTCATCGACATAAAGATAAAATGGACGTCGATCTTCAATCCGTTCGATATCGGAACGGCTCATCGAAGCAAGTTGAATCTTGGTTACTAGGAAAGCCCCCAGGATTGAAGCATTATCTTCCCCTATTAGACCCTTTGATAAATTGACTATAAAAATTTTGCCATCGTCCATTATTTGTCGGATATCAAAAGTAGATTTTGGTTGTCCGATAATATTTCGGATAATAGGATTAGCCGTAAATGCTCCAACCTTGTTTAACACTGGCGAAATCGCCTCTGCAACGAACTTGTCGTTCCAACTTGCAAATTCAACCTTCCAAAAATTTGAAACGACGGCGTCTTGACAATAAGTTAGCGTATTTTCCCTAAATTTTTTATCTGTTAACATTCTGGTTATATCTAACATAGTTGTTTCAGGCCTGTCTAAAAGTGCTAATATCGTATACCTAAGGATATATTCAAGTCTGGGACCCCAAGACTCACCAAACATGCGTTTTAGGACCCCGATTACCTCGGAGCTGATATTGGTCTTTTGGTTTGGATCGGTTACTTCTAGCGGGTTAAAACCAAGTGGGAAAGCCGTATCAGCCGGGTTGAAATATACAACATCTTCAAGCCGACTACCGGGGATAAATCGCATGTTATCAACTGCGAAATCGCCGTGCGGATCAATAATAGCATAACCATGGCCGTGGAATATGTCGCTGAGTGCAAATAGTGCCAACGTACCAGTTTTGCCCGAACCAGTTTGACCAATAATATATACATGTCTGGATCTGTCCGAACGCAGCATACCGAATTGATGATTAACACCACGGAAATTAGTCATCCCGAAGGCGCTGATATTCTCATCTACTTCACTATTACCGGTAATAATTGGGAGTTTAGATGGTGGTTCGGCTGTTTTACTGCTGGCCCAAACTACATTCGGAGTTTCGACATTAGTGTGAGGCAAATGGAATACGCTTGCAAGTTCTTCGATATTTAAAATAAACCCAACATCCTTGAATTCCCGGTTGCGGTAACTAGCTAAACCATCGGTGTTAAAACTGGCATCGGACATTTTAAACCCATTTAGATTCGTGCTGTTGAATTGTTTAAAAGTACCAACAATTGCCTGCATCCGAAGGTGGGCATTAGCTGTACTCTCCCCCAAATAAACCAGACGTATTTTAACCTGGTATCCAAGTTTTGTTGCTTTTTTCTCTGCTTCGGATATACGCGTCTTGTCGCGTTCGGAAAGTTCCTTTACTGCTGTGCTCCCCTGTCCTGCTTCTGGTGGTTTCCATAAAGCCTCAAGTAATCCGGTTAACCAAGCCAAACCACCTCCGTTACCAAAGATAGAAGCAGCGCCTCCATTTTTAATACCTTTTATCCATCTGTCGGATGTTTTATGCCAGTCATCTTCGATTGGCCGCATCAGTATCTGTATCCAGACTTCTTCACCGGTTGATTCTAGTTTAGCTAGTGCTCCAGTTATCCCCGCCAAGGGGTCAACTTCAAAGTTTTGAAAGGTTTTTATTGGTAATACTTCACTGTCGATCAAGGTCACTTCAGAAGTATAAATTACACTGTGTTTACTTTCGTGTTTTACATAATCCTCATCCGCAACTCGGATTTGGACGCTTGGATATTGCGAGTATATCTGTCCTTCGACGAAACTTCGTAATGTACGAGGGACCCAGGCATAAAAACGAATTTGTCCATCAATAGAAGCAACTTCAAAACTAAGATGCTCTTGTCTTCCTTTGTTTAAGTTAAGTTCTTCATTGTCGCGTAAAATGCCATGCAAACTCGCGAACAGTTGTTCAGCAGCAAGCTCGGATTTATCATTAGCCTTTGGTATTTCTAGAACCAACAAGTCACTTTCGGTTTCGAAAATCTCTTCATCGACTCTGCGGTAATTCCGCCAAGTTAAATAAAGAAGAATAATAACTATTGGCACCCAAACATACCATTGCAATAAAAAATTTAAAACAGATAAAACAATACCCATAATTTACTCTATTATTGTCTCATTAGGAGAGCCTCTTGGCAATGTTAGTTTAATGTCGGTTCAAATTTATAAGTTGCTTTAGCAACCCGTTTGAATTGGGTTTTGCTTTGCAGATTTAGCAAAATCGTAGTTTCTTTTACTTGACGACTTTTAAGCACTCTTTTGACAATCTCATCTCGATGAAGCGGTTCTTTTGAATCTTTCAAAACATCTGCAATGATATCAGCAACCGTTCCTCGGCTGAATCCCCAGCTGTCTAATGCATAAATTCCCCGCCCGATAAGGACGAATCGGCTATCTTTTATTAGCTCGTTGTGGATTGCTTGGGTTGTTACGTCTTTGCGTTTGAAACTACTATCTTTGATTGATTCGGCTATTTCCGAAAAGTGCATTGGTTTGCCAGCTTCAGTTAATATTACGAAAATTTTATCTCGGATATTTTTAGGATTAACTGTTGGCCACTTAACTAATCCCCAATTGTTACCCAGATGTGCCAGGCATTTCGAAACACTGGCGTAAGCGCGAACGTAACTGGGGTGTTCGTAAGGTAATTGTTGGTGAAGCTGTTCAATTGACAAAGGCTCACCATGCTTTTTAATTGCTGAAACAATCTTGTCAACTTCTGAACGAATTTTTTTAGAGTCACCGTATTCTCGGATTCCTACGCTAAGGAAATAATTATCATTTTGATCGACTACAGTTAGTCCCGGGGCTAGCTCGGCAATAAATGCAACCCTTGATCGATCTCGTTGGCTAGTTGAACTATCAAAAAGTCGATCGGTTAAATCTTGGACCCTAGCAACTCTCCCCATCTCTGACAGTTCACGTATAAAAGTTTTTTCGATGTTGCCGATTGTTGCAACTTTCCCGTTTTCAACGGCAGTTTTAAGTTTTGCAAGAATTGCTTTTTCCAATTGACGAACTCGCTCTCTGGTAATACCTAAAAGTTCACCGATTTGTTCTAGTGTTTCGCGGCGATCATAAAGCCCAAAGCGCCTAGTAATAATTTCACGTTCACGCTCTTGATCAATAACTCCTAATATGTCATCTATATTAGCCTCTAGGTTGATTTTTTGATCTTTTTCTGACGTATTGCTCATGCCTTATCTTTCTTTCCGCCCACTTTAGAAAATGTTTATTATATAAATCTACTTTGCATTATAAAATATAATTTTTATAATGTCAAACATTGTATATACTGCACTAATTATATCATGAAATAGACATGGTATGTAAATAGTGGTGTGGAAATTAATTATGCTTTTTTACGTTTAGTTTTAGAGGTTTTTGCAGATTTTTTAAGTGGTATACGTCTTTTTTTACTAGCGGGGGCTGACTTTAATAACTCTAACGCTTGTTCAAGAGAGATATTTGCAGGTATGACGTCCTTTGGAATCTTGGCATTTTTACTTCCATCTGTCACATATGGGCCATATCGTCCCTTTAAAACCTTGACCCCATTACCAAAATCAGCGATATTCTTTTCTGCTTCAGTTTTTAACTTTGAACCGTATAACTGGAGTGCTTCTTCAAGTGTTATGGTGTGTGGATCAAGTGGCTTGATGCTGACGAATAACTTATCAATTTGGATATAGGGTCCAAAACGTCCGATGTTTGCTTTTATATCCTTACCATCAGGAGTTTTCCCAACCAATCGGGGTAATTTAAATGCGTGTAGAGCTTCTTCGAGTGTTACATTATCAATTTTTCTGCCTGCGGGCATCGGGGCAAATTGCGGTTTATTAATCTTGTCGTCAGAACTTCCTAATTGCAACATTGGCCCAAATCTTCCAAATCGCGCAATGACCGGCCGGTCTGTTTTTGGATCGGTACCGATATCACGGACTTTTGCAACAGAGCTACGTTCAATTTCACCAGAGTTTTCGATAAGTTTATGGAAAGGTGTGTAAAAGTGGTCCAGCATAGTGTTTCTGGCCAGCGACCCAGCGGCAATTTTATCAAATTCAGTCTCTACTTTGGCGGTAAAATCATAATCAACGACAGGTTCAAAATGATTTATCAAAAAATCGCTTAATACTTCTCCGGAAGGAGTTGGGACTAACTTACCTTTATCAGAACCGGTCTTTTCTTGCTCGATTTCGCGGGCAATCGATCCGTCCGATAGTTTTAAACAGATGACATCACGCGGGTTGCCCTCGTTTACACCTTTTTCAGCATAACCCCTGACCTGAACAGTATTAATAATAGTTGCATAAGTAGATGGGCGTCCAATTCCTAAATCTTCCAATTTTTTTACCAAACTTCCCTCGCTATAACGAGCTGGAGGTCTGTCGAATATTTGACTTGCAGTTGCAATTTGCAACTGTAATGAATCGCCACCGTTAACTTTAGGTAAAATGTCGGCATCTTTTTTACCTCCTCCGTAAACTTTCAAAAAACCATCGAAGAGTATAACCTCCCCTTTTGCTTCAAGACTTTGGTTGCCATTACTAATTTTTATTGTTACAACTGTTTTTTCCAGTTTTGCGGGTGCCATTTGGCTGGCCAGCGTTCGTCTGCGAATTAGGTCGTAAAGTTTTTGATCATATGCATTGCTACTGGCGGATTTTCGCGATATGTCTGTCGGTCGGATAGCTTCGTGTGCTTCTTGGGCATTAGCGGATTTGGTTTTATATGCACGAACCTGACTATATTTATCACCATATTCCTTTTTGATATATCTTGCGGCAGCTGCAATTGCCTGGCCACTTAAATTAACCGAATCAGTTCGCATATAAGTGATTTTTCCATCTTGGTAAAGCTTTTGGGCACCTGACATAGTTGCCTTGGCGCTAAATCCCAGTCTGATGTTGGCATCTTGTTGAAGGGTGCTGGTTGTAAATGGTGCCGCTGGGTTGCGAGTTGACGGACTATTCGTGATATCAGAAACAGTGAAAGATGCACCTACTAAACTTTCAAGAAATTCGTGAGCATCTTTTTCGGTGCTAAATCTTTTTGGTAATTCTGCTGATAAAGTATCTTTGCCATGTTTGAATAAAGCAACAATTTTAAAGACAGACGAACCATTAAATGACTCAATTTCACGCTCCCTCTCTACCAGTAAACGAACAGCTGGTGATTGAACGCGCCCGGCTGACTTTCCACCGGGGACTTTTCGCCAAACCACTGGTGATAATTCAAATCCGACTATCCTATCCAGGATTTGTCTGGCTTGTTGAGCCCGTACCAGGTCCATATCGATTGTTCTGGGGTTTTTAATCGCCTCTTCGATAGCGCTTTTGGTAATTTCGTGGAAAACTATCCTTTTAGTTGTTTTTGGATCAAGTTTTAAAACCTCCGCCAGATGCCAGGCGATTGCCTCACCTTCCCGATCTTCATCAGTTGCAAGCCAAACCTTCTCGGCTGATTTAACAGCGTTTCTTAGTCCGGCAATAATTTTTTTCTTATCAACATCGATTTCGTAGGTAGTTTCGTATCCATTTATAATATCAATCGGTGGTCTGCCATCAGCGGTTTTTTTGACGATACTACGAATATGACCGACGCTGGAAAGCACCGTAAAATCACTACCCAAATATTTTTCGATAGTTTTTCCTTTGGCGGGAGATTCGACAATCACCAAGTTCTTGTTCATAGACAATGCTTTATACTACGCAACTTATTTTGTTTTGTAAACAATATAATGTAATAACTATTTTAAAGTCCATTGATTGCCACCAAGGGGTCGGATTGTCCCGGAAATTTCTAACATAGTTAAGGTCGTCGAAAACTCTGATATTTTTGCATCGGCAAGACTTTGGAGCTCGTCACCATTTCTGATACCGGATTGAAGTAGACTGATAATTTTTGACTCCAAAGGTGTTGAGCCCAGCGCTAGCGATGATTGCGGTCGTAGCAATTCCGGAGCAATAACCTCGATTACATCTTCGGCGCAAGTTATTGGATGAGCCCCTTGTTTGATTAAATTATTACAACCAACCGATAACGGGGACGTGATATTGCCCGGAACAACGAATACTTCGCGTCCTTGGCTTAAAGCGTGCATAACGGTCGACAATGTTCCACTCCGGGCAGCAGCTTCGGTTACAATCACGGCATCGGACAACCCAGAAACTATACGATTGCGATCTAGAAACTGAAAATCCCGTGCTGGTGTAACGGGCTCATATTCACTAATTATTGCGCCTCCGTTCTTGAGGATATCTTCCGACAGTTCTTTGTGGGTGGCGGGATATATAATATCTACACTGTTTCCCAAAACCGCCAAGGTAACACCTCCGGCATCAAGTGCTGCTCTGTGAGCAATACCGTCAACACCTATTGCCAAACCACTGATAATAATTATGCCTCTACTGGCTAATTCATTCGCGATTCGATACGTAACTTCCCTACCATAGGCGGTTGGTTTGCGCGAACCAACAATCGCCACAGATGGTCGTCGACTTTCAGGTAATTTACCAATAAAGTATAACTTTTTGGGACTTTTATCAATAGTATCTATAATCTGAAGATATTTATGCTTTAGGGGTGATATTTTATTGATATTCATATGATTTATGTCAAAAAGTGTTGACTTTATGTCAAATAAGTGCTAATATCAGTTTCGATTGGTTATATTGCGAGATTAACCAAAAGCACCTTATACCCCCTATTCTAACTTATGTTAGATTACATGCAATGTGTTTTTAAGGTAGATTACCCTCCACCCTTAAGAATAGTATAATTTTATACAGCGTTGCATGTATACTAACCCCTTTAACCAGCAGGTATCTGCGTTTAATCGAGATGACCTAGCTTGCCCCACGGGTGGGTTAAAGGGTAAAATTGCGCCCCCAGCGAAGCCCACCCTTGCTGAGGGCGCTTTTTAATTCTCTCGAATGATGGACTATTCCAAATTTTTATAACTAGTGTGTTCGAGTGAATTATTACAAAATTGAGTAACTAATTTAACTGATTGAGGGATTATTTTTTCTATTAAATGAGTTAATTCTTGATTTGTGAATTTTGCTAGTACAAATGTGGCATCATCTATTTTTTCTTCTGAATCGACTGCGATACCTATTTTGATGCGCGTATAAGTTGTGTCAACGTGGGCGTTTATTGATTTAATACCATTATTTCCGGCGTCGCCACCTTGTTTACGAATTCGGATAGTGCCAAATGGCAATGCCAAGTCGTCATGGATAACCAATAAATCATTTTCGGTATCAATTTTGTAAAAATCAACGATTTTTCGAAGTGCAAAACCGGTTTCGTTATAAAATGTCGTTGGTTTTACTAGTAAAACTTTTTCATTATCGATTCTTATCTCTGTAATGATGGCGTTAAACTTTGATTTATTAGTCCATTTTGCACTGTGCATATTCGCCAAAGTGTTTAGAATTAAAAAACCTACATTATGTCTGGAAAGTGAGTGTTCTGGTTCGGGATTGCCCTGAGCAAAAATTAGTTTCATTTTGCGGCTTCCTCTTTTTCCCGATTGGCTTTGATTTGTTTTTCATCACGGAAGCTAAATTTGATTGGTGTGCCTGTATAATTATATGTTTCACGCAGTTGACGTTCCATATAACGTTTATAACTCCAGTGCAAGAATTTTAGATTAGAACCAAATATAACAAACCAAGGTGGGTTCGTGTCTGTTTGAACCATATATCGTAGTTTCGGATGAGTGTTTTTAAGCCCAGCTGGAGGATGAGCCTGGGTACTTTTTTGTAATAAGTCATTTAACAATCTGGTTTTAGTTTGTTGCTGACGCCTAGCATCGATATCCAGCGCCAAATCGAACAACTTCGTGACATTTTGTCCGGTTACACTGCTGGTAAAAATAAGTGGTGCCCACGGTGTAAAATCAAATGTCCTTGATATCTTTGGGGCAATTTCATCCCGGGTAAAAGCGTCTTTTCCTTCGACACTATCCCATTTTGTTACGACAATAACCATTCCTTTGCCGGCCTCGTCAATTATACCTGCAATGCGTTGATCAAGTTGTGTGTTCAATTCATTGACATCCATCAACAGCAAACAAATATCAGATTCTTCAATAGCGGCCAAACTACGCAATACGCTGAATTTTTCGATTCCCACCTCTTGTTTTCCTTGTTTTCGGATGCCTGCAGTATCAAGCAATTCAATATCGCGACCACCATATTTAACAGAGACGCGATTAACGTCACGTGTTGTTCCGGCTATATTTGCAACAATTGCCTGTTGTTTACCTGCCAAAGTATTAAATAGATGGCTTTTGCCGACATTTGGTCGACCAATCAAGGCAATCCGCAAAATGTTATCAGAGATATATTTGCTGGTTGCTGGTACCATGGAAATAATTTCTTCCAAAACTTCAGTGATACCTAGGTTGTGTTCAGCACTTGTACGAATAATTTGTTTAACCCCAAGTCGCTTGAACTCATCTAATGGCAGACTTCCCTTTAAATCGGCCTTGTTAGTCAGTAATATAACCGGTTTTTTACTCTTTAATGCCTTTTTGGCGATTTGCCTGTCTTGATCACTTGGATACTGGTTGCTATCAACTACAACCAAGATTACATCTGCTGAATCTGCTGCTTCAGTGATTTGTTCTTGAATCGATTCCTCGAACTCGTCATCAGGGTTTTTTAGCCCGGCCGTATCAACTATCCAAAAACTGTGATTATCGTAATCTACGCGTCCTAGGACGTTATCACGGGTGGTTCCAGCCTCACGTGCGACAATTGCTTGCTGGTTTCGCATAAAACGATTAAAAAGCGAACTTTTTCCAACGTTAGCCTGACCGATAATCGCAACTGTGGGGAGTTTTGATGCCATAATTATTGTAATTATAACAGAGAAAACACCAGTTCGCGAGCATAAGAAGGATGAATCGTCTACACCCTTCTTTATTATGTCACCGTATCATCCCCATCCCCGTAATAAACAACAACCCCTCGTATTACGCGTTTAAAATAACTAGTTTTAATTCTTTGTTGTCTGCGGAACGACCCATAAAGGGATCGCCCTCACGCCTTAAAGGGTTCGGGTAGTCCTCGACAAGCAATGAATTATAACCAGTTATTTAACGGTAATCCAATAGGCTGTCTTATTATCACGATGATGCGAAGGCTACTAGATGTATGCATATCACGGGTGACGTTCGGTGGGGTCA
The DNA here is from genome assembly GCA_903832635.1 of uncultured bacterium. Lineage (GTDB taxonomy): Bacteria > Patescibacteriota > Saccharimonadia > Saccharimonadales > Saccharimonadaceae > UBA1547. The sequence continues at coordinate 87,612 of CAILCF010000003.1, forward strand.
CCCCGTGAATTGTTTTACAGTAACCTGTAAAAAATTTAAGGGGTAAACCGTACGGCAGGACCCGTCTAAATGTGAAATATGTGTTTGTATATCACCTAATGGATATCGACAACTTCAAATTCACCGGGCTTTATATCACCAAGTGCATAATTACCAAAATTTGTTCTATGCAATTTATTTACTGTATATCCGAGTGAACCAAAGGTGCGGCGTATTTGACGGTTCCGCCCTTCAGACATCATCACAACCCAACTCTTTCTGTCGGTATCGTTCATTCTTTCCAGTATTAATTTACTGGGGCCGTCCTCTAGACTGATACCATGGTCACTTATCATCTGTTGATGGAGAGGTTGCAGATTAGTATCAAGTCGAACATTGTATATCTTGGTTTTTTTAAAGCTGGGGTGTGTCATTTGGTATGCAAAATCACCATTATTTGTTAAAAGTACAATCCCACTACTGTGTCTGTCCAGACGCCCAACAGGCTTAAGATTATGGTATTCATCAGGTATTAAATCATAAATTGTTGGATTTTCGCCCTGTTGTCTTCGTGAACAGACGTATCCGACCGGTTTGTTTAGGGCTATGCAAATATATTCAACCTTTTTATCCAATTCCTTGCCATTAACAGATATTTTATCACCATCGGAAAAACGTGCTCCAAGATTAGCGAAATTATCATTAATCATAACTTTTTGCTTTTCAATCAAATTATCTGCTTCTCGTCTGGAAATACCCAAAATAAGTGCTAAATGTTTGTTTAGCCTTACTAGGTCTGGTGGATTTGGTTGCATTATGGTTGTGGGTTGAAAGGTGAAGTGTCCGAACCGTCATGAAGTTCATGGTTCATAAGTGATGCAATGTCAGGTGTTGGTGTTACCGGGGTTATCGGGTTAATCACTCTGTCACCCAGCGAAGCAGGTGCCGGTGAAGAAAACGGCGCTGTTGGCTGAGGAAGTTCGATATTATTTTGCGCTGGAGGTAATGGTGCGGCCGTTGCAGCGACTTGGTGGGGTGGAGTTGGTGGCATAGGGTTTGGGGCGGGCGTGACTGGTGCTGGCGTCGGAGCAGTAGGTTCAGGTGTGGGGGCAGGAACAGGATTTGGTGCTTGTAAGGGCGCAACCGGATTTGCAACCGGTGCTGGAGTTACCGGAGGTTGAGGAGCTGGTGTGGGTTGTGCCATCGCTACAGGTGCAATTGCGGGGATTGTAGGTTGGGCTACCGGACGAGGAGTTACTGAAACGGGTTGATTAATAGCAGCTGTTTGAGCCGGAACTCCGAACCTCTCGATTTTGGGTGCATTTGATACCGGAACATCAGCCAGAACATCATGAACTGTCCTAACGACATCTTCAATTCCAACTTGGGACTTGACCAGATATCGATTAGCACCAAGTGATTCCCCACGGGCTCGCTGATCCTCACTACTAAGGGCTGTCATCATAATAACTTTGACGTCTTTTGTTTCAGGGGTCGAACGCAAAATGTCTAACATATCAAAGCCGCTTATTTTTGGCATCATAACATCACTAAGAATTAAATCAGGTTTTTCCTTGACGGCCATCGCCAAGGCTTCTTCACCGTCACCGGCCGAAATAATCTCATACCCCTCTGCTAGAAGCCGCACGCCATAAATCTCACGTAGACTTTTGTCATCTTCAACTAACATTATCTTAGTCATATTTACCTCCATTGTAACCAAATATAGTTAAAAATACCATAGTTCTTGTGTTTATTTTATTAACTCTCTAGGTACTCTGTTAGGAACCGATATATTATTGGGTCGACTGAGTTGAGGAGCAGCTTGTTGTTGAGCTAGAGCGCGCTGTCTGGTGACATAGGAAGCAATCTGCTCAGGTGTTAAAGCCTGTCCCCTAGGAACGGCATGCGTTGTTGCGACTGGCATCGTAATATTAATAACTGGTTTCGGTTGAGGTTTCGGATTGATTATGTCGACGAGTGGCGTGATTGATTGGGCAGCATCAAGCTTCTTCTTTTCATTTATCTGGTCATTTCGATTTTGCTCTTCCAGCAACTTTGTTGCATCCTGGTTACTAATTCGAGGAAGTTCAACATAAAAAGTACTACCCTTGGAATAAGTACTCTCGGCCCAAATTCGTCCACCCATAATTTCGGTTAAGCGTCGACACAAATACAATCCCAAGCCGGTACCACCGATATTACGTGTATTTTTGTCGTCTACACGATAGAATTTTTGGAATAAATGTTGCATATCTTCGGCAGGAATTCCGACTCCACTGTCTTTGACGCTGATTGTGACGTGCTCTTCGTCACCTGTCACATCAACAACGATTTCACCCTTAGGAGTATATTTAATTGCATTTTCTACAAGATTGTTGACGATTTCACGGATATGGTCATTGTCAAGGTTGACGGAGTATGATGGGGCGATGTGTCTTTCGGTGGAGTTGTCTGGCATTGGTTTGAAAATTATTTGTAAACCCTTCTCGGTAGCCTTTTGTTTCAAACCCTGTACGACCTCTTTTACGAAGATTACAAGATTAATCACCCTCGGCTTGTTAGATATTCTTCCATCATCAGACTTTGCTACGTCTAAAAGGTCCTGAAACAAAAATCCCAAGTGCTCGGCCGATGCATGAGCTTTTAAAATAAATTCACGAGCCCTGTCGTCAACTTGAGCGGTCTGGGGGTTAAGCGCCAATCCCAGATAACCCTCGATTGATGCAACGGGAGTACGCATTTCATGACTGGCCGTAGATATAAACTCAGCCTGTTCGCGTTCCTCGGCTTTTTCATTGGTGATATCGTGGAATACGGTAATAACACCTGAACCAATTTCTCCTACTGGTGAAGCTACTAACGAAATCATTAATTTTTTGCCACTATTGGTCACTAATCCTAAATTATTAGTTCGTATTTCTTGGTTTGAATTTAAGGCTTGCTGTATTGGGTCAATCGACGGATCAAGTGCTTCATCTTTTTGATTTATCAGTTTTAACACAGATTTATAACTTAATGCGATTGCATCCTGTTTGCCCCAACCAATTATATTTTGTGCAGCCGGATTGATTAGTTGAATTATTCCTTGGTTATCGATAGCTACAACACCGTCACCAATGGCATTAATGACAACTTCGGATTTGCTGGCAACTGCACTAAGTTCATTAGCAAGGTTGCGGAACGCTTTATTATCATTATCAGACTCGTCGTTAGCTGATTTACCTCGCCAAATAATAAAACCTGCAATTAATGGAATTAGAGTACTAAATATCGCATCAAAAAAAATCGGCGAAGACAAACCTTTATCGATATATTCGATTGCGATATAGACTACAATTGTCAGAAATATCGGTAGTATACCCCATATACTGAAAATCCCTGCAAAAAAACAAACCAATATCCATAATGAAATTGATAGGGATGAAGTGAAACCTGTGCTGAAAACCATCGTGGCAACAGTTGCAGCAAGCAATAAATAAATCGTAAGTGAGAAATGAAACAAATATTTTTTTGAATTCCAAAAGAATGAAATTACCGCAAAAACCAGTGTTAGGCAGGCCAACATTAATGATGGGGTGGCTATGACAACAATACTGGAAAAGCTAGGTTTTATCGAAAAATAATTCCAAGCAAACAACACAATAATAACCATCGCAACTAGGATGGCAACCTCGCTAATACGACGGTTCCAAAAGCGGGTTATCGTAACTGGTTTAATAATGCCCCCTACTTCTAATAATAACCTGCTGGATATTATGACGATTATGGTTATTTTTTACAAGTAGCGTAAAGGGCAGATACTTATTTATTGCGATATAGCGTAATTGAGATACAAAGCGAAACGATTGTTACTAGACTTAGTAGCGTTACGCAAATTGCAGATAATGTTGGATCAAAGGACACCGGCTGAGTCGTACCAATCGATAGAAGGGCGATGATTGCAATTGAAAGTAACGCAATAATCAGATGCGCATGAGCCAATTCCACTCTTAACGCTTCGTGCTTTTTATTTTTGAATCTTTTGTAAAGTTTGCCCATATTTATCCTTTTTTGTAAGTTTATGTCTCTAGATTAATCTGCTTGTGATTAAATGTCAATTTTGACCAGTAATTTTTGGTGATCGTGCCGGGAATTGAACCCGGATTTCCAGGATGAGAACCTGGTGTCCTAACCGTTAGACGATACGACCATGACACCAGATAACATTAACAAATAACAGGGGTTGTGTCTAGGGGGTTATGGAATTATCCTCAAGTTTTTCGATAACTGAAATAAGTTTTTTCGGAGTAATTTCGGCTTTAATTAGATATGCATCAGCGTGTTTTTCCATTGAAATACGGGATTCATCGTCTTGCTGGAAGTTTGTTAGTACCACGACGTGAGTTTTTGGAATTAAATCTTCTTTGCCACCGCGAAGTGCATCTAATATCTCTGTCCCACGACGTTCCGGCAGCATTACGTCGAGTAATATTACATCGTATTGTTTATTGCGGGCAGTAATCAGCCCGTCGTTGCCATCAACTACCCAATCAACTTCATAGCCGGCCTTTTTGAGGCTGCGAACGTACATCTCGCCAATAAAGCGGTCATCTTCGATACATAGAATAGTTTTTATTGCCATTAAATCAACTCCTATACATTGAATGGTTCTTTATCCAGCCATTACCTTCATTGATAAGACCTTCGTTACTATTATCCCCTGCCTTGAGTTTATCCGCAACTGTTGCGTAAATTGGAAGCGATACCGTGAATGTAGAACCGTGGCCATCTTCGCTACGAACACTTATTTTTCCGCCGTGTGATTCAACAATTGCTCTGCTAATATACAAACCAATTCCAGAACCGGCAACGGTTTCACGCGACCTATGGGACCGATAAAACTTTTGGAATAATTGACTAACTACACTTTCAGGCATTCCAATCCCATTATCTTCAACTGAGATATCGACAAAATCACCATCAACTTTGGCGATAACTTTTATAATACCTCCCTCATTACTATATTTAATGGCATTATCAATTAAGTTACCAAGTACTTCACCAATACTGGCTCTATCGGCAGCAATTGTTGGTAAATCATTCGGGAAAGCCACGCTGAGTAATCTGTTCTGAGCCCCGGCACGCAGTTTCATGTCATCGCTTATTGTATCGTAAATTGCTGCGACCGTATCTTCGGACAGGTTCATCTTTAGGTGTCGCCTATCATAGCGTGAGGTATTTAAAATATTATCAATATATCCCGATAAACGATTTGAAGAAACAACCAATCGATGGAAAAGCTCTGGCTGATCATCGGTCAGAACGTTGGCAAGCTCGTCTTCTAGAACATCCAAATAGCCTTTGATGACCGTTATCGGGCCACGAAGTTCATGAGCTGCAAAGGATATAAAATCCAAATTTTCTTCATCGACGACATATGACCCTGTCCTATCAATCAAAGTCAAAACGGTCTCAGTTGCAGAATCTTTATGATACGAAGCAATAACATCAAAAAAGCGTCTGCCTTCTTCGTTTGGTAAGTGATCAGGTATCCGAGTCCAAACATGTTCGTCATGAACAGATTCTTGGGCACAGGCATCCAACCAAGCGTTAAGTGTATCACTTCCATTAAATATTAAGTCGATCGCCTTTTCGCCATTTGTGTCGGTGTGGATAGGAGCTGTTTTATTTGCAAAGATAACCCTTCGGTTTTTATCCATAGCGATAAAACCGCAATTTGTCATGTCAAGTGCATCAGAAATAATCGATGCTTTTTCGTCAGTTTCGGGTTTATCTTGGTCGTGACTGGCGGAAAGCTCATAGATTGTTTGTAGGGCGTCGCGAAAACCTGTCTGTTCATTTTTTGTTGTATTTGGATTCGGTAATGGAAGCGTTGGTTGTTCACCTGTGACTTTAATAATGACACCTAATAAATCCTTTGTCGGTTTTGTAACTGAAAAAAGAATTAAAATTCCAACAGCTAACTGCAATGGTAAAAGTAAAAATGAAATAAACCAAATCCATAAAAGACTTTCGGTAATTGAAGCGGTATAAATCAAAACTAATCCGAATAATAAAGCAATAATGATTTGCGTGAGTACGATCAACCGGACTTTTCTTCTAATAAAATCTGGCCAGAATTGACTGGCTAATTTAGGTGTTTTTTTTACTTCCATGAAACATCTCCAGCGTTATTCGGCACGGCAACTACCCATGTTTGTCCACGAACAACAGGTATATCTTTGCCAGCTGCATCGGTAAAAGTAAGCTGGCTGGCCATATCTGCTTTGTGCCATGTGGCAGCAACAGCTGTCCCATTTTGGAAAATCGTTGCCTGACCACTGCCCGTGGTTGCAATAACTTCCCGATATCCATCCTGAAGTTCAGTTGTCTCGTCGACGCGAAGCGCTACTACCACGCTGGGGGTAATTTGTCCGTCTTCACGGTCCAGATGCGGCGCTCCGGCTTGGCTGCGAGCATAAGTATTGGATTTTGCATCGTACAGGTATGTACTGTTATACAAGCTGCTGCTGATTGTTATATTAATGTTCGTAGCGTCCGGTTTAGCGACTGGTTTTCCGTCAATTCGACTGAATCCGGTGAATACTGAGGTTGTATAGCCTTTGGCATTATTAAGAGCATCCAATTTTTCAAAACTGGTGTAAACATTATGCGGCGAAGGTCTGTCGTTAACCCGCCAATAACTCCCTGAATTAAAGAATTGATCTAAGTCCCTGTGACTGCCGTTTCGAATTTCAGATAAGGCAGCAGCACTACCTCCAACGTGTGCAATTCCGGCATCAAATGCTGCCAACCAATCCACATCATATAATCTTAGGCTTCGGACAGGTCCAATCAGCTGTGGCTTCTCTTGTTGATATAGCACTAAAAATCTGGTGATTCCACCTTCGGCTATCGCCTCAAAGACTACACCACTGTTTTTTATGCCTGATTGAGGACGAGCATCCGGGCTGTTTTCTATCATTACTCCGGTTACGGCCTGTTTAGTTGCGTTTAAGTCGGCAACTTGTTTACCGCTAAGAGGAGAGTAGTATTTCACAGCCGGTTTTGATATTTCAACTTTTTTAACTACAGCAACAGTTTTAACTGGTTTTTGTAAGTTGATAAACACTATTATTCCAGATGCTGCAATAATTATTACAAGACTGGAAATTACCCAAAAAAGCCTTGGATGCTGATGATACCAATAAAGAAACTTAGCCCATAATTGTTTGATTCTGTAGAATTTCATAGCTTAAGCGCTATTATAACAGATTGGTTAATATTTTTATATTTTTTGGGAACCAAAGTCAATCGCGAACTGAAGCCTTTTCGTCACAACTTCTTTACCTAAAACCGCCAGAGTCTCATTCAATGCCGGGCTAAACGGTGACCAAGATACAGACAATCGGATAATACTGAAAAGAACAGCCGGTTTTTGATCTGTCGAGGAAAGTAATGAGTTTAGAGTCTGCTGAAGGCTTTCAGCTTCAAAGCTGCATTCAGTCAGGGTCACCAGTGATTTTTTTAAAAGTTCGACAATATCATTTGTTGCCATTTTCCCAAGTTGCTTGTCGCTTTTCACCATGTTCCAATCAGGTGTTGGATCCTTGAAGAAGTATGACGTTAACGTTGGTAAATCGGATAAAGTCTTTAATCTGTCTTGAACGAGGGTTAATATTTGCCGACGTAATTGGTCGGGAGCGTCATTGGCTGATTCCGGCCAAAAATCACCTGCTCTATCAGACAATTCATCAATCGATAATCTGCGAATCCACTGGCCGTTTAACCAAAGAAGTCGTTTTTCATCGAACCTTGCCGGACTTTTTTGGACTCGCGTCAGAGAAAACTTTTCTATTAATTCCGAGACTGAAAAAATCTCTTGTTCAGTCCCGTCGTTCCAACCTAATGTAGCCAAAAAATTAACCATAGCTTCGGGCAAAAATCCCTCTTTTTTATACTCTAAAATATCCTTTGCCCCATCACGCTTACCAAGTTTCTTTTGACCGTCAATCGACATTACGAATGGCAGTGTTGCGAGAATCGGGTGTTCAATCTGAAGAGCTTCATACAAATTGAGAAATTTTGGTGTCGAGCTGATAAATTCTTGGCTACGCAGGACGTGTGTTACTTTCATCATCATGTCGTCGATAATATGACAGAAATTATATGTTGGGTATCCGTCGGATTTGATTATGATAAAATCATCGATTGCATCGGGACCGGTCGACAACTCTCCCATAACGGCATCCGTCCATTTATAGGATATAGGATCTGATTTGAAACGAAGCGGTTGACTGCCATCCCACACTGGAGGTTCGCTTTCCAGCGAATCCGGTCTGTTGTCGCGGTACATAAATGGTATTTTTTGTGTTTTGGCTTCATCGCGGAATTTATCAAGCTGTTCTTTGGTATATGGATCTGCATAAGCCCGCCCACTATTAATCAATTTGTTTGCCCAATCTTTATATATATCAAGGCGCTCTGACTGTAAATATGGTGCATTAGGTCCACCTATATCAATACCCTCTTGCCAATTAATACCTAGCCATCTAAGGCTATCTTCGATTTGTTTTAAACTCCCTTCCACTTCACGGATTTTGTCCGTATCTTCGATACGTAAGATAAATACACCATTGTCTTTTTGAGCCATTAGCCACGAGAACAAGGCGGTACGGATTGCACCGACATGAACAAAACCGGTTGGACTGGGGGCAAAACGAGTACGTATTGGTAGATGGTATTTGGTAGATGGTATTTGGTTCTTGCTCATAACTCGTTCTATTATAACAGAGAAAAATACTACCTACTACCTACCATATACTATCTACAAACTTGTTGCTATGTGGCGGATTTGGTCGCTGGATAATTTAGCATCACCGGATATTGAATACAAAATTCCACCATTAACCCAGGAAGCATTATTGTTATCATTATATGTAAAAATGGTTAGACCGCCTTCTTGCGATTCAGATGTTTGGTTGTTTGAACTCTTATCAACCTGTATCTTTAGGGCGCTTGAATCCAAAGGACTTTTTGATTGTTTAATTACAAAGTTTCCAGAGCCTGAATTAGCATGAAAATTAATTGTAACTTCACCATTTGAATATGAAACCGGGCCACTTAGACTATATCCATCAGGATGATACTCTGGGAAAGTTGCATCAATCCCGGCTTGCATACTAGCCACTTTAACTGAAATACTTGGCATATTAAGATATATTACAAAACCCAAGATAATTAATACTGCTGCGCAAATAGTAAAGATATTGACATATTTTTTATTTCGTCTAAAAAAACTATTTTTATGTGTTTTTGGTTTTTGTGATTTATTTATTGCTTCTGTAATCGCCTGTTCTTTTATGACTTTGGAAGATTTTTCTACAGAAGCTGCCTGAGTAATTTTATGATGTGAACGCAACATGTTTACTTTTTCAGATATTGGATGCGAAATTGGTTTTATATCCAAGGGTTTTTTAGACTTTATCTCTAGATTTGAGGTTTTTGTGGAGCTTGGTGCAAAATGTGTAATGTGATTACTTTTTGCAATGTCTAAATTGTGGCTGGCTTTGAGTCTGGGTGCCCTGATATCGTTAAATGTTTTTTGTGCAGCATGCGTATATAATGCTTTTGGTTTTTTAGTTATAATTTGTGCGACCCTTACAGTTTTGGATTTCATATCATCTGTAAATTTCGATTTTTTAGCCTGATTACCAATTGGCAACCCAGTGTCCTTGTCGTATTTTCGTCCATTAATTAAAACGAATTTTTCATTTTTCATTATATTACAACGGTATCCTTCAACTACTTACTTTTGCTTTTCACATAAGCAATACTAATAGATATCTTAGGTCGATTTTGATAAATATACAAGGTTTTGGATAATAAATGTATACAACTTGGTATAATATGTATTTGAACCATGCCTAACAATAAAAATAAGAAACGAAGAACACTAATTAAACGTATATTAGTGAATATATTTATGTTGTTTTCGATATGCGTTATTGCTACCATTATTACCTTTTTTATGCTGGGATACCGCTTTGATTCGAATAAGGGTGATTTAGAACAAAATGCATTCTTGCAATTCAGTTCTGTACCTTCTGGTGCAACAGTTTCGGTTAATGGCAGTGTAATCGGATCAAAAACCCCAAATAAGACATCTGTTCGTGCTGGCAAATACGCGGTTGTAATGTGGCGTGATGGATATCAAACTTGGCAAAAAACCGTAAATGTCAAATCCGGAACATTAACCTGGTTGAATTACACTTTACTTATTCCAAAAACATTAACGGTAGAATCTATTGCAAATTATAAAACAATATATTCATCACTTGCTTCACCGAAGGGAAATTATATTATAGTTCAGCCAACGGCAGAATCTCCTTCATATAAGTTAATCGATATTAGTTCTGATAATGCAGTATCAAAAGATTTAGTAATCCCAACCAACATATACACAAAACCGACGACTTCCGCTACCGCTCAAACGTTTAGTATTGAAAAATGGGATAATGGCGAGCGTTATATAATTGTCAAACACACATATGGCGATAAAAATGAATGGATGGTGCTGGATACCCAAGATGTTAAACAAACAAAAAATATCACAAAGACATTTAATATCCCTATCGAAAAAGCTGTTTTTTCCAGTAACAGTGGGAATAATCTATATGTGTTAGGCTCTGGGGATATACGCAAACTTGATTTAAGTGCTGGAACCATATCAAAACCATTGGTAAGTAATGTGACCGATTTTGACTTTTACTTTGATACTCAGGTCATTACATATGTGGGTACAGGGAAAGTTGGCACTGACGAAAGGGTTGTCGGTGTATTTCGGGATGGTGACACCAAAGCTTCTGTCATACGAACAGTCAAAGGAAGTGCAGATGTACCTTTGCACATTGCTACAACAAATTATTTTAATGAAAATTATGTAGCCATATCCGAAGGGAACAAAGTCGAAATTCTAAGCGGAAGTTACCCGAATACTACCAGTGATAATGCAAATAACCTAAAGACCATATCCAGCTTTTCTACACAACAAAATATTCAACAGCTTTCATTTAGCCCCAAGGGGAAATATGTTCTTGTGCAGTCAGGGGCAAATTTTTCTAGTTATGATTTGGAATATCAAAAACTGGCTTCTTCTACAATTACTAATTCCACAGTTGTACCACCACTGAAATGGTTGGATGAAAACCATTTATGGACAGATGCCGAAGGCAAACTTTCAATATTAGAATTTGATGGAAACAATACACATACTATCAATCCGGTACTTATCGGACAAGATGCAACACTTACCAATAACGGTCGATTTTTATATAGTGTCAACAATTCAGCCACTGGGTATCAACTACAAAGAGTCCGAATGATACTGCCTTAGGAAAGTTACTTTGCACCAAATAACCGTTCAATAAATGATGGTGAGTTGCCAGGAATTGATTTGATTGTTGTTTTTGATGTGGTCGGTGCGGCAGTCGATTTACCCGGGTCAGGACTAACCTGCTCGGCGGTGACTAACAGACGATTTTGCGATGTACCTACCGGTGTACATGTCAAAAGTGTCAATATTGGTTTGGTTGTTGGGTAAACTAAACTACTAACGTCATTAGGGTCAACAACCTGCTTTTTAGTAACGATATAGGTATAGCGTACTGAATTATAATTAGCATAAATAGTGTCGCCAACATTTAATTTATCAAGTTGTGCAAAGATGAATTTATAATCGCCGGTATCAAACAGGTCGTTGCTGCTATGTCCGGCGATAACCGTATTGCCAATTTGACCCGGATGGCTGCTGGCACCAGGGATTGCAAATTGAGCGACACCCTTAGCCATTGCGGCCATCTGAGTATTATAGTCATTCCCGATATCGTAAATGACAGGGACATCAACATTAATTTTCGGGATAATCAATTTTGGTTCCGGTCCAACAACCGTATCGGCATTCGGGTCGATAACAATATTCTGCGGGTCAATATTCCCAGGACTAACATAAGCCATAACATTTGAAACTATAAAACTGTTGTACTGGAGGAATAAAAATATTAAAGCAACTGCGATGCCGGATATTATCGGTATAAAGTGTCGACTCTTCTTTATTTTAATCGCTGATTGATTGACCTTGGACTTTAATTCTTGACGCATATCAAAAATTGCTTCGTCGGGCGAGACTGTTTTTTTAGTTTTAGACTGGTTAGTGCTCTGTTTTGAAGATATTTCGTGGGAATTGAATTGACGATTTTTATTCAGATGGTGTAAATAGTAACCTTCATAATAACGCTGATAATACGTTTGCCAGGCGCTATGATACTGCCCCCAATCATTGGTTTGCAATTCGGGTTTTTCGGTATGAGTTCGTTTATAGGGGTTTATATCTTCCAGTGGGATTGGGTCTGCAATCGGTCCCTGAGGTTTATCGGTTTGTCCGACTTGATTTTCGTAAATACTATCAATTTGTAACCTGATTAATTTAGCAGCTGCATCTTTCGGTGGTTGGTTTGTTGATTCATAGGGTGCGCTAATCTGGTGTCTCTGTCCAGGCAACGACACCCCACTTTGACTATTGCTTGACTCTTCTGGCTTCATCTATAGATTCCTGCTAATTTCTATTGTACACTATATGAGTGGTCGTACCACTTGGGCGTTCGCTGTACAGCGAAGGCGGATTATTGGCTGGCGATTGGTAGACGTTATTTAACATTTAGTGCCGCGATGATGGAATTGGTAGACATGCTAGACTCAAAATCTGGTGTCCATTACGGACGTGCCGGTTCAAATCCGGCTCGCGGTACCAAATGTTAAATAAATTATGTATCTTTGATACATAACGCTAGGGCGCGCTGCATGCAGCGCCGTAAACGAACAAAATCTAGTGTTTGCAGGTTCGTGGGGGTGAAAACTGCCAGTCGGCAGTTCGCAAGGAAACCTTCCGATGGCAATTGGATTGCCAATCGCGAAGTTTCGGGGTCGCGGAACGTGACCAAGTCCCCCCTTGCCCACCAAGTTATAAGATATTTTTCATTGAGCTAAGGTATTATGTACCCGGTATGTATACCGCTGGTTGCGCCGTTATTTTTTGCCGTTCTCCAATAGCTTGCCGGTCTTGTAAAAAACTGCACTTTGCTTGGATACTGACCACCATTACCTTCAATTGTCATATATGTGCCGTTGCTGTTAATCTGAGTTAAAATACCCGTGTGTCCCAATATCGTACTACCATTGTATCCATACCAGGCTAGAATATCACCAGGAATAGGCGTTCCTTTTCCGTAGCTTTTTGATGGACCTTGCTTCATCAACTCTGAGACAGCACATGACCTAAGTGAATTACCGTTGTTTGTAACCTCGTGGTGAATGTAAGATACAAACGCAGCACACCAAGCCTTATTAACACACCCAGAACCACCAGCATATTCTTGGTAAACTTTTAATCTTGGTCCTTTATTATCACCCGTCGTCTCACCCGCGTTGTAATTCCAGATCTCGTAGTTTGCCAACACTACCATATTATGGTTACGCAATTCCTGGGGAGTGAGAGATGGAGTGTTTTGTGGTCCGGCAGTTTTAGCCCCTGCTCTAGGAGAAGCTGATAAAACAGAACTAAACTTAACTTTTATCGTCGCTATATCAGTTTGTGAAGTTGTTTGTGCAACGATAGGTATGTCGGCTTCGGGTTTTACTAGCGAAGGATTACTAGTGACTATCTGTGCTGTATCCGCAGTCGTTGATGGGGGAGCAAGTTTATCTATCACAAAATCCACTATCGCATAAGCCATTATGGCAACAACTAGTCCTATGACTGAATAAAAGATAATTTCTTTAGCGGTGGTTACATTTTTTGCAATACCCGCCGAGGTTGCATATCTTATACCGCCATATATAATCATAAGGACACTTACGGCTCCGATTATGTATAGTGCAGTATTGGAAATATTCTTGAATACTGAATTAACACCATTCTTACTTTTGAAAAGTTGCGTTGGTGTGCTATCGTTTTTTGTTGCGTTGGCTCCCTGCTGAAGAGAATCGGTTATCGAGGAAGCTGAGACTTTTTGAGTATTCGAAAGTGCCAAATTCATTCCGATTATAATCAGTGGGACAAATAATATTCCAGCCAGAATAATTTTAATTGATTTAATTTTCATATTAATTTCCTTCTTTTTTCATTATTAACCAAAAACAATAAACCTATAGCTATTTATACCATATATTTAAATAACCATGCTGGCTGTGACGCTTTCGAGCGTTTTTGACAGGCTCCAACCCCAATAAACCGCTGCAATGGTGGCAGTTTGCCCTCGCCAGATTTTCATTGGTCCATCAAAAGGCGTGCTGGAAACTTCCCCGCCAACGGCAACCAACATCTGATTTTGATGTAAAACGGCAATAGAAATCGGATAAGTAATTGTGAATTTATGAAGCGCCTCAACTAAATTAATTAACTGTATACTAAATGTTATTACTTTCGGATAATAAACGTTTCTAAATATTTTTTGAAGTTGAGCCAAAGAAACTACCAATAATGTATTTGGGCGGTCAACTAATTCCTGTCCGGCGTTTTTTAATAAATCTACCGCGTCACGAGTAATTGTTAGCGGTCCTTTATAATCTTTGACAAAATTTTCGTATAATATTGCAGTTTCGCTGTTATTGCCGGCGTCACCGATTAATAACACCCCTGTTGACCATTCGCCTAATGCTTTCATTTCCGTCAAAGCGCTTTTAGCTAAACCGCCTGATGGATTTGTTCCGCCAAATACCACTTCTGTCATAGTCGATGGAATCGATTTTCGAAGCACATCGGGTAGCAATACCCTAACCTCACCTACCCCGGTCTTTAATGATGTATTGTAGCTTTCGGCAACACTAATGAAACCTAATTTATTTCCTCCAATAATACCCAGGTTGCCCTTTTGCGATTTTTGTTCGGGTTTTGACCATTCAATATCTGGGAACAATGGTTTTTCGGCGGTTTGTTTTTTCCAATACGGGTGCGAGTCCATACGATTATTATAACAGAGGGAAAGGAATAGCGCCCCGTTCTCAACGAGGCGCTATCCAATGTAGATAGAAAAACTCGGAGCGCGGAGCGCGTAGTGGGTTTGTTGAATCAGGACTGTTCGAGTTGGTCGTCGGTGGAGGCTGGGGTCAGATCGAACGACTGCTTTTTGCCGTTTACTACCGACCTCGACCAGAAGGCCGGAAACTCTTCGTCTTCATCGACCAGGTCAAGTTCTTGCAGAACTCCGCTTGCGTCGATGAAGTTCAAGGTGCCCTGGATGTTCGAGTTGGCGCCGATTCGGCACCGTTCGCCGATGACGGTTCCAGTCTTCTCGGTCCCGATGGCGACGTAGTCATCGATGCGAGCACCTTGCTTGATGTGAACTCCGTTGCCGATCTTGACGTTGTTGCCAATCGTGACACCACCATCGATAGTACAAAACCCACCGATTTTGGTGTCATCACCGATTGTTGAATCATCGCCGACAATACTGTCGGGGCCGACGATGACATCGGTACCCAGAATGACGTCTGCACCTAGGATTACTCCCATATGCAGACTGCATCCAGCTTCGGCCCGAAAAGGACCCATGAAGTCGACGGTGTCGCTGATTTCGACTTCACCGAACAGAAGAGTGCCTTCCGGCACAATACCCCTGTCTCCTGCTAGGCACTTAGTGCCATTAACGCAGTGTTCAGGCATGCTGGCACGACGGGCGTGTCTGGTATGACTCATGGTGAATCTCCCCCCTGTCGATGTAAAGAACAAATCCAGGGGAATAATACCCTTTTAATTACTAATTGTCAATTTCAAGACTAATTGGACAGTGGTCAGAGCCCATAATTTCAGGATGAATTTGCGGATTGTGAATGTCATTTACAATATTTGCACTTGCTAACCAATAATCAATACGCCAGCCGATATTGCGAGCTCGGGCGTTGGCCCAGTGAGTCCACCAGGTGTATGCATCGGTTTTTTTCGGGAATTTATTACGATATACATCAACAAAGCCAGCAGATTCGAATATATCAAATCCCTCGCGTTCTTCATCTGTAAAACCATGCTTGCCAATGTTTTCTTTTGGGTTTGCCAAGTCGATTTCGTTATGGGCGACATTTAAGTCTCCGCAAAACACTACAGGTTTTAATTTTTCCAGAGTTTTAAGGTGTTCTAAAAATGCCGGGTCCCATTGTTTATGACGTAAACTCAGACGGGATAAATCACCTTTTGAATTGGGTGTATAAACTGTTACAGCCCAGAAATTATCAAATTCCGCCGAGATTACCCTGCCCTCGCTATTAGGGTCCCCATAATTATCGTCAGCTAGGTTATATTTTTCGGAGATATCGCCAACAAAACCGTTAACTATTGTTATCGGTTTTATCTTTGTAAAGATTGCTGTTCCGGAATAACCAGGTTTATCGGCACTATTCCAATATTGAAAATAATCCGGTAAGTCGATATCAACCTGGGCCTCTTTGGCTTTAATTTCCTGTAAACACAAAATATCAGGCTGATGTTGTGCAATAAATGTTTGAAAAGCGCCTTTATTTAAAACTGCACGAATTCCGTTTACATTCCAAGAATATAGTTTCATTATCTTTATTATAGTACAACCTCTCATTTTCTACTCGTATCTTCCCCGTCATCATAATAAACGACCATTTTTTTGTAGTTTTGACGGGTCCTGCCGTCCGGTCCGCCCCTGATTTATAAAAATGGATTACCATTTTATAGTAAATCGGGTGCCGCCCCACCGAACGTCACCCGTTATTAGCATATCTATCTAGTAGACGACACGCCAT
>CAILCF010000004.1 GCA_903832635.1 uncultured bacterium
ATGGCGTGTCGTCTACTAGATAGATATGCTAATAACGGGTGACGTTCGGTGGGGCGGCACCCGATTTACTATAAAATGGTAATCCATTTTTATAAATCAGGGGCGGACCGGACGGCAGGACCCGTCAAAACTACAAAAAAAATGGTCGTTTATTATGATGATGTGAAGGAAATTGAGGGAAAAGACTATTTCCGGGTTACTTTAACCATTGAATGACGGATTGGGCGACCGTTTAGAGTATAGCCGGGTTGCATTTCTTCGGCGATTACTTCTTCGCCGTCCGGCGAATCACCCTCATCAAACAAAATAGCTTCGTGCAAATCAGGGTTAAAAATAGTACCTGGTTTTGCGTCAATTCGCTTCAAATTCAATTCATCCAGTGATTTTTCAAGATTTTTCACCAAACTAGTGACGCCTTGTACCCACATGTTATCCCTTAGTTCATCCGGGGTATGAGTAATCGCCCTTTCAATATTGTCGATAACCGGTAAAAGTTTCAAAATCGCGCTTGACTGCCCAGCCTCACGAGCAGATATTTTTTCGACCTCACTTCGCTTCATGTAGTTTTCAAAATCAGCACGGGTACGCTGTAAATCCTGGGTTAATTCACCCATTTTTTGTAATAATTCCAATTCCTTCTTGTTTTTCTTGCTTTTTTCTACCATATAATACCTATGTCTATAATATTTCCTCTAGCATTGCTCCGGTTTGTCGAACAAGACGCATAACCTTGTCGTAACTTTGTCTAGTCGATCCAAGTACCCCAATATAGCTTCTGTCGCTGTATGGTGAGCGATACCGGCTGATTATCAGGCTAACACCACTATTCCTGCCAATTGGGTTTTCAGCGCCTATATAGACGTTTAGCGGTTCATTAGGTGCGGCTTCACGTAGCCAAGGTTCAAGGTTGTCAAGTAATCTGGCAACCGATTGCGCATGGTTAGCGCTGGCAAATTCCGGTTGAGAAAATAAATTGCCGATTCCGCTCATATATAGTTCGTCACCAATAGTTGCAATCCCCAAATTATGGGTCAAATCAACCAAGCTGTCGACAGCACTTCGAATTGCTTTGTCGGCGTGGTTACTTTGGGTATTAACCCGTGCTTCAATCGCTCTCGCACTACGATCGAATCCTGGCAAAATGTTCGTGTTAGGAGTTTCGTTTAGCATATTTACATAAAAACGGTAGCCGGCATCAGTTGGAATTCGGCCGGCGCTAGTGTGTGGTTGAGTAATCAGACCCATCTCTTCCAATCGAACCATTTCGCTTCGAATCGTCGCGCTGGATACGCCAAATAATTTTGCCAGCATAACACTGCCGATTGGGGCAGCAATCTCGGCATGTTGTTCAATGATTGCAGAAAGTATTTGGATTTGACGCTCCGTCATAGTGTTATTATATCGCGGTTTAGCACTCAATGTCAACGAGTGCCAGACTTGCTGTAAGCGCACTGTTTGATTATACTCAGAGTAATGGATGACAGAGCAAAAATTGATGTAATAAAGAAGTGGTTGGGTACGGGCGCAATTGATATTTTTGGTCGCCCTTTTGCCGGCAAAGACGCCCAAGGGAAGCGTTTAGCCCAGTTATTTGGTGGAAATTTAGTTGGCGGTGGAGAAATTTTACGTGGCCGTGCTATCCCCCGGCGAGCCAAAGAATATATGAGCACAGGCAGATTGACACCTAGTGATGATTATTTAAAAATTGTTCTGCCATACCTAAGTCAATCTTATTTGGATGATAAACCGTTGATTTTAAGTTCTGTCGGACGATGGCACGGTGAAGAAGCTGCTGTACTTGAATCCCTTGAAAAATCAGGTCACCCCTTGAAGGCCGTCGTATATTTAGATATATCTACAAATGAGTCCCATTCTCGATGGTTAGCCCGCGAAATAAATAACGATCGATCTGACCGCTATGATGATACCGAAGAAGCTTTAAATATCCGTTTTGCTGAATTTCAAGATAAGACCATGCCAATTCTGGATTATTATCGTAATCTGGGTTTACTTTTGGAGATTGACGGCAAGGGTCCGCGAAATGAAATTACCGAACTGATTATTAACACTTTATATAAACTTGCGAGTAGTTAATTCAGGCCCTAGCGTGCCTTCTGGTTTTACGAGTGCCTGCTCCATATTTTCGATCAAATATGTCACCACCCCAAAAACCAAGAGTGATTGCTATTGCAAGTAAATAAAATGGAACCGGCGATTCATACCATGGTTTGCCTCCGAACAGCTGATTGGTAAAATTCTTAAGCGCAGTTGCGGCCGATGAAGGTTCGGTTTCACCATTGACTTGGATTGCCGTCTGGACTACTGCCGTTTGACTGGTTTGATCGGTAAGCTTGAATTTAATTTTATAAGTGTTTGGTACGGCATAACTAAACTGAATTTTTTTATAGCCTGGACCCGACAAGCTGATCAGCGTTGGGTTAGTACCTGAATCATCACCAAAGTTCACAGACAAGGCATAGGGGGGCGTTCCTCCCCATACCAGGACACCCAAAGTCTGCTTAATTTCCGGCATAAACAGACGTGGTACGCAAACAATTGATACATGCAACGGACCACCGGTCGGTAGAACTCCAGGAACATAGTCTTCACAACTGGAATAACTTGAGGTAGATGGGACTCCGGGGATAATTGATGGGTTATCAGGGATTGCTGCAGAAACAGTTTGTATTGTGTCTGTAGTCGAAATCGAAATTGGCGTATTATCAAAAACTGTCCTATTAACGGTAACTGTAACAGATGGAGTCGCCGGTACTGTAGTCTTCTTTTTTTATGAACCGGTTTTAGCTTTTCTTAGCTCACCTCTTGGTGCTCCACTGTATTACAGCAACCCGGCTGGCAGTTTCAGTTTTGTTATGAAGATTTGTCTGACGGGCGCATTAATTATTGCAATTCCAGTTCTTATCTTTAACATCATTATGTTTATTAAACCGGCTTTTGAAAAAACGTTGTCAATGAAACGAATATTAATTACAACAGGAATTTCAACTATTCTAGCGATTGCCGGAGCCGTTTTCGCGTTTTATGTAATACTACCCGGTTCGTTAAAATTCTTTAAAGGTTTTCAGGTTAGCGGATTACATGCACTTATTTCAGCCGACAGTTATCTTAGCTTTATTACAAATATGATAATTATGTTCGTTATAGTATTCCAGATTCCACTGTTGATGATTTTTATTGACCATATCAAACCTTTAAAACCGATTGATTTGATAAAACGGGGTAAATGGGTAATTGTCGGTGCCTTAATCTTAACGATTATTCAACCGTTCACGTACGATATTATGACCAGTCTGTTTATTGCTTTGCCGATTATCGGTCTTTATTACCTGTCTATCCTGGGTGTGGTTACCCAGCACGCCCACGAAAGGCGTAAAGAGAAAAAAGCTGTTTATGCCGTTGTAGCAAAACCTGCCGTGGCTTTGGTGCCACAGATAACGGTTGATGATTTGCTGTACGAAAGTATGCTGGATGAACTATCGAATTTGGAAAAACCGGCTCCTATACCTGTTCGTGTACAGAAAACAGCACCAATGCCGGTTAACCCGACAATGGACTTCAAGAAAAAACCGACAACCCAAACAAATGTTGCCGTGCCAACTTGGGTCCTTGAAAGAAAAGCCCGTCAAGCACAATTTTCAAAACAAGTAACTGTTTTTTCAGATATTATTAGAAATCCCAACGTTAGTCACGCCTAAGCATCACAGTAAAGGCTTCGGACGGAATATCAACTTTTCCAAAACGTTTCATACGTTTCTTGCCTTTTGCTTGTTTGGCTAGAACCTTCTTTTTACGTGATACGTCCCCGCCATAAAGACCGGTTGTTACATCTTTGCGATAAGCAGACAAGTCAGCTCTGGCAATAAATTTACCGCCAATTGCTGCCTGCAAAGCAACCTGAAAGTTCTGTCGCGGTATTACCTCTTTTAATTTATCGACAATATTTCGACCCAAACGCTGAGCTTCAGACCGATGAGCCATAACACTAAGGGCATCAACGATATTGCCGGCTACGTAAAAATCGACTCTAACCAAATCTTCGGTTTTATAGTCGTCCAGTTCATAGTTAAATGTACCGTAACCACTTGTAATTGACTTGAGTTGATCGTAAAAATCGGTTAATAAATTTGCTAACGGGGCGCTAAAACTAATAATCGCCCGTTCGTCCATATAACTGAGATTGTTTTGGATACCGCGTTTGCCAATAACTAATTGTAAAACCCCACCAATGTAAGTTTGCGGTATAACAATTTCACCTTTTATCCAAGGTTCACGAATTTCGGAAATACGACTGACATCCGGCAAATCGCTGGCACTTTTAATATCTACGGTTTCACCGCTGGATAATACAACCTGATAATCGGTCGATGGATTGGTGACTATTAAATCCAAATCGTATTCGCGCTCTAGTCGTTCGCGAATAATATCCATATGCAGCAGGCCCAAAAAGCCAATTCGAACACCAAAACCCAGTACTGGTGAATTTTCGGGCTCAAATTGCAATGCCGAATCACTAAGACTTAGTTTTTCAATTGCGTCTTTTAAATTCTGGTAATCATCATTACTGACAGGGAAAAAACCGGCATAAACGAATGGTTTAACTAATTTATAGCCCGGCAACTGAGATTTTGTATAAGACCTTTTAGTGGTGACTGTATCACCTACACGAGCCTCACGGGTAGTGCGTAAATTAGTAACTACATATCCTATTTCGCCGGTTACAAGTTCCGGCCCCGGTTTCATAGCCGGTTGCAACGAGCCAACTTCCAACGCAACCCCACTGGCACCGGTTGCTATCATCTGGATTATATCGCCTTTTTTGATTGAACCGTCGACTATTCGAACATATAAAATAACTCCGCGATAATCGTCATAATAGCTGTCAAATATCAATGCCCTGGTTGGCGCATTATCGTCCCCAATTGGCGGATTAATTTTCTGAATAACAGCATCAAGTACGTTTTCGACACCTTTACCGTTTTTAGCACTAATTTTCAAGATATCTGATTCGTCGCAACCCAATAAATTAATAATCTCAGCCGTAACTCTGTTTACGTCAGAAGCTGGTAAATCAATTTTATTTAAAACCGGAATTATTTTTAAATCTTGGTTAAGGGCCAGATATACGTTTGCCAGAGTTTGGGCTTGAATCCCCTGGCTGGCATCGACCACTAAAATTGCGCCCTCACAAGCTTGAAGTGACCGGCTGACTTCATAGCTAAAATCGACATGCCCCGGTGTGTCAATCAGATTCAAATCATATCCTTTATACTTCATTCGTACCGGGGCCAATTTAATAGTAATCCCTTTTTCGCGCTCTAAATCCATGCTGTCCAGCAACTGGGACTTCATATCGCGCTGTAATACCGTGCCGGTAAGTTCCAGCATCCTATCAGCCAAAGTCGATTTGCCATGATCGATATGGGCGATAATACAAAAATTTCGAATTTTGTTTAAGGTCATGCTCGTCCAAGACCACCAAATAAAATGCTACGTGTTTTTGAAATAATCGGCTTTGCCTCTTTCAACCTAAATAGCCAACTTACCAATATATATGCAACCAGATTAACGGTTACTATCAAAAAGAATCTGGGGAAACTACCCAAAAAACTTTGGTCAGTTGCCTGAAGCGGGTACATAGAAAAACTAATATAAGAAGTTACCGCCATAATACCGGTGGCACCAGCCATACGCATTATCGCATGTACAAAGGCATAATCAAACAGGTTTTTAATCCGTTTTGACATAATAAACATCAAAACTAATACTTGGACAATTGATACTATTGATACAGCCCAGGCAAGACCATATACTCCCATATTCAATCCAAATGTAAACCATACGGCTAGTGCAATATTGAGGGCAATGGCAAAAAATGCGACATAAAGTGGAGTTTTCGTATCTTGATGGGCATAAAAGCTACGGGCAGCAATTTGATAGATTGAACTAAATACTATTGAAATAGCCAAAATCCCTAAAAGACCAGCCATCAGTACATCACCACCGTTAATTATAAAGTTGATTAAATAGCCACGACCGAAAAAGGCAATAATGGTTACCGGCAGCGATAACCAAATGATGACGCGTAGGGTTGCTTGTAATTCTTTTTTGAACAAGTCCGGTCTGCCCTGACCCAAACGCTCTGCCATCTTTGGGAAAGCAGCCGTACTAATTGCAACACCAATCAAGCTGGTTGGTACATATGCCAAGTTGGATGCTTGTTGATAAGCTCGAATTGAACCGGCAGCCATACGTGATGCCAAGTTTGTCTCAACAAGGCTGTTCACATAATTAATTCCCTGATTAAGTGATCTGGGCGGGATAAGAGTCAAGACCTTGCGAAATCCCTTGTTCCGCCAAAAAATCTTGAACCGATAGTCAAAGCCCATACCCCACAAGCCAATACAACTAATCAATAGTTGCATAACGGAACCCAGTGCCACCCCCAAAGCAACACCCATAATACCGCCTTCAAACACTTGCCATCCAAAAATAGTTATTCCGTTTGTAAAAAACAAAGCCCCAATAATAATTCCGATATTATAAACAGTCGGCGCCAAAGCAAAGAAAACAAATCTGCCAACAGCTTGTTGCATACTGGTAATAACTGCAGCAATCGAAAATAGGAATGGATTAATTGCAATAACCCGCATCATGCTAACTGCCAGAGCCCGCGTCGATTCATCGAAACCAGGCCCAACAACGTATCTTACCAGTGGTTCTGCAAAAATTATTATTAGCAGACTTGTGATTAAGGTAACGATTGCCATCAAATTTAAAAGACTTGTAGATAATTCCCAAGCTGACTTTTTATTATTATCAGCTAGGCGCTTATTAAAAACAGGTATAAAAGATACGCTTAGTGCTCCAGAAACCAGAATAAAAAACATGAAGTCCGGGATTAAAAAGGCTACTGTATAAGCATCAATTCCCTGTGGATAGGTATTATAATAAAGCCCATTTAACAACCGGTCACGTAGTAATCCCAAAATACTTGAAAGCAGTGCCGAACCGGCTAATAATGTAGCCGCCCATTTTATGGGTAATCTTACATTTGCCCGAGCAACAGTTCCCTTTAGTGATACCATAAAAATTTACTGCCAGGCTTAGTAGAGCTTAGCCTCCTCTGGTAGGACAGTATCTTTGAGTATCTCGGCAACTTGGTCTTCTTCGATTGTTTCTTCGGCAAGCAAGGCTTTGGCCAATTTATCCAAACCTGCACGGTTATGTGCAACTACAATCTCGGCGCGCTTGGCAGCTTCATTTATAAGCGATGCCACTTCCTTGTCAATTTCCATAGCAGTCTCATCGCTATAAGGGCGGTCGTGAGCCATCCTATCAAACATTATTCCGCCGCTATCTTCGTGAAATACCTGGTCGCGTAGTTTTGTTCCCATACCTTGTTCCATGACCATATCGCGCGCAACTCCAGTTGCATAACGCAAATCCGAACTGGCTCCCGTAGTGACGCGGTCTTTGCCGTAAATAAGTTTTTCGGCAATGCGTCCGCCCAATGCCCTAGCCAGAACATCTTTGAATTCAATAATACTGGTAAAGCGTTTATCTTCCGGGGGTAAAAACCAAGTTACTCCGCCGGTAGCACCACGTGGGATAATTGTGACCTTGTGCACCGGATCGCTATCCGGCATGACATGACCAACTACAGCATGGCCGGCTTCGTGATAAGCAGTCATCTGTTTTTCCTTGTCGTTCATGATTTTTGTTTTATGTTCCGGACCAATGGCGATTTTTTCAAACGCCTCTGTCAAATCAGAGTTGGCGATTTTTTTAGCATTTCGCCCGGCTGCAACTATTGCTGCTTCATTAGCTATATTAGCCAAATCCGCACCCGATGAACCGGCTGTTTTCGCAGCCATTGAGCTAATATCAACCGTCGCATCGACCGGCTTGTTTTTAAAGTGAACTTTTAGTATCGCTTCACGGTCACGACGTTCCGGCAAAGTAATCTCTGTGCGACGATCAAAGCGTCCAGGTCGCAAAAGTGCCGGATCCAACACATCGGCACGGTTGGTTGCAGCCAAAACTATAACATTTGCCCCGGTTTCAAAACCATCCATCTCGACAAGAATTTGATTCAAAGTTTGTTCGCGTTCGTCATGACCGCCGCCCATTCCGCTACCTCGCCTACGTCCGACGGCGTCAATTTCATCAATAAAGATAATAGCCGGTGCATTCTTTTTGGCTTTGGTGAATAAATCGCGAACTCGCGATGCACCGACACCAACGAACATTTCAACGAACTCCGAACCTGATATTGAAAAGAATGGCACATTAGCTTCGCCGGCAACGGCGCGAGCCAATAATGTTTTACCAGTTCCCGGGCTACCGACTAGCAGTACTCCGCGAGGTATTTTTGCTCCTAATGATTCGTATTTTTTGGGATGTTTTAGGAAGTCAACAACCTCTTGCAAGTCTTGTTTAGCTGAGTCGTTACCGGCAATATCGTCAAAGACGGCTTTTTCCTTGTCCAGCCCATAAAGTTTGGCTTTTGATTTGCCAAAACCCATCGCTTGGTTGTTTTGTCCCTGAGCCTGGCGCATCATAAACATAAAGAAGCCGGCAATTAATACAACCGGAATAATGATGGTTGCCAAACTCCAAAAAGTACTACCGGTGGTTGAAGCCGCTAATATTGTGAGTTCAACCGGTGCATCAGATTTTAGACCTTGTTGCTGAATACTACTGCCATCTTGTTTCACTGATTTTTCAGTCGGATCCTTATAACCCTTCGGCGTAACTGTAACGTCATTACCTTGAATCACAATCTTTGATATCTTTCCGGTATTGGCGTCTTTTATCACATCGGATATGGCTACGCTTTTCAAGTTATCGTGCGGTGTCAGCATAGCTACGCCAACCAGACCGGCAAAAATAATTAATGCCCAAAACAAGCTAAGCCTGATAATATCGCTTGGTTTTCTTTTCATACTAGGTAATTTCATTGCCATAAAAAATCATACATCCTTTCGCGGTCAGTCGCATCACTATTCTTTCTCTGTACTTATTTTATCAGTTTGACGGTAAAATTACGAGAAGTGAAATGAATTTCGGCTTGCCATCCCGAATGAAAGATTTTTCCCGGTAGAAAAGTTTTTATGGCATGCAAGGCTTTAACTCGTTGAGGCCTAGTAAGACGCCATCTCGTTATATGCCAAATCAGCTCCGAACCGATGCGATCATCCAAATGAGAAAAGAAATAGCGGCTGTATGATGGGCCTTCGCCGATTAATTTATCGGATTCTTTTTCGATTTCAGCCTTAATCGATTTTTGGGTTACCCAAAGTGCTAACAACTGCCTTTTTGTGTCTTGGTCCAGTTCAGCAATTTTTCGTCGAATCCGATTACGCAGATATGCGTCAGTGCTATTAGTACTGTCTTCACACCACTCAAGTTTATGCTTTTTGGCATAATCAACAATTTCCGATTTATTCAAGACAGTTAAAGGGCGAATAATATCTGAGTCCAAAACTGCCAAACCCCGCCAGCCAGTCCCTCGTGACAAATTAATTGCAATTGATTCGATAACATCGTCGGCATGATGTGCCGTTACTAATTTTGCATTATATTTTTCTGCAATTGAACGCAGAAAAGCATACCGCTGGTCGCGCGCTTTTTCTTCGCTGGCCTTCGGTCCTAGCTCTTCTCGCTTGGTTTCAAATGGCAGATTATACTTTTTTGCCAAATTTCTTACAAACTCAGCATCCTTATGCGACTCCTTGCGAATGCCGTGATCAAAATGAGCCACGATGAGTTGGTAGTTAGTAGATGGTAGGTAGTAGGTGTTAGGTAACCTTTTTGAAACAAACATATCTAATAAAACCACCGAGTCCACACCACCGCTTACAGCTAAAACATATTTATCCATTTACAAATATCTCTTCGATACGACAACACCAACCCAAATCCCGGTAATACCGCCGATTAAACCGCCTAAAATACCCCAAACACCAAAAATATCATTATTCCCAAATAGCATCGGTGCAAAACTACCCGCCAATTCGCCAGCGACAGCAAAAAACATGATGACACTTTTATTCATAGGATTTATTATACAGGCTTGGAGATAATGTAAGTCTAATAAACCTTCATCTGCCTACTGGTAAAATGAGTTTTGCTTCGTTTACTTTCACACTGTTTACGTCTTTACCAACCGGATACATTTCCAGTCCGTTATCCTGATATGGCAGCAGTAATGATTCTATTTGTTCACGACCATCAGCAGCTAGCCATTTAACATGGTCCTGTTTACTCAGTATCACCGGCATTCTATCGTGAATCGACACCATTTCCCGATTTGGTTCGGTTGTCAAAATTGAATATGTATTTATTTCTATCCCCTCGTGCTTCCAGGTTTCCCAAATTCCTGCAAACATAAATAATTTTTGGTCTTTCGTCCTAATGTAAAATGGCTGTTTACTATCACCTTGTTTTTGCCATTCATAAAAACCATTAGCCGGAATCAGGCACCGCTTTTTTGTAACGATCCCTTTCCACATTGGTTTATCAAATACCGTTTCACTTCTGGTATTGATTAGCCTGTATCCGATTTTTTCATCTTTGGCCCACGCCGGAATAATCCCCCAACGCATAATTTCTAAACCCTTATCGGTAACAACCGGCATATTTTGAGTTGGGGCTATGTTGTAATTAGGCATGAATTCAAAATCAGCGGGCCATCCATACTCGTCTTTTAGCTCATCAATTCCGATTAACGCATACCTTCCGCACATAACTCTATTATAATCCTTTCATTTGTCCTTATGAACGCTTTATAAGCAAGTCAAAATACTCGGTACCGCCAAACGGGACTTTTTGTTTGACAATTTTTCTACCGTTTAGTGTAGTAGCGGAATAAACCGTGAATTTTCCGTAAAAATCATTAATCTCGTCGACGGCCTTGGTTAGCCAATCTTTTTTAATAACGTCTTCAAACAAACTCATTTGGTTTCTAGTCGACGGAGTCAGCATGTAACAGTAAATGCCAATCATGATAATCGTGCCATGCGGACGGCTATTAAATAGTTGCAAAGCATACTGGTATATTTCTTGGTTCGTATAAAAAGTTGTTTTGTGCATGCGTTTTGAGTACCAATGTTCACCACTTTTATATCTGGCCCAAACGCAAATTCCTCTGGCTTCGGACTGTCGATAGCGAAGTTTTATACCGGTGGTTTCGCACAGAAAACTAAGACACGGCAATAAATAATCACTGCTGTCTGTCGGGTCATGTACGACCCATTGCCGACCAACCATACCCAATTTTGTATCGTAATCATCGATTTCATAACCACGCAGACGTTTGTACCAATAAAGGCCGGTGATGCTTTTGAAAACACGTTTTTGAAGCATGCTTTCATCAGCTTTTAAAAAATCCAGTGGAGTCATAATGCCGTACGAATTTAGTCTGGCCTCAAATCTTTCGGCGATACCACACAAATCCGTTAGTTTATGTTCTTTGTAATATGATATGAGGTTCGTATGGTCTATCTTGTCCAAGCCATCAGGTTTATGCCACGAAGCCGCTTCCTTGGCTAGAAAATAATTTGTACCAATGCCAATGTTGATTCTCATCCAGTCACCAATATCTGATTTGACACGCTGTTTGATTTCGTAACCAATTTCTTCGATTGTTCGGTCTTTTAAAACCGGCTCCATACCGTGAAAATCAATAACCCCTTCGTCGATGCTTTTCATCTGTATTTTCGGTGAATAGTCACTCATTATATTTATTAGCTTTTGGTATACCGCGTGGTATTTAGCCGGATCGCTTTCAATAAAAACAAAGGTTGGACATATAGCCAGCGCCTCAGAACGTCTGGTCCCAACTTTGATACCAAGGGCTTTGGCTTCGTAAGATGCAGCGATGACCACACATTCTTTTGACAATCTGTTTGTTACTCCCATCGGCTTCCCTCTTAGGGTTGGGTGTGCTTGTTGCTCGGCAGTCGCAAATGCGCTATTCAGGTCTATATGCATAATTAGAGGTTTTTCCGGATTAATCCCGTACATGATGCCCCTCCAATATACTGACCAAAGTCCAAGTTAGCGCCTCGGCGTCAAACTCCAACCGATAATCATTGGCCCCATCACTGACATCGAAAACATGTATCATACGTTTACCTTGTACGGTTGGATGTCGCATTCCAAACACGGTAAACACAATCTCTTGGTTTCGATATTTCATTTTCCAAGGAACACAAAGTGTAATCTCCGGTGCATGCGCATAGAAGATAGGGACAATATCAACACGTTCATTAACAAAGATTGTCGGGTCCATTTTGTAGCTCCACTTTAAGAAAAGATGACTTTTTGTATCTATAACGGATTTGGTTGTGGAGCTATCCGATGGTACTTTTGCAGACCGCTTACTGCTAATACACGACGGAGAACTAAGATGCTTTATTTATAAAGCCTGCAGGTAGAAACGCTTTGCGCGAGTACTTACATGGCTAATTATTATTATACCACCGCCTAAATATTTACACACGCGGGCAACGGTGCGATAATTGTCAGTGAATAATAAACATAATCGGTAATAATATGAATTATGGAACCAAACGTTATCAACAGTAATAATACAGATCAACCACAATCACCAGTGCAGCAATCGCCACAGCCACAGTCTCCAGCACCATCTCCCGCTCCGATAGAGACGCCTTCGCCGGTTGTCGAACAACCGCCACAGCCACAAATGACAACCCCAACACCTAAAAAATCAAATAAAAAACTATACGTAATGATTGGGATAATCGCGGTAATTTTAGTAGTCCTAGTTGGCTACTTAGTTTTCGCTAACATTAAACCTACCCCAAAACCGGCTGATAACGGTAAAAACGGCTCAACAACCGCAGCAACCGACAATTCTACCGTAGGTCAAATAACAAGTACGCTCACAACCAGTGCAACAGATGAATTAAAGACCACAAACACAAATGATACTAGCATTGCCAGTGATGCCAATAACACCGCAAATAGCGTAGGAGACAGCGTCAATGAAAACAACATTAAGTAAAATTCTAATTACGACAATAATAAGCCCTGCTTTAATTTTATTAACCGTTTCGCCCGCGATGGCTGTAGTGGCGCAACCAACAACAACTACGAATACAAAAAATCCGGATGCAAGCATTAACACCGACGCTGGAAATTGTTTACATGTGATATCAGTTCGAACCGATGGACGCAATGGATTTGCGACCCACCTTACAAAAATGAATGCTGCTTCTTCTAATCGTCAGGAAAAAATCGCTACCGACAAAATTGCTGCTGATAAAAAACTGACGACTGCCAGAGCAAATGCCAAAAAACAATTCGAGGATAAAATTGCAAAATTACTTACAAAAACCGGACTAACCGATGTGCAAAAGCAAGCCATCGAAACTTATAAAACCGATATGGAACTTGCCAAAACAAACCGCGAATTCGCTGTTGACAAGGCAAGGGCTGATTATCGTAGTGCTCTGTCCGCCGCTATTCTTGAACAACAGACAGCTCTTTCAAACGCTGCAATTACCTACCAAGAGTCCTTTGAAAAAGCCTTTGCGGTTGCAACTGCTGATTGTGCCAAAGTTACAGATATGTCGACTGTAAAAACTGCTATTCAAACTGCTAAAAAAGATTTCAAAGCATCGATTGACAAGATCAAAATCTCTGACAAAATCAAACAGCTTGCATCAACTCGAGATAGCGCCATTCAGGCTGCCAATGAAACCTTTGCAAAACAAGCATCTAGCTTCACGGAAACGCTGAAAACTGCTCTTGGCGAATAGGCGATTCACTCTGGAAAAACAGTCTATTAATTGATACAATTGGGTTTACGGTAGCGTAGCTCAGTTGACCCAGCCGAAGGCGGTAAGATTTGTCGCGTAGACGCTCTAACCAACTGTAGTACATAGCCAGAGAGATTATCTCTCATTCACAATTCACCCCTAAATGGTAGCGTAGCTCAGTTGGTTAGAGCGCAGGACTCATAAGCCTGAGGTCGCCGGTTCAATTCCAGCCGCTACTACCAAAATAATCGTCTCACCTTCTGGTGGGACTATTGTTTTGGTAATAAATGATGGGAATCGAACCTGTGACTGCACCGTTAAAAACGGTGCTTGGTCGTCGGGTCGTGTAGCGATTGAAGCGAAAAAGTGTTTACATTTTTTCGTGAATGAGCACAAGATGCTTGCAGATATTCCAGCCTTGTTCCCTAAGGACTATATGGTTTTATCGGTGCTTTTGACCAATCAATCTGAGTAAAGTTTGCACTTTTAGCACCCTGGTCGTTTACCCAATCCATAAAATACTGGCCATCGTCGGTTACGATAACCCATTTAGCTTTCGTGTCATCATAGTAAAAAATGTAAAATCCCTGTTTTGTAGTTTGTGGGTGCGGGACAACTCCTTCCTTATAATCGCCACATATATCTGAAGCACACACTTCGTATAAGTTGTCATACTTATAACCCGCTACTAAAACTTTAGTAGTATCCATATTGGTAGTCCTTTTATTAAACCCAGTCCAACTAAAGTCCAGGCTATACATGCTGCTTAGAGTCTTTTGACCTAATGAATTATAAGTTGTCACGAAATCCTTCCATTCATTTTTACTAAGAGTGCGATTAATAAATCCAGGCATAAATATAAAGTCGTATGAATCCATATGAACTGTGTCATCTTTGCCTTGAGTTGAAACCCAGATGTCAAATGGCATTTTAAACCTTGCCCCCGTAGGTGTAAAATAGCCCTCATATTTGTAGTCTGTAATCTTGTCGGTTGGACAAAATAGCGTGCATTCTTGCAAAGGACTTTTCTTAACAATCTCAACAGATGACACAACGCCTGGATCATGCTTATTCAGTCGAGCTATTATATCTGAGTAGCTTTGGTTACTGGCATTATTCTCATTAACCTTAGTATTGATGAACGAATAGGCTATCGGTACAGCGATTAGAAAAAATATAACAAACAAAATCACCACTGGAGTTCGTTTATAAAAAGGTTTTTTAGCCTTTACGGCTTGTACTTCGATGGGCGTAGCATATTGTGGTACAGACGGACTACTAATTTCAGGCTGACTTTCCCCAATATTATTAATATTTGGTTGGTTTTTGGGTTGTACGCTTGAGTCCTTAGCAATGTTTGTATCTTTATCTTCCATTATTTTCCTAGATTAACGTTAGTTTAATTCTATATCATATCAAAATGAAATAAAAGCATAAAAGATATTTTTAGAAGGACGGACCTTCTAAACGAATAAAATGTGTTGTTATATCTTATTTGCCAATTCAAATTTAATTTCTTCCAGCGATTTTTCGTAATCTTCGCTATCATCCAAAAAGTCGGCATACACCGGAGTCGATCCAAATATTTCAATTACTCTTTCTTGTTGTAACCACTCGGGTTGACCAATGCCAAAATAAGCACTGATACTGGAATACGGATAAGCTCGCCAGTCACCGGGGTTCAGATGAATATAACGGCTGATATGCATCAAATACGAATCGTTCGATATTCGCGAAGCCTTGTAGCGACTTTCGAATGGTGAACCCGAAGAATCGTATTTTTTATTGAAATATGTACTGTAACTGGTCATTATCCCGCGCATCAACCTAGACATAGCGCTTTTTTCAATTTGGTATAACAGCAGATGAAAATGATTTTCCATCAAACAATAACTGAGAAGTTCAATTTTTCCTCGCAGATGTGTGTATGGTTTGCCGTATTTGTCTGCAGTCATTTCTAACGAAAGATGACGTTTTAACAGATTCAAAAAAACTATGAAATCCTCATCATCACGGAATATTTTTTGCCGACCATGCCCACGCGCATAGACGTGATAATAACTTTCCTCAATATCAATCTTGATAACATTTCGACTGGGCATGTTTACATATTACACAATAAAACTTCTTTTTAGAAGGTCCGTCCTTCTAAAATAAAATAACCCCATCTTTCGATAAGGTTATTCCTAACAAATATTATTTTTATGTATCGTCTTCGATATCTGAAATTGCAGCTTCGCGACGGGCGATAAAACCCAGCAATTGTTCGGTAGATCGTGGTCGATCCCAGGTTGCCATCGTCAAATCTAGTATGTCGCTTTTTGTTACTAGTTCAATTTCTGATTGTGTATCCATTCGGTTTATTTCCTTTTTTTTGTTTTTATTGTTTTATAGTACTATTTAAGCATAAATTGTATTATATTGCAATACCATTTTATAAAATCCATACCAAATCTTTGACGTTATAGTAGTGGTTATGCTATAAATTAAGTTGAGGAAACAGAAAATAAAAATTATGGATATCCCCAGTTCACTCGCAATTATATCTTTGGCCGCATTGGTTCATGCTAGTTTCCAACTTAGTGTCAGCGTTCTGACATTGCTAGGTGGACATTCAATCGGGGCAAAACATTCCCAAGCCAGATTACTTCGACTTATTTCCAGCTTTGTATTTGGCGCCGCCGTCATGACGGTCTTACTGTTATCATTCGTATCGCTAACTCTGATATGGGTGTACGGTGATACCCCGCCTTTGGTTGTTTGGGCTGCTGTTAGTGGATTATTAGTAGGTGTTGCTGTATGTATTTGGTTATTCTATTACCGTCACGACAAAGGGACTGCGCTTTGGATTCCAAAGTCTTTCGCATTATATTTGAACGACAGGACCAAAGCAACAAAACTAAGTGCAGAATCTTTCGGATTGGGGCTGAGTAGTGTTCTTGGTGAACTGCTATTTATTATTGCACCGCTGTTAATAGCCGGTTTAGTACTAATCCAGTTACCTTCTGTTTGGCAAATGATAGGTATTGCAATTTATACCGGCATTTCTATGCTTTCATTGATTATTGTTTGGGTTTTAATTGGGAGTGGCCACTCTTTGGGTAAAATTCAAAAATGGCGTGAATCAAACAAATATTTTCTACAATTTGTTTCAGGTGCTGGATTGATCGTGTTGGTTTTGTTTGTTTATGCAGTTGAAATCGTTGGCTCTACGGTGGGATTTAATTGACCATGACTTTATCGGTGGATGTAATAAAACGCGGTGGTCAGCGCCAACCGGAACAGTTTATGCGCGAAAAGCTTCATGCCAGTATCGTTGCAACCTGTTTAAGCGTCCGAGTCCCGACCGGTCAAGCTGAAGCTATCGCTCACAGTGTTTGTGAAGCAGTGGTTGCTTGGCTTCAGCAACATCCCGAAGTTACCAGCCAGGATATCCGCATTATTGCGACCAAACACCTGCGGGTTCAACACCCCGAAGCGGCCTATTTATACGAACAAAACAAGATTACAATATAACCTGATGGAAGGGAAGTATCATGGCAAAAAAATTTACATTCGACTATGACCTTATCGTTATCGGCAGTGGACCCGGCGGTAGTGCAGCTGCAACTATGGCAGCGGCAGACGGCAAACGCGTGGCGATTATTGAATCGAGTATTTTCGGTGGTGAATCGCCAAATTACAGCGATATCCCGACAAAAGCTTTGCTTCATGCTGCTAATTTATATGATGAAGCACGTCATGGCGACCGTTTTGGTCTGCGGTCATCAACACTCGGCTATAACTACCCTTCACTTCGAGCTTGGAAAGAGTTGGCCGTAACACGCACCGGCACAGGTGGAAACCGAAAATATTACGAGAACCAGGGGATTGACACGTTCATCGGCATGGCCCACTTTTTATCACCAAACGAAATCAGTGTTAATCGTCGACATTTATCGTCCAGTTATTTTTTGATTGCAACCGGAGCTGATTGGTCCGTTCCCGAAATCCCAGGCCTGGACAAGATTAAATTTCTGACACCTCGAACAATTTTGGAATCAATTCGCCCACCAAAAAGCCTAATGATAATAGGCGGTGGCGATACAGGGATAGAAATCGCTCAGCTGATGGCAATATTTGGGACAAAAGTTTATATTGCCGAACAGGCAAGTCATCTGTTACCACATCACGACAGCGAAATCGGCGAGCTAATGGAAAGGGTACTTGGCGAACAAAAAGGTGTTACTGCCCTGACCCACTGCCGGGTTGTGTCCGTCGAAAAAGACGGTCTTCAAAAAAGAGTAATCATATCTCGTGGTGGAGCCGAAAAATCATTTCGTGTTGACGAAGTATTAATCGCAACTGGGCGTTCGCCAAGGGTTGATTTTGGTTTGGAAAATGCCGGTGTTAAATATTCGGCAAGTGGAATCCCCGTCAATGACCATCTGCAAACAAACGTCAAACATATTTTTGCTGCCGGTGAAGTTTTGGGACGTAATAGTCATACACACTCTTCGTTGATGGAAAGCCAAGTCGCTGCCAGCAACATCTTTGACAAGACAAAAGTTACCCCGAACTATAAAGCCATTACGGAAATAATATTCACAAACCCCGGTATCGCTACCGTTGGTCTATCCGAATATGATTGTTTAAAGCGTGATTTATCTTTTAATAAGGCCATTGCCCCGCTGAATATCATTGCCCGCAGTAACACTTCAGATTTTCGTGATGGTTTCGTCAAAATTATAGCCGATAAAAACGGCGTAATATTGGGCGCGTCAGTTGTTGCTCCGCATGCTGCCGAAATAATCCACGAGCTATCACTGGCTATAAAACACGATATGACAGCTTATCAAGTCGCCGAAACCCCGCACGCCTTCCTGTCCTGGAGCGAAGCCGTCCGCGTCGCCGCCGCAAAATTAAGTTAAATTCAAATAAAAAAGAGAAAAAGGTCCGTCCTTTTTATCCACAGAAAGGACGGACCTTTCTGTGGATAAACCATGGACTTTAGTTCTGTATTGCAAATTAAAATTAAATACCCATCGGCGGATGGGTATTTAATTTTGGTTGCGGGGGCAGGATTTGAACCTGCGACCTGTTGGTTATGAGCCAACCGAGCTGACCACTGCTCCACCCCGCGATACAAGATATTTTTGTTCTACCTAAGATTAACAGATATGGACTGTTTTTACAACCCTTTATTTGGAAATGTTTTTGTTGTTAGTGCCGAATAAAAAGTTCATCCATTGCGTGAAATTGCTAATTGGGACAACTTTAACCGTAATTTCAGATTTGGCGGCTTTGTCTGCGGCTTTTACATCAGTTGAATTCGGCGGCAGAATCAATACACTTTCACCGGGTGTAACCAGCCCAAGTTGTTGACGAACAGCCAATTCTTTATATTCGTCTGTTTGATAATACCTTTGCTCTAGTTTCGCATTTGCCGTGTCTAGCTGAGCCACAATTAGTTGGCGTGATTTGTCATCAAGTTCCTTTTGTAAGGTAAAATTGCGTTGCATCATCGTCAACGATCCCCAGACCCAATTGGCTGCAATAACAAAGGCGATCAAAATAACCACGTTATTTAGCGTCATATAGTCGGTCTTGAACTTGTAATATAGCCTGCGGATGTTTATTTTTTTCATAATGTTACAAAGTTATTATAACATCAGCGAGATGAGCGAACAGTTAATTTATTTACTGTTCCGAGGCGACCTGATGCTATATATTTCTGATTTATCAGAAAAATATAGCCCAACAGGGTGAAATAGGCTATAATGTCAAGGTCTGGGGGCGTAGCTCATCGGTTAGAGCAGGCGGCTCATAACCACTTGGTAGCTGGTTCGATTCCAGCCGCCCCCACCAAAAAAATTACGTTTAAATGGACCTTTCTCGTAAGGTCTATTTTGTTAATACTTATTTAGCAAGAATTTTCTTTAATCTATTGATGTAAGCAAATTCCCAAAATTTAAGGGCTGCCTTCCCGATAATCAAACGCGAAAACATATTAAGAATATTATTTTTAATTGTAACTTTGTTTAAATACTCAATGCGTGTCCCCTGGGCAACCGGTTTCAAGATGAATTGTTCATCCTCTATCGCAAGGCCTGATTCATTTATTGATTTAAAACCTTTATTGGGCATTAGCGTGGTTTTCATTTTTACCTTGAAGTTAATCCCAAAAGTATTCGTAGTAGCCTCTATCTCTAGGTCATTACCATCCCTACTTATTACTTTCATTCCTTTTGACACTAAAGGGAAATACTTAGGTGCATTCTCGAAATCCGAAATAATTTTATAAATATCTTCTACAGGATAATCGATTATCCATGACCCTTTTAAAACTTTTATTTTCATAACCTTTATTTTACCATTTTAGTACCATCCGAAAATCAATCCGCCAATCAGATAAGAGCTAACGTTCATAGTCAAAGATAAAATAAACAGTTTTTTAGAATCCTGTTGCAGAGCAAACCGTAATAATTGCCATTCAACCAAGATAATAATTACCTCCAAAATCGTAATCGTCATAGCATCGACAGTCATAATTTTGAAATGTTCGCTTGCATACAAAAAATAATTCAATATCGGATTGGTAACCATATTTACCAATACAACCGTAGCTATTACTTTTTTTTGCCTGTAGCCCAAAACTACGGCAACCGTTACTTCGATCAGAATCGTAAGTATTAACGCGACCAAGATTAGTCTCATGATTTATAGGTTATTTCTTTATTCGGTTTTGTTTTCGTATTCTGATAATAGCAAATACACCGAAAAAAACAGTGAGTATAATGATGTTGCCAGCAACGACAAACAAAATAAAGTCTGTATTATCACAGGTGGGCTGTGGATCGTAGGAATGTCCAGGGAATGGTGCTAAATCGGCGTACACAACTTGAGTAAGTGAAATTAGGGTTAAAATAAATGCTGGGATTATTGATGTTATTGTTAATTTTTTCATATACTCATTGTAACTTAAGCATTAAAAAAACAGAAGTAAATCCTAGGCGGTCTTTTTTAAATATTTCGTGAAATACGTCCGTAAACCATAAAAAAGTGCAACTGACGAAATCAGGATAATAATAAATATCGATAATTCTCTTGATAAAAACTGCCCAAGTCCGAAATAAACCGGCAACACCCCCAACATAAGTGCCAGACAGGTCAAGCCGAATGCAAAGCCGGGACGACCCGGCAATATATTCGAAATTACTACTAACGTTACTGGCATTGTAATGTTGAATAAAAACATCCCGACTATTGCAATGAATGGTGAGTTTGCACCAAAAACAAGGAAAGGTATCGACAACACCAACGCACCAACGGCTACCTGTAACCAACCGAATTTGTCAGCCAATAATCCCCCAAGTCCTTTCCCAAGGACAACCGCCAAAGTCAAAGCTATCAACAAATCTATGTTTGTTTTCCAGGGGAATATAATCGCAACTCCAACCAAGGAACGGATTGCGATTGATAACAATATTAATATAAGGATGATTTGAAAATAACCGACTTTACTACTTTTAATTTCTTCCTTGTTGTAATTCATTTCCGGTTTTTTAATTATTAACACGGAAAAACAAAGGATTAAAATTGTTAAAACAAATGGCCAAGCAACAAATTGTCCGCTTTTCCCAAGTATTGTTCCGACTAAAACGCCAATCGCCCCGGTTGAAACAAAAATTCCCGGTGCAGACGCTTTTTTGGGTGTTAGATTCAAACTAATACTGCCAGCACCAACATGAAACAGTGCGTTGCCAAGGCCTGCGAGTATAACTGCAGCAACTGGTAAATACGAAAATTCTATTACTGAAATAGCTATCAAAACACAGCCAGATAGTAATATTGCACGTGGGGATTTTAAATAGTCTGTGGCGTACCCAATAATTGCCTGAAGACCAAACGCAATGACGTTATATAAAATTACCAGATTAATAAGTTCAGCTATACTGCCAATTTGATTTTTCAAAACACTAAACAATACTGCGATTGTCATCATATCAATTACGGCATGCATAACTGAATAGACGGATAAGTTTGAGGCTATTGTTTTCATAAACACAGTATAGCCTGTTTTAATAATAAATTATCGTCCTTAGTATGAGATTGTTTTATTTAATGCCGTTTTGTTTTAGAAACTTCGCGAATTTTGTATCCGCACCTCGAAAATGGACCAGTAGCCATTTTTCAAGGAAAAATAATAGATCATCACCAAGTTTTTTGGGCTTATCGTGCCTGCCTGCAAACTCGCTGACTTTTGCCCGAAGTTCATTATGTGCCGCTATATGCACACCTGTATCAGGGTAATGTAATTTATCAAAATACTCTTCTTCGGTTTTAAAGTGATGTTCGGCATAATTTGTCAAATTCTTGATGATTTCAGGAATATTTTCCCTATGTTTTGATTCCAAACTTTCGTACAAAGTATTTAGTAGCCCCACAAAATGTTTATGTTGTTCGTCTATGACTCCTACACCTACAACGTAGCTATCGTCCCATTGAATCGCAGTCATTGCCTACTCCCATCGTGTTTTTATTATACTCTTTAAAATAACCTGCGGATTCGCAGGTTATTTTTGTTGTTTTTTCCAAGTTCTTAGGTATCGCGTACGGGTCTTTTTGCCTTTCGGACCATCAAACCTGTTAGTAAAACTTCTTTCCGCTGATTTTTCCCAAACTTCTGCTGTTTTGGGATTAACAGCGCCAAGATTAACTATTTTATCTAATCCGAATGCCTTTGTCATATTTGAATGAAAATCGTCTATATATGATTGTTGGCTACCAACTATTCTACTTATCTGTTCGTTATTAAATCTTCCTCTGACTGATTTGTTGTAAGGTGAATTTAAAGCATGTTCAAAACCACTTGCACGTAAATAGCCAGAATTAGCTTTGTCCGCTGCACACAAATAGAAGGCTCTTTCGGCAAGATTAATAGAAACACCCGAATCAAAGACTTTCTCACCTCCTGTTAATTTGTTGGCAATATCAGTTGGCACTTCCACAAGGGAAAGCTGGTCTATATTTCCGTCTTTTCCTTTTTTCATACCTTTATTATAACACACTTGTGCTTATTTGTCTATCACCGGTCTTTTGTGATAAGGAAAACAAACCGCGTCTGGATTTTTCTTTAACTCTTTTTTAAACGGTTTTCTGTCATCTGAATACCTAAACATTGGCTCAATTCCGTGAACATACCGATAAGTTGGATCTGGGGGCAAAGTAGCAACGAAGCAATCCTTTTTAGGCCCCACACAATTAAAACATGCTTCATCATAAGCCGCCGCTGCCAACATGTCTATCTGTTGCTGTTTTTCGTATTCTACGTTTTGGTCTGTCCCCTGATATTTCTCTGATAATGGGTGGCTTTTTTTATGGTTCTTGTAATTTTCGTCATCTTTTTTTAGTCGGTAAGCAAAGCTACCTGTACTATTGGCTGCGGACATTAAATCGAATGCTTTTAATATAAGCGTTACTCGCCTAGCCTTTATTGCCCCTAACAGTTTATCTTCGCGGGTTTTAGGTTTAGAAAATGTATCAAAACTCAACTGTTCTGGATTAAACTTAACCATAAAATTACTATGGCACATCGTCAATAATATTCAAACCTTAGGCGTTAAACATACAAAAAATGCCCCCGAGGGGGCATTTTATGGCACCTGTTTGTTTGATTAATACTATACAACCAAACATGCTTACGGTGCAAGTCTAAATTAGACTATTTTTTCTTTGAAACAGTTAGGAACCCATTGCGTGGGTTTTCTTTTACAACACTTCCTGCTGGTAGATCAACTGGGTGACCTTTAGCATTCTTTTCTACTTTTGCAAAAAAGTAGATTGTTTGTAATTTGCCACCGCGAAGCGTAACTTCGGTGCTGTGCAAGTAATATGTGATACCCTTTGAGTTTGTGTGCTTGTAAGCCATAAGACTCCTATTCCTCCTATTAGTACTATACAAGTGTTAGATTACACCAGGGGAGGTGCGGTGTCAACGGTTAAATGCTTTTATAATGCCGTCTAAGCATTAGCCTTAAGATAACAACACCTACAAAACGGGCAAATATCATTATCAAAATTACTACACATACCAGCATAGACCAGCCTGCAAAATCAGGCGACCAAAGTGGTGATGCGAAACTATACATGTATGGGCCGGAAGGCAGATTGACAGTATCATTAAGACTTTCCCCGGATGGATATTTAGCCAGTTCATTAACCGTACACTGCACATACGCCGGTGACCAGCTGTGGTAGCGCGGGGCACAAACCTGTTGAGCTTTGACATAAATATTGCCATTTGGTCCATTTGATTGTTTTTCAATCAAAGCTTGTTTATCACGATTATATGTTGCTGTCAGGGTTACCTTACCCATATCGGTATTCATATGCGACGAGACGTAGCGCTGTAAGTCATACAGCCGGTTTTGGGTTGTGGCATTATCCCCAACTTTGTCAGCTGTATAAACGGCCTCGCGACGCTGTACCATGCCAATATTATTTAAACGCAAAAATGTAGCTGATACGAAACCGAAAAGTATCAAAATAATCACCAGTTGCCACGTTTTTATCCGTTGCAGCTGGCCGAGACTTCTCTTGACGTGTTTTTTATTAGCCACTTAGGGACCCCACCTTAATTGTTAAAACTAGTATAACATTTTACTTGCGATAGACTAATCAACTACGGAGTGTTATAGGCTATACTAGATTCATGAATATCTACTTTTCAGGTATCGGCGGTGTCGGTATCGGGCCATTGGCCGAAATTGCTATTGATGCCGGCTATGGCGTCACCGGTTCCGACCCGGCAAGTACCCCAATAACAAAATTGTTAGACGCAAGGGGTGTTGTTATTAGCAATAACCAAGATGGGACATTTTTAGAAGCTTGCCATGCCGAAAAACCGATTGACTGGTTTATTTACACCTCGGCATTACCCGAAACTCATCCGGAACTAACCCGGGCACAAGAACTGGGAATAAAAACCGCTAAACGCGATGAATTGATTGCCTTCATAATCGATGATAAAAAATTGAAACTAATTGCTGTCGCCGGTACTCACGGAAAAACCACAGTTACAGGCATGTTGATTTGGGCTATGACACAACTAAATATTCCTATTAGCTATTCGATTGGAACAACTATTAATTTCGGCCCAAGTGGTAAATTAGATTCAACCAGTGAATATTTTGTCTATGAGTGTGACGAGTTTGATAGAAATTTTCTTCATTTTAAACCCTACCTGTCATTAATAACTTCGGTCGACTATGACCACCCTGATACTTACCCGACAATATTTGAGTAT
Source organism: uncultured bacterium (assembly GCA_903832635.1). Taxonomy (GTDB): domain Bacteria; phylum Patescibacteriota; class Saccharimonadia; order Saccharimonadales; family Saccharimonadaceae; genus UBA1547. The sequence goes on from CAILCF010000004.1 coordinate 25,096, forward strand.
TTGGATGCGTTCCACCAATTTGCGAAAAGTAGTAGTCAGATTATCACTTGGAACGACCAGCATAGCGAACTCTTTAGTGGTGTTCCGGGAGTGACTTTATTAAATCCATCGGAAATAAACGGCCTGTCAGCCTATGGCCAGCATAATCGAAGGAATATTACTCTTGTTCAAGCCGGTCTAAAACAATTGGGCTTTTCAGAAAATACCGACGCAATCCTAACTAGTTTTCCAGGAACGAACCGACGATTCGAAAAATTGGCCGATAATTTATATAGTGACTATGGTCATCATCCGGTTGAAATTGCTGCAACTTTACAAATGGCAAGGGAGTTATCAGACCACGTCGTTTTGGTCTACCAACCTCATCAAAACATTCGACAATATATGATTCGCGACCTTTACAGCGATCAATTTGAACCGGCCGAGACAGTCTATTGGTTGCCAACCTATTTATCGCGCGAAGACCCGAACCTTAGGGTACTTAGCCCCGAAGAATTAATCAAAAACATTACAAATAAAGACATTATTGAAGTAGCAGACCTAAATGATGAGCTTTGGGGTAATATTGAAAAAGCTCGGGCAGATGGAAAATTAGTAATCTGTATGGGTGCTGGAACGATTGATAGCTGGGTAAGAGGAAAACTAGCTTAAATTACTAGTTGGAAGTATCACTTATCCCTAAAGCTGCAGGGTCAAGTGGAGAACCGCCAAAAGCATCAACGCCTACGATTTTTTGAGCCTGCTTGTTTAATAAAGCCTTGAAATCATCGATAACACCCTTGTTCATTGGTCCATTAGCCGGATAATTTTGGAAATCACTATCTGATGTATCAACTTTTGAACGCACACTGACATAACCGGGACGACTAAGGTCAAGTTGAGCTGCCCCGCTACTGTTGTACATTTGCATACTGACATAAATTACGACAGCTGATATCAAAATTGAACTTGTTATAAAAATCAAAAAACTATGTTTGCCGATAAATGACCTTGCGTCGACTACGGCTTCGTTTAATTTATCTTCCATACTAACGAGTCGTTCCTTCCAGCGAAAGTAAATAGTCGCTTTCAAACTGGTCAAGAGTAGATTGATAGTGTGTGATTGATTGGTTCAAACTTTGGATGTCAATATGTACTCTGTCCCTATATGTACGCGCCGAAGATATGGCATTATAAAACGATGTTGGATGATTTTGGCAGTCGATATTAATCGATGCCGACAACTGCTGTTCGTAAGATTGGTAATCATTCCTAAAATTGTCTAATAATGCATTGTAATTTTTTGTTGCAGACAACAAACTGTTGTTATTCAAATTATTATTTTCAACTCGGCCGTTAAAACCATTCATCAATTTTATTGATATCGATTCGTACAATTGCCCCATATTTACTCTTAAAAGCGCATCGCTGGCATGTAATTGATTCAAAGTACCTTTCAACTGTACACAGTTGTTTTTAACCAGTTGGATTTGGGTATCGGTCGGTTGGTCGCTCTGGGCGGAAGCAATTTTCATAAAGGCTACCCCGCAAATAAGCACGGCTGTAATAAACCCGGTCAAGACTACCTTTTTAGTAATTTTCATACCTTCCTATTATCTAACGTCAAGGCCTGTTTGGTCAAATCACTTAGACAACATCATATGTTTAGATTCATATTTTTTAATTGGTCGAGGTTCAGACTAGGTGTCGAGCCCCCAGTACCCTGTTGCAACAATTTTTCAATACCACCACTATGCATTAACTGATCGACTGCAAAATAAACCGAAACGCCGGTCATTGCAATCAGTAGAATCAATACAAAACCAAAAATTAGCGTGTAATTGTTTGCGAACCTTTTGTATCTGGCATATTCTAACATTTCATTTCCTTGCTTGTCCCGCATACTTCCCGACATAACCATCGTCAAATCGATTATCGCCCAGATACCAAAACCTCCAAATGTCAGCATTTTTAATAGCCCTGTCCAATATTTACCCAAATAAAACCTATCAACACCGAAAATCCCCCACATGAAACTTAGGAAAAACACGGCTAGAAAATGCCGTTGTTTGTTTGCAACCGGCTTTAGCACGGTTTGAACAGCAATTTGAGGTGTTTCTTCCATCGTAATTAAGGTGTCAACCGATTAATATCGCGTGGGAATAGACAGGCCTCTTTTACATTAGCCAGGCCGATAACCCTTTGTGTTAGACGATCAATTCCAAATCCGCAACCACCATGAACAGGCAACCCGTATTTAAATGCCTGAAGATAATATTTAAAGCCTTCGTGTTCAATGTCCAATCCGGCATTTTTCATCTGTTCAATCATCTTTTCGTAGTTGTTTTCACGCAGAGGAACGGTGGCAAGTTCAGTACCACGAAATATCAAATCACCCCATAAAACCGTACCGTCGGCTATGTCTAGTTTATGATAAAATTTTGCGGCTTCGATTGGGAATCTGATGGCATAGACCAGGTCAGTCCCCAACTGTTTTTTGGCGTATTCGCTAATCCAGCGTTCTTCGTCCGGCGTTAAATCTTTTTCGTGAGTCGTATCAGTTTTGGTAGCATCGCTGTACATACGGTGAATATCGGCAATTGTGAACCTTGGAACCTTGCCGTCTTCGGTTAGTTTAAGTTCTGGTGCATTCAAACTTTTTAAGCTGCCGGCATGTTCGGTATAGACTCTTTTCAGTACGTATGACGTCATGTCGCCAACCATATCTAGGATCTCGTCATGACCACTTACAAATCCCATTTCGATATCCAGCATCGTCAGTTCAGTCAGATGCCTGGTCGTAGCACTTGGTTCTGCCCGATAAGAATGCGCGATTTCATAAACACGCTCGAAGGCTCCGACCATGATTTGCTTGTAAAATTGAGGACTTTGCGCCAATGTAGCAACTTTACCAAAATATTCCAATTTGAACACCTCGGAACCGCCTTCGGTTGGTTCAGCCAGTAGTTTCGGGGTATCGATTTCGATAAATTCATTTTCCCGCAGGAAATCTCGGATATATTGCGTCAAGTCAGCCCTAATCCTAAAAATCTTTTGTTCGCGGATATTGCGAATATTAAGAACTCGATTCTCAAACAATGTGTCTAAATGTTCGGATTTATGAGAAATGGGTTTATCGACTTCGATTGGCGGTTCATCCCACACTGGTACCAATACTTCGACGCTGACTTCGTGAAGTTCAGCACCACCCGGAGACCGTTCATCAGCCACGACATTGCCGGTCAAAGATAACACTGTGCCGGTTTGCAAGCCACGAAGTTTTTCAAGTTGGTCCTTGTTGTCGATTAGAGTTTGAATTAGACCGCTGCGATCACGAACTGTAATAAAGTTTAATCCACCAAGTAACCGTTTTTTATGTAGCCATCCGCTGATTGTTACAGTCTCGCCGGCTTTTGATGCTAATTCTCGCGCTAGTGTTCGTGTCATAAATTAATCCTTATCCTATTATTCTACTAAACTGATTCCGATATCCCTATACTTCCCCTTGTTTTTCAGATTGATTATTGCCATGAGGCCGACGCATCGCAACTGCACGCAAGTTGTCGTGATTATCAAACTCATCAACAATTTTTCGACCGATTAAAGCTTCAATAACATCAGTCAGTGTCAGCAAACCGACCGTTTGGCGGTCTTCATTAATAACGATTAAAAGATAGTGTCTGGTACTTAGAAACTCCGTTAACGCGTGTTGTAAAGTTTGATTTTGGTGAATGTAATAAACTTTCGGCTCCATAAGCTTTTCAGCGGTTGTAGAACGTTTAATATCCAACGCCAAGAGTCCCTCAAGATGTAAAATACCGACAATATGATTAATGTCACTCGAAATGACTGGCAGTTTAGTAAACCCGGTTTGATGCAAATCATTCAGTGTCAACGGTCCTAAAAATTCCGATTTTTTAACACTGGCAATCGAGTCTACGGGCGTCATGACTTTTCGAACCAATTGGTCATTAAACGACAAACTATTGACAATTAGTTTTTTCTCTTCGGGTGTCAGGACTCCATCAGACTCGGCTACCAGATGTTGCAACTCTTGGCGCGAGTCAATGTGCAGTACATGTAATCCGGTGCTCATTGGGGCGCTACGTAGAAATTTAACCAAAAGGGGTGCTTTTTTAATGAATTTAAGAACGTATTTTTCGCAACGGATATATAATTTTTGAGCCATTTTTTTAATAATGCCAAGCCTTGCAATTGAGCCATAAACAAGTGCTACAACGAATGCCATAAAAATACCAAAATAAAACCCAAAGGCAAGTTCGGCCAAAATAAAGACTATAACTTGCATGATGGCAATTAACACCCGTTGTAAAGATATAACATCGCCTAGCATCTTTTCGCGTTCAAGGGCTTTTTCGGCATAGCTGTCACCAATACCGGCTCGACGCTCAAGTTCAAATATATTCAATGTGCTGTGATGCGGTCTGATTGCCGCCAGAATCAATAGCAAGATAAACGCTAGTACGGTTAAAATTAGTAGATAGATTGACATTCCACCACTATTGTAACCCATAATGTAACCTGATTACACTGCCATCCATAATCAGGCTTTGCTATAATAGATTGGTTAATATAAAGGAGTATGTTTTGACCAGAAATCGTTGGATTATTTTTGTAATTATTGCTGTTGGTGTTTTGGCGCTGATGATCCTCTCTTCAGGTAATTCGGGTATAAATGTCAGTAATGTTGACGTGAACGCCGTACAGACAGGAAACAGCCAGAACGGAAATATTGGTGACCATGTCTTTGGCAAAGCTAATAGCAAGGTTACTCTGATTGAATACGGCGACTATCAATGCCCGCCGTGCGGCGAAATCTACCCTGTCGTTAAATCGATTACTAACAAATATATAAACCAGTTGCAATACGTGTTCCGAAATTTCCCGATTGCCGATTTACACCCTAACGCCAAAGCCGCAGCTGCCAGCGCCGAGGCTGCCGGTTTACAAGGTAAATATTGGCAAATGCACGATAAATTATACGAAACGCAAAATGACTGGAGTAGTTTGTCTGCCTCTGATCGAACGAACTTCTTTGATAGTTTGGCAAAAGGTATGGGTCTGGATATAAAAAAGTTTGACGCTGATATGTCGGCCTCTAATGTAACTTCGAAAATTAATTACGATATCGCACTTGGTAATAAATCTTCCGTTAGTGGAACACCTACATTCTTCCTAAATGGCAAAAAACTGGACACAAAGGCATATGGCACACAGGCAACTTTTGAAGAAACGATTAATGCAGAATTGAAAAAAGCCGGAATACCTTTACCTTAAAAAATAAATCGTCTTGGTAATAATTTAACTACGGGTGACGTTCGGTGGGGCAACCCCATGGATTGTTTTTATTGTAATCAATAAAAAAATTTATGGGGTAAACCGTGCGGCAGGACCTGTGGGCAATTAAAAACACCCCGGTGCCCTGGGGTGTTTTCTTTTTTTGTATCCGCCGTAAAGCGGATGGATTTTGAGTCAAACGACTCTTACTGTGCGATATACAGTTGCCATTCGGCAGGCACCACATCCACTGCTATCCTTTTGCGCCTTGTAGGCACAAACTCGATGGCTATTGGCATGTGATTTATACTCCTTGTACTATGTACAGCCTCACGCTCTTCGACCTTTACAATATAGTTTTGGGGCGAGACACGATAATAATAGTATCAATTTTTGCTGTTGAAGTCAAGATAGGCGTTAATTAAAAACGCTTGTGCTGATAATTATAGAATACTTTTTAACAGAGCACAAGTACTATTTGCGTTAGATTTCGCCCGGTGTTTCCTGTGGTTTGCCGGTACGCAATGTCTTTTCTTTGATACCGAAAACAATAATAGTCGCAGTGCCCATTAGGAAGGCTGCTACTATAAATATATTGTGCATACCGTCACTGAAAGCATGAACCACAATTGAAGAAAAGTTATCTTGCTGTGCTTTGAATTTTTGTGCAACAACAGTTTTTATTGGTACAGGTAATTTTGTAAATGCTGCGTCTGCTTGATTATTGATCTTCTGTTTAATGTCCGGTGTGTTAAGAGTAAGAAGCGTATTTGAATCGCTAAGACTACCAATCCTTGAGGCGGCAGGATTCTGAGCAAGGGTTTTGATATATGGAATTTGGCTAGTATCACCCAACCCTGAAATAATCCCCGCTGTTAGTATTGCTCCAAACACGGCAACACCGATTGTCGAGCCAAGATTACGAAATAGCTGACTGCTGCTGGTCGCAACACCTAATTCTAACTGTTCAAACTCATTTTGCACGGCCAGATTAAGAACCGGCATGACTATACCCAGACCCATCCCCAAAAAGACCATGATGATTGATTCGTAAAAATAGCCCGATTCCGGCCTTAGGGTCGTAAGAAATATGATTGAGATAGTCGCAAGCGCCGTACCAATTTGCATAAATATCTTGTATTTGCCAGTTCGGGTTATCAGTTGACCACCGATGACGCTGGATAATACCAACCCGCCTACCATCGGCAACAACATCAACCCGGACTGAGATGGACTGGCTGCAAAAACCTGTTGATTAAATTGGGTCAGGTATAGAATTGTGCCAATAAAGGCTGCGCCGAACAACAAACTTATCATAATGATTAAATCGAAGTTTCGGTTTTTAAAGAAACGAAGCGGTAGGATTGGTTCTTTGGCACGATTCTCTACAACGATAAATATCCCAACCGTAATTGCCACGATAGTAAACATTATTATGCGCAACCAAAGAAGTGAAATGCCTGTTGAAGTCATAAAATCGGCAAAAATATGTTCGGTGTTATCAATAGCCAAAACCAACACAGAAAGAGCAAGCGCCAAAAGGGCTGCTCCGACATAGTCGATTTTCGGCTTTTTTTCATGCCTAAGTGTTGGGCAAAATATAAAGATTACCGCGAATGCAATAATACCGATTGGGATGTTGATAAAAAGCGTCCAACGCCAGCTAGTAGTCATCCACAAAATACTATGCGTTTCAGTTAAATATCCACCCAATATCGGACCTACGACTGTCGCCACACCGAACACTGCCCCGAATACCCCCTGCCATCTGGCGCGTTCGCGAGGGGCAAATAAATCACCGATAATAGTAAAGGCATTAGCCGTAATAATCCCTGCGCCAATACCTTCTATTGCTCGCCAAAGGATTAACTGGTTCATACTGCCGCTCATTCCACCAAAAAGCGAGCCGGCAACAAATATAGAAATACCTATCAGTAATAAGATTCGACGGCCATACATATCCGAAAGTTTACCAGCGATAGGAACGCTGACGGTCGACGTGATTAAATAAGCTGTTACGACCCAAGAAAGTGATGAAAATGCGTTAAATTCTTCGACAATTTTACCTAATGAAGTCGTAAAGATAGTCTGATCAAGCGCCACCAAAAACAAGCCTGCCATTACCGACATCATAATTATTATCTTGGTTCGTAAATCAAGGTGATGGTGCATGCAAATTGCCCCCTAAATTAGGATTTTTTTATATTCTTGAATTCTTCAATATGAAAATTCATGTGTTCGATGAACTTGTCCAGTTCATCTTCTTTTAAAAGCATTGCCATGCCTTTTTTAGGCGAACCGATAACATATAGCCTATCTCCGGTATTAATGCCCATTTCTTCGCGGGCATCCGCTGGGATGACTATTTGGCCTTTGGTTCCAACCGTTGCTGTTCCGTATAGTTTTCTTTCGTGCATACTTCTATTTTATACAAGTATGAAAAGTATGTCAACAAGTATTAAAGTCCTACTGGAGTAATTTGATACTTGAAACTATAACCTTCACTTTTGGCTAGGCTTTCGAATTTTGCACGGATTTCCTTGTAGTCAAAATTATAGCTGAAATCTTTGCCGAAAAGTTTTGACTGTTCTTCGATTGAACCTTCCCTGCCACCATTCATCGTGTTGAATTTTTCAGTTTTAAAACCAAAACCAGATGACATACCCATACCGCCATCAAAATCGCCACCGCCACTGGATAATCCGGACCCGGATTCAGCCAGCATTTCCGTAAACTTTAACTCCTTGTCATCATCGTTAATTCTGAATTTAGCGATATAGCGCAGTTTCTTTTTCGATAGGAAGGCTTTTCTTTCAGCAATTAATACTTCCAGTTTATAAACGTCTTTTTTATCAGACATATCACCACCCAGTTCTTTGGCATAATCTGTAATCTTATCTTTTAAACTCATACAAATTCCTCCCATTTATAATGTAATCCTAATTATAATCCATTGGTGCCGCTTTAGTAAAAAAATGATAAAATAAGGTCTTCATGGGTCAAATATTTAAAAAGATTTGCCGACAGTTATTGTCATTCGTCTGCGACCAATACATTGTTTTGTTCTTGATATTGACGACTGCATACAAACAGTTTCTTTTTAATTCCAATATTCTAAACAAGGGCGAGTGGTTGACACCACAAATCTTTTTTATAATTTTCAGTTCAGCTATTATTTTTTCACCACTCTTTTTTATCCGGCGACATAAAAATAAAATTGCTATTTTGTTTTCATTTTTTATATCATTCCTGTTAATCGTTGATACCGTATATTTTTCATACTTTTCGGCGCTGCCTTCGGTCGGACTATTGGGCTCATTGGGGCAAACCGAGTCAATCGGACCGGCGATTGCGGCATTAATAGAGTGGTGGTTTATCTTGTATTTCATCGATATCGCACTAGTTCTGATATCATACAAAACACTAAAAAAATTCTTTATTAAACTAAGAATCAAATTTAAAATTAAAAAAACCTATATAAAAACAACATGGGTTATCTTTGCCCTATTGCTTGTTGGCTTATGGTTATCACTTATGAATATCGGTGGAATTAGTGATCTGACAGGCGTGTTTGAAAAGGGCTATGATACAGTTTCGACTTCAAATAATTATGGCGTGCTGGCAGCCCACGGAATTGACGTCGCTCGTTTTATCCGCGAAGAAACGACCAGTTTGTCCAATAAAGATAAAAAGGCTTTAATAGATTGGGTAAAAATTAATAAACCAAAACAGACAACGAACTCTTTAACGGGTATCGCTAAGGGTAAAAACGTCATTATGATTCAGATTGAGTCGCTGGGCGGGTTCGTTATCAATCAAAAAATTGATGGAAAAGAAATAACTCCTAACTTAAATGATTTAGCAAAAAGTTCCCAGTACTTTCCAAATGATAGATTCATTATTGGTGAGGGCCATACCAGTGATACCGATTTTGTGGTTAACTCATCATATTTTCCGCTTGACGATGCAGCGGTATTTGTCCGATTTGGGCATGATAATTTTACCAGCCTACCGAAAACATTGATCACGAACGGTTACAGTGCCGACGCCTATCACGGATTCAACCGTAATTTCTGGAACCGTAATGTTGCTTATAAATCTTTGGGATATCAAAAGTTCTATGCTGCTGACAATTATCCCAAAGGTTTTGATATTAATATGGGTTTGAATGATGGTACTTTCTTGTCAAAAACAGCTGAGTATATAAAAGATCAGCCAAAACCGAGTTTCAGCTATGTTATAACCCTTTCTTCACACGTGCCGTTTTCTACTAATGACCAAACCGATAAACTTGGTGTCGATAAGACTAAATACCCCGAACAGGTCGGCGGATATTTGGATGATATTCATTATACTGACAGCGTATTGGGTGAATTCTTTGCCAAACTTAAAACTGAAGGGTTGTATGACGATTCCTTGATATTGGTTTACGGTGACCATACTCCGGTTTTACCTGCGTTTTCGGCAGGTACAATTAATTACAATCCTGATTCCGTTTCGGAGAAGGAAGTGCCACTAATGATTAAACTTCCCGGCAAGAATGAGGGTAAAACATATTCTAACTTTGGTTCCCATATCGATATAATGCCAACAATTCTGGACCTACTGGGAATCAAAACAAATGATTTAATGTTTGGACAAAGTCTATTTTCTAGTGGCGATAAAGCTTTGAAAATTTGCTCTGAACAATTACCCGCCTTCCCAACTAACGGCGATTGCAATTCAATGCTGACTGACGAAAAAAATCAATCAGCCACAATAATTCGTTACAACCAATTTAACAATCTAGCTAAATAATACTTACGAAATATTATCTTAATTTAATTGGTAATCCGCTAGTGAAATCTATTAGATTTGAAGGATGACCAATGATTTTGCCAAAGTCCACATAATAATCAATCTGATTATTAAAATATTTAATTGCAACACTGATATCTGTGGCTGGTTCTTGACCTTCTGGATTCGCACTGGGTGCAATCAGTGGGCCAGTTTTTCTAATAAAATCAGTTAGTTTTTTATCGTCAGGTAATCTGAAAGCCAAACTTTTTGTGCCTCGACTTAAATAATCAAATTTGGTATTATCACACGACAAAATTAAACTGTTTGGTCCTGGCCAATAATCTTTTAGTTGAGACAATAAATCAATCGGCAAACTGACATTAAATATGCCCAAATCAGCAATGTCTGCTATTAAAACAATGAAAGGTTTATCTGGTGTCCTTTTTTTTATTTCATAGACTTTTTTCACTAATGGTTCGTTAGTGGCACATGCAACAATCCCATAAATAGTATCTGTAGGGATTACTGCAACTTTTCCAGACACAATTCCTTTAACCAAATTTTTATTGTCGAGTGAGTTATAAATTATCATTCCATTAATTATTCTACCTTATTTAATTAAAAATGGTTTTAATGTTATATTGGTGAATAGAATAATGAAAGGGTTTTAATGGATGCAACTTTTTTAAAAGTGTTGCCACTGGCCATTGGTGCAACAATCAGTCCGACGGGCCTACTGTTCGTCATGATGATATTAAGTGGAAAAGATAACCCAAAGAAAAAGGCTTTAACATTTATCATTGGATCTACAATATTCTTGACGCTATTGGGATTATTGATATTCTTTACATATAAACCAATTGTTGGGCATACTGCTCACCCAGATGATGTTTCGTATATAATAGACATTATTTTGGGGATATTGATTATCCTGATTGTAGTAAAATCAGTTTTCTTCAAGAAAAAAGACAAACCCAAAGACGACAGTACAAAACATAAAAAGCCATACATCGTCCTTGGCTTTTTATATATGCTAATCAACATTTCAACCCTGATACCTTTTATCGCTGCTATTAAAATTATTGCTGCTAATAAACTTCTCATAATGGATGATTTTTGGGTAGTTGCTGCAGTCATCATAATCACAATGTTGATGGTTTCGTTCCCTGTTATTATTTCTTACGCCATGCCCAAAGAATCAACTAAAATACTAGGACCAGTTAATAAGTTCATGTCCAAACACGGCGCTCAAATTGCGAATGTCTACTTTTTGTTGATGGCAATTTACCTGATATATGCAGGTACGGCTAAACTATTTTAATTAATGGTTCTAAACCTGAGTAGAGGCGGTAGGGGTTGCAGGGGCAGGATTTGATTGTCCAGTGCCAGCAACTTTATTAAATGAATCTTGAATTATTGCTTGACCAATATTACCTAGTAACAACATCAAAATAAATGCTATCACGCCACTCATTTTTTCATTTGTAACTTCTCCAACACCTTCACCGTATTTCCACATCCACCAGATATTCACAAATGGAACGATTATCAACCAGGCCGTCGGAATTTTTGATCCTTTTTCATTCATCTCTCCTTTTGTCTTTACCATCCAATATAGGGAATAAATCCCAAATGTGATGAAAGGTAATAAAAATACTGCGATTGGACTTCGTTGTTTCATACAATGTCTCCCTCATTAATTAATTGTCACTATTAATATTAACACTAATTAATATAAAACATAAGCGTTTAACCCCTGTACCATTAATAGATAAAAAATATAATAATATTTTTGGGCTCGTATAACAAAAGGTACAGTATTTGTTAACTTGTTGTTAAATACAAGATTCCATATACTTAGTACAATGCAAAGTATCAATACAAAAAATAAGCCACTTGATTATCTATTTATTCTTCCAATATATAATGAAACCTTGATTCTAAGTAAATCACTTACTTTATTAAATAATTATTTTAAAAACAAATTGAAAAACAAATCTTGGAAAATAGTTGTAGTAGACAACAACTCAACGGATTTTCCCAATAAAATTGTTTCTAAATTTATCAGTACTACTGAATTAATAAAATTAAACAAAAAAGGCAGAGGATACGCAATAAAAGAAGCATCGAAAAAAATTAATTCAAACATTTACATATGTCTAGACATTGATATCCCGCTAAAACTAAGTGATATTCAAAAATTGATAAAACCTGTCCAAGAAAACAAAGCTTCAGTTGCAATAGGACGCAGAATAGGCAAAAGACCGATTGGGCGCATGGTTTTGACTAAGTCACTACATTTTATAAATTTAATATTATTAGACTTAAATATTCATGACTCACAATGTGGTGCAATTGTTTACAACAAATCAGTTGTTAAAACGATTAATAATTGTATGCAAAATGGCTACTTTCTACACACAGAGTTATTAAAAAGAGTTAGTTGTCGAAGTGATAGTATAATTGAAGTCCCAATTAACTGGTTGGAGTCGCGCTTTAAACGAAAAAGTAAGATTAACTTAATCAAAGATCCAATAATGGGCCTTAAGGCTATATTTGAAATTTGCCAAAACTTTTATCCAAAATTATTGAAAAATAGTATTGCCTTAATCTTAACTTGCGTACTAATAATTAGTACATACATTTTTGCGATGCATACATTTTCAAAAACTGGCTTTTACACTGCAAAATATATAGCCAATTACTACCCTTACTTGTTGTTTTTTGCAATCACTCTAGGTTTGTTGTATATATTATTTGGAACTTTTCTAAAAAGAGCTTTAAAAACATTACCAAAAGGTTTAGTAATTTTTATTCTTATAATAACTTTTTCTGCGATATCTTTTATTGCAATTCAAACATTGCCATACCGATCTCAAGATATTTATCATGATTTAGTATTAATAAAAGGGAACATTAACTATGGGTTAAACCCTTATCTTACAACTCCAAATGAATTAAGCGCTGAAGCTTGGACAAAATATCTCGTCCATTGGAGAGATCTACAAATGACCTATGGACCAATATGGGTATTTATTTTGACTGTTATATTGAAGGTTACTACATCCTTGATACATATATTGATCATCATAAAAATATTGTTTTTAATAATCTTAGTCGCCTGCGGTTATTTGCTTAATAAAATAATGAATTTATTAGGGATGATAAAAGAAAAAAAGATTTGGTTTATTGGTATATTTCTATTTAACCCTTTAGTCATTCAATATTTTTTAATTGATTTACATACTGATATTTTTATTTGCTTGTCCATACTTTTAAGTTATTACTTTTTCCTAAAGAAGAATTACATTGCAAGTATATTTTCACTACTTGGTGGTGGGTTAATAAAATATATTAGTTTAATTCTAGTTCCAATACCTTTGATGAAATTAATACTAGAAAAAAAACAAAATAAAATAATCACATTACTAATAATTGGTATTATTTCTTGCATCATAATTTTCGCCGCCTATTACCCTTTCGGTCTAACTCCAAAACTTTTCCAAGGCATTGAAAACGAATTAACGCAACGGTTTGGAACATATGAAAGTTCCTTCGGAAGTTTGATATTACTTCAACTAACCAAAAACGTAGCAGCCGTTAAACTAATTGGTGTAACTTTAGCTGTGATAAGTACATTTTTTTATATTAAATCTAAATCACCTTTACGTTATATATTCCCATTCATTATTATCTACTGTATCGGCGTTCCTTGGTTCATGCCCCATTATATTGTATGGATTATTCCACTTTCTTTTATTTTGTTTCCTTGGTGGATAATCGCAATATCAACCTTTATAATATACTTACTTGGACCATCTTTGGTCCTGCCAACGTCTTATGTAACATTACTAATAACCTTGATGATCATTGGCTATATTGTAAGTCAAAAAATTAAAAAATTACTTTTTTAAATTAAATATATTTGGTTGCCGATTTGCCAATCCTTTGCGAAAGTTTGTGATATTCAACTTCCTTGCCCGTAAAAGTCTCGACTGATTTAACAATTTCCTCGTATATTGAGTCAACAATTTCATTAGAATTATTAGTTTTTAATAATTCCTGAACATCAAGAAACTCGCCTATCCTCATTTGCCAATTTCCTGTGATTGGTGATTTGATAATGGTTGCCCCAAAAATATCATCAAAACCCTCAATCAATTTTGCTGATGATGGATCAATGGCTGGTATTTCATAATGATCAATTTCACCATTTTCTTTTTGGTGTGGAACAATTTGTTTGCCAGTCAAGGCAGCATCAAGTTCAAGACCGCCTTTTTGCAAATCTGGTTTTAATACTTTCATAAATAATGCATTACCCAGCATGGTTGCTCCCGCTGGAATGCCATGTTTTTCAGCGCTGGTACTTTTTGGATATGAAAAATATATGTTTGAAACTGGAGTAAAATGTTCGACTATTTTTTTACCAATATATGACTGACGGGTCATAAGTTTGTTTAAAATTACACCATTTTTATCGATATTTGCTCGGTCTCTCTTCTCGAGCAATCGTAAACCTTTAAAATAACCAAGTTCAGTAAAACTAAAATGCGATGTAACTACCATGGTGTTTTTACCGTCTCTTTGGTTCGCAATTAACTTTTCTGTCAGTGATCTGGAATCATCTGCCGAAGTCGGCTGATCTTTTAACTGTTGGGCAAGTTCACGATATGATATTGAGCCTAGTGTTCTAATCAATTTTTTCTTAACAATTCTGTAGTATAAAAAATCTGGTACTTTTGGATGAGGGTCGTGGGCCTCAATCTTTGGCACATAAATACTTTGTTCAGGATGACGACTTAAATCATATTCAAAAGGAACAAATTGAGCGCCTTCTCGACCTGACATATCTTCTAGCCAAGAATCGTACGCACCATGAAGTTCCTCTGTTGGATCACCCCAACGACTGTAGTACTTCGAATAACCATTACATAATTCTTCAGACATAACGAATGACTATTATACGATAATTATGTTTACATGTGAAGTTCTAATAATTTAAAGTCGCCCTTTTGCAAACTTTGTGTTATTATTATTGAATATGGACAGAGGTGTAGCCCCAGAAAAAATTGCTATCGTTCACGATAGCGCTTCTTCACTACATAATGAAATAACTATGGCTAATTACCCAAATCTTTATGAGGTACCTTTCACAGTTACTGCAACGACTGGGGACCAAACCAAAGACTGGATCGACAATCCTTTTCAATCAGATGCCGAAAAAGCGGACTTTATTAATGATTTAGCAACTACTCAAATGTCTACATCACAGCCAAACCCAAATGCATACAAAAAAGTTTTTGAAGATATTATTAGTAAAGGTATTACAGAAATTGCTGTTGTTCCAATGAGTCGCGGGCTAAGTGGTTCGATTAATTCAGCTGAACTCGCCGCTTTGGCATTAAGAAACGAAGCTAATATTGTCGTTGCTGATTGCAAAACTGTTTCAGTTGGTCAAGGATTATTGATAACTCAAGCAGAAATTGAAAATAAAAGTGGTGACTTTGACGATGCTGCACAATTAGTAGGTAGAGTCGAAGAGTTATCTAAACAAGTATACGTAGCCCAAGCTTTTTCTAGTCTTGAACATTTGCGTAAAGGTGGCAGAATTGGGCTAGCATCTAGCATGATAGCAGGCGTTTTAGGGATTATCCCAATCATCGGAACCAATGAAGAAGGTAAATTAGTTCCTATTGATAAAAAAAGAGGCTGGAAAAAATCACTTGAATCTATTGTCCAACACGTTTCAGAAAATGTTGGCCAAAAAGCCGTCCGTCTGGCACTTGTACATTTTGAATCAGATCAATTAGACAATTTACGTGAAGAAATAAAGGACAGATTCGTAATTGCAACCGATAAAGACGGCAATGAGTATGACGTAATGGAATGTAAAGAAAATATGGTTACGGCTGCCCACTCAGGTCCAGACGCTGTTGGTTTAGGTGCTTTAATAGTCGATAGATAAACGTTTATTGCTGTTCGGTAAAAACAACCAAGCGCTGATTATATTTATTTGTCCCTTTTATCACTTCACCTGTGCATGTAATCAGATTAAGTCCTGATTTTTGAGAATTAATCGGTTTTAGTGCAGCTTCCATGTCTACCTTGTCATAATCGTAAGTTTGTTTTTTAAAAACTTTATAGTTAATAAGCTGACCATCCCCTCTTTCTATATTTATAATATCGCCTGTAGCTAATGTGTTTAAATTATGAAAAATACCATGATATGCTCCAACTCCAACATGACCATCAATTAACATTGCTCCTAGTTGGCCAGGCAAGCTACTCTGGTTGTACCATCCAGCTGCATTATTGTTCGATGGAACTTGCATCTCATTTGACGAAGTAACCCCAAGCGATAAAACAATAGCTTTTACATTAAGTTTATTAATAAAAATATACCTAGGCTGATTGGCTGAAACTGTATAATTTTTGAATGTATCGTCACTGATTGGAGCTGTGCTTGGGACGCCGTTATCAGCACCACTGTTTGCATTAGTTACTGCTTTTTCTAATGCATTGTTAATGTGTTTGTTTGATTGCCATTGAAAAAAACTGATAGTCAATCCGACAGATAATACGAAAACTGCTGATAATCCCAGTAACACTGGTAGCCGCCGTAACATGATTTTTTTATTAAATTTATGCCCTATTTTGATAGACCTTTTAATCTACGAGCTAACACTGCCAGAAAACCTAAAACTAATGCTGACGAAACAAAATACATTAAATTAGCTATTGGATTATCTTGATATGCTCCATAGCCAGTGTCTGGGGATTTAATAGTCGAGTAAGGGGTTGGGGTAGTAGTAATGGTTGGTTCAACTGATGATTCAGATACCTGATAGCTAGTCAAAAACATACCATTAGATTCAGCACTAGTTGTTAAGGTATCTAACCCGCCAAAAGTTACTGTACCGCCAAAGCTACCAGTGACATAAATATTACCTGAATTATCGATAGCAATATCATCTCCATAAAAATAATCATTACTATTACTAGTAACACCAAAATCCTTAGTCCAGTCATATGATCCGTCGGCGTTGTATTTTGTTACGTAGCCATCATCACCAGCGGTAGTTAGAGTGTCTGAATCGCCAAAATCTACGGTTCCGCTATAATCACCTGAAACATAAATATTACCTAGATTGTCAGTAGCTATTCCATATCCATAAGAGCAGCTAGTACTGTTAGCACCAATAAAATCTTTAGTCCAGCCGTATGTGCCATCGACGTTGAATTTTGTTATGAAAGTAGCTTGGTTTTCACCAGCGTTTAGATTATCTGTGCCATCAAAATGTACGGTGCCACTAAAGTAGCCAGTTAGATAGATATTACCTAGGTTGTCAGTAGCTATTCCATTTCCAGAAGAGTAGCTAGTACTGTTAGCACCAATAAAATCTTTAGTCCAGCCGTATGTGCCATCGACGTTGAATTTTGTTATGAAAGCATCACTACCCTCACTAGCAGTGAAGTTATCTGTGCCACCAAAATCTACAGTTCCATTAAAGTAGCCCGTAATATAGATATTGCCTAGGTTGTCAGTAGCTATACTACTCCCCCAAGCATTACCGTTAAAACTTTTAGTCCAGCCGTATGTGCCATCGACGTTGAATTTTGTTATGAAAGCATC
>CAILCF010000005.1 GCA_903832635.1 uncultured bacterium
AACAAAATCCTAATAACCAGACTATCCGAGTATGTTTGACCCGCCATACGGCGGGGAGTTACGCAGGATACATAGTTGTTAGGACTTTGTTTTAAACGCGAAACGAGGTTGGTTGTCGTTTGTTGGGATGGCGGGGTGGATGCTAAGAAAGTTAGATTACGAGTTTTTAATTGCACTATTAATTTCACGTTCTTGGTCACGCCGCTTCATGGTTTCTCTTTTGTCATATGTTTTTTTACCTTTACCAAGGGCTATAACAAGTTTAATAAACCGCCCACCTGTCAGTAACTTAATTGGGACAATGGTCATTCCTGATTGTTTTCTTTCAGACAAGTTATTGATTTGTTTGCGACTTGCTAAAAGTTTTCGTGGAGATGTATCTATGGTTCGTGCACCCACTTTCCCCTTCTCGTTCTGTTTCAGACTAAAACTGGCGTTATTTAACCACAGTTCATCATCACGAATATTTACGAAAGAACCCTTTAACTGAATATGACCGTCGCGAGCAGCACGAGTCTCTATTCCTGTCAGGACGATGCCGACAACTAACTCATCATCTAAAAAGTAATCAAAAGAAGCCCGTCGGTTTACGATGGATTTGGCAACTGGTTTCTTCTTCTTTTTTTGGGCCATAATGCTATTGTAACAGATTATAGAAAGTGTTATTGCTTGGCTTGGTATTTTTTATTCAAATATGCCATTGTGACAAATTGCCAGACGAACTGATGTAATGGTAATACCCTTAGCATTTGACCAATAACTGCAAAATCATTGTATGTTCCGGCTCGAAAACCGACCTTTTCTGATTTTCTCGTATTTATTACATTTTTTAAATAAACGCTTTGGAAACTTCGACGATTACCTAGTAATGATTTGTTCATCAGTACTTCCAAGCTATATCCTACTTCCGGCCTGGACGAAATTAATGGATCCATCAGGAATTTTCTCGGAATGACACGTTCACCACTTATCCAGTCCAGTTGCAGCAACTTCATAATAAGAAACGAGTTGTTGCGATAACTTAGAGTCCAGTCGACCTGTCCTGTAAGTACCGGATTCGCCAGTTTCTCGATGGATTTTTCAGTTAAACCCTGAAGGTCGGCATCAAGAAGCATAATTAAATCGTTTTTTGCCGCATCAATCCCCTTTTTAACAGATAGTGTTTTACCAATATTTTTTTCATTTTCAATTAATTTTACGTTAAATTTCCTTACAACCTGTGATGTATTATCGACTGAACCATCATTTATTACGATAACTTCATCAATTAAAGGATGATTTTCGACAACCTTTAATACATCAGCGATTCGAGGCGCTTCATTAAAGGCTGCGATTACGACGCTAATCTTATTTTTCATTAATTTTAATTATACATCCTATTACACTAGTATCGTCCGATATTTGACATGTTATAATCATGTTATGAAAATATTAATATCATCCGATTTATATTGGCCAACAGTTAATGGCGTGTCAACGGCCGCACGTACCCTAGCCCAAGGATTGGCCGGTCGCGGGCACGAAGTATTGGTTATTGCACCCAGCCAGAATGGTAAAAAATATAAAGAAGTTGACGGCAACTACACAATAGCTAGAACGGCGTCGACAATTTTCCCTTTTTATCAAAACTTTAGGATATGTTTGTACCCTTATCGTGAAGTAAAAAAAATTATCCAAGATTTTCATCCCGACGTTGTCCATATGATGGGATTTTTAATGATTAGCCAAGCCGTCATGAAATACAGTCAAAAATACGATATACCAATGGTCAGCACAAATCATGCAATGCCTGAAAATTTGATGGATAATCTAAAAAGGCTGGCACCTCTTTCCCGTCCGATAAATTATGTAATGAAAGAATATATCGTCCGATTTCATAAAAAGACAGATTATTTTACGATGCCAACGCAATCTGCCCTTGATATTTTTAAACTATCAACTAGAAAATTAAAGATTCCTGTCGAGGCAGTTTCTAACGGTATAGACCTTAGCCGGTTTAACCCCACCCCACCTCCACAAAGCATATTTAATAAATATAAAATTCCTACTGATAAGCCCATTGTTTCCTATATTGGACGAGTTGATGCCGAAAAACACATTGCTGTGCTAATCGATGCTTTTAATCGAGTCTTAAAAAAACACGACGCCCATATGATTATTGTTGGAAAA
Organism: uncultured bacterium; assembly: GCA_903832635.1. Taxonomy (GTDB): domain Bacteria; phylum Patescibacteriota; class Saccharimonadia; order Saccharimonadales; family Saccharimonadaceae; genus UBA1547. Next base: position 2,170 of record CAILCF010000005.1, read on the forward strand.
GGAACCGAAACTGCAAACTTGCAACAGCAAGCCAGAGATTTGAATATTTACGATAAAATAACCTTCCCCGGTTGCGTGTCTGAACAAGAAATTGTTGATTTTCACAAACTAGGAAACGTATTTTGTATGGCGTCACCAGTCGAACTGCAAAGTATTGTGATGTTGGAAGCAATGGCAAGTGGAAAACCGGTCGTCGCAGTTGACGCCGGCCCGTTAAAAGAACTTTGTCAAGATGGTCGAAATGGAATACTTTGCGAAACCGATAACGATAAGGAAATTTCCGAAGCAATATTACGAATTATCGATGACCCAGTAATGGCGAAGAAAATGGGAGAAGAAAGTATTAAAATTGCCGCGACTCACGACATACAAAAAACACTGGAAAGATACGAACAAATTTACACGCAAGTAATCAACAAATAAATTTTTGAATCAATTCAGCTACTTTTTGCGGAGTCTCGTAGTGAGTTAAATGACCGGTTTTTTCTATAACTTCAAGTTCGGCATTTGGAAATAGTTTCACAAGTTCTCGCTGTTTCTTCAGGGGCGTAACAGTATCGAGCGCACCGGCTATTAAAAGTGTCGGTACATTTATATCACCTGCAACATCGCGAACACAGTCGTGGATTGAAGCATCAAATGCTTCATTGGCGACTCGTCGATTGGCAAATGTACTGAAGTGTTGCAGGTGTTGGTTGTGAATAAAAGCGCGAACTTTTTTATCGCGTGTTTTTGCAAGTGTGATACTCATGGCCATCACACTAAATTTTGACGACAAAAGTTTCATACCGGCAGATTCAGACAAAAGTCGGCTAAGCCAATAATAAAATACAGCTATTTGTGTCAAGATTGCCTTTGCACCCTCCAGCGCTGAAACACCTATTGGGTTTACCATAATAAGTTTTGAAATCGTTTGTGGATATTTTTTTGCATAATAACCAACGATAATACTTCCAAATGAATGTCCTAACAAAACCGGCGGTTCTGGCAATTTTAAATCGGACATGAATTTTTCCAGCCACACGACATAATTTTCAACCGAATGCTCACCAGCTAATTCTTTGGAAATTCCAAAACCCGGCAAATCAGGAATGATAATCCTAAATTCGGTCAAGGAAGTGGCAATTAAATCCAAGCCATGGTGTGTTCCGCGCAGACCATGAATCATTACGATTACTGGTAATTTCGAACCATCATTATAAACCCAATAATCGGTATCGGTTGTTTTCAGGTGTTCGCCCATATTGAATATTATACCCTACTATTTCCACCCCTGTTATGTTATGCTATACCGGATGATTGCAGATATTAAAGTCAGCGAAAAAAGTTTTGGTTCCAAGATATTAATGACCGGAATCATTTTTAGTATTGATGATAGCGAAAAAGTGGGTCTGATAGGTCGCAACGGTGTCGGAAAATCTACGCTTTTTGGTATCTTGACGGGAAATGATAAAGATTTTAGCGGTGAAGTGATTTTTAAGCGAGGAACCGTAGTTGTGTCGACTGCGCAAGAGCACAACGACATGGGCGATACAACTGTACTTCAATATGTTTTGGCTGGTTTGCCGGAATACTCAAAACTCAGTCACATCATCGAGACTTATCCGAATTCTATGGGCGATAATATGAAGCTGATTCACGAATACACTCAGGCTTTAAATAGGTTCAGTGATAAAGGCTTTTATCAAATTGAAGAACAAATCGAGCGTGAACTTGATAATTTTCAATTGCCTGATATCGCTCATCGAAAATTCCAAACACTTTCTGGTGGTGAAAAGAGATTGATTGAAGTGGTTAAAATTATGCATAGCGATGCCGATTTGGCGCTAGTGGATGAACCGACAAATCACATGGACTATACTGCAAAAAGTCAATATATCCAGTGGATGAAAGATGCTCGTGAAGCAATGTTAGTAATTACCCACGACCGAGACGTGCTAAATGAAGTCGACAGAATAGTCGAGTTAAAAGACGGCCATTGTGTCAGCTATAAGGGAAACTACACTGCATACTTGAAACAAAACGCAATAAGTACTGGTTCTAAAATGAACGATTTCGAAATGGTTGAAAAACGGATTGTAAATTTAAAACAAAAAGTTATTGACTACCAGCGCTTAAAAGAAAAATCGCGCAACCCGTCGACTATTCAAAGGTTTAAAAGACTTGAGGAAAACTCACGCATAGATTTGGCAGATTTGCAGAAAATCGAAAAACCGACTTTTTGGATTGACAAAGATTCAGCTGAAAACCTAAATTACAAAATAGCTGCACAATACACAAAATTCAAAACCCGAAATATTCGTATGAATCTACATACAGATGAGTCTCGGAGCAAGCATATACTTATATCTGCTAGAGATTTGTCGCTGGGTTTTGGAACTCCCCTTTTTAGCGGAATAAATATTGATTTACGTGAGAGCGAAGCACTTGAACTGCGTGGACGTAACGGTGCTGGTAAAACAACCCTTATAAAAGCACTTTTAGGTAACAAATCTGGCGACATCGTACAATTTTGTGGCGAAATTTCTCTTGATTCTCATGTACGTGTTGGTATATATGAACAAGAAATTTCACCAAAATATTTTGATTTACCTCTTGATAAAGCAATTGAGAAGTTGTATTTAGATAGAAGTCTTTCGATTTCAACTACAAAAATTCGAAGTTTAATAAGTGATTATTTATTTACCGAAAGCGACATAAAAACCCCCATCCATCTGTTATCGGGTGGACAAAAAGCCAGGTTTCAGTTGATTGCCATGTTATCAAACAGCCCTCAACTCCTGATTCTTGATGAACCGACCAACCACTTGGATTTGCCAAGTATCGAAGAGCTTGAAACGGCTTTAAAAAAATACAATGGTTCTGTGCTTTATGTCAGCCATGACGGTTATTTTTGTCGTGCCATGGGAGGCGAAGTGCTCCAAATCGGCGATTAACCCTGTTTTTTTATCTTTTTGCTTATGTTATACTAAACGCATTAGTTATATGGGGTAATTGCGTGAGTCTCATTGGTTCATCTATCAGAAAAACAAATAATCGAAATCGTTCAAACGGCTTTGCTTTACCGACGATATTAATTGCATCAATAATCATGCTTGCTGTTCTGCTGGTATCTGTTATTTCAACTTCTGCTGTTACCGTATCATTACAGGCCCAATATTATAATCAAGTTGCGCAAAATGCCGGTGATGCCGGTTTGGCATATGCAAATGCATGTTTGGCTGCAAATGGTGGTATACCGCTTTGGACTGATGCTAACCCATTGACCCCAAGTACTGATTGTTCGGGTAATCAATTAGCCGGATTATCTTGCACGACTAATATAAATGATCCTCGATGTTCCGTTTCGTCTAATGGGGGTGCTGTTGTAAGTTTATTGGTTGTAGGTGGTGGAGGTGCCGGTGGTGGTAATGGAAGCGGTCAGAATATCGGATCCGGTGGTGGTGGTGGTGGTGGTGTAGTTTATATTCCATCAATTAACTTGACGACACAACCAAATACGGTAGTCATCGGAGCCGGGGGTACAGGCTCTACGGGGGCTCCAACCCCAGGGGGATCAACTTCGTTTGGTCAAATCAGTGCAGCTGGCGGGGGTATAGGTTCTGGATATAATGGGAGTACAGGTTCATGGTATGCTGCCGGTACTGGTGGTTCAGGTGGCGGTGGAGATTATGCGTACAATTTGGGCGGCACAGGACTAGGAACGCAAGGAAATAGTGGCGGTAAAGGTCTATCTCCTGCCAATTATCCTGGCGGCGGCGGTGGGGGCGCTGGAGCTATTGGGTTGGATGCTCCAAATAACAACGCTGGCGGAAACGGTGGTGCTGGTTTATCAAACAGTATATCCGGCGCCGCGGTTTATTACGGTGGTGGTGGTGGTGGTGGTCTTGGAAACAGCGGCAACTCTGGAGTGTTTGGCACGGGTGGAAGTGGTGGTGGCGGAAACGGATCAGCGAGTACTAACGGTGCAAGTGGCACAAATAATACAGGTGGCGGCGGCGGTGGGGCTGGTAATAATACCTCTATAGCGCCTTATTCTAATTCTGCGGGGGGGAGCGGTGGTTCCGGAGTTGTTATAATTTCCTTCCCTACCGGTTCAGTTAGCGCATCAGCGACAGGAACAACAAATACTCCTTCCGGGGGGAATGATATATATAAATTTACTGGAAATGGGACATTTACTGTAAATTCTGTTAGTAGCGGAATCACTACTTCAACTTTTTCGGTCGGTGCTCCGACTGTCGTAAGTGGTGTTGTGACCAAAATGACCTCTATCGGGTCATCAAATCTATACAGATCATCTATAGGTAATTTATGGCGACAATATAACCAAACTCGGGTATATAACTCAAATACATATGCCGGGTCATCAATTACGGTGTATGCTTGGGGAGCTGGTGGGGCTGGTGGAACACCAGGTGGCTGGGTTTATGGTGCACCAGGTGGCGCCGGTGGAGCTGCACAAGGGGTTTTGAAAAACCCTGTTGGGGCATACCCTGTAGTTGTAGGTGGCGGTGGAATTGTTAATGGCTATAATGGTGGTAATATTGGTTGTACTGTTGGGGGTGGAGCCTGTGCATCTACATTCAATAACACTGATAACCGATATGGAAGTGGTGGTGGTGGATATTCAGGTATATTTTCACAGACGATTCAGGGCGCACAGGCACTACTTATTGCCGGCGGTGGTGGTGGTGGTGGCAGCAGTCGTGCTGGAACTGGTAACGCTGGTGGAGCTGGTGGCGGTTCAGTTGGCCAAGATGGTAATGCACCGTGGAACGTTGCTTACAGAGGTCGCGGTGGTACTCAAACTTCAGCTGGTGCCAACGCAAGTTCTGACAGTCCGGGCGGTGGTGGCGGACAAACAATATTGCTTGGTGGGGCTCCATTAACATGGAGTTACGGTGGCGCCGGTGGCGGAGGATTTTACGGTGGTTCGGCCGGAGGCTATAATGAACCGAATACAATGGGCGGTGGTGGCGGTGGTTCTGGCACCTACAATCAGACATACGTCACTTCTCCACAGCTTTACATCGGTTCTGGCACGACTCCTGGAAATCCAAATAGTTCTCTAAGGGGAACTGCCGGAAACGCAGGTGGTGTTGCCGGACCCGGTAGTTCTGGTGTAGTTGTTATCAGCTACCCTACCGGAACGGTGACAGCAACCGGTGGTACAATCACCTATTCAAATGGCTATACTTATCATACATTTACATCATCCGGGACATTTACTGTCGGCCCAACCGTGAGGGTGTTGGTTGTTGGTGGTGGTGGCGGCGGTGGTGAGTGGGGTGGTGGCGGCGGTGGTGGTTTTGCTTATAATTCAGCCATATCGGTCAGTAACGGGACTCCTTATACGGTTACGGTTGGGGGGGGTGGTGCCGGTGGTACATCCGGAACTGTTCCAGGTACTAATGGTTCAGGATCATCATTTTCAGTGTTATCGGTAGCTGGCGGTGGAGGCGGCGGAAAAGTTGATGCAGTAGGTATTGCTGGGGCCTCTGGCGGCGGCGGCGGCGCAAATAGTACCGTGGGACCGGTATTTGCGGGCGGAAGTGGAATTAGTGGACAAGGTTATGCAGGCGGGACAACAACTGGGTTAGGATGTAGTCCAAGTGGTGGCGGTGGCGGTGCCGGCGCGGTTGGTGGGAATAACGGCGTTTCATTAGGTGGAAATGGCGGTGTCGGTTTAGCAAATCCAATATCAGGTTCAATTTCTGGTCATAATGTTAGTGGAACGTATTATTTTTCCGGCGGTGGAGGTGGTGGGGCCTCTTGTGGTGCTGGTGGGTATGGTGGGTATGGTGGAGCTGGTTCTGGTAAGGTCCAAGGGACATCAGGACAAGATGCATTTGTAGCTAATTCCGGTGGCGGTGGCGGCGGCGGTGGGCCTCCTGGAGGTGCAGGTGCTGGAGGTATTGTGATAATTAGCTATCCAACCGGCTCGTTAATTGCGACCCCAACGTATACTGGCGGCGGTGCCACAACTACTTCAAATGGCTATACTATTCATACTTTTACGGGTTCCGGGTCTATAATTTTCCAATAATTTCGCGTACTCCCGATGTATTTTTGGTGTGCATCAACTCGTCACGAAGCTCGCTGGCACCAGGAAAATCACGGATATACATCTTGAAAAAGCGTTTTAATGGGTCAAATTTCAGCGGTTCTGATTCGATTGAATATTTATCATGCAAATCCAGGTGAAGTTTTAATAAGCCTAGCAGCTCATCCCTGCTATGAGTCCTATCCTCAACATGAAATGCGAACGGGTTCGTAAAAACTCCGCGACCAATCATAATCCCATCAACTCCGTATTTTTCAACCAATTCCAACCCATGTTGCCTGTCGCGGATATCGCCGTTGATTGTAAGCAGTGTATTAGGTGCAATTTCATCACGAAGTTTTTTAATTTCGGATATAAGTTCGAAGTGCGCGCCGACCTTGCTCATCTCTTTTCTGGTCCGTAAATGAACGGTCAAATTTACAATATCTTGACGAAGTAAAAATCCTACCCATTCTTCCCACTTGTCAATTGCGACGTCGCTAAGCCTAGTTTTTACACTGACAGGCAATCCACCATTTTTTGCTGCTTCAATTAATTCACCGGCAAGTTCCGGTGTTTTTATTAATGCACTTCCCGACCCGGTTTTAATGACTGATTTATCTGGACAGCCCATGTTAATATCAATTCCAGAAAAACCCATCCTGGCAAGTTCAACGCTCATTTTTGCAAACTCATCGGGTTTTGTCCCCCAGATTTGGGCCACAATCGGTTTTTCATCATCCGTAAATAGCAGTCTTCTTTTGGTACTGTGTCTACCCTTGGGGCTGCAAAAACTGGATGCATTAACGAATTCAGTAAAGAATATGTCGGGTTTTGCTGCAGACGCGATGACGTGGCGGAATACAATATCCGTCACAGCTTCCATTGGCGCCAGGATAAAAAAAGGTTTTTGCAGATTGTTCCAAAAATTCGTCATCAAGTAAAGCGCCCTCTCGGAAGGCGCAAGCTCACACACTTGTGTCAGCCGAGAGGGGTAGTTCATGGGACAGAGATTCGAGGCAGCAATGCGATTCTTGGTTATTTGCAGTTTAGGGCCGTGGACGGTTGTCTTTCGACGTGTCTTGTGTGCTATTCGCATCTTGGTGAACCCGCATCAGAACGATGTCCCTCAGCTGGTTGTCCCTTTCGGGCACGTCGTTGGTTTGGGACGGTTGTGATTGCCGAATTGATTTTTCGGACATGCGGGTTTCCACTCCTTGCTTTTCAGCGTGTTGGAATGATGCAAACTATCGCAGTCAGTTGTATCAGGCAACCTTGTTGCAGGTACGCCTTATCGTTCGACTTGTCTTGGTTTTTTGTCCAAGCTCTGCCTTGCCTCCTCTGTAAAATTTCAGTAGAGAGGATAAAATCCGTGTGAGGACCCTCAATCTACATTAGTGTTACAATAGCAAAATAACAGATACGTGTCAATTAAATAGTACCATCAATCAGGTCTTGTTCAAACGCTAAAATACCTTTATAAGTCGGTTCGTATGCTGATACATCAGGTAGGTCAAGATTAAGAATATGAGTCCAAACCACATTGATTAATTTCGAAAAACGTTCTAATTCGTCTGAATCGTATTCTACATCAAGAGAAATGATTTCCCCTGACATCGTTGGTTCAATGAAACTTATTGTACCGGAATTATTCTGATATTTATGATAATCCCGCGAATTTTCTACCATTAATTTATAAAACAATAACTGCTGTTTATATTTGTGTAATTTGATTTTTTCGTATTCAGTTTTCCCAATCCAATTTCGTACCGGTTTCCCGGTTTTATAGTCAGTAATAGACATCGTATTATTTATCATATCGATATCGGTCATATCTAATTTTCCTGTCAAATGGGCATCACCAACAATTGAATGCTGATTACTAAAATTTATCTCTGTTTGCTGAGTAACCTTGAACGTTCCATACATTTTTTCAAAGAAAATTTGTAATGCATCACTACCCTTTTGCAAATAGTTAGAGTAGTCATCTTTTTTCATATTCTGGTTTTTCAGATTTTTTTCAAATATAGAAATTATATCCTCGATTGCCATTTTTTTATTTGTTGATGCCAAATGGGTATGGGTGCTTTGAAGTGTGTCATGGATTGCTGTTCCAAATGCCGCATTCGGGCTTTTAGCGGAAGGAAAATGAAGCAAATTCTGCATCAAAAAAGTTGCAGGCCCACCACGCGATACATCCAAGAAATTATGTAAATGAGTGATACTCAGATTATAGTTTTCAAGATCGGATCTTAATAATTTGTTTAGTTCACCACTTATCGGGTTGATTAATGGCTGATACCATGCCAATTCAGTCGATTCAATTAATTGGGTAAGGTCATCAGGTTCATCAATTTTTTGTATTGGCCATTTTGAATCAACCAAAAACGCTGCACGGAGAGTTTCTTTGCCACTATCGTTCGTTAAGCTGTAGCTGATATTCAAACTCCTTTTTGCCCTGGTAATTGCTACATAAAATAATCGTAGCCTCTCATCCTCAGTTTCCCCTGCTGGTGCAATTTGTAAGTTTTCAGGATAGCTAATCAGGCGATTTCGAGTGCGAGCGTGCTGACCCCATACGTTATCAACCGCATTCGTGACATAAACCGTATCAAACTCCAACCCCTTTGATTTATGAGCCGTCATAATGTTTACGGCATCATCAGTTTGAACCGCACGTCGAATAACACTGATTGTACTGCCGATTTTTCGATTCAATTCGATAAAATCAATAAATGTTGTTAAAGTTGGGGTTTGGTTTGGCTGATAATCACGCAACTTGGCACGGATTGTCCTTAATGACTCAAGATACAGCAAGTATTCACCCGCATTTTTATCTAATTTATCCGTAGAAAAATAGTATTCGAAAATCGGGCTTTTAAACTTTTTGTCCTTTTCCTTTAGCAAAGAATCCGGTTTGCCGATAATTATATCCAACATATGTTCCAGTGGTGTGTCGTTTATTTGCGATGCAGTTGTAATCATCCAATTATAAATTGGAATAAAAATGGGTGTTTTTGCCATTATTTCCAGCCAAAGCTGATGAGTACCATAGGCTTTCAGGCTTAGATCCCAGATTTCAGATGGCTGGATTCCCCATGATTTATGAGCTAAAATCTGGGGCAGATTTGCATTGACATCAGATTGATTCCCCTTTGATATGTCAATCAACAATCGCGACAACTGCTGTAAAAATTTAATAAGGGTTACATCAAGGACGTTATCACGTCTTTCGTAATTTACTGGTATATTAGCATGCGAAAAATAAGGAAGTAACGAGTTAATCTCGCTATGGCGTCTGGAAAATACGGCAATATCGCCCGGTTTTTCACCCGATTCTATTCGTTTTTTTATATCATTGACGATATATTGACGTTCGTCGGCAATCGTCTTAGCTTCGTGAATTTTTGTGTGATTATTATCTTTGTTGTTCGCAGAAAGTTGTTTGTCAATATCCGAAAAACTGTTTTCAAGTCTTTCCTTGCCCTGAATAATTATATCTCGGCTTCCACTTAAAATATCTGGTGTACTGCGATAATTTTCAGTTAACGTGATATGAACTGATTTGGGATAATTTGTACGAAAATTAATTATATTACTTACATCTGCACCCTGGAAACTGTAAATTGCCTGGTCATCATCACCGACGACCATTATATTCGGGGTGTCACCTTGAACCGGATTATTTGTTAAATTATGTAGTATTCGCATCTGTGCCATATTTGTGTCTTGGAATTCATCAACCATGATATATTGGTATTTTTCCTGCAGGTTGAATCGAAGGTCATTAAAAACTCCCATGGCATGAACAACGCGTAAAATCATATCATCATAATCATAAAGTGCAGATTTTTGCATGTTTGTTAAGTATTTTTCGTAAACAAAACTCAGGGCGCGAAGTTTAACCTGGCGTTCGCGAGTTTTTAGGATAAAATCACCTTTTTCATTCTTTTTGAACCAAATGTTTCGCCAGGCTGTTATCGGTTTTGTAGAATTTTCAGCTTCTGAATCTTTTATTGCGGATTCCAGAGAGTCTGCTAATATCTGCGACAATGGTGTTATTGTCGGCAAAATTGTTTGACTACTGCTTCGACGGATTGAGCCGATATGTTTTTTTATTTGGGTTGCAGTTTGTTTGGAAATTCGGCTTGCAAATACCGGTGATAGTAATTGCTCGGTTTTTTCGATGACTGCGTTGTTCTCGTCCAGAATTGCAAGTAATTCATCATTTGTCAGACCGCTTTTTTTAAGTTCGGAAATAGCAATTAAGCTGTCAGATAAATGTGTGTATTCGTCATTTAATTTGCTGGCAAGTGGGTTGTTGTAGTTTAGTTGTTTAAATATTTCACTTATAATTTCGTAGCTACTGAGTTCGTCGGCAGGCATAAAATGGGCGCCTTGATAGAAAAACTGTCCGTTTTGATTGATTACTTCAACACCAAAACTATGGAATGTATGGACAGCGACTTTATAGGCGTCTTTGCCGATGATTTCAGTCAGTCGCTGGCGCATTGCATTGGCTCCGCTATCGGTAAACGTTAAACAAAGAATATTTTCCGGCAAAGTATCGGTTTTTTGCAAAATATTGGCAGTACGTACGCTTAAAAGTTCGGTTTTGCCCGTCCCCGGTCCGGCTATAACAATCACCGGCCCATCAATAATATCAACCGCTTTTTTTTGCGCTTCGTTAAGATAGGCATACCTCTTCGAAAAATCCATTACTTCTATTGTAGTTGATTAGATATAATTCTTCCATGTCTGTATCCTCCCCGTCATTGTAATAAACGACAACCAACCTCGTTTCGCGTTTAAAATAACAGAAAATTATTCTTCGTATCCTGAGTAACTCGTCTGCGACTCAAACATACTCGGATAGCAATGAATAATCATATGTTATTTTACGGCAACTCACCAGGTTATCTTATTATCACTATGACGTGAAGTCTACTGGAAATGCACGTTACGGGTGACGTTAGGTGGGGTCGCCCCTAAATTGTTTTATTGTAACCAATAAAAAATTTAAGGGGCAAACCGGACGGCAGGACCCGACAAAACTACGAAGAGAGTGGCAGTTTCGCGTGAACTTGGGGTTGGTGGACGGAGGAAAACGCACAAGGTGTTACAATAGAATTATATGAGAGACAGGATGTATGATGAATTGGCGCTGGAGCGCTCGATAAAACAGTATTTTGGTGTTGATATCGATATCAGTCATGTTATTGTTTATAAAGTGCCGGTCAGTCGGACTGCATCTGCAACATTATTTCTGACTACTAAAAAACAACTGCTGTTACATATTTCAGGACAATCAAAACTGTTGTTGGTTGACGTTAAGAAACTGGTCTCGCGTATGGGGTTAAAGGCTGATGTATATTTCCCTCCGCAGGGCCGACCAAACTATTTTGATGAAATAGGAATAAACAAATTTCACGAAGTTTTTCCTGGGCGAAAAAACATTACTGAATCAGACATTAATTTTTATCGATTACTTGCGCCGTATAATCCAGCCCTGATACTAATCAGCGAAGTCAAAGACGGAAATATCTATCAATTTGACAGCGATTCCACGTCCGACTGGCGTCAGGCGGTCAAATTCGCTTATCGTCGTATCAGAACCAGTTAATATGTTATTTCGATTAATCTTTGACGCATCTTACAGGATTTGTGTTTGTTTTGGCGCTACTCTCTAGAGCTGATGTAGTCATATTAATATTCCACGCATAAGTAGTTTTATCGGTCCTCTGTTGACTAGATCTATATCCACCCCCACCACTAAAGGTATCATGGTAATAGTATGGGGTGTGTAAGGCATAACCATTCCACATCCCTATTAGTTCATTAGGAGTCGGGGTACGTCCGCCAATCGCTTTACAATTATTTTGAGCAGGATAATTTTTCGGTTCTGTTCCAAAATCTACTCCAGGATTTGCCTGTGGGCTTACAAGATAATCACCACTTGCCTGAGGAGCGGAATTAACTGTATCGCTTGATTTATATCTTCGATATGTTCCATCATCAGCCCAGTATACCCAATTAGGAGCTCCACTCTGAGCACCCGGGTACCAATAATCTCGATAGTAATTTGTACTTCCAGCAACGTAACCGCTCCAACCTACGACAGGATTATAACAACGTGCAGATACATAATAAGTATAAGTATTTGGGGGTGTCACCATAGTCGTTGAGTTTGCATTCGTTGCTGAACCGTAGTCAGCGCCTTCCAAATACGTTGCACCTAAATATGTTTGCCCTACGTAATCAATTTGTGTGGCAGGGCCATTGCAACTACCACTCCAACTAAAGCCGACTTGCGTTGCATAAACCCCATTATTCCAAACTGACGGGGTGTTAGCTGATATACCTGCAGCTGGGAAATTACCCGTACAAGTAATTGTGCCGGTCATTGATATCGCAACAGGGTTGCTACCACCACCGGGACAACCTGAACCAGACCAACCACTAAAGTAATAATATGTGTTGGCCGAAGCCGAAATAACCGGGGCGTCCGGTGATGTCCCGCAATCATACCAATTATTGCCCCCACCTACCGAACCATTACCTGCGGAATTTACTGTTAAATAACATGAAGGTGTCGCCACGTATGGGTTCGGGTTACCAGTTATTGATGATGTCCAACCACTATCGCCACCGGCGGCATTAAAACAGTGGGCCTGGACCACCAGGTTATAATGATGCCCATCATCCCAGGTAGAGGACGTAAATGATGTTGTTGCACTTGACACAGTAGCCCAACCGGAGTCATAACCACTTTCGGGGATAGTATATTCGTAGCGATATTCAAGCGTGTTACCACCGGAACATGTAGCTCCTGGCCACGACCAAGTTGTGCTCGCAGAAGTTGTTAAAGTTGACGGAAATCCAATAGGCATAGCCACAGTTGCAAGTGCGGGGGTGGAAGTACAAGCCTTAGGACCATCCACCGTAATATTTTTATTTATTGCACCGCCACTACAGCCGACGCTACCAGTCCAGCCTGTCTCTATCCAGAACTGATCGACTGACCCGCAGTCTATCGGAACCGATGTACCGGCAGAATATGAACCAGCACCTGTCGGTGTACAGTGGATACCGGTAAGTACTAACGGATAGTTCGGTGAAATTGAGTGATGGCGACTATCCAGCGGAATGATGGTCCCAGTGTTCTCTTCCTTGTATTTAAGCGTATATGAGTTTCCACTGCCAAGGACGATATATCCGAACTGTGATGGCGAAGTCGGGTCCGTACATTGGACAGAGTTTGTTCCGGAAACTGCCGTTGGGGCCGTCAGCAGATTCGGATCAAGCCCCGGCAAGACTGTTGTTACAACCGTATTCGGAGTGACTGGTGATGCAATTGACGCACAACTGGGATACTCGCCATTTTTAGAGTAATATTTTTCAAGCGCTTCGGCGAGGGTGTTAATTTGTGATGAACGTTGGGTATTTCTGGCACCCTGTTGGATATTAGTGAATCCGACAATAGAAATAGTCGCCAATATTGCGATAATAACTATAACTACCACCAATTCAATGATAGTGAAGCCGTTTCTATTTTTTATTTTAATCCCCTTACCCACAGTCTGTATAATTCCTATTATCAATTATAATAACAAAGCAATCAACAGTGCTTCAGAACTATTTTATACTATTCAAATAAACATAACAATATTTATTACGTTGGATATTTGATCTGTACCAATCCAGAACCACCGTAACCACCGAGAGCAAAGTTAAGGGCTGCTCCACCGCCTGTGCCTGTATTCCCACCACCATTAGCACCGGAAGCATCTGGTAGCCTATAATTGTAGGTTACTTTCTCATAAACATAGTCAATATTAATGGTGGAAGTATTTGGACTGTTATTACTCGCATTATATATGGTAACTCCATTGGCCCAACTATTCAGACAGGCTACCCATGATCCGGCATCACCAGTAACGGCCCAATGGGATTCTTTCTTTGCGCCGTATGTTCCGCTTACAAGGTCGGTGAAACTACCGCAATGTGTAAGCCAGTTAGCTTTGCCATAACTATTTTGGTTTACTACAATATCAGTGTAAAAATCAGTAATGATAGAGGTGCCTGGCAGAGCAAAGCCGAACCCATCCAACGACATATATGGACCATTAGCTTTAGTACTATTACTGGCTTGGTTGCTATCCCAGCCATTTAGGTATGCGCAAGTTGCGTTAGTGAACGATTGGTTAAAAGTGACCCCACCGCATTTATAAGTATCATCGGGGGTTGTTATGTTACCTGAACGGGTTTCTCCACCGGGAGCCCCACCACCACCACCACCACTAACTACTCCCTGGAACGAAGACTGTGCACCGGCACCACCCCATGCACCACTAATTGCAGTGCTGGGATTGCCACCAGCACCAACACTAGCTTGATAACTACCAACACTTAGAGGAGAAAATGCACCGCTAGTATTCCATGATGCATTGCCACCAGCCCCACCAGCTCCACCACCACCGCCGCCTAGAACGCTAGCACTCATATTTTGTTGTATCGTAGCAGCAGGGACGTTTAAGTAACCAGTATTGTAAAATGTCTGATAAGTCCAGCCCCCACTATATGAAACCGTTCCTCCGGTTATGGAAGGCCTAGAGTAGCTCTTTGAGCTATTTGAATCGACTACTGTCCAATCACTAAATGTGGGAGCCGCGTTGTAACATTGAGCTTGAACAGTTACGAGGTAAGTTATTCCTTCGGTATAAGTCGTAAAGATCAATGATGGAGTTGTAGTTATAACTCCAAGAGGGGTCTGATCAACACCGTTGAGAAAATAGTGGTATTGGTACTGAATCGTACTGGTTCCACAGTCGATTGCACCCCAAGTCCATGTAGTTTGTCCGTAGCTTGGTGAGTTTACGTTCATAGTCACTAATGGCGTAGCCGGAGTCGTAAGGGGGATAGGTGTAAAGTGAGCCGTACATGTCTTTGGTCCGTCCATATAAATACTGGGATTAGTAATATTCCAATTGCAGCCGCTACCTGCGCTACCGTCCCATCCGGAATTTCCAGGTAGTGGTTTATCAATCGGTCTAAGTTGGCAGAATGGTAGGGTGGGTGAAGCCAATATAGGCTGGGTTGTTAAGGCCGGAATAGAACCACCCCCGCTAACGCTACCACCACATAAAGCCGTGTCGGCGACAAGATTTAAGTTGTAATTTGGTGTGTTTGCGTGATGACGACTATCGAGGATTGGGGCATTAGCACTACCCTCTTCCCTGTACTGAAGAGAATAATTGTTTGTACCATACAGATACCCAAAATGAATAGTATCTCCGGCTATAGGAGCCGAACATTGAAAAGAGTTTGTTCCAGCAGAAACCGTTGGTGCGGTTAAGTTGTTCGGGTCTAATCCCGGCAAAACTGTCGATACGACTAAGGCCGAACTTTGAGTCATTTGAGTACAATTGGGGTACTCGCCGTTTTTCATAAAATATTTTTCCAAAGATTCGGCAATCGTGTTCATTTGCGATGAGCGTTGAGTATTCCTCGCACTTTGTTGGATACCGGTAAAACCGACGATTGAAATAGTCGCCAAGATTGCAATAATAACAATCACTACCACAAGTTCGATTATTGTGAAGCCGGCCGAGGGCTTTTTCATTTGATTAATAACCCTTACATGCAGACTTTACGCCTGCCAAGCATTGCTGGGCAGCGACATCAACCTGAGCGTTTGTATTGGCGTCTGATTTTGGCTCCTCTTTAAGCTTTTCTTTGGCCTGGGACAATAATAACTTTCTTTCGGTTGTATTGCCGGCCATTCTGGCCGCTTCCGCCTCTTTTCTTAGAGTGTCTGCTGATTTATTAGTTGTAGGTAAACTGGTTTTTACCGAATTATTTTTGTTATTATTTGAATTGATAATCATTATAGTTGCCGTTGTTGCGATGGCAATAACTAATACTGCAACGATTGCCAAAATAATCGTTTTTCTATTTTTAATCATAACCCCTACATCCATCTGATATTTCCCTTGTCTACAGGGTATTATAGCAAGCATATGCAGGATAATGCAAGAACAAATATATTAAAACTCTAATTTCTGATTTCCAAGATAACCAAGTGTTCTATATGTGGGGTTCTGGGGAAAAAGTTGTAGCCCCGATGGTACAAAATACCGTATTTTTCAGATAAAATTGCTACATCTCGGGCTTGGGTTACTGGGTTGCATGATAAGTATATAATTCTTTCGGGAGATTCGGCTAACAATTTTTCAACAACATCCTTATGCAATCCGGCTCTTGGAGGGTCGACGATAATCGTTGAATTGCTATTAATATAATCAAGAGCATTTTCGCTTGAAGCTAAAAGCAACCTGACGCTCTTTTTGGTTTTCAAGTTTTGAATATTTTGCCTTGCTTCGGCAACAGCATTTTCGTTGATTTCAATCAATGTTACATCATCTGAACCGATAGTAAGGCCAATCGTCCCAACTCCGCTATACATATCAACCAATGGTTTTCCCTTTTTAACCCACTTTTTCATATCCGTTAGAGCCTGGGTATATACAGGAATATTAATCTGAAAAAAACCGTCAATCGTATAGATAAATTGAGTATCAAAAATCGTATCGGTCAAATGAGTTGTTCCCCACTCTTGTAACTTTTTATTTATCACACTGGCTGGACTTAGAGGATTCGAGAAGATTAGTTCGAACCCAATCATATTGGCTGATGTTTTCAAAAATTCTAAATCAGATTTGGTCAGCAAAGCAAAATTTTGTTCTTTGACATACAGTTGCATAGCGACGTTACCCGATTCGTTACACCTAATAATGACAGTTTTTAACATAAAAGCATGAATATTCAATTTAGTACGCAACAAATCACGCAAAGCAAGAGCCGCTTTATTAATGTTCGGATTTGCCAAACTTGTTCCATTTACCGGCATCTTTCCGTGGCTACCGCGTCTAAAAAAGGCCAAATCTAGCAGCTCGGTGTTTTTGTTCCAATACCAACTGAATTCGATTTTATTTCGATATTCATATTGTTGATTATCAGTAAATACACTTATTGGTTCGGGTAAAACAATATCATGAAGCTCAAAAGCCTCTTCAATAAGCGCAGATTTAAAATGTTGCTCGCTGTCAAAATCCATAATTTGCCAGGGGCTGGTTGATAGATAACTCTCCGGGTCGCGAGGTTCGATACGATTTTTGCTCGGTTCGATAACCTTAAAGACGAAACCTTCGGCCATCTTTGATCTTTTCTTGGTCAATTGGACTTCGACCAGTTCCCCTGGTAACCCGCCCCAAACAAATAACTTCCGACCATTTTCTTCGGTCGCAATCGTTTGTCCACCGCCAACTATTTTTTCTAGTCTGACTGTGATTATCGGCAAAGTCTTTTTTATCACCTATTCAGTATAA
This sequence comes from uncultured bacterium, assembly GCA_903832635.1. GTDB lineage: Bacteria > Patescibacteriota > Saccharimonadia > Saccharimonadales > Saccharimonadaceae > UBA1547. The sequence continues at coordinate 19,603 of CAILCF010000005.1, forward strand.
CTTAACACTATTAATATCCATCAAACTCTTCACTTCGAATATTATCCTCATTTGCCCCAATTTCTACCAGCAACTTTCGCATTGCTTTGATCATTTCCGGAGGACCGGCCAAATAATATATTGGCGGAATAATATCAGAAATGTATTTCTTCAGCATATCTGAATTAATATGTCCTCTTTCGCCTATCCTATTATCGGCTACGTTGCCTGTATAAACAGGGACAAAGGTAAAATTCGGATTAATATCTGCAAATTCTTCGAAATCACTGGTATAAGGTGCATCATCAGGTGTTCGGTTCGAATATATCAGAGTAATTTTATGTGCTAAATGATTATTGGTGGCATCAGCAATGATACTGCGGATTGGAGTAACCCCAATCCCACCAATAATAAACACAGCAGGAGTCGTATCTGTTTTATGCAGTTTGAAATCACCATGTGGAGCAGCCATCTTGATCTCAGAACCGATCGGTAATCTTTTTAGCACGTTTTTAAAGGTGCTATCACGCATTCTTGTCGCAATAACCAAATCTTTTTCAAATGGAGCATTAACGAAAGAAAAAGTCCTTAGGTTACCCTTGTCGTCGGTCTTTGGCGGGTCGATTAAAGTAAAATCGCCATTTTGGCCGGCAATAAACTCAAAACCAGACGGTCTTTCCCAATGAAACGCCATCGTGCCATTGGCAATAACTTCCTTTTTCACTAATTTAACGTCTTGTATCATCAACTATAATTATAGCATTTGTCCTTACGGGACATATTTTCAACCTTAAAAATTAATCCTAAGCTAATTTGATGATAGCGAAAAATTGTACTGCAGCCGCGGCAATAACGAATAAATGCCATGAAAAATGAGCAAATGGTTTTTTGAATGCAAAAGGTATTGTACCAACAGTGTACAAGATACCGCCAATAAACAATAACCAAATTACAGTTGAATTTACTAACCCCATTTTTGGGATTAAAAACAGGCCCATCCACCCAAAACCTATATACAACATTACACCCGTCAATTTCATTCTTCTTGGTAATACCAGAGTGGTTGTAATGGAAATCCCAGCGACAGCAATCGTCCAAACTGCAATTAAAAACAATATTTCAGCCAAGCCGCTATACAAATAAACTATAAATGGAGTAAAACTACCAGCTATAAGGATAAAAATACTGCTATGATCAATTGCCTGGAATACCTTTTTTGCCTTGGTAAAAGTTAATGCATGATAAAGCGTCGAAGCTAACATCAAGATAATCAAACTAATTGCGTATATTATAAAACCAATTTTGAAAGAATTCGACCAAGAAAAGATGTAAATTCCCGCAACCAAACCCACGCACGCTGCTATTGCACCGATACCATGGGTGATACTATTAAAAATCTCTTCGACGATAATTTGGGCTGACTTATTATTTCCAGAACTAACCACTAACTCTATTATAGCCGAGAATCTATATCTTTGCCCAATACTTATCTATCAACTTTTGGATATTTGGAGTCGGTTTTCGACAATCGCAATTTTTAAGATGTTCGATATGCCATTTTGCCCTTTTCGCTTCCGTAGCGTTGATGGGCATTTTGTTTTTTTCATGCCATTGCTTATTCATAACCTAAGTATACTACACGTATTGACTAATAATTATGTTTGTGTTAATATATTTGTTAATCTCAGGTGTTTGCCTGAGAAGCAAACAGGAGGTGCCAATGGGCCCGCCCAATCGAGTTCGTCGCACCGGGATGAAAATGTTTTCCAGCACGACGATCGTGATCGGCATCAGCACGGCGTGACACGCCGCGACATCCCCCGGGCACTGACCCATCGACGGGTCATGTGATCGATGACAAGGAAGAACAATGCATTATACATGGTGTCCGTACTAGGTACGTTCTTCATCATCAAGCACTTCCCCTATCGGAACCAGCCCCTGTTTCATCGGCAGTACCTCGAGCAGGTTGTCACCCGCTCGACTTGCCAACTAAGTGGCTCGCTCCCGCGGGTCACAGGAGCGGTGGAAGAAAGAGCGCCGAGTCTCGGCATCAAAGGGCCTTAGCCCAAAGACCCCGAGCTCCTCGGTTCCCACTTCACCACCGACTCCCCCGGCCGGTCCTCCTGTACGGAGACCGGCCGGGCATAACCCATGTTTTTATGCCTATCTATTAGGCTTTTTTAATACTCTTTTTTGCTACGATATTCGTACGTTCTAATAACTGTTTGCCGCGAGTCAGAATCATACCCATACCGAACAAATATGCGCCCAATAGAGTAAAGAATCCGATTATTGGGATGAAGTATGTTATTACAAGTATTCCTGTACCCAACGCCATTATCCCCAAAGGTTGTTTTGATTTAGGCATAATCAGATGGCCCAGCATATAACCGGCAAATGGTGTGGTCAGTAGCATTACAACAAACCAAGCCAGTAGTGTCAAGAATGCCAGTGGCATCCCAATGAACGTAACTAGTAAGATGACAATTGATATTGGTATCAAGAAAGCCGCCAGTATTCCTACCAGAATTGTCATTCCAGGTTTTTTCTTTGCTTTTTCAGTTGCTTCGGCAAATATCCTTGGGAATAATGCAACTAATACCAAGGATGTAACAATCCAGGCAATCAAGCTATAAACAAACCATCCAAAGGCAAATGCCAGCGGTGCGTAATAATTTGTGTTGGCCGTTTCTTTAGGAGCGGTCCTGGTGACTGTCCCAGCAACTTTTCCACCATCGGCTATAACAGGATCGTTTTTGCTGGTATATTCGATGTTGCCACCAACTACACCGACCGGACCAATATTCAGATTTACAACATATCCCTTAATGTTACCACCAATGTTTCCATTAACGTTTAAGTCTGTTGCACCAGCTACAATGTCACGTTTTATAACACCGTTTATGGTAACATCTGTGCTACCACCCAACAGGTCACGCCCAATTGAGGCGTTTTTGTCAATAACTAATGTCTGAGCACCAATTGTGGCGCTTCCGCTGACGGTACTATTTAAAGTAACAGTCTGCCCAGCCAAACGGATATCTCCGTTTATAATCCCAGTTACAAGAACGGTTTGACCAGCACAAAATACATCACCATTAATAGTTCCACTGATTGTCAGTGTCTGGCCAGCGCAATAAACGTCACCATTGACAGTTCCGGCAATATCAACATTGTTTCCGGCCACAAACAGCATACTGTTAACTGTTTCGTTTGTAGAAACCCCTACGCTGTCTCCTGCTTTGAAGCTTTGTGCACTTGCCAATCCGACTACAGCCAAAGCTGACACGAACACAAGGCACAAACTGAGGGCAATTATTTTAATATTTTTCATTCCCCGACCTCCCTTAATTTATACTTACATTATACGCTTGTTTAATTCAAAATGTGTAACTTGAAATTCTAACCTTAATAGTGTAAATTAAGCCATTGAATGACACAGACTGTAAATACAAAAATTTATAATAAAAAGATAGGACAAAAAACGCAAAAAGCCCTGGACTTACTTCGTGTTCCGGGGACTGATTTATATCGAGCCGCCCATCCCGGATATCCAGGAAACTTTTCGCGCGATAGTTTGACGTATGGAATGCTAGCTGGTGATAAACACGCACTGTATGCTCAAATCGAATACTCTGCAAAATACCAAGGGACGAAAAAGAACCCGGTTACGGGTGAAGAACCTGGGAAAATCCATCACGAATTGCCAGAAGTGATAATTAACAATAAAAGTTCTGCATATAATGCATGCGACACAACTGCCCTATTTTTATTAGCAATTGCCAGTCTGTATGAATCCGGTGATGAAGAAATTTTAAAGAAATATTCTAAAAACATTCAAGCCGGAATTTTATATATTAAATCTCATATACGTGGAGGGCTATTTTACGAAAACCCGGCATACTGCGGGAGTGAAACGTTTGCATTGAATGTGACCTACTGGAAAGACTCGGAATTAAATTATCATAATCCAATTCCTCATTATCCCATCGTCTTTTCATTGGCTCACTTTCAAAATGCGGCTGCCATTGCAGCAATAGGACGGGCAATAGGACGGTCTGATTTATCTGACTTTTCAATAAGGATGGTAGACAGCGGGTTAAATATTCTATGGAAACAAGATCACTTCATAACGGCACTTGATGGTGATTGCAATGAGATCGATTCAATAAATAGTGATTCATTACATGCATTACTATATATTGACCCGGATTATATACCAGATGGGTATGCAGAAAAGATTCAACAATATATGAGCAAATTAGATACAAAAGCCGGTTACTTGTCCGGAATTGCGTGGAAAAATGGCATTGACGACTACCACACCAGATATATTTGGGTTCATGAACAAGCACTTTTACATGCTGCATCCAAAAAGCACAATCTTGAAAAATGTGCGGAGGTCGCAGTAAGGACAACTGATTTTATCAATTCATTTCCAGAATTAATTGACCCAAAAAGTGGGTATATACCCGCTGGCAATCAACCGCAACTTTGGGCTATTGGTGCAAGCCTGTATTTCGAAAATCCAATACAATCACTTTTGTAATATTATTCCGGTCGGTTGCCTATTAATCGCTTTTTGATACGGTCAAAGACATTATTTTTTACAGGCACTTCAGAACAAATTTTTTCCCATTTTGCTGCTAATACATTATGCCCGATTTTTTTACGAATTTCTTCATTTTTTTCAAATACATCAAAAACCGCCTGGTCAATAATCTCGATGACTTCTTCAAAACCTGGCTCACCGAATAAAATATGACCATTACCAGTATGAAATATTGCCGGTTCTGAACCATTGAATTCAATCCTACCAAGCAGAGTGAAATTGGGTTTATCGTGTTCAGTAAGGCCGTCATTTGCCCTGGCTCTGATAACAAGTTCATTTGTCCATCTGTAAATGTATGTCAAATCTGATTTATCTGAATTTTTTACCGTCGGGAATTCGATTAATGCTTCAATTGAGATACCCGGTCTGTCTGCAATAGGTACAAATGTCCTAATATCTTTACCGGGTAGAACCGATTCGTCAAAGTGTTTAAATATATCCTTTGCAATTAAAACTCTTTCATCCGGTGATTTAATTGAGTACACCAGTGAAGCGTTTTGTATCTGCAGTTCCCTATTGTCAAGGGCTTCGACTAATTCTGCAGTAAATTTTCCATTTTCAGTATCCATAAATTCACTACCTATGCCTTTGGGATATCAGGAAACTTTTCGTTCATTTCCTCGACTGTTACGTGCTCACGAAGAATCAATAAGACTGTCCCAGCACCTACAATTGCTGCCTTTTTTTCACATTCGCTTAAATCGTCTCTGGCTTCATACTTGTCATATAAATAACAGGTCAGTTCTGTAAACGCAGGAAATTCATCGAATGTAGCATCGAACATTTGTATATATTCGTTACTTGAAGTAACTAATTTTTTTTGGACAGATTCAGCGACCCTGATAAGCTGTTCGCTATCAATATTTAAAAATTCACTCTTCAATGTCATAGTTAATTTATAACATAAAAAACATATTTGTTCAAATTAGATTTCTATTTATTTAATCTGCGGATTGACGATAAGGATGGTAATAGTACGGGAACTTCAGATTTATATTTTTGGTATGCTTTTTCTTTACTCCATTTTTTATCGGATGATTTTTCGAGTAATGGGACTCCACTAACAAAAATTAATAGAACTGAAATATAAATTGGACCTATCAGTGCCAATATTCCCTGGCCAAACGTAAGTGAAGGTATGCAAAATAGGTATACTCCAATCCAAATTAATATCTCACCCAGGTAATTCGGATGTCGGGATGTGCGCCATACACCAACATCAATCCAGTTTGGTAATCTTTGGTTCTTAAATTGATATTTTTGGAAATCAGCGACTGATTCTAATATAATGCCAACAATAAATACTAATACGCCGATAATTGAAACTGAGTTAAATGTAGTACTGTTTTGAGACCACAGCAATACGCAAGGTATTAGTATTATAAAAACAGTAATGCCCTGTAGCAACCAGAATCTTAAAAATTTAATAAACTTCTCTCGCATTCCATCAAATCGAGAGTCTTTTTTAATTTTGTTAATTCGAATAAATAAAAAGATTCCTAAACGAAATGCCCATATCAATACCAGAGTTAATCCAATGAATTGTGCCAAATATTTTGGACTAAATATATATCCGACCAAAGAGACGGCAATAAACGTTACGGCATAAGAAATATCGGTTAGTTTATCAGTTTTATAAATAAATGCAGGAATAAACATTAATAGATTAATACCGACTGAAATTACAAAAATCAATAACACAAAGTTCATATATAAATTATACCCTTCTAGCGCCAGTTCGGGAATTTTTTATCTATTAATACGCGCCAAATGATGTTTAGAATAATAATTAGCAAAACGTATGAAATATTAAATATTGTTTTATCCAGAGTATGTATAGGAATTAAGAATAAAAAATAAAACAATATGACATATAAAAAAAGAGCCACAGCTACATATAATAATTGGAGTTTCCAAATTATTAATGAAATTCCCAGGAATTTCTTATTTTTTTTACGGTTCATATTTACTTATTAATCACAGGAATTTTATCTGGTAACTTTTTAGAAAGTAAAATTGAAAATATCGAAATTATGAATAGGAAGAAAATCCCAAGTCGTAGACCATCAAGTTCTTCCTGGGCATAAATATTTGCAATTTGCGATGCATCGCTTTGCGATGCACCCTTACTGAGAGCAATTGACTCGACTTGGCTACTGGGAACTATTGCGACTGTGGTTATTTGAGAAATACTATCCTTGATATTGCTTGGTAGGGTACTAGCTGAAACACTTGATATAAACCCGGTTGTCAAAGTAGAGATAACCAATGAACCAACCAACGCAGTCCCAAGTGATGAACCCAGATTTTGAAAAGTGCCCTGTAATCCACCCACTTCATTAGTTTGATCATCCCTAACCGCAGAGGTGTTTATGTTACCCAGTTGTGAAGCCAATAAACCTAAGCCCGCACCTACAAAAAACATTGATGCAGCGAAGCCCCAACTTTTTAGTTCGGTATCGAGCGACACGAGTAAGAATAAACTCCCAAAAACTAGTAGAACTTGCCCTATTCTTACAATTTGTCGAGGGCTTTTTGTAGTTGAAAATCTTGTTCCCACAATTGACGCAAGTATTAAAGCAACGGACAGAGGGAATATTTTAATTCCGGTTTGCAAAGCGTCCAAGCCCAGCACCATCTGTAAATATACAGGGACCACAAAAAATACAGCAGCTGTAATCATATACTGTGACATTAGGACAGACAAACCTGAACGCAAGTGTTTAATCGATAACATAGAAACTTGAAGCAGTGGGTTTTTATCTGCATTTTCCAGTCGAACTTGACGGTTATAAAACAGCCATATCAAAATTGAACCGATAATCAATAGGTATGCAACAATAGATATTCCAAGTGGTGCAATCTCAACACCGGCAATAACCGGCTTTGATGTTGGTATAACCCAACCCCAAACTTTACTTTGTAACATCCCAAAAACAATCATAGCCATTCCTAGCGCTGATAAAACGGCGCTTGGTATATCCAAAGGCCTGGTGTCTCTTTTCGTACTTGCCTTGAAATTGCGCGCAAAAAACATCACAAATATCATTACTATTGTTTCGATAAGGAATACATATCTCCAGGACAGATATGTTGTCATAAAACCTCCGATAAGTGGTCCGGCAGCAGCGGCTGCTCCACTGATACCACCTATTACCGCAAAAGCTTTGACGCGATCACTACCCCTGTAGTTTTGAGCTATTAGAGCCGCTATTGCAGGGATAACCAAAACAGCACCCAAACCTTCGATAATGGACCAGCCCAAAAATAATTGAGTAATATTTTGGCTGAAAGAAGTTATCAATGAACCAATCCCATATACGATGGATCCGATAATAAATGCCCTAACGAGTCCCCATTTTGCACACAATTTTGCCCCTATCATCATTAACGCAGCCATCGTAAGTGTGTAAAATGTGATAGCAGCTTGCATAGAGTTTACGGTCGTATTCAAATCAGCTACGACTTTTGAAATTGACACATTCATAACCGTACTGTCCAAAATCATCACGAACTGTGCTAATGCTAGGATTGATACCAGTCTCCACTTTTTATTCATCTTTTTATTATAATCCTTTTTTCGATTCGAAACAATCAAAATTATTTATAAATTTAGGACCATTATCCCTATGCTTGAATTAACTATTAAAGAGCTTACAATAAAAGTATGACGCCAAAAAAGAATAACAATAGTATAAAAAGAGGCGTTAGCATAGAAGAGCGTTTATCTAAACTAGAAAGTGACGTTGCGATGATAAAAAAAACTATTGAAACTAAAAAAACATCTGATCATAAAAAACTTATTCTTTGGACATCTTCAGCGTTATTAGTAATTTCATCATTGTTTTTTGTATTCTCTATTGCTGGTTTTTGGTTAAAAACTAATGTTGTTAACACCGATGTTTGGGTAAGTAAAACCAGCGAAGTGATTCAGAACCCAAGTGTTAGAAGTGATATTTCGACTTCCCTATCTAATGCAATCTTTACAAAAGTTGATGTTAATAGCTATGTCTCGGACTTGCTACCAGAAAAGGCAAAGCCCTTGGCAGGGCCAATAAGTAACAGTTTGCAAAGTTTTACTCAGCAACAAATCAATAAAGCAATGCAATCTCAAACATTTATTAATACATGGGAGCAGTTAAACCGAAAAGCTCATAGTGGATTGATTAACAGTTTAGATAAAGCAAATACAAACAGTTTAAATAATAATGATTTAATGTATTTTAGCGGCGATAAGTTGATGCTGAATTTTAATCCAATCTATACAAATATCAGAAACAAGCTATCTTCAAGAGGTCTAACTTTCGTGGATAAAGTAACTCCAAGCCAGATAAATAAACAGATTCAAGTCGCACAGGTACAGCAAATGCCAACAGTATTATTTGCTTTCAATATTATTAATAAAGCTGCATTGTTGATGATAATTCCAATGTTACTTTTTGGAATAGGCGGACTACTATTGGCTCCAGACCGACGAAAAGGTCTGATGATTTTTGGAATTTCAAGTATTGTTTTACTTGTACTGAATGTCCAAGCTGTTTATTTAACCCAATATCCATTTATCGCAGGATTGAACAGTGCCCTTCAAAACTCCAACAGTGCATCAGCCCAAGCGATTTTTGATATTTATACCAAAGACTTAATATATTATGATCGAGTTGCGATAGTTCTGATGTTAGTTCTGATTGCTTTTACTTTTTTGGCAGGTCCGGCAAAAATGTCAGTATGGATTCGTGCACAAATATCAAAGCTTTTTGATTCGAAATCCGATTCACAAGTTGTAAAATGGCTTGTCAAGAATACCAATTACATAATTGCAGGATTACTAATATTTACGTTTATACTAACGGTGTTCCCTCTGATAAATAGCGTTTGGTATCTGCTGACACTATTTGTCGTAGTTGGTATTTTGTGCATCGGATTAATTAGCCTAAAAAATACTCAGAAAACAAAAAAACCACAATCGAAAAAATCATCAAAAAAATAATCAATTAAATATTTAATTAACTAGCTTGTAGTTTTTTGGGATGAGTTGAAACGTAAATATCAATCGTGGTCATCAACAAGATTACAATAAGTGGACCGTATACTATCCCAAGTGTTCCGAAATAGAAAATGCCACAGAATGTTGCCAAAGTAGTGACTGCAGGAATCAGGTTAGCTTTTTTGGGTATAAGATGAGGTCTAAGCACACTATCGATATTGCAAATCACGGTTAGATAAATGAGCAAGCACCAAAATCCTCCCCAAAAATCACCAGTTATCATTGCAATAATTCCAATCGGGATTACTACAATACCACTCCCAAGAGGGACCATGCCAAGAAGAGTTAATACTATAACGAAAATGAAAAAATACGGCCACAGTCCAAGCGTAACCCCCAAAAGAAGCGCTGAACTAACTGCGGTAGTTATCGATATTATAAACTGACCCTTTAGGCTTGCCGTAACAATCAATCCCGATTTTTCAAAATATTTGTCGTTTTGTTCGTCTTCGAAAGGACTAATTGATTTTGCAAGTCTGACAATGGATTTATTGTGTTTTAAAAATGCCATGAATAGGAATAGATATACAATCGTGCTTGTAAAGAATTTCGGCAAATTACTAAGAAATCCCAGCATAGCATTCCCAATAGAGTTAATAATATTCGGTATAACTTCGTGTGCAATTTTTGTGACCTCAGAGCTACTTATTGCAGTTGGTGTTCCAACAAAGGGTGCCAACATCTTATTAATATTTGTAACGGCAGGACCACTCAGTTGATACAAAGTACTCCCCGGCTGAACGCTTAAATGTTGCAAGGTGTTAACCAACGAAATTGCTTGATTAACTACAACAATTGTTATGAAAATTAACGGAATGATAAATATTAAAGAGCTAATAATTAAAATTAGTATAGCGGAAACACTTTCGGACATATGTTTTGAAAATCTGCGGTGCAGTGGTGAAAATAAGAATGACATAAGTGCCGCAATGCAGATTGTACCTAAATATGGTTGGAAAAAAAGAAATGCAACTACAACAGCAATCAGTGCAATAACAGTCCAGTTCGGCTGATTGGATGTGATGGTTTTTTTCAATGCTTCAGGAATGAGATCTCTCCCCTTTTATATAACTACTAATATATCACAATAATTAACTGTCGTCTTTTCAAATCCGTTATAGATATGTCTATAGTAATCCGCGTCGGCGTCGGCGTCTATGCACACCTGCTATTGATACTGGTGTAAGTGGTCTTCCTAGCATTTTATCCTCCTACTTTTTTACTTTCGCTTCTTTAACTTCTTTGACTGCAGCCTCTACTATATCCGGATGGATTCGGCCTTCGTCAAGTAGAATTGCATCATTTTTTAGTAATGCTTTCTTTAGACCCTTTGCCCAGAGTTGTTCAATGACTAAAATCCCAGCAGAAGTGTCTTTGTCCATTGACTTTCCAAGTTTCTGAACGTCGTCTTCGGTAAGTAGTGGCATGTCACCCTCGTGACCGATAGCTTTTGCTACATCTTGGAGCTCTTTGTGCTGATCTTCTATTTCAGCCATTGTGACTTCGCCGTCAGAGTCTTTGATTACAAAAAGTAAATCAACCACCCTTATGGCTCCACTTTTAACTGCTTTTTCAAGCTCTGAAAGAATACTCCCATCAAAGTTATTACCTTTAAAACCGACCGCGATATAATCAATTGGCCCTAACATTTACCCTCCTTTCAATAACAATTATTACATTCACTATATTACTATATTAATAATTTTCATGTAAGAAAACTAACATTTTTTTAATATGCCATATGAGACAATCAAAGAATAAACGTAGAGGAGGATTAAATATGCCAGTACTATCAGCTTTTTATTGGACGATTATTTGGATCTTTATGATTCTTGTTTGGGTGGCAATCGCATTTTGGCCAGCACGAGTTGCTTCAGGCAAGGGCCATAGTTTTTGGGGTTATTTCATATTTAGCATAATCTTTTTTCCATTAGCCCTGATTGTTGCTTATATGGTATCGGACAACTCCGTCCAACAATCTAAACAAACTCCAACTGAAGAATTATAAAATAATATTAATAAAAAAACCCTCTCGATTCAATCAAGAGGATTTTTTGCGTACGGATTAAGTTTACAAGGCTTTCATCTCGTTTGCGTGAACAACTACTGCGTAAATAACCAATACATCAATTGTAATGATCACTAATGACCAGATTGGATAAATTGGTATAAACGCCAAGTTTGCCAGAGCACTTAATACTGCAATAATTATAGCGAATATACGGCCGTACGTATTCCCACTTAGAAGTGAGCTGGCAGCCAAAATTGCTAGAATTCCACCAAAAATATGGACCCATCCCCATGTAGTAATGTCCGCATAATATAGTGTTGTTGGCGTTAGAATAAATAGTTTGTCATTAAATAATGCAGCAAATCCTGCGATTACATGGAAAAAACCAGCAAGGTAAAGCATTACGCTTGCGAATCCAATCCAACCCGTCCACCCTGTAACTTCATAATTATTTTTTGCCATATTTTTGTACCTCCTTATTATAATTTAATTATGTTCCTTATTAAAAATACTGTCAATATTTTGATATTTAATGCCAATGTTAAATTAGATAATTGGAACATAATAAAAAGGATTGCCCTTTCGGACAACCCTATTTATAAAAAGTTTATATATTTAGGCTTTTTTTGCTGTTAGGCCTTTGTTTGCGTTGTTTACTTCAAACGCTGTAATAATCAGTGTTATTCCACCGATAATAACGCTAAGTCCGATAAACCAGATTAAAGCAACGGCACCTTTGGATGGGTTTACAAAGATATAGAATCCAAACAATGCATAAATCACACCGGAAACAATAAGCCACCAATTATTCTTTCCCTCAGCTCCTGCCACGATTTGTAGTAAACCTGCAGAGATTGCCCATAGTGCAATAACATAAAGTGCAACAAGTCCGCTAATTTGTGGATTTGCTAGTACATACAAACCAGCGACGGCACTGATTCCACCTACTAATACGCCAGCAATCCATTTACCCCGATGATCAATCAGCGAACCGACAATCATAACCAGGCCACTTATAACCAAATACAATCCTAATACAATTAAAAAAGCCAGTAATGTCATACCTGGCCACGATAATATAATCCCACCAAAAATTACTGATAATGCCCCCCAAATACCCAGTGCCCAAGCAACTCCTTTTAGTTCCTTTTGCATTTATCCTCCTTTTATTAACTGATATTTTAACTATACTACGATTTGGAGTTTTAACAAACCATAAGCGTTTAGCTTATATTAGCTACAAAAATATCCTAGTCTCCTAGCTTGATATATATCAGTTCCAGCAACTTTTGAGCAATCGTTAAAATTACTACCATTATTAATAAACCAATGAAACCGCTTATTTCAACCGTTCCGCGAAAAACAAAATCAATGACCCATAAAAAGACAAATTTTGACAGGAAAATAACCAACCAAACACAAAAAACAAGCCAAACCTTATTTATGGGATTTTCGTGACCATTAAACCAATCCACTACCCTATCTTTGACCATGTAGGTTAGGTACGTCAGAATTTGCATCACTATCGCTAAGGAAAAAGTTATTGAGTATGTGCCTGTATGCAAGAAATTTGTATAGTCATTAAAAAATCCCAGAACCACGGAATAAAGTAAAATGCCAACAATCATATTACGAAATATTTCTTGTTTGTTTGAAACAGATGTTTTCTTCATGGATATACTAATATTATACATCTTAATAAATTCATAAATATTAATAGAAAACCAAGTAAATCAAAAAATGGTATATTAGTTCCAAGAGAACTATTAAATGGGAAAAAGGCAAACGTATATTTTTAATCCACTCAAAGCATTGAAAAATGTTTTAGTAATACTTCTTTTTGTTTATATTACCGTATATATTATTTCTTTTATTGAGCGAAATACGTTTGGACAAGGAGAGAATTATGTTGTTGGTATTCTCGCGATTTGGATATTCTTGGCGTATTTTGCAATCCCCAGAATCCATCGATGGTTGACGAAAATTTACCTACCTAATTACTATATTGCCAGGACCAGAACCGGTGATGGTTTGTTGGGTGATCCCATAAACCTAGCTTTTAACGGAACCGAAAAACAAATAATAGAATTAATGAAAGATGCAGGATGGACATCTGCAGACAAACTAAGCCTTAAATCGACTTTAAAAATGATTAGGTCGACTGCTACAAGAAGAAGTTATTTAAGCGCACCTGTAAGTTCATTGTACCTTTTTAACAAAAAACAAGACCTCGCTTTTCAACAAGAAGTTGGAGGGACGACCTCAAAGAGGCATCATATAAGATTTTGGAAATGTCCTGATGGTTGGTTCTTGCCAGGAGGTTTTAAGGCGGATTGGTTGGCGGCGGCCACATTTGATAGAAGAGTGGGTTTTTCGACCTTTACTTTACAAATAACTCACAAGATTGAATCAGACGTAGATAAAGAGCGTGATTTTGTACTCCAGAGCTTAGAAAATACTAAAAGAGGAATTATCATTAATAAGGTTGAAAATTTTACGTCATCATATCACGACCGAAATGGCGGTGGTGATTTTATTGATACAGACGGTGCGTTACCATTTATTACAATCAAATAGTTTTGCTTTAATATATATTTACCAAAATTGGTAAGTTTAATAGCTATGCTATAGTAAAAATATATAATGTAAACAAGGAATTATAAATTATGTGGTTTCTACTTGGTGCAATTGGATGGATAATTTTTGCTTTTTGGCCTGCATTTGTTGCTAAAAGGAAGGGTTATAGTTTTGTATTGTTTTTTATTCTAAGTTTATTTTTCTTTGTTATAACTTTGATTATTGCCTACCTATTAAATGACAAGACAAAAACCGCTCAGGATATCATCGATGATCAAATAGCCGAGGATGCTCTGGACAAGGATGAAAAAGAAGAGATAGCAAGACTAAATCGAAAGAAGAAACGTAAAAGCTAAATAACGTCACTATAACGTTGATTTTTAGTATAAACCTTTTGAAAAACAAGTCTGTTTAAAACAATCCTTGGCTGGTGATTAGGGATTCGGTCACGTTCCGCGACCCCGAAACTTCACGATTGGCAAACCAGTTGCCATCGGAAGGTTTCCTTGTGACCCGCAGACTTGCGGGTCTCACCCCCGAATGCTCACTCGAGTGTTTGAACCCCACAGTCTCGGCAATAAAAATAGAGCCCAAAAGGACTCAATTTTTATTGGCTGGGATGGAGGGATTCGAACCCCCGAATGCCAGGACCAGAACCTGGTGCCTTACCACTTGGCGACATCCCATCGTCACTTATTTTATAACACCTTAGGATTACTGTACAGCAGCGGCCACTTTATCAATGTATTCGATTGACATATCTGGTGGTGTTCGAACTTCCTGGGGTACAGTATCGACAATTACAAATGGACCACCATGCTGAGTAAATCCAAAATTGTCGGCGCCTAACATGTCAGGGACCCAACCTGTTCTCTTAGCCATTTCGTAGGCCTTATCGGTAAAACCTCCGACCTCCTTTTTCTGAGACTTGCTAAGATTTGTGAATCCGTCCGCGCAATTAATCCTAAGTGGTGAGAATCTCTCTACATAAGGTTGAACCGACGCTACTATATTTTTTGATTTGTACGGATGTTCTGTTACAATAAATTCTTGAGTCAACGCATAGTCGTCAAGATATTCCAGTAATATTTCCTGACTGTTCTGAAGTTGTTTTACACAATCTTGCTGCTGCGTCTCTGACATTCGTTCTGTTGCACGTATTAGTTTTATCGCACTATCCCCCATCCGAATCACGGTTGAAGAATATCCCATTCCTATTACTTCAATTCCACGTTTTTCATAAGGTCTTGCCAACATACTACGAACAAATTGGGGTCTAAATCTGATTACATTATGCATCGCCAAGGCAGCCAAACGGTGTTTACCGCTGTTTTCAGAGCGTTCAAGCCTTTTTTGACGTTCGGCCCAAGCTTGTTCATCGGACGCTAAGGCCATTGCGCAGGCTCCGCTGATAACATCAACTGCTTTGTCAACTTTTTCTATCATTAAACAAACTATAACATAAAAATTAATAAATAACAAACTCGATTAATCTGTTGTAAATTTACGCTCGCTTTATTATACTTGGTAGCCGTGGCAGTAGATGTAATTATTGGACTTCAGCGTGGTGACGAGGGTAAGGGTCGTTTTGTTGATATGCTTTCGGAAACCCATGATATTGTGGCTCGGTTTAATGGCGGTAATAACGCCGGTCATACAGTAGTATTGCCCGATGGCCGTGATTTGGCCTTACATTTAGTACCATCAGGGATTGCTCACCCGCATGCTATGAATATTATTGGCAATGGGACTTTGATAAATCCGGTAAAACTTAACGAAGAGATTGCAGATATTAGATCGAAAGGAATAAATGTGTCACGGGACAATTTAAAGATTAGTTCGGCGGCCCATTTGATACTTCCCCATCACATTTATGACGATGAAATTCGAGAATCCGGTAAAGGTGGCCAAGGTAGTACCAAAGCCGGAATTGCACAAGTATCATCATTTAAAGCTATGCGAATAGGTGTCCGAACTGAAATTATTAAAAACGACATAAAAAAACTTAAACAAATTGTGTCTGAAGGGCTTGAGGCTCAAAGACCACTTCGTGAATTAGCAGGTTTAAAACAAATCGATGAATCAATGGTTACAAAAAATTATGTTGAAAATGCAGAAATATTAGCTGAATTTATTACTGATACGGTATTTTATTTAAATCAGCAATTGAGGAAACCATCACCGGCCCGAGTTTTAGCAGAAGGTGCTCAAGCATTCCTTTTAGATATTGACCACGGAATGTATCCATTTACAAGTTCCTCGTCAACAACCTCCGGAGGAGTGTCAACGGGTTTGGGCGTTCCCCCATCATTTATTGATAAAGTAACTGGTGTCGCCAAGGCGGTTCAATCTCATGTTGGCGGAGGTCCTTTTGTAACAGAGATACTTGATAAAGAAATTTTACAAAAACTTCATGGTGATATGAATACGATTGATGCCGAAAAAGGCACCACGACAGGAAGGATTCGTCGATTAGGTTATTTTGATCTACCACAAGTACGTCGAGCACTAATGGTAAACGGTGAAGAGGACAAACTTGCGATGGCACTTTCCAAACTTGATTGGGTCCAACGTTTCGGTGAAAAAATACCGATTTGTGTTGCATATGAAAGAAAAGGTAAAATTTTAGAGATTGCCCCTGATGCTGCATATAAATTAGAACAAAGCAAGCCGGTATATGAATATTTGCCGAATTGGACAGAAGATATTAGAAATGTTAGAAAATTTGAAGACTTACCAGAAAATGCTCAAAAATATATAAAATTTATTGAGGAAAAAACTGGAGTATCAATAAAAATGATTGGCGTTGGTCCACAACGCGATCAAGTGATAATCCATTGATTTTTTGTAGACACTAGGCGTAAAATGGTGTATTATTAGTATGATAAGTATGATATCGTAAATATCTTGAAAGGGCAAAAATAAACGTGCGACAACTAGCAAAATATTTCAAACCCTATATTTTCATGTTGATTATTTTAATCTTTTTTGTTTGGGGACAAGCTTATGTTAACCTGTCACTGCCCGACTACATGTCAAAAATTATTACTAACGGTATTGTGAAAAAGGATTTGGCAGCAGTTTGGAGTAATGGCATATCAATGTTGTTACTAACGCTATTGGGCGGACTTTTTACTATAATTGTTGGTTTTTTGGCTGCCCGAATTTCGGCCGGTTATACACATCGATTGCGTGGAGCTGTGTTTAAAAAAGTCGAAGGATTTTCTTTAAATGAGTTTAACAGTTTTTCTTCATCATCTCTCATTACCAGGTCAACTAATGATATGCAACAAATCCAAAACGTTATGGCCATGGTGCTGAGGATGGCGTTGTTGGGACCATTTATGGGGATAGGAGCAATTATCAAAGCCTATCAGTTAGCTCCATCAATGACCTGGATAATGATTGGTGCAATCGGCGTTATGGTAGCACTTATTATCATGTTGTTTTTAGTGGTAATTCCGAAATTTACGGTAATCCAACAACTAGTAGACAAATTAAGTTTGCAAACACGTGAGATGTTAACAGGTGTTCGAGTTATTCGTGCTTATAATAACGACGAAACTCAACAAGAAAAGTTTGATAAAACAAATCTACAATCAGTAAAGCTGAATATATTCGTAAATCGCATTATGACATTAATGCAACCAGTTATGACACTCGTTATGGGCCTTGCATCACTTGGGGTTGTATGGGTTGGCGCTTATTTAATTAATGACGGTAGTTTGCAGGTAGGAAGTTTGTTTGCATTAATGCAATATGTTATGCAAACGATATTTGCCTTTTTAATGATTTCGATGATGTTTATTATGGTCCCAAGAGCCGCTGTATCCGGTCGTCGTATCAATGAAGTTCTAGCAACTGAACCGACAATAGTTGATTCCAAATACCCTACCCGATTGCCAGAAAAAATTAATGGGATTATTGAGTTTAATAAAGTTAATTTCGAATATGTCGGTTCGGAACAACCGGTATTATCCTCTGTTTCTTTTACTGCACTACCTGGTCAAACGACTGCTATTATCGGTGGTACGGGAAGTGGTAAATCAACTATATTAAATTTAATTCCTAGGCTTTATGATGTATCTAGCGGATCAATCACAGTTGACGGTGTTGATATTAGAAATTTGCCACAGATAGAGCTTCATAGCCATATTGGCTATATTCCTCAAAAGGCATCGTTATTTTCTGGAACTGTTGGTACTAATATAGCCTATGGAAGTCCGGACGCTGATGACAGCGATCTTTATCAAGCAGCCGATACTGCCCAAGCCAAAGATTTTATAAACAAACTTCCCGATAAAATGGACAATCCTATTTCGCAAGCAGGCAGCAATATATCGGGCGGTCAAAAACAGCGCCTTTCTATTGCCCGGGCACTAGCTAAAAAACCTGAGATATATTTATTTGATGATAGTTTTTCAGCCCTTGATTACAAGACCGATTCTACACTGCGTAAAGCACTTGCTGACAAGATTTCACAAGCGACATTAATTATTGTTGCTCAACGAATTAGTACGATTATGCACGCAGATAAAATAATTGTTTTGGATGAAGGGAAGATTGTTGGTATGGGCACGCATCGCGGACTTCTAAAGTCGTCTTCAGTATATCGTGAAATTGCTGAGTCTCAATTGTCTGCATTAGAGCTTCAGGGGGAAAACTAACGATGGAAAATAAATCGACGCAACAACCTACTAGACGACCGATGATGGGATTTAGAGGTGGACCAATGGCTATGGGTGGTAAACCGGAAAAGCCAAAACATTTCAAGAAAACTATGCTTACTGTACTGAAATACCTAAGACCTTATTGGATATATATGGGATTCGTAGCGGTGTGTGCAATTATTAGTACTTCATTTGCTATTGCTAGTCCGAAGGTATTGGGAAACATGACAGATGAGATTATCAAGGGATTGTTCAGCCCCGCAGGAATCAATTTCGATAACATTGCTATTATTGGTTTTTGGCTGATTGGACTTTTCACATTGAGTGCGATATTTAGCTATATTCAAAGTTGGATAATGGCTTCGATATCACAAAAAATTACATACAAGTTTCGTCGTGATATTTCTGAAAAAATTGCTAGATTACCTCTTCGATATTTTGACCGCCATGAAAATGGAGATATTGTCAGCCATATTACGAACGATGTTGAAACAATCAGCCAAAACTTGAATCAAAGCATGACGCAACTTGTAACATCTGTCGTAATGATTATCGGAATACTTATTATGATGTTATCAATTAGCTGGCAATTGACAATGATTGCCATTTTGATCCTGCCAACTAGCATGATTATTATTACGGTTATTGTAAAAAGATCGCAGCGATACTACACAAAACAACAAGCTGCGCTAGGAGAAATTGATGGTCATATTGATGAGATGTTTTCAAATCATGCAATTGTAAAAACATTTAATGGTGAAGCTAGCGCGATAAAAACATTCGATCATATAAATAGAAAACTGCATAATAGTGGTTGGAAATCACAATTTTGGTCAGGATTAATGATGCCAATAATGCAGTTCATTAGTAATCTGGGTTATGTAGCTGTTGCTGTAGTTGGAGGATGGCTAGCAATAAATGGGAAAGTAACTATTGGTGATATACAGGCATTTATTCAGTACATGAGTCAGTTTACGCAGCCAATTTCTCAAACTGCAAATATTGCCAATGTATTACAAGCGACTGCTGCAGCTGCCGAACGCATTTTTGAATTTCTAGATGCCAAGGAAGAAAAGAAAGAAAATGCTCGTGAAAGCATAGACCCGGAGTCAGTTATTGGTGAGGTATCTTTTAATAGCGTTTATTTTGGATACGACAAAGAACAACCGGTTATTAAGGACTTCACTATCCATATAAAACCGAAACAAAATATCGCAATTGTCGGACCGACGGGTGCTGGGAAAACAACCATCGTAAATTTACTGATGAGATTTTATGATATAGACAGCGGAATAATAAAAATTGACGGAATTGATAGCAGCGCAATGAACCGACACGATGTTCGTCAATTGTTTGGGATGGTACTGCAGGACACTTGGTTATTCCAAGGAACTATTGCCGAAAATATTGCTTATGGCAAGCCGAACGCAACACATGAAGAAATTGTCGATGCTGCCAAGGCTGCACACGTTGATCATTTGATTAATACTCTTCCAGCAGGTTATAAAACAATTATCAGTGAAACAGCAGACAGTATTTCGGCTGGTGAAAAGCAACTGCTGACAATCGCACGTGCAATACTAGCTGATTCTCCGATGTTAATTTTAGATGAAGCAACTAGCTCTGTTGATACGCGAACCGAACTATTAATACAATCTGCCATGGATAAGCTAAGTCATGGACGTACCAGCTTTGTAATTGCTCACCGATTATCAACAATTCGTAACGCTGATGTAATCTTGGTAATGCGCGATGGGAATATTGTAGAGCATGGCTCCCATGAAGGATTGTTGGCAGAAAAAGGATATTACGCAGAACTGTATAATAGCCAGTTTATCAATTCATAGTACAAATATTGCTGGGTTAGAAAGAAATTATAGACGCCTTCATATCAGCTATGAAGGCGTCTGGATTGCATACTGCATTGCTTGAGGATGCTATTTCTAACAGCTAGGTTATTCGAACCAACTGGAATTGGTTAATTCTTTTCCCATTTCCCCATTCCACGGTATCTTTAATAGATTTTCCTATTAGGTTCTTTCCAAGTGGACTTAGTGTTGAGATGCGACCATCGCTTGGATCTGCTTCAACGCTATCAACCAATTTAAACCGGAAAAAATGGCCGTGTCTATCAATCAAATCAACAACTGAACCGATAGCAACCCGTATTTGTGAGCGTTTCTTTGGTAGAAGTTTTGATGTTGATAGCACTAGTTTTTTATCATCTATTTTAGAGTCGATGATATCGAGTTCTGCCAGTAATTCAATTCTACTTAGTCGTTCATCTCGGCCCATGGTTTTATCGAGATCACGGAGGGATTTTAACACCCTTTGTTTATCGTTTTCTAACTGTACAATCTCCCTTTTAAATTCTTTCATACCCTTTTTAGTAAGTAATGTGATTTTGTCTTTGCTGATGGTGGTATTCATATTCTGAAGCCTCCTCTTTTTATTGTTTTCGTACTTTCATTATTTCAAACAATACTGAAACAATGCTTAGAACTTTGAAAATATATTAATGTAGCTATTAGTGGTTAATATCTTTATAATAATTAGTGAAGATGAGAGATTTTTGGGTTATCTTTAGACGAAATGCCTTGTCACCTATTGTGATTGCAATTTTAATTCTGGCGATAATCCTAATGGTTTTAAATGACTTTCGAGATGCATTGTTTTTATCAGTAGTAATTATAGTTAATACTTTATTGGCAATTATCCAAGAGGTGCGAGCCGCAAGAGTTTTGAAAAAACTTGAGCTAATGAGTGCACCGACTGCACGACGAATTACAACAGACGGTGTAGTTGAGGAAGTTCCATTTGATAAACTAAGTTCCGGTAATCTGGTCATTCTCGGTTTGGGAGATGAAGTCCCGGCTGATGGTATATTAATTTCCAGTGCAGGATTAGAGACTGATGAGGGAATATTGACCGGAGAATCTGCCTCTGTAGATAAAAATGTTGGCTCAATGGTATATGCCGCCAGTGCAGTAATTGCTGGAAGTGCAACTATGAAAGTTGAATCGGTTGGCCAAAACACAAAAATTGGTAATATGGCATCAACATTAAAACGCTATAACCCAGTCTTGACACCTATTCAACACTCGATTTCGGTTGCGATTACCTGGTTAACTTTTGGTGCTTTGGCATTGTCAATCTTGATACTGGTAATATATTATTTCGCTGGTCAGGATTTTGTAGTTATTTTTAAAACTATCGCTTCCGGGGCAGTTGTTATTGTTCC
Organism: uncultured bacterium; assembly: GCA_903832635.1. Lineage (GTDB taxonomy): Bacteria > Patescibacteriota > Saccharimonadia > Saccharimonadales > Saccharimonadaceae > UBA1547. The sequence continues at coordinate 41,740 of CAILCF010000005.1, forward strand.
CGAAGGGTTGCTACTTGCCAGTTCCCTGCTTTTTGCTTACGGATCCCTAAAACTGGCTCAAGCCAAGGTACTACCGCAAAAATTGGCTGCTATTGAGGCTATGGCTCTTTTGGATGTTCTTTGTGTCGATAAAACCGGTACCCTGACTAGTGATAAAATCCAATTTGAAAAATATGAAGCTTTCAATGATTCAGAACCTAAAATTTCAGAATTGATAAGCATTGTAGTAAATGAAACCGGTAGCGGTAGTTCAACTGGTGAAGCATTAAAAGCTGGCTTAGAAATTCCCAGTCGACACAAGGTAATACAAACATTGGCATTTTCATCAGCTAGAAAAATGAGTGGCGTAAAGGTCAAATTGGGCAATAATATATATAATGTTGTTATTGGAGCGCCTGAATACGTCAGCGAATTTGCACATCTTGATAATTCCCATCGGCAACGGGTTGATGAGTTAACGAATGAAGGTAAACGAGTTTTATTAGTCGCATTATCAAAAGATGAAAAAACTTCCATTAAGGATTTAGGAAAAGATTCTGGGAAAGCCATGGGCTTATTAGTCCTGTCGAACGATTTAAGAACCGGCGTCGAAAAAACGGTTAGATATTTACAAAAAAATGGAGTAAGTCTTCGCGTTATCAGCGGGGATAACCCAAATACCGTAAAATACGTTGCTGGTCTGGCTGGCATTTCAAATCATGAAACTATTCTGACAGGATCTGAGCTGTTGCAGATTAAAAAAAGAGATTGGAATAAAACAGTGTCAAATACAACAATATTTGCGCGAGTTTTACCTGAACAAAAAGAACAGTTGATTGAAACATTTAAGTTACTTAACAATTTTACCGGTATGGTTGGTGATGGTGTGAATGATGCTTTGGCTCTTAAAAAGTCCGATTTGGGTGTGGCAATGTATTCCGGTGCAGTTGCTACCAGACGTGTAGCGGATATTGTTCTTTTAGACAACTCATTTAATTCATTACCTATTGGAATGAGGCTGGGAAATAGAATAATCCAAGCGATTGAACTTATTGCAACGCTATTCTTTCACAAGATTATTTTTGGATTGGTCTTGATATTGACGACATTACTTTTTGGTTTAGTCTACCCATTTGAGCCTAGGCATATAACCTTTATGAATATCCTATTGGTAACCCTTCCGACTTTGATGTGGACGTTATTCCCGCCATCTCCGAGGCAACGGTTATCGCCCCGTTATTTTTGGCGAAATACTTTGTTTGCCGTAACGCCGATTGCTGTACTCTCCGGCATAATGATAACTTCATCATATACGCTTCTTCATTTGATGCATCCGACTGACATAAATGGCGTTTCAACAGCAACAGTTATAATTGCTACATTCTTCGGTGTATATCTGGTTTATCTGGTACCAAGAATGTTTAATGTTAGAAATAATCGAAAGTCACAAATTGCACGAATCTTATATACCGTAATGGTATTTGGAGTAATAACTATAAGTTTCGGATTTGATTATTTTAGAGATTTCTTTAACTTTACTATGCCTGCCGGTCAAAATTCATGGCCACTCTTAATTATGGTTGTTGGCACGGCATACCTTCAATGGATTATTGCTGGAAGGGCTGGAAAAAGGATTCGACTGCAAGATCAAGAGTTTTAAACAGCGATTTTTCCATCTTTGAGCGTGAAAGTCCGGTCTGTCTTCCCGGCAATATCCATATCGTGTGTAACAGCTAGAATTGTTGTATTTTCTTTTCTAGACAAGCTATGAAGCATATCAAATATCATTTTTCCGGTTTTACTATCCAAATTGCCAGTCGGCTCATCAGCCAAAATAATTGATGGATGGTTAGCTAATGCGCGTGCGATTGAAACACGTTGTTGTTGACCTCCACTAAGTCTTGTCGGCCTACGGAGCATTTCGTCCGGAGTTATCCCAACTTCTTCAAGTAATTGCACTGCCCTTTTTTTTCGCTTTCCTGAAGCCATTCCACCAAATTCGAGTGCAAGCATTACATTCTCTAGGGCCGAAAGATTCGGAATTAAATTATATTGTTGAAAAACAAATCCGATTTTTTTAGCTCGATAGACGGTTTGTTTGCTGGCAGAAAGTTTCGAAATATCAACCTCATCAACCTTAATAGAACCGCTTGTTGGCGTATCAAGTGCCCCGAGCATACTTAATAATGTACTTTTCCCGCTACCTGATTTTCCAATGATACTTGCAAATTCTCCTGTTTTAATTGAGATATTTACATTTTCAAGTGCAGTAACTTTTCCGCTTGGGCTTTCGAATGATTTTGTAAGATTTTTTACTTCCAACATATTATTTCCTATTCTGTCCTTAGCACTTCGGCTGGACTTATTCTTGCTATAAACCATGATGGTACTGCACTGCCTACAATTGCGATTAATAGTGTAATCCCTACAGATATCGCAAATACCTGCGGTGTTATACTACTTGTAACCTGAGTCAAATTAGAGCCGACACGATTGAATCCTCCTCTGATAAATCCCCCTGGCCCACCGGAAGTTCGTGCGATAAGTTGTGATGAACTACTGCTATTTTGACTGCTACTTACCAGTGAACTTGTCATAGGTCCACTGACCAGTACGCCAAGGGTTAGTCCGATAATAGAGCCAACAACAGTTATTGTAAGTGCTTCACTGATAAACTGAGCCATAACCTTCTTGTTGGTCCCACCGATTGCCTTGATGACACCAATTTCTTTACGTCGTTCTCGGACAATCATAATCATAGCTAATAAAATTATAATTGCTCCGGCGATTGCTGAACCAATCACGCTGGCTAATGCCAAACTTGAGATACTTTGTAATGATGCAACACTATCTTCTGCTTGTTGAGCCTGGCTGACAATATCGGCCTTATTGCCGAGTGTAGATTTAAGCGAATTAACCGATGCGTTAACGTTACTTCCGCTATCTACTTTTGCAATTACACTGCTAACCTGACCAGGTTGTCCTGAGAGGTTTTGAACGGTTGCAAGTGGCATAATAATACCACTGTCCTGGAATGTGTTACCAGTTGTATATATTCCATTTACGGTAAAAGTTTTTCCATATGCAGTGAAAGTTTTTCCGACAATTAGGTTATTTTTTGAAGCTAAATCTTTGCCAAGTAATGCGACATAAGCTGTGCTGTTCCCATCAATAGTTGCTCCACTTGTAATTGAAAGTTTAGCACCATTTGTTGAGATTGAGTTTGGATTGGTTGTTCCCGTTACAGTTGTGTGCGGCGTTGGCGCCGGACGTGATGCCAGTTCAGCGCTAGTCGGTCCATTTGAAGTCGACGAGCTGGAATTATTGCTTTCAAATCGTGCTTGTCTAGCGCCAAAATTTCCCAACGTCAAAGAAGGTGTCAAATTAGTATCGGTTGAAGCTAGCTGATCATTTAAAGTCGCTGTTGTACTGGTAATATGAGAGGTTTTAACAATTTGGTCAACTTGAGTACTTGTTAAGTTATTCCCACCACCTGCAAACCCAAAAACGCCTGCTGGACTGATTGTTATATTAGTTCCAGCAGTTGATTTAACTTGATCAATTTTTGCATTTACACTACTGCGCGCAACAAGCATACTTAGTATAAGTCCGATACTTATCGCAAGCATTAGTATAATTGCACCTGACCGCATTGGACTGCGGAAGGCATTCTTAATTCCCCTTGTAACTACATTCATATTTTCTCCTGTATAGTAATTAAATTATATATACAGTGTATTTTTTATTTCTGAGTTTTTGCTTGAACTGAAGAATTGAGGGGTAAAAGAATAGAAAAGGTAGTCAAGACATCCGGAGTACTAGTAACTTTTAGTTCACCATTGTGGACTTCGACAATGCTTTTTGCTAAGGCTAACCCAAGTCCATATCCTTTGTGCTCGCCGTTAGTACGGGAAGAGTCTGCTCTGTAAAACCTATCAAATACATAGGGAATTTTTTCAGGGCTGATTCCTTGGCCGGAATTGGATATCTCAAAACTGGCAAATACATCCTTTTTTTTAATAGTAATTTCAATATCTGAATCTTTCGGGCTATATTGAATAGCATTGTCAACCAATACTTTTATTAGGTTGTATAGCGCTGCTTCGTTAGCGTAAACAATTTGCTGACCTTTGGATGTAATGTGTATTCGCTTTGCTGATTTATTAAATTTCTTAATTGTTTCACCTACAACCTTGTTCAAATTTACAGAACCGAGTTTAATTGGTGAGCTATCCAATCTAGACAAACTCAGAAGCATTTCGGATAGCTTTGTTAATTTATCAACTTCTTCAAGATTACTTGATAAAACCTCTTTTAATGTATCTGAATTTGCATCTTTATCACGGAGAGCAACCTCAAGTTCGGTTTTCATTACGGCCAGAGGAGTTCGAAGTTCATGGCTGGCATCACTAGTAAATCGGGACTGAGCATTGTGAGCTTTTTCAATTGGAGCCAAACTTCTACGCGCAAAAAAGTAACTTCCAACGCCACCGATTAATAGAACGCCAAAATTAATATACAACAACTCAATAGACAGATTCGAGGATGCTTTCCCTTGTTCGGACAATCTAATTGTTGCTAATGATAAAGGCTGCATAGGTAGCTGATTTGGGTATGTCAAGTTAGCACCTTCAAAACTTGTTTCCAATCGCTCCAATCGAGCCCCAAGTTCATTGGTTGCAACTTGAAAAATAATTATGCTGAAAATTACACTAAATAACATTAGTGTTAATAAATACCACCCGGTTAGGCGGAGGGTTGCTGATCTGAACATAGTTGGTAAATTCTTATTTTGCTTCAATTTTGTAGCCGAATCCCCTAATTGTTTGTAGGAGATGTGTTTTGAAGGGATCGTCAATCTTTTGACGTAGGTACTTCATATACACCTCGACAGTGTTTGGCAATACGTCGGCATTATAATCCCACACATGGCTGATAATTGTGTCTTTGTTGCTTGGTCGCCCCTGGTTACGTAAAAGAAATTCTAAAAGTGCAAATTCTTTACCGGTTAGGTTTATTTGGGTTTCGCCACGCTTGACTTCAAAAGTAACCGTATTTAGTGACAGGTCACCAGCAGTCAAAACCGTTTGTTGGACCTCAACCGGACGTCGTAATAATGCTCGTACACGAGCTAATAATTCTTCTAATGCAAAAGGTTTTGCAAGATAGTCGTCTGCTCCGGAATCAAGCCCGGCAGTCCTATCTGCAATGCTTCCCTTAGCTGTCAATAACAAAACCGGAGTGTGAATTTTTTCTTTTCTCATGGCCTTAACAATTGCCAGACCGTCGTATTCACCCGGAATCATCCAATCAATAATACATAAATCATAAGGTTCAGTAGTAGCCATTGCGTAACCGTCGTCGCCATCGTAAGATACATCTACGGCGTAATTATCTTGTTGCAAAGCCCTTTTCAAGGCTTGAGCAATCTTGTGTTCATCTTCTACAATTAAAACTCTCATACTACTATTATACACCCAAATAGGCTTAGTGTTCGCTTAAGATATTGGAAAAAAATGCATATAATTACCAAAAACTAAGGATTGTTTCAGCCAAAACGATAAGAAATCGAAATTAGTGTATAATACGTTTTATGAAGGTAAAAATAGAAATAGATACACGAACATTTGTTAGATTTTGGCTTGTTGTAATCGGATTCGCATTGGCAGCACTTCTTATCTACAGTGCAAGGACGGCATTAATAATTATTGGGACGGCTTTCTTTTTAGCCATTGCCCTGAGTCCTCCAGTAAATCGATTAGCAAAAATACTACCTGGGAAAAGTAGAGTTTTAAGTACCGCAATATCTTATATTATTGTTATTCTAATTCTTGGTACAGTATTATTTCTTGTGATTCCACCGATTGTCGAACAAACTGGTAGATTTACTCAAAATATACCAGGTTTTATTAACTCTGCTACGAATCAATCTACAGGAATCAGCAACTTTATTAGACAATACCACCTACAACCAGAGGTTGATAAGGTTTTTGAGTCAATAAAAAATAACTCAACACATTTTGTATCTGGAATTGGTTCAGTCCTTGTATATGGTATTGGGTCGGTATTATCAGTTATTACAGCATCTATTTTGGTCATAGCATTAACCTTCCTGATGTTAGTCGAGGGACCAGCATGGATGGAACGAATATGGGGACTTTACCGTGATAAAAACCAAATGGAGCATCATCGAAAAATCATTGGAAAAATGTACAAGTCCGTTACTAGCTATGTTGTTGGTCAGTTATCGGTATCTACGATTGCGGGTGTCGTAGCCGGATTGTTGGTATTGATTCTGAGTGTAATATTTATTATTCCGACAAACCTGGCTATACCTGTTGCAACACTTATCTTTATATTCTCTCTTATACCACTTTTCGGAGAAACGGTTGGATCACTCCTTGTTACTTTTATTCTAGCGATAAACAATGTCACCGCAGCCATTATATTTCTGGTATTCTTTATTATTTACCAACAAATTGAAGCAAACTATATATCTCCAAAAATTCAATCCAAACGGAACGATTTAACTGTTCTAACAATCTTGATAGCAGTTACAATTGGTATTTACCTGTTTGGAATTATTGGTGGAATCATTTCAATACCAATTGCCAGCTGTATTAATGTTTTAGTTGAAGATCGCCTTTTAAAAGGCAAATGAACTAGTCGCTAACTTTATTTGAATATTCCCAGATGGTTTCGTTTTGGCTATCGCGAAGAACGATACCTCTGTCAAGCAGTTGATTGCGAATTTCATCTGCTTTATCCCATTGTTTTAAGTCACGAAAAGTGTTTCTTTGAATAATAAACTGTTTGGTTTCATCATCAATATCAGGGGTTGTTTCAAGAAGTTTAAGTCCTAATACATCGTCAATAGTTTGTAACAGTTGTATTAATGCTGCTTGATTAATCGATGCAAGTTTTTTTGATAACAATGTTGAAAAAGCATCGTCAATAATTTTTAAACCCTCAGGAGTACCCAGGTCATCGTTTAATGCCTCTATTAAAGCTTGTGGGGTTGCATAAAGTGAAACAGTTTTTTCGTCTTGGTTCGTATCGGCATCGGATTTAATTGTGTCATGAGTCTGATGACGAAGCGCGGCAATGTTGCGCCAATTAAGTAACCGATTCTTGGCAGCTTGTAGACCTTCAAAAGTAAAATTACCTTCATTCCTGTAGTTACCTTGTAAGACAAACATTCGAAAATCCAATGGACTAAAGCCTTTTTTCACTAAATCTGATAAAGTGAAATAATTTCCGAGTGATTTGCTTATTTTGGTACCGTTAACTTTTAAAAACTCGTTATGCAACCAATAGTTACAAAATTTGACTCCATTGGCGGCTTCAGACTGCGCAATTTCGTTTGTGTGATGAACCGGTATATGATCGATTCCGCCTGTGTGTATGTCTAATGTTTCGCCCAAAATTGCCATAGATATAGCACTACATTCCAAATGCCAACCAGGAAAACCCATAACCTTCTGTGTACCAGAATCAAGCAAATCTGAAGGAGCTTCCCATTCCATATCACGTTTTGTACCGGTAGGAGTAAACTTCCATAAGGCAAAATCACTATGATTTCGCTTTTCAGGATTGAATTCTACTCGTGCGCCGGCTTTTTGTGCATCAAGGTCAAGGTGTGCAAAATCGGCGTAAGTTGGAAATTTTGAAGTATCAAAATATATCCCATCATCAATTTGATACGTATAACCTTTTTCTTTTAATTTTCGAATTAGGTTTAGTTGGTCAGGGATATAGTCAGAAGCTTTTGCTAGGTATTGTGGTTGAATAAAATTTAATTGATTAATATCACTTATAAAAGCTTTTGTATAGAATGATGCAATTTCCCAGGCGTTTTTTCCGTCACGTTTGGCACCTTTTTCCAATTTATCTTCACCTTCATCCGCATCACTCGTCAAATGGCCGACATCAGTAATATTCATTACTCTGACTACTTGGTAATTATTTGCCATAAGAACACGAACTAATGTATCCCAATATATATAACTGGCAAGGTTCCCGATTGTTGCATAATCATAAACTGTTGGGCCGCAAGTATAAATCAAAGCTTTTCCGGGTGTCTGCGGCTTGAACTCATCAATTTCCCCACTCAGGGTGTTATGAAATTTTAGAGTCATCTGTGTATCCTTTTATAGCTTTATCGGTTGCTTCTAAAAGTTCAGGAATAATTGTCTCGATTGGTTCATAAACCCGAAAACCGGCTGCGTATTCGTGGCCACCACCACCAAAAAAACCGGCAATTTCGGATGATATGGGCTGGTTACTGCGTAATTTTCCGGTTAGCTTTCCATCAGGATATGTCTTTATTGCAACACCGACAATAACACCCTCTACTAGACGCATCTCATCAAGAACAAGCACGCTTGGATTATATTGATCGCTGTATTTCTGTATTTCTTCCCATGATATTCGGATTAAAGCCAATTTGCCGTCAAGAAAGTATTCGATTCTTTCCAATAACTCTCCTTTATACCTCAAAATATCCGGTGATTTCTTCATATATTCACGACGTTGCTTTTCAATTTTTGAACTACTGGCGCCAAGTTCAGTTAACTTACCTGCAATAAAAAACGTTCTTGGTGTAACTTTTTGGACAGTAAAGCCAAGACTGTCACTTAAAATTGCAACCAGTAAGTTTTCAGCCGCTTGATTATTAATTGGCCAATTTGAGCGTGTAGCTAGTTCGTAAATAATTTCGCTGGTAGCGACGGCATCTTCGACAAGCGCTTCGTAGCTAAAGCTAAGTTTGGCGTCAGATACGTGGTGATCAATCATTAAAACCGGATGGGATTCAAAAAAACTACGTACAACTGGACTGTCAAGAACCTTAGTTAGTAAAACTTCAGCCATGGTATCAACTACGATTGCCATATCAAACGATGAATCAAACTGGCTTTCTATTCGGTCCCAACCTTTAATATATCGCATATATTTTGGTATCTCGACGGGACAATATAAACTAACTTCTTTTCCTAAATCTCCTAGTATTTCTTCTAAAGCCAAAGCGCTTCCTAGCGAATCGCCATCAGGGTTTTCGGCTTGAATAATAATTATTTTTTTGGACGAATCAATCAGTTGTTTTGCCTTTTCAAACATTAGAATAACCTTCTGCCTTCAAGTGCATGAGTAAGGGTAATTTGACCAGCATATTCCAAATCGACACCGACTGGAATACCACGAGCAAGTCTGGTCAACTTTACCTTTATACCGGAATCAACGATGTTTTTTTGCAAAAATAATGCCGTAGACTCGCCCTCTACACTCGCATTCGTAGCTATAATAACTTCAGATACTTTATCCTTTTTAATTCTTTTTAATAGTTCAGGTATATGAAGTTGTTCGGGCCCAATGCCATCAATCGGGCTGATTGCTCCGCCCAGTACGTGATAGGTCCCGTTAAATTGTCCGGTTCGCTCTAGTGCAACAATATCCAAAGGTTCTTCAACCACGGCAACCAAGGATTTATCTCTGGAGGTGTCGCTGTAAAGAGGTGAAATTGATTCATCTGCACCAATCAAAGCAAATGTAACCGGACAATTTTTTACACCACTATGCAGCCTAAGAACAGCATCGGCTAATTTTTTACTAATATGTTTGTCGCTTCGTAACAAGTAATATGCATATCGCTCGGCGGTACGTGAACCAACCCCGGGAAGATTCCCCAGTTCATCAATTGCATCGACTAGTGCTGAAGGGAGTAATTGTGTCAATTTTATTTCCTATAAACCCAGATTACCCAGGCTGCCCATAAGTGGTTTCATTTTCTCAGCGGCAACTTCTTGGGCTTTTTGTAGTCCATCTCGAAGTGCAATTTCAAGCCAGTGTTCAAGTTGTTCGATATCATCCAAATCTACTTGTTCTGGGTTAATTGAAATATTTTTAATTTTTAGTTCTCCGGTTACCTGTACGACTACTGCGCCATCGCCAGCTTCAACTTCGATAATTTCTTTTTTTAGTTCGTTTTGCGCTTTACGCAAATTATTCATCATTTTTACTTGGTCAAATGCCATATATTTTTACTCCTTAACTATATAATACGTTTCATCTATTAGTATACGTTAACCAGACACCTTTTTATAGACATAAAATCGGTTACTATCATCTTTTCTTGACGAGCAGATAATCCTGTCTATCATATATCCCCTAAAATCACTTTTTGCCGAGCGGGTTGCCAAGAATGAGTCTCCGGAAGAGTTGTTTGAAATAACCATTGGTTTATTGTATTCCGCTACTACTCGATAAAATGCAAGTTCATTTCTAGTTACAACGATAGTTTTTGTATGCTTTGGTATCAAACGTAAATCTACACTGAAATTAGGTACGATATTCGGGTCATAAAGATAACCGTAAATATATCTATTCGCTCCTGACGATACTAAAATTAATACCAAGATTACAACCGGTATTAATCCACCAATTCTTGCATAAGGGTTATTTGGGAACAATTTATACCAATGTGATAATAATCCATCCAAACCGGTTGCCAAAAGCATAACTAAGGCTAAAAATGTTATAGCTATATAATTTGGGTTTAAAACAATAATAGGGATAAGAATTAGTATCCAAATTATGACCACATAGTTTTTTGCCGTAATTCTGGTTTTGATAACAAAATATGCACCTAGTAAAATTATAAGGATTGATCCGAAACCAAAAAACGGAGTAATGACAGTACCTTTACTCATATTTACAAATCCAAAGAATTGAATAGCAATCGAATTTATATTAGCTATTAAATCCGGCCAATTATTTGGGATTCCCAGTAGGGTTAATCCAATATTGGGATTTTTAATGATAGCAATCCCCAAAGGTGCAATTAGTAATAACAGAACTACTACCCCGGCAATAATCCTTGTTAATGGCAATTGCTTTATCACAAAACGTAAGTGAGGGTGAATTAATATTGACCCGGATACAACTAATAAAATGTATACACTGAGGGGTGTATATAAACTAAGTGCCGCCAGAACAAAAAACAACGCGACTAAAGTTTTTCTATAACGTTGACTATTTGTTATTAAACTTGCAATATAAATTATCCAAATCGGCCAGAATAGAAATAATATATCTGGGGTCCCATATTGAGCTAAAAATAGAAATTGGCTAGTAGTTATCGCTATCAATGATGTCAAGATAGCAATTCCGGGCTTGAACCATTGTCGAAGGAGTAAAACCAATCCAACAGCGGTTAAAAAACCTAAAATAACCGAAGGCAACTTAATACTAAATAATGAAACTCCTAGTATAGCAAAACAAATATGTTGAAATAAATGGTATGGCAGATTAATCGCATTTACAGACCAAAAATCTTTGTACGTAACAGACGCGCTTTTCACAACTGATTGCATCTCTGCGTTGGATAAACCACCAGGTACAAAATTGCTAATAAAAACTAAAATTAAAACAAGACCAATCCCTAAAAGCCCATAACCGATATAATATCGCCACTTGTAAACTAAAAACTCAGACATATTAAACTTACCAAGATTCATTAGACTAATTATATCACGCTGAGAGGGACGTTTAGGCGTCGTGTTTACGGTCAAGCGATGTAAAGCGCAAGCGTTCAGGATCAAAGTATAATTCAACTTTGCCAGTTGGTCCATTTCGATGCTTGGCAATAAATAAATCAGTGATATTTTCGCGTTCAGTCTCGGGGTTATAATATGCCTCGCGGTAAATAAACATGACAATATCGGCATCTTGCTCAATCGAGCCTGATTCTCGTAGGTCTGCCAGTTGAGGAATTTGCGGACTTCGTGATTCGACTGAACGAGATAACTGACTTAGCCCAATAACCGGCACATTTAGTTCACGAGCGATTAATTTAAGTCCCCTAGAAATTTCGCCAACTTCTTGAACCCGGTTACCATCACTCCGACCACTACCTTGCATAAGTTGTAAGTAGTCAACAATTACAAGCCCTAGCGGTTGTTCATGATTAGCTCGACGAGCTTTGGTCCTCATCTCTAATACTGACAATCCCGGTGTATCATCAATAAATATTGGTGCTTCTGCTAGTTCACCCATAGCCTCGGAAAGTTTGCTGAAATCATCATCTGAAAGGTTCCCCGTTCTAATATTCCATGCATCGACACCAGAAGAATCGGCCAACATGCGGTCGACCAACTGTTCTTTGCTCATTTCCAGACTGAAAAACAAGACTGGTTGTTTGGCGATTGTAGCAACATTATATGCCAAATTGGTTACAAGTGTGGTTTTACCCATTGCTGGTCTGGATGCCAGAACTATAAGGTCGCTACGCTGTAATCCGGCAGTCATTGTATCCAAATCTCTATATCCTGTTCGAACACCACGAAGTGAACCTTTGTTGCGGTGCAATTCTTCCATGCGGTCGAAACTTTCGGTCAAAATACTTTCAATGCTGACGATGTCTTGCTTTAATGATTGGTCACTAACAGAAAATAATTCGGATTCGGCTTTTTCCAATAATTCTTCGGTGGTAGTTTCTTCGTTATAGCCAAGTTCCGATATATCGGCGCTGGCTTTGATTAAACGTCTGCGAATAGCTTTTTGTGCAACTAACTGAGCATAAGCTTCAGCGTGTGCCGATGTTGGTACATAATTGGTTAAATCTGTTAAATATGCCGAGCCACCGATAATATCTAATTCTTTTTTGCGTTTTAACTCATCTGTTAATGTTAATAAATCAACCGGTTTGTGTTTTTCATATAAACTCATCATTGCAGCGTAAATTGTGCTGTGACGCTTTTCGTAAAAATCCTTTTCTGTAACATGCTCGGAAATATCTGCTAAGGTTTCTTCATCAATTAATACAGCACCAAGTAAACTTTTCTCGGCGTCTATATTTTGTGGCGGTATTTTCCCCGCAATTACTTCCTTATTTGCCATCTCGCAGTAACTTAAATGGACTCAATCGAGACCTCTTCTCCTCCACCCATAATAACAGCTACTGCAGCAGCTTGGCTATCCTGGGGTGGAAGAGGTGTGGGAATCGTGTGGATATCAAGTCCAAAAACGCCTATTTCTTGGATACATTTTGAAAGTAGTACGCTATATTTCGTATCGTCCAGTTTTTTCTTGTAGAATTTATTATTTGCATATATTGTCAGTTCATTATCGTCGATTTTATGTCCACAATTAGACAGCACACAATAAAGAGCGATATGATTCTTTCGCGCATAATCTAGAAGTTTAGACCAATCCAATAACTTATTCTTTGCGGGTCCTGCCGGTCGGTCCGCCCCTGATTCTCGAACAGTTTTATTGTCCGAAGAATCGGGCGCCACCCCGCCAACCGTCACCCGTGGCTTTCTGGTTGTTTCTGACTCTGTTGCCTCACTCGGTTTATCTTCAGTCGCCTTTTTTTCTAACTCTTTGATTGAAGCACTAAATTCGTGGGTAGATGCCAATAACGCAGCAGATTTTGGAGTGTTTTTTGCAGTTGTAGCCATGCCCAACACACTTAAAAGTTTTAACTGAGGTTGTGGGCTTTTAGCTACATCAATTAATGAATCAAGCAGTGGAATCAATTGAGGTTTATCATAAATATTTTCGCTAATGTTATTAGTCAGTTGATTGACTATAACTGTGCTTTCTACACCTTCGTCAAAAGTTCGGTTAAGCAGTGTTACCAATTTTTCCAGGTCATGTGTGTCTATGGCAACCAGGATTTGGTTAATTGTTTCAGTTGGTGCCAGTCCCAGCATATCTTCAATTAACTGAACCGAAATCGTGTTTGATTTAGAATCGACTAAACTAGACATCTGGTCAAGTAAGCTAATACTATCCCTAAAACTACCGTCGCTACGGATTGCGATAAGTTTTAAGGCATCATCGGAAATTTTGATTCCTTCTTTTTTGGCAATAAATGATAAATGCTTGACGGCATCTTCGACTCGGATTGGTCGAAAACTGAATCTTTGTACGCGACTAATTATTGTTGGTGGTAATTTTTCAACATTGGTCGTCGCTAAAATGAATATAACATGTTCAGGTGGCTCTTCTAAAGTTTTAAGCAAAGCATTAAAAGCAGCCTTAGATAGCATGTGGACTTCATCAATAATATATATTTTTTTATCAGCAGAAAATGGGGCGATTTGAACTTTTTCTCTTAAATCCCGGACATCTTCAACGCCATTATTACTGGCTGCATCTATTTCGATGATATCAAGGTTTGTAACTTCTTCGTCATATTTCAGATTATTTATTTCATGAGCTAAAATACGAGCAACAGATGTCTTACCGACTCCGCGTGGACCGGATAATAAATAGGCGTGAGAAATGTGGCCTTCTGCAATAGCACGAGATAAAATATCCGTTATGTGCTTTTGTCCTATCACCTCATCGAGCGATTTGCTGCGATATTTTCGGTACAATGCTTTTGACACTGTTTGTTTTCTCCCTCAACTCAATTGTCTGTTTTGATTATACGCACATTTCTATGCTTATAATGCCGTATTTTTTACCATTTTTGTTTTCACCTCTGTGAATGATTCCAGTATAACGCTTTTGTTTACAATGTCAACAAAAGTAGCCTGATTCAGACTACTTTTAATTGTGTAAAACTAAATTTGTGGGCATGTTCCAAGTACAGTAGGTACGTGGTACTTAGTACAAGCGGCAGCCGAAATAGCCGTAGGTGCCTGACCTTCGAAAAGTTCGGTCCAAGCATTGTTCTCATACATTGCCGTAATAACGTAGCCGCCGGTAGCTGCGTTTGCTGGCATTACTGAACAACTTCCAAAATATTTATCCTTTTCAAATGTACTAGATTCATTTGTTAAATCGGTCGTTCCTACTGATTTGTTATCTTTAGCGCAAAAAGTTAACAAAGTCTCAAACTTTCCGTTAACATTCGATTGTTGACTTGAGGTTGAGCCTGTTGTGGTTTTTGTGGCTACTTGCGTTTCCAGGGTTTTCACATTTGACTGCAGGCTGGTTATCTTAACAGTCTTTGTAGTGATTTGTGCATTTAGTGACTTACTGTTGCTGTCGTTTTGATTTGACATGTATGCCCAAACTGCAGCTCCGGATAAGGCAGCTGCAAGTATTGCCACTAAAACAAATAATAAAATCTTTTTCCAATTAATTACCTTTTTTGCTGATGGATTAACAAACCCACCGTTAAACTGCTGTGATTCTGATTCAGGTTGCATTATCCCCCCTTAATTATTTCTTAACAACATAATAACAGCTTATGCTATTAAAATCTATTTATAAATTGCAGATTCGGTTACAATGCGGCTTCGACAGCAGCCCAATCAGCATCCGGATTGTCGGCTGGGACGATAATAGTGACTTGATCGCCGACATTGATGCGGAAATATGTGACACTTGCCAGTAGGATACGATATTCACGGCCGTTAGCCTCGACATAATATGCGCCGTCATGTTGAACTAACGTGCCAATAATTTGCTTTCGTTCAATTGGGCTGATTTGTTTGTAAACAAAACCGCCGTCATCTGTAATAGTAAGTTTCAAAATATCGCCTTCAACCAATTTCGACTTGCTGGCGTAATTAGCTGGGACAGGATATTCTTTGCCGTCTGGACCCGCCATTCGTTGTCCGTCAAATACGCCTTCGATAACTTTACCCTTAACGTCTTCGGCATTGCTGGACTTTGGCGTAATTGGTGCGCCGTCATCACCTGTGATACTTATTAATAATTCCCTGGCAGCAGCAAGATTCGTTTCAGCATCTTGCATCAAGCTGTGTAATCGTTTTATTTGCTTTTCTGGTAATTCAGACATGGTTACTCGCAATTCCTTTTGTCTTTATTTTTGACCTGATATTACTTAATATATATCAATTTTCGAATGTTATGTCAATAAGTAAATAGTTTTTTCCACATGATTTTATGATGTGACGCGTTAAGCGTTGTATATTTTATACTTGCCATCTAAACAAAAATACCGTCCAAAAAATGAACGGTATAAATGTCGATTACAATATATGGTCAAATAAAAGACGTAAAACTAAGCTAGTTCGACGACTGCGCCTGCTTCTTCAAGCAATTTTTTAGCGTTTTCAGCTTCTTCTTTGTTAGCTTTTTCTTTAACCGTTGAAGGAACACCGTCAACAATTGCTTTTGCTTCACCTAGTCCTAAACCAGTGATTTCTTTGACTGCCTTAATGACAGCTACTTTTTGGTTCCCGGCTTCTTTTAGGTTAATGGTAAATTCTGTTTTACCTTCTTCTTCTGCCGGAGCGGATTCTGCAGCTGGTGCTGCGACAGCTGCAACCGGAGCAGCAGCACTTACGCCCCACTCACCTTCCAGGTGTTTTACGATTTGACTTAGTTCCAATGCCGAAAGTTTGTTAAGTTCATCAACAATCTTTGTCTGAGCAGCGGAAAGTTTGACTTCTTTATCAGCCATGATTATATTCTCCTTCGCGTTATAGCGAAATTTTAATTGGTATTATTAGTTACAAAACTAGAATTAAATTGATTCAGCATGCTGTGACAATAACCGAGTAAATCCACTTTGTGTGCCATTTGCGACATTTAGGAATCCACTGAGCGGACTGGCGATAACACTGACCAATTGACCACGAAGTTGGTCTTTGGTTGGCAGTGCTGCTATTGCCGTGACGGTTACGGTATCAAGTGCTGCCCCCGAATCATCAAAACCAATAATCAGTTTTAATGCCGGATGACTTTTAGCAAATTTTGCTAAAACTTGGGCAGGTGCGACTTCATCTGTGCTTGAAAACGCATAAACAAGTTGTCCTGTCAGCAAGCTTGTGTCAGCTGCTTTAAATTTCTTGTCTGCACCAAGTGCAACGCGAACCAAACGGTTTTTAGCCACTATGATTCTAACATTTTCTTCCCGAGCAGCTGCTCGAAGCTTTTGCATATCAGCAACGTTCAGGCCTGTATAAGCTGCGCCTACCGAGCCCTTTGCTGTAGCGAACAATTCTGCTAATTCTGCAACCAAAGTATTCTTTTTATCGCGTGTAATTGCCATAAAAATCCTTTCTTTAGTTGATATTTTTAGGTATATTTGACCAAATTGTAAAAGTTCAGACGGCAATGCGATCCGCCGTACGGCGGAAACAAAAAAGTCCTTGGAGCTCGCACTGCCAAAGACTAAATTCCGAAAAAATGTAGTTATACATATTCCTAGGTAGCTTCGCTGTCCGGCGAATTAAGTGTTTCCACAGCTACTGTCTTTGGTGATGTCTAGGGGTAGTATAGCAAATTTATACATCTGTTGTCAATAATGCAGTATCTGACGGCAAATTACTTAATTATTACTGGTATAATATTAGATAGAATTAATCAAGAACATTTGAGGGGTAATAAAGTGGTAGATAAAGAACAGTTAGAACCGTTTAGATATAATATTGACCGTGAACCCGATACACAATATCACGATTTATTATTAAGAATTAGAAAGTCTGGTAAAAAAGCCCTTTCTGGAATGGATTCTGCTTCTGAAGAAATATTAGGACACATGATGAGGTTCGATTTGGCTGAAGGCGGCTTTCCTTTGATAACCGAGCGCGATTTAACTATGGGCTCATCTGTTGAGAATATTGAAAATCATGAACAAAATCCTGGACTTCGGCCAGTAACCGGGCCAATTAAACAAGCATTGGGTGAAATAATTGGTTTTATGCATGGTGCGCGGACACAGGAAGAACTGGAAGAATATGGTTGTAAGTTCTGGAAACCATGGACGGTTGGTGAAGAAGCTGAGCGTAAAGCAAAAAAACGAGGTCTAGCGGTTGGCGATTTGGGCCCAGGCTCTTATGGTGCCGCTTTCCATGATTTTCCAGATGGAGAAAAAACTTTCGACCAATACGCAAATATGATTGAACAAATAAAAAGTAGACCAGAACTTCGAACTCATATAATTAGTCCATTTATACCTCCAAAAATCAGTCGTGCTCCAGAACGCCAACAAGAAGCTTTGATTGTTCCCTGTCATGGACTTCAACACTACAACATTGACACTTTTAATCAGGAAATTTCACTAGTACACTGGCAAAGGAGTGCGGACGTACCAGTCGGCTTGCCATTTAATATGGTTCATTATGCTGCACTTCTTATGATGGTTGGACAAGTCACCGGATACAAACCAAAGGAATTAGTATTCCAAATATCTAATGCGCATATTTATGATCAGCATTTCGATAAGGTTGACGAACTGCTTGATCGCAAACCTTTTCCATTTCCTCGCCTAACGATTGATTCTTCTGTGACTAAACTTGAAGATTTTAGAGCTGAACATTTCAAGATCCAAGATTACGTCGCCCACCCTCCTATGAACATGGGGGGGACACCTGTATAAAAAGCATGGTTGTCGCGTATGATCGCGAAAGGGCTATTGGTAAAAGTGGTGGCCTTTTATGGGAACGTGGTGAAATGCATGGCGACATTACCCATTTTAAAGAACTTACAACCGGTTCGGCTGTAATAATGGGACGTAAAACTCTTGATTCAATAGGTTTTGCACTTCCAAATCGTCAGAATATAGTAATTACCAGAGGCAATAATATAGAAATTCCCGGTATTCAAACTGCTCACTCCTTAGACGAAGCATATTCTATGGCTGGTGGGGTAGACGAATCTTTCATAATGGGTGGCGGAGAAATTTATAATCAAGTAATAAATAATGTCGAAAAAATTTATGCTACGGAAGTGGATGCGGTAATCCAAGGGGCGGATACATTCTTTCCAAAACTAGATAATAGTTGGCAAAAAACAGGTGAACAACAATTTTCGATTGATAATGATAATATATATCCATATAGTTTTGTGACCTATGAAAAAAGATAAATCATTTGTTAATTTAAATAACGCTAGGCTTGACGAACAACGTCGGGTTATGCAAGATATTGTAGAAAATCAGGAATGCCCATTTTGCCCTGAATATATTGACAAATACCACAAACAAAAAACTCTTAGAGAAGGTAAACACTGGAGAATAACAAAAAACCAGTGGCCTTATAAATACACCGATATTCATTTGTTAGCTATAGCAAATTATCATGCCGAAAAATTATCAGACTTGAAAAAGGGTGCGTTTGACGAACTTCAGGAACATATGGTTTGGGCTGAAAAAGAATTCAAAATTAATACCGGAGGTATTGGGATTCGATTTGGTGATATGTCAGGAAGTGGTGCAACTGTAAATCACCTACACGCTCACCTAATTGTCCCGTCTGCAGACAAGCCAGCAGATAAAAAAGTAAGATTCAAGATTAGCTAGTCGGATAAGGTTTTAGTATGCGGGAATCTTCTGGCTCAAGTTTTGTATTAACTTTTACGATTTCGACTCCAAAATCTTTTAAAATGCTTTGTCCGTCAAGCATCGCATATCCATCAATGTAATAACATGCCTTAAGACCACTTTGAGCAATTAACTTTGCGCAGTTTGGGCATGGGAATGTACTTACAAAGATTGAACTACCTTCTAATGCAATACCCTTTTTTGAAGCCTCGGCAATAATATGTGCTTCTGAGTGCATATCGATTGAAAGATCAATCGACTCCCCTCTTATTGAGGTAATTCTTGGATCACCGTCAATAAGTGATGTATATTCTGTCGGGACAGAAGTATTGTGAGCTTGAAGGCAAATATTTTCTTCGCTATCGACGACTACCGCCCCTACGTGTCTCCACCAGTTTGTGCTTTTAGAAAGCTCTTGACTCAATGTAGTTACAATCGGATCATTACCATCAAGACTAATGATTCGATCGGGCACAATTAACATGTTTTCGGAAGAATTATCTCGATCCCATCTTAAAAAAACCGGTTCAGTTGTAATGTCGGCATCAGGGTAAGTCTCTGCAATCCATCGAGTTATATCGTCATCGGGCATTATAATTGGTTTATTTAAGGCTTCATATAACGCTGATTTTCCCATAAGTACAGCACTCCTACCCAAGCCGGTTATTGCATTTTTTGCATCTTCTGGGCTTAGAGCTCGGATGTCTTTTCGTAAATATGAGATATTTTCTAATATTTCATTTGTAAAGATACCGATTTCGGCATTAGGATGTCGACTGAATGCTTCAATGTAACCTTCGTGAATAACAGGTATATAACCGGCAAACAGTTCCGGGTTGCTATCTCTTTTTTCGATCACTTAATACTCTTCCTATTTTACGTCTAAGTTCAGGATCAGCATGATGCTCCTCTAATAATCTTTCTACAGGTTCTTTGATTTTGCTTGACCATCCGATTTGTAAACGACGTATTTGGGCGGACGTTGAAGTAGTTGCTTGTGGTTCTAAAACAACGACTTGTCCGCAGATTTCTTCCAGCTCTTTGATTTTATCTTTATCGTATGTTTCTTTAGTCACAATTAATGTATCTGGTTTAATATTTCGAATTAGTTCCCAGTGTGGGTCTTCGGGTTGTTTTAAGGTAATAATGTCAACCGACCTTAGGTGTGCAAGCATATTTACACGTTCAGACTCTGGAACAACGGGTCTGTCAGGTCCTTTGCGTTGTCGGACTTTTGTATCGCTATCGACTCCGACAATTAATACATCACCATATGATTTAGCTACTTCAAGATACTTTGCATGTCCTACATGGAGTAGGTCGAAGGTACCTGAAGTAAGAACTATTCGTTGTTGTAAAGTTCTGAGCGCCTCGACATATTCACCTAATTTTTCGTGATTTTCAACAAATCGAGCCTCAGGACTTGATCCATTACCTAGAACTCCACGTTCAGATAGTCTATGATGTATTCCCACCTCTGATTCGTCGTTATGTTCAGACATATCAACTCCAGATATTAATTGTTTAGTTTACGTTGTTCTCAATCTTTATCCCAGGGCCTTGGGTGGCACTGATTGAAGTGGTTTTAACGTATGTACCTTTCAAACCGGTTGGTTTTTGGGACTTTAGACTGTCAAAGAATGCATTAGCATTTTCCTCGAGTTTCTTAGCTCCAAATGAGACTTTACCGATACTTAGGTGGATTATTCCTTGCTTGTCAACTCGATATTCGACTTTTCCTGCTTTTGCTTCAGTCACGGCCTTGGCAACATTGGACGCTACAGAACCGCTTTTTGGATTTGGCATCAAACCGCGTGGACCAAGTAGTCGGGCATATTTACCAAGTTTTGGCATATATTGTGGTGTTGCAACCAAAATATCAAAATCAATCTCTTCTTTATCAAGTTTTTGTAAAAAGTCCTCATCACCAACAATATCGGCACCTGCCTTTTTGGCTGCTGCATGTTCCGTTTCCGGAGCAAATACAGCTACGCGAACTGTCTTGCCTGTTCCATTTGGCAGACTTACGGTAGCACGAATATTTTGATCAGCTTGACGGGGATCTACTCCTAACCGAACATGTATTTCCAGGCTTGCATCAAATTTACTCGGATTAGTCTTTACTGCGATTTCTAATGCCTCGTACAGCGGATATATGACTGATTTATCGACAAATTCTGCAGCACTTTGGTACTTTTTACCACGACGTTCAATCAATGGTCGCGTAACAGGTTTTGGACCCTTTTTTATATGAGATGAGGTTTCAGAAGTATGTGGTGCGGATTCACCCTTTTCTTTACGCTCTTCTTTGGCAATTTTTTCTTCAACTTCTTTAATTGCCTTTTCGCTACGCTTGCCGGCTTTGGCCAGTTTAGCGTCAGCATCAGGAGTTTCGGCTTTGACCGCAGTTTCCTTTTCGATTTTGGCAACCTTTTCGGGTTTTAGTTTCGCTTCAGCTGATTTAATTGCAGTCTCAATTTCAGCGATTGTGTTTTTACTAGTTACATCTAATTTAAGCTTTTTCGCTTTTTCTAAAAGCTCAGGTTTTTTTGCCATTTAGATTAATAATCCTTTCTGTGGTAATATCGATGCTTCAAACATCTCCCAACATTGATTTAATTAACAAAATTATAACAGATACGTGGTAAAAAAGCTAGCCTTCGACTTCAACACCCATCGAGCGAGCTGTGCCGGCAATAACTTTAATTCGGCCTTCTTCGTCAATTGCATTTAATTGATCTTTTTTAACCTCGGCAATTTCAGCTAGTTGTGCGCGAGTAATTTTGCCCACTTTTTCGCTATGTGGTTTACCGCTACCCTTTTTAAGGCCGGTTTTTTCCAGGATTAAATCGTCAACCGGTTGTCCTAATGATTTCCATGTAAATGTTCTATCTTCGTAAACTTGAAGGTGTACAATAACATCCTTGCCCATAAGGCTTTTTGTGGCTTCGTTAAACGGATTAATAAAATCCATCATATTAAGACCCCATTGGCCCAATGTCGAGCCTACCGGAGGGCCAGCCGTTGCACGACCAGCAGGGATACGTAATTTAAGATTTCCAATAACTTTTTTTGCCATAACTGGGGTATTATACCTTACGTACCTGTAAAGCGTCAAGCTCAACCGAAGTGTCGCGACCGAACATACTGACCATTACTTTTACTTTGCCCTTTTGGGTGTCAATCTCGGCAATTGAACCGTCAAAGCCCTTGAATGGGCCGTCAGTGATGCTAATAACTTCACCAAGTTCGAAATCAATATTATGTTTGGGGTCTTCGACACCCATTCGTCGCTTGATTTTAACAATTTCAGGTTCAGAAACCGGTGTTGGTTCGGTACCGGTGCCAACGAATCCTGTAACGCCAGGAGTGTTGCGAATAATGTACCAAGTTTCGTCAGTAAGTTTCATTTCTACCAAGGCATAACCTTGGAAAATTCGTTTTTCAACAACTTTTCGTTTGCCGTTTTTAATCTCGATTTGCTTTTCCTTTGGTACCATAACGTCAAATATTTTATCAGCCATATCAACAGCGTTAATGCGCTGTCTAATACTGTCGGCAACCTTTTCTTCGTATCCACTATATGTGTGAATTGCGTACCATTGTCGTGATGAATCGTATCGATTTTTTGCCATAATTTCCTTTATTTAATAATTAGTTTAAATAATGTACTGAAAACCCAATCCAAAGAAACGATAATTGCAACAAAAAGTCCAGTGAATATTAAAACTGCAGCTGTCATTCCCCAGGTAGCCCTACGATTCGGCCATCTTACAAGTCGAAGTTCTTGAAACGAACCTTTAAAGTAGCGACCTATTACAAAAAAAGGCGCCAAAAGAGGATTGTTTTTCTTTTTTGGTTGTACAACTTTTGTTACTGAAGTTTTCTGCACAATTTTCTTTTTTGTTGGCACTTTGATAACTCCTTAACCCACCGGGCAAATAAAATAGCCTGCTTAGCAGACTGTCAACTAATAATATAGATTAAGTTCACTGATAAGTCAATATACGATTATTGTTTCTTAGCCGGTAAGGAGATGCTAAAGGTAGAACCAAAATTTAATCGACTTTTTAGGATAATTTTTGTTCCAATTTTATGAGCAAGTTTTTGCGCTACATAAAGTCCTAGTCCGGTTCCGCTGCTTTCGCGAGTTCGGTAATCCTCGCTGCGATAAAATTTTCCAAATACTTTTTGTTGATCAGACTTACTGATTCCTATCCCGGAATCTTTGATAGCTAAGTTAATAACATCGTTTTTTTGCTTTACAATTATTGTTACACTTCCCTTTTTTGTATATTTTATTGCATTTGTAATTAAGTTTTGTAACAATTCTTCCAAATATAATCTACTTTCGAAAACATGGTCGATTTTTGCTGACAAATCCAGATTAAGATGAATATTTTTTTGCTTTGCCTCATCGGAATATTTCTTGTGCAATTCATGAGCAAGTTCCTTTATATCAATTTCTTCAGCACTGGCCGATACACCGCGTTCAGCTCGTGATAAAGTGCTTAGATCGTTCACCATGCTGGCCAAAAATTGAATTTGTTCGTGTGCGACACCGACTGCGTCTGTCATCATTTTTTTGGTCGCGTCCGGATGTTTCATCATTACTTGAACATTTGAAATTGTGCCTTCAGCTATAGTAATTGGAGTCCTTAGTTCATGACTTATAACACTGATAAATTCATCACGTTCTTCTTCTAGGCTTTTGGCTTTGGTAATATCGCGCATAATTATGATATATCCATCATGTGTTTCAGATTTTTTCGAGCGACTATAACTACTGCGTATCGGTGAAAAAGTAATTTCCAGGCGCATCTTGTCATCGGAATCAAATGCGTAATTTAAATCATCACGTTTTACGACAGTTTTGGCGGTTTTTAGTTCCTTAAAAATACTTATATCTTTTCCTTCCTGATCAGTCAAAGGAAGAATTTCGTCAAGATGTTTACCGTTCAGACTGACATTTGTATCAAGTAAATTCAAACTAGCAGCATTATATACGCGAATTATACCGTCGGTATCCGTGCTTAATACCGCATCAGCCAAGTTATTGACAATAGTTGTTACTCTATCACGTTGCAAAGATTCTTGGGCTTTACTTTCTAATAATTCTGCTTTGTTAATTTCTTGATACCTGGAAACTGCGACAAATACAAAACCAGTTATAGTAACAGCAAGTAGTACAATCAAGTAGTAGATTGGGCTCAATCCATAAATTCTATTCCACAACAGTGCACTTGACCATACGACAAAAGTAAAAGTCAAAATATTTAAATAGAAACCAATACGTCTGAAATAAATAAACGATGCAACCGTGAGTATAAGCCAACAAACGGTAATAGGTGAAAAGATCCCACTGATAAATACTAAATACGAACCGGCAAGCAAGTGGTATGCAATTAATCTGAGAGCAGAATCAAGTTTTGATTGACTAGGAAATAAATACTGTAATCCACCTAAAAATAACCACAAAAATGAAAAAACCAAGAATCCAAAATCATCAACCGGATGAGAACTGTATATTACTCCGGACTGAATTAAAATCCCGTAAATAACTATTAGCGACGGAATCAACAACCCAGCATAGCTGATTATTTTAGCCGAACGAGGTTTATTATTTTTGCCACCCCCATACATCTTGTGCTTATTATACACGGCACATCGATATTTTTATATAGAAGGCGTGTGCTGTTTTAATTCTCGACGATGTATCTTGTAATCCGGGTCTGCTGATTCAACTAATAACCAAAATTCCTTACTATGATTCATGTGTCGACAATGCGCTAATTCATGGATGATTATGTAATCAATTAAATCAAAAGGCAATTTCATAAGAGCAATATTCAAGCTAACTGTCCCGTTACTGCTATAACTTCCCCATCTGCCACTAGCATGTGAAAAACGTACTTTTTCATAGCTTAGTCCAAATTTATTCGACAGATATGATAAACGATTAGGAAGATAGCTTTTTGCTTCAATTCTAAGAGCTGTGATTATTGAATCGCGTATTTTTCGGTTGATGTCTGGGTTATTAACAAATTTTCCTTCGGGTAATTTTACAATAATTTCCAATTTATGACGTATGACACTGAACTTTCCATCAATTGAGTCCTGAATAACCAAAACATGACTTTTACCTACCCTAAGTCCATTGGTGTATTCATAAACAGGTTTTGATTGAGCCAATAGTGCGCGTAGTTCATCCCTAGAGTTTTTTAGTAAGTGTTTTACTAAAAACATTGGAGCACGCATCGGCAAAGATGCCCTTAGCGTTCCATCTGGCGCAACCCGAACTCTTATTTGAGTAGCAGCTGCGCTTCGGCGTACTATTATTTTGCCAAATTCCTTGTCTTGGATTACAGGCATAATAGATCTTTCTTATCGAATCAAAAAATTTCGGCTTTTTGGTGTTCTAATCATTGTTTTTGGTTCACCAACATCGCTACGTGGTTGGATTAAATGCTTTAGAACTATCTTTAGCTGGCTGGCGTATGTATGTTTGCCACTGATAACAACAAATTTTTCATTTTTATTTGGAGGATTAAACTTTTTGAGTTTTGCAGTAAATTCGTCTGGGGTAATTGCTGGTTTTTCCAAGCTGGCTTTTGTGGCTCGTTTTTGTGATGTAAAAGTCTCGGTCTGAACCCATATAAATAAAGGTTCATAACCGGCTGTACGAGCACCTTTTGCAATTTCAAAACGGTCTTTAGCGAGGCTGGTTTCACCTTCAAAAATAACAGTCTTTTTGGTTTTCAAAAATTCCGAAAGTACATAATTTGACACTTTTCGAATAATTTCATCTTCATCGGTGCTAAAGGAAGGATTTGAAAAGATTTCTTTTCGCATAATATCATAACTAACAATTGGAGCTTTGAATGTTTCGGCGAAATGTTCTGCAAAAAAGCTTTTTCCTGAACTTGGTATCCCGACCATAATAATCAAATGTGGTTTTACGGTTTCAGACGGTTTCATATATGACAGTATATCAAATGTGTGGCGAAATAAGTATATGCAAGCCCTATTATTTTACATATTCATATAGTATGCTATCAGTATAAACATAAGCATGTCTAAAGTTCGAAATGACTAAAAAACAAAGTAAATTAGTAAAGTTCTCCCACAAATTTTCAAGGGCTGAAAGACACGCGAAAAAAAATATAAAAAAAAGAATGCGATTATACAAGCATTTTGGTAGGTTTTTAAATATCCTTGGTCCTGGCATTGTTACAGGTGCTGCAGATGACGATTGTTCCGGTATAGCAACGTATTCACAGGCGGGGGCAGGCTATGGTTATGGATTCCTTTGGACATTTCCAGTCATGTTGCCATTGATGACGGCAGTACAAGAATCATGTGCACGTATTGGGGCTGTCACAGGTAAAGGTTTGGCTGCAATTATTAAAAATAATTATAGTAAAAAACTACTTTACATGTCAGTTGTACTGGTATTTGTAGCAAACGCAGTAAATATTGGGGCTGATTTGGGTGCGATGGCTGCTACTACCAGATTGTTCGTACCTATCCCCTATTCCTTATTAGCTGTCTTTTATTCGATCTTGATAATTTTAATGATGGTTTTTGTTAGTTACAGAAAATATGTAAAGATATTAAAATGGCTAGCTTTGGCACTACTGGCATATCCGATTACAGCGTTTTTGGTTGGACTCGACTGGCCGGAACTGATTCACAATACATTTTTTGTAATTCCGACAATAAATGCTGACACAATTTATATCTTGGTCGGTATCTTGGGTACTACAATCTCCCCCTATTGTTTCTTTTGGGATACTTCAGAAACCGTCGAAGAAGAAATTTCACATCATAGATTAGGCATAAATGGACAAGATCCAAAACTAAGCAAACGATTTTTAAAAGATGTTCGTCTTGATAACATCTTTGGAATGAGCTTTTCAACGATTATTGCCTGGTTTATTGTTGTAGTCTGTGCGTCAGTATTATTTAAAAACGGTATTCATAATATAGGTACTGCGGCGGATGCAGCCAAAGCTTTGGAACCTTTAGTCAAAGGATTCCCATACGCCGGAACATTAGCGAAAGTAATATTTTCGGTAGGAATTTTGGGTATTGGACTTTTGGCAATCCCTACTCTTGCTGGGTCATCTGCATATGCAATTTCTGAAACTCTTGGCTGGAAAGAAGGCTTATACAGGAAATTTAGCAAAGCTATAGGTTTTTATGCTGTAATTATTATTGCGACATTAATTGGGCTTGCGATTAATTTCTTTGGAATCGATCCGATTCAGGCGTTGATATTTACAGCTGTATTTAATGGAATTGCTGCCGTACCACTGATTTGGATGATTGCCAGGATTGGAAACGATTCAAATATTATGGGTGAACACAAAAACGGTAAACTAGCAAATATTTTCGTTCGGATTACATTTGTTGTTATGGGAATGGCTGTGTTAGCACTATTTTATTTCTTGTTTACAGGTAAACTTTAACCTGATAATTAACTTATGTTATAACTTTACACATCAAAAATATTGTGGTATATTATTGTAAAACGATACGGTGTTATATGTACTTGGTCGCTTGTATAACACATAGTTAATAGCGAAACCGATGTATCTTACAAGGCAATCGGTTCCAGATAGGATAAAACAATGGCCGAACCGGGCATAGGTGGGGAAAAATCAGATTCTATTCCTCAAATTACACCTAAAGCGTTTGGTGATCCTATTACGAATGAGATCCGAACAGCTGCAGAAATGTTTAATAGTCCGGATCAAAAGGAACGAAAACTTGCAGCTGCAGCAATTACAAGAGCGGCTGAGTATGCCACTATTGATCCTATTGCCGGTTCGCGATTAGCCAGATTATTAAGGATTAGAGGAGTTGAAGAAGGATTAGACGATGGTATATACTCCGGTTTGCATCGAGCCGATGAAAATGTCAGAAAGTCACTGGAAAGATACGAGTCTTTGGTCGGTGGTGTCCATGATGTTGTTATGGACGTAGATAAAGAGGGGTTAATTTCATTTATTAATCCTGCGATAGTCGAGCTTGCCGGATATGAGCCCGAAGAATTACTCGATATTCGATTTGATCAATTGTTATTTAACGATGATACTAAAAAAGCAAAAAAGGCATTCCAAGATACACTAGATGGAAAAAATAATCCGAGTGAACTGAGAATAGTTGATTCTAATGGTGGAATAAAATGGGTGCGAACTACGACAACTATTTTAAAAGATAAGGTTGAAATTTGTGGAGTTACCGTTAGGATGAATGATATTACTGAGCTCAAAGAACTTCAGAATCAACTAAGAAATGAAAGTGAACACGATGCTTTGACGGGTCTATTTAATAGACGTCGTGCTGATGATGAACTTGAAATGCTTCGAAAAGAAGGTCGTCGTAAGCGAAAATACCCGGTCAGTATACTTTATATTGACGTTGACGAATTTAAAGCAATCAATGATAGTCAGGGTCACGAAGCCGGTGATGAAGCTTTGCAAACAATTGCAAAATTAATAAGTTGCGGTAAATCACGACCGGAAGATTTTATTGCCAGATATGGAGGCGATGAATTTATATTTATTATGCAACAGGCATCTAATGAGGTAGCCCAAAAAGTTATTGAAAGAGTAAATAATGCATTCCTTGGTTATAATATTCAGCAAAACAATTATTTATCTGTTTCGATTGGGGTTGCAACAGCAGCCGATAGCCGTTCTATAAACGAAACTCTTCGCGAAGCTGACTTAGCAATGTACGAAGTCAAGGATGCAAAACGTGCCAAAAAAGAAAATGGTGGGATATTTCCACAACTTGAGGAATAAACTACTCCCAGCGAAATACTCTAAAAGCAATAAAGTAAATTACAATAAACCATAAACCAATTAAGCCAATCTGGGGCAATATCTCTGAAAATGTCTTTCCTTCGGTAATAATTAGACGTATACCGTCAATAACTGGGGTTAGTGGCAAAAATGTTGATATATTTTGTAGCCATTCAGGCATTAAAAACCTTGGGAAAAACGTCCCTGATAAAAACATCATAGGAAATACGACAATATTTGAAAGCGGAGCTACTTGCCTCTCGTTTTTCGCCCAACCGCCTAATGCCAAGCCAATTCCTAAAATCATCGTCATACTAAAGATTAGAAATATTATCAACTCATACCAATTGCCCACTACTTTCAAATTGAACACGGTCATAGCAACCGCAAACATAACGGCAATACTTAAAAGACCAATTGCCGCTTGTCCAATCATTGTCGACAAGAAATACTGCCAAACTCGAAGAGTAGTTGTTGATAGACGTCGCAATATACCCATCTTTTTAAGTTCAGGAAAAACGTTGACAGGACCAAAAATTCCCATACCTATAATCGCAAAACCAAGTAAACCGGCAAATGCATAGTCAAATGAAGATAAACTCTTTGTGTTCAATTGTTTTTGCGTAACGGTAAATGGAGTTTTAATTGTGACAAATTTTGAATTTATACTTTTAAACTGAGAATCCAAAACTGCTGCTAATGCTTGTGCTGATTGTTGATTATTTTGAGTATATATAATCTCCGCTTGACCGCTTGGATAAAAATTCCCTTTTTGTACTTCACCAAAAGATTTCGGTAAAACAATCGTAGAATCAATTTCGGAACGACTCATTTTATCTTCTGCTACCGAAAGAGACTTAATGTCTTTGTTAACTTTTAGTATTTTACTATTATCAACACTTTTAACGAAAGTTTTTGCGAATGTACTATTCGAATTATTAATAACTGCGACTTTAAATGACAAGTTTGAGTTATTACCATACAGACTTCCGAAAACAAACAAGAAAATTAAAGGAAAACCTATGCTGTAGAAAATCGCTGCCCGGTCCCTAAAAAAGCGCTTTGTGCTAATTTTAGCAAAAATCAATACTGTAAAGATTGATTTTTTCATTTTAAGCATTTCTCAACTCTTTTCCGGTTAAATCAATAAATACATCCTCTAGGTTAGCTTGTTCGACTTTTTCATCCTTTTTAAAACCTCGTGATAGCAGTTGCTTTACCAGGTTTTTCGGAGTATCAATCGCTATTATCTTGCCGTTATCCATAATTGCTATCCGATCGCATAATACTTCGGCTTCATCCATATAGTGAGTCGTCATTATGACACTAATATCGCGCTTACGGACTTTTTCGATTAATCCCCATAGATGGCGCCTGGCTTGCGGGTCTAATCCGGTAGTAGGTTCATCCAAGAAAAACACCTTCGGACCATGTACAAGCGCTGTGGTGATGCTGAGTCGTTGTTTCTGACCACCGGACAATTCTTCTACATAACTATTGGCTTTTTCTTCCAGCTCGACGTCACGTAAAAATTGCATTACGTCAACTTTTTCACCATAAGCGGCAGCGAACATTTCAACAACTTCCGTTAATTTTGTTTTATCTTGGAACGCCGGTGATTGAGGTTGGACCCCGATTAAACGTTTAACATCACGGGGATGTTCTGCGACGTCAATTCCATTGATTTTTACAGTTCCGCTATCAATCGTGCGTAAAGTCTCCATCATTTCTAAGGTGGTTGTTTTACCAGCACCATTTGGCCCTAATATCCCAAATATCTCACCTTTTTTGATACTAAAACTTACTCCGTCAACTGCGAGTTTATCGTCATAGCTTTTTTTGAGGTCACGAACTTCAACAATTTTCATACCTTTGATATTATATTTTACTAACATGAAAATTTCATTAATTTTGTATATATACTGACGACTCTGATATCATTATGATTAATGGAAACTTTGTTAATTCTTGTTGAGTTCATTATCTTTAGTATTATTGTATGGATTGCCGGTATTTGGCTAGTCCATTCGACCGATGCAATAGATAGTCGATATAAACTAGGAAGTGCATTTGGTGGTTTGTTGATTTTGGGGGTTGTAACCAGTTTGCCCGAAATTGCGGTTGTTGTCACTGCAGCTGTACAACAACACTACGATATTATCATCGGGACATTACTTGGTGGAATCGCTATCCAAACCGTGGTACTGGCCATATTTGACTATAAAAGTGGCTCGAAAAGAGCATTGTCATTTTCTGCAGCATCGTTAACATTGGTGCTTGAAGCTAGTTTTGTGGTACTAGTCACTGTAGCATCCTTGATTGCCATTAAGACTCCGGTAGTAGTACCAGGTACAGTTATTAGTCTTGCTTCCGTTGGAATTGTAGTTCTTTGGTTAATTGGTCTTTGGATTGTTTTCAAAGCTCGGAAAGGGCTACCTTGGAAAGCAGAAGCTATTGATGCTGCACCGGGTCGCAAGCATCATGAAAGACGTGCAGTTATTAATCATCCGGCACTTCGATCATTTAATATGCCAAAAATCTTTAGTGTATTGGCACTTGCATCAATTGCAACGCTAATTGCAGGATATGGTTTAGCGACTACCGGTGCAGAATTGGCAACAGCCTTTCATATTAATGGTGGTATATTTGCAGCAACCGTAATTGCACTAGTCGGAGCATTACCGAATATTAGTACGGGGTTGGCATCAATTAAACTTGGTGATTATAGTTTGGCTATGAGTGATATTTTCGGTGGTAACGCTTTTATGCCCGCGCTATTTGTAATCTGCGATATCATCAGTGGGAATGCAGTTTTAAATAATGCCACATCAACTGATGTTTGGTTTGCAGCATTGGGCGTTTTACTAACTACAGTATATATAATTAGTCTAATTGTCCGCCCGAAACGTGTTTATTTTCGACTTGGTATTGATTCGATATTTGTAGTTGCGTTATATATTATTGGAATAACGTTAGTTTTTTAGCATATCATCCATAACAAGGGCGTTATTGTCGTTTGATGTTAATGGCTTTAGTCCCCAGACGCTCTCTACTGTGTGCAAAACGGAATAGTGATTATATGATTTGTAGGATACATATCCCTGTCTGGATGCTGGACCCAGAAAAATAGTCAGTACCTTGCTATCATGTTTACTACCTTCGTCCCATGTGATTATTAAAAGTGAGTTTTGTTGTGTAAATGCATATGATGATAAAATTTTAGATACATTATTAGACAGCCATTTATCACCTGTTTTTATATCGCAATTATGCATGTCGTTGCACAGGTTTGGACTGATAAAAACATAATTTGGAAGAGCATGTTTATTTATATCTGACCACATGTCGCTGTATGATACTATCTGATTCTTACACTGTTTTGTATTTCCGCCAATACTGGGATAAAACAAAAATGGGTTGTGTCTGAAAGTGTACTTTTTTGTGTTACTAAAACTACATGATGAAGGCATACTTTCGGCATACATATCCCATGTACGGCCTGAAGCTTCAATTTCATCTGTAATGTTTGCGACTAATGTTTGGCATTTATCAAGTTTCGGGTTACAACTATTTGGAATATGTGTCACTGAACCACTGGTTAAGGCAATATATGGGTTTTTTGAAACGGCTGTGTAATTTGCAGCGTAAGAACCTTGTTTTATGATTTGGTTAATATACGGTGCATTAGGGTTATTTTTTAGTGCTGATAGAGGTTTGTTTTCATCTACAATTATCACAATGTGGTCAATTGGGTGTTTTAAATCAAACGAATTTAATTGATTAATATCGTTTTGGATTGTAAAGTTTGGGGAATAAATAATAAACGATAGTGCGAGGGTTATCAATATGGTAAATATTAGTGAAGTTAAACCAAATTTTATATACTTTTTGGTTTTTGGCATAATAATTTAAACACCAACTACTTTAAAGATATTGCCAATTATAAACGTTATTGTCATTGCAGCTGCACCAATCAGAACTATTCGTAGGATTGATTTATTAACACTTGAACCACTAATTTTTGCGCTGATATATCCGGTTATTGTTAGTGCGATAATCACAGCAACAAATGTGAATGGGATTGTATAAATTCCTATAGGTAACATAATTGCAATTAGGGGTATCATTGCACCTAATGTGTAGGAAACTGCTGAAGCGCTGACAGCGTTCCAAGGATTCGTAAGCTCGCTTGGGTTAATTTTGAGTTCCATATCAGAATGAGCAGCTAATGCATCAGTAGCAGTAAGCTCTTTGGCAACCTTTTTCGCTGTCAAATGATCTAGTCCCCTGTTTTGGTACAGGTGTGTTAATTCATCAAGTTCATAATTCGGATTTTCTTCAAGTTCTGATTTTTCCTTTTCAATCAATGCTTTTTCGTTGTCTCTCTCGGCGCTTACGGATATATATTCACCGGCAGACATGGAAATTGCACCAGCCACTATACCGGCTAGACCAGCTGTTAAAATCAATATTTTTGAACTATTTGCACTGGCAACTCCTATAACCAAGCCAGACACAGATAGGATACCATCGTTTGAACCCATGACAGCGGCACGTAATCTGTTAGATTTTTTATTCAAGTCTTTTTTTATTTGGACGTGCTTCATAATGCGTGGTTTTGTATTCGTTTTTCATGCTGTTTGTTAGCAAAGAAATAGCCAATTAATATCAAGACAATTGAACTAAACCAACCTAGTAAAACATATACCGTCATTGTTTGAATTTGCTTTTCAACCTCTTTTAATGATCTACCGGATAACACATAATAATTTTTCGCTGAAACGCTGACAGACGCTATTCTTGTTTTATCCTGAGGTTGCCAAGTGACAAAACTGTAATCTTTCCCATCTGAATTTTGCAATACCCCATCTGGTATAGTCGGAATCTTATTATTTAAATAGCCATTCCCAGTAATTGCATGGCCGGATTTGCTATATATAATAATAAAGGGAGATAAACTCTTGACAATATCAACCCTGGAATCTGCAAAACTAACTGGATTTATACCATTATTCAACGATTCGGCCGCATCTTGGGCTAGTTGTATCTGAGGGTTATTTGCACCTATACGAAGTGATTGTTGCAAAGTGATATAAATCGTTCCAAAAAAAATTGTTATAATTGCCAATAAAAAAGTTACATATAAAATCTTATGCTTTTTCATATTTATAGTATAACAAAAAAAAGGACTCATTATTTTGAGTCCTTTTAATTTTGGACGGGTTTTACTTTTCTTCTTTGACGTTAATCGAAATGCCACCTGATGACATAGAGATCAAATTAAAGATAATAGCATTTACAAAACCTACAACTGCGCCGACAACTGTGTAAACTACTGTTACAA
Organism: uncultured bacterium; assembly: GCA_903832635.1. Taxonomy (GTDB): domain Bacteria; phylum Patescibacteriota; class Saccharimonadia; order Saccharimonadales; family Saccharimonadaceae; genus UBA1547. The sequence goes on from CAILCF010000005.1 coordinate 76,121, forward strand.
AGAATAGTTCCAAGAAACCAGCAGTTAAACCAAATGCTAAACCTTTTAATACACTTTGCGTTTCGGTTCCAAAATGGATTGTAGCTGACATTGCCCAAAGCGCGCCAATTATAAATCCAACGATTCCGAACCCGACCGCATAAAAGCCGGCCAATGATGATGTTCTCACCTTTTTAATTGTTAATTCTTTCATATACCTTATCCCTCTCCCACCACATAATAGTACTAATTTCAATATAGTACTAAACAAATAATAAGGCAAGTCAAATATTATATCTCAAGATGGATATGCTTGTTCATAAATGCAGTTCAAAGAAATAAAATGTATGCATAAATGTAATAAACCTAACATACAAAACTTTTATAACTGTATATACTCGAAGCATAACGGCGTATTTAGGGAAAAGAAAGGAGGCGTAGGGATATAAACATTATATTAACCAGTGAAACATAACTGCGAGGGTAAAGGTATGACACGTAATGAATATGAAAATCAATATGAATACATAGAAACAACTATTCAACCATTCGATAGTGATATAGGCACACAAATGCCAGCAGAGGTTGAAATAGAGATGGCTGAAAATATATATGACATGAGACGCGAATTTAAACGACAGAATAAACAATTAAGAAGACACTATTCCAGCAAAGAACCAAGAGAGAAAAGATTTGCTAAAGTTGCGCGTAGTCATAATATGCCAAATCGACAAGCAATGGCATAGTTAAGGGTAAAGTTTTAATAATACAAGTTGCAAAACAACCAGCATTTTAGGCTGGTTTTTGATTTATTAATATTATTTATTTAAATAAACTATTACAAAAACAAAAAATATCAATGCTAAATAAAATATTGCTAATAGCGCAAAGATTAACAGCTTGTCTCTTCCATGCCACCTTTTCATATTTTGACTATAGCATAAATTTTTGTGTTAAAATCGAAGCATAATTAAAAAGGAGGCAACATGGAACCATTAGTTGAAGTATTAGGATGGGGTTCACCAATTGGAATCGGTGTATTTATCGTATCTATTCCTGCAGGATTATTTTTGCTAGCATCAACAATTCAGACGCTTTCAAGAGTTGATAAAGAACAAAATTCAAAAAAATAGACTAAATATTTACCGAACGGGTTAAGTGCCAATAACCGCATAAATCGCATTTATATACTGAAAGTTCTAAACTCATTTTCTCTAGAGTCTGATTTTTTGCGGCATCCAGGGCATCCTTTTCATTTTTGTAACGTTTTTTATCACAAAGAAATTTCTCTGTTGGCAGAGAATGATGTTTAATGGTTTTATTTTTTCTTGGCATAACGATTTGCTACTAACAACCACCCAATCACAATCCAAAATATTGCATACAAAGAAATAATTATGCCAACATTGAACGGAAAATCGTGTATAACAAAACTCTTTACTACGAAAACTAGCAAACTTATGCCAGAAAATATGGACACAGCACCTAATGCAAACTTTACCGTATCCATTATTGTGTTCTTTGTAATCTTTCTTGGATAAAAAATATAGATAATGTATGCAGCAACAATAACCAAAAGAAACCAAGAACTTAAAAGCCAAACATTAATAAAATTGAAGTGTATTACTGCTGCAACTATAATAATTGATAAAATTCTTAAAATATAATATGAATCTGAACGATTTTGTTTTCTTATACTAACTAATTTAGATAATTTCATCTTCTCCACGTCGTGATTATATCATAAGGCTTTAACTTATTTTATGCTGATTTTACTTTTATATATCTGGATTGGTAAACGATTTACCAATGTCATTAAACACTTTTCTTTTTGTTAGGTAGTCAACTACTTCGTCAATTTTTTCCCAGTCCTGATTATTTAATACTGATAATCCAAGCTCTTGCTGAGCAATCTTCCAATTCTCCGCTTCTGTATCGGTGACATCTTCGGGGTATACAACAACCGAAGACTCAAATAAGCCATCCTTATTTGGGTCGAGGTTAATTTCGAATTCTTCGAAGCGTCCATCAAAATCTTCACGACAAGCCCACAATGCCCTCGGTATAGGTGTATCGATAGACGGTGCACCAAATTTGCCGCCTTTTAAGGTCCAGGTTGAACCATCTAAGTCAACCTCGACCCAATCTTGTGCAATATCATCGTACAGACCACGCAATGCTTCAATCCGCTGGTGTTGTGTATTTTCGCTAACCGGTTTTTTTCAAACATGATACATATTATAATACAATAATATTATTTCTAGTCAAGCATTTTTGACTTCTTATAAACACCATACCAATAATTAAACATATCAATCTCTGATTTATTTGCTTTCGAAGTTTCTGAATCGATAAATGATCCGTCGGCAGAATAATTCATTCGAGTAATCCATTTGTTATCAAAGAACCAAAAATCATATTTATAATCATAATCATCTCTATTTGCAATGTGTATTTTTTCACCAGCTACAACACCTAGGTATGATCGTAGCTCGAAGTTTTCATAATTACTTAAGGGTTCAGATACTAGTCTTAGACGCTCCATAGACTTTCCATCAGAAGCATTTTTCAAAACAAGATTTGCCCAATCATTACCAAAATTGTCTGGGATTTTACCGTATTTATTGAAATATATTAATGCATCAATTTCTTCCGCAACACGATATTGAGGCAAACCCTCTAACCGAAAAGCACTTTTCGTGAACGTCTCAAATGGATTGTTAATATCCATTTTTTAATAATATCAAAATTTGTTAATAAATCGTGAATTTATCTTTGTGTATTGGGATTTTACGACTAAATACCAACCAGCAATAACCCAAAATAGGGCATATAATGAAATAATAATCCCAACGTTTAATGGAAAATCATGCATAACTGTACTCTTAAAAACAAACATTAATAAACTTATCCCAGAAAATATACAAACAACCCCTAGAGCAAACTTTACAATATCCAATATCTTATTTGTACCTTTACGAGGATAAAAAATAAATATGCCATAAATTACTAGACAAACCAATAGAATTAATAAATTTAATGACCAAACATTAATAAAATTTAAATCTAATATTGCCAAAACAAGAATGATTGATGATATTCTGATAATTAAATAATTTTCAGGGATTGTCCGTATATTACGTTTGACGGATCGTTCTTTTTTTCGTCTCTCCACCTGATAAGTATATCATGGGTTTAATATGTTTAAGCTTATAAGCCCCTAGCGGATTATTTTAGAACTTTTTATAATATTGCGCCAACCGCCGAGGCGATTATTATCGGCAACTGAGATTAACAAGCATCTCAAGGCAGATTTATTGATATCAGCATCTTTATAGATTTGAATTGAACGTGCTGTTAAATTATCTTTTCCCTGATTAATGATATTCTCAGGATCATCAGCAATCGGATCATAGATAAATAAGTTAATATGGTCCTTTGTAGCTTGCAGAGCACAGACGTTGCCCTTATAGGTAAAATACGGACGATTAGACCTTTTTATAGTCTCATCAATTTCTGGGATAGCATCGTGAATGATCTTTCTTAACATTGTACACATCTCACCTTGCCACTTAGGAAGTTTTGAAATATATTCGTCAATTCTAGGGTCTTTACTCATAATTCATATAATAACAAAAAAGCCTCGATTTCTCATACTGCTTATGCGTGGCGGGGGTACATGGACGATTACCAAACCTATTGTTGTATAACTGGTTATTTATAGTCAATTAGGTTCTTTTCAACAAAGTCTTTCACTAACCCATACATGCCATGTCTTAGTTTAGGTGAGCTACCAGCCACAACAACAGCTATATCATACATTTCCTCGTTGCTGGCGGACAGCCATTTATCGTTAAGGGATAAAAAGACTAATAACGAAGTAACGGCAATTCGCTTATTTCCGTTTATAAAAGGGTGGTTTTTGATTAGTAAATAAAATAAGATAGCGGCTTTATCTATTAAAGTTGGATAAAGATCTCGTCTTCCGAAAGTTTGAAAAACCGACGCAAGACAACTTTCTAACTTGCCTGGATAACGACTTCCAAATTCCGGTATTGGTTCATCCCAGCTCATTTGTTTTTGAGCTAAGGCATGCGCAAGTTTTTCAACTTCATCGATTGTTATATTTTTCATTATTCTTTACCGAGTTTTTTAAGTACTGGGGAGTATTCATCAATAACCCTTTTTACGGCTTTATCCACAGCTTTTTCCTCTGTTGGTGTAATCTTAGTAAAGATACCCCCTAATGAGTTTTTATCGACAGCATATGATCGACCTATACGCGAAGCCTTAATTGCCCCACTATTAATTAGTCTGACAATATGGATTCTTGAGTAGCCTAGTATATCGGCTGCTTCTTTAACGCTTATTAGATTGTTGTTGTTGTTATGCATTTTGTTACCTGATTTTAGTTGATGTTACTATTGTAACATAAGACAATTTGATGTTACAATAGTTACAGCAATATAAAATTATTGCAAATGTTAATTTTTTGTAATAAATATTACATTCGTCAATAGGGGCACATGGAATAGAACTCTTTTTACAGAGTTAGTTTTGACAAAAAAAATTTAATTGAATTACAACCGAAATAATCGAACCGATTTAACTCTGTTATTTTCAATCTGTTCTGCTTGGCAGCTCCTAGTGGGCGCACTTCGCAACTTAATGTTAATTAGCTGATTCCGGGGTTATATAATGAATAAATAGTGTATTTTTGGCGTTCTACAGAGACCACTTAAGCCCGGATTCATATTGCCTTCTATTAATTGATCGGCATTCTTGACATCATTCAGTGAGCCACCAAAAATTAAGTCATGCCGTACGGTTTCTATAGATACACCACTGCGCATGATACATCCTTTTGTCTGGAAAGATTCAATTGGAATATACATTGCAGCTAAAATTATTACTAGGACCGATATTAACCAAATAGTTATCTTTATTTGGCCACCATGTCTTTTTATTGATTTTATAAATTTCACACTATATATACCTAATGCAGTAAGACCGATAATAATAGCCCATATTATGTAATTAATTGTGATTAAACCGAAATAATAAAATAAACAAAAAATAACTATAACTACAGAGACAATAATAGCGATTAAATATGTGTTTTTAATCTGTTTTGGTTTCATAAATTAATTCTATCATATAAACTTAGAAATGCATGATAAGCATAAGCGTGGCAGCCCCTAGTGGATGATTTTAGAACTTTTGTACTCGAATTTGAATATACTAAAGTTTTCTAATACCTTCTTCGCATTTTTGCCCTAATCCTTTTAAATTAGCTGGTGCGGTAGCCAAAGCAATACCGGACGCAATTGCGCCTGAGATATGTGTAAGTTTTTCATTACCAGTAGTTGCACATATAGCAAAAGCCGCTGTTGCAAGATTGGTTGCTTTTTGATACCTTTGACCCTTAGTTGCCTCCCCCGTCTCAACTAAATGAAAAGCGTTCATACCTCCGACTGCGGCAGCTCTTGCAGTTAGAATGCTAACGTAGGGTCTTGCTGCGGGGTACTTTTTAATAACCTCTAGAACAACTCTACCCATAGAAATATGGTCAACGACTCCATCCGCGATTCTCCTGTTTGGAGTATCCAAGTCAAACTTTCTTAGTACTTCTCCATCCATAATGTCTGCAGCAATAAAGGCAGCCATATCTAAATATATTGGCTTCTCGTTTTTTACGTGTCGAGCCATAATCTCAGCTATCCCTAATCGAGCAGTCGTAATAGCAATGCCGACGGCCTCACCGCCTTTTATCTTAGTCATTCATTTATGATAGTTTTAAATACACATCAAGAGCAAGCATAAACAAAAAGACTCAGAAACTGAGTCTTTGCTTAAATATAAGTGTGGCAGGGGCTTGTGGACGATTACAGAACTTTTTGTGGTATAACTAGTTTTTCTAAGGAGAAGGGTGATGTTAACAAAGAGGAGTAGACGTTCTCGTGAATTAACGTCGTTAAAACTATATGACCAAAATGGGTTTTATAAGGCTTTTATTAAGGATTTAAACAAAGCTAAGAGTAGAGTTATCATCGAAAGTCCGTTTTTAACGAAAAAGCGCGTCACTTCCCTGCTCCCAACACTAGAAAAAATGGTAAATGGAAACATTAAAGTCATAGTCAATACCAAACCACTTGATGAACATAGTTCAGAATTATACGATCAGGCTTTTTGGTCTATAGCCAAGCTTCAATGTATCGGCGTTCTAGTGTTATTTACTACCGGTCATCATAGAAAATTAGCGATTATAGACAATGAAATATTGTGGGAAGGAAGTCTTAATATTTTATCTCAAAACAAAAGCTGCGAATTGATGCGCCGTACACAATCTAGGAACTTAGTCAAACAGATGCTTCGGTTTACTGGCCTTATGAAATGGTGTTAAAGATAAAACAAAACAACACGTAATGCTGAAGTTATTTGAAGTGTTACAGTAAAGTTTTCGTTCGAGTATATATATTTCTTAAATTGTTTGCTTAAACAATACCGTAACGTATAAGTGCCTCACCTAAAACATCTAGTCCGCTATAGCCTCTTATATCGGCATAAGCTACAGGTCGTAAGGCTTTATCGATTATATTGGGGACTTTATGGTCCGTCTCACCAATACTAACGTATTTTCCTTCAGCCTCTGTCCCTTCCAGCCGTTGGACTTTTGACTCCCAATTGAGGCTTAAGGATCGAAGGTCTTCGAGTAGCACAATCCCATCACTTCCAAAGGAAGAATCACGGCGATCTTCGTAATCTTTGAGTACCCAGCCTCTACCAATCAGGTGCTTCTCGTAACTTCCTCTACTATAACGGCGATCGATAGGGGGTATATAACTGGTATAGATAACATCAACTTGAGGTATTTCGTGATCGCGCATTATTTCTATAAACTGCGAAGCTCGTTCATCAGATTGCTTTTTTAGAATATCCAATTCGGCTTGTCTTTGTCTTTCTTCCTCTTGTTTTTTTGATTCAACTTCATTTCTAATAGACTTTAAAGTGTTTGCGTGACCCAATAAATCTTCCATAGGTATATAATTACATATCATAGTTAATTTGTCAATCTGGCAGGGGCTCAGGGACGATTACAGAACTTTTTGTGGTATAACTAGCTTTTCTAAGGAGAAGAGAGATGTTGCTAAAGAGGAATAAGCACTCTAGTGATCTAGTAACATCTAAACTATATGACCAGGATGGGTTCTATAAGGCTTTTACTAAAGATTTGAATAAGTCTAGGAGTAGAGTTATCATCGAAAGCCCATTTCTAACAAGAAAACGGGTCACTTCCCTGCTTCCAACGGTAGAGAAACTGATAAATAATAACGTTAAAGTCATAGTTAATACCAAACCACTTGATGAACAGAGCCCGGAACTATACAACCAAGCTTATTGGTCTATTGCTAAGCTACAAAGTATGGGTGTACTAGTTCTCTTTACAGCCGGACACCACAGGAAATTGGCAACAATAGATGATGGAATACTATGGGAAGGCAGTCTTAATATCCTATCTCAAAATGATAGCTACGAAATCATGAGACGGATTGTATCGATTAATGTGGTGGAAGAAATGTTACGATTTACCACTATTAAGAAATGGTGTTGAAATGAGATAAACCACATCCGGACTTAACTATTGCGCTTTAATAAGTGCATGATATATAGTTACTCTAGTATTACCGAAAGACAAACAGAGGGAAATATATTGAAACCATTTTCTGCCCTAAAATTCTTTAAAGAGAACAAACGAAAAGGCTTAATGACCTTTATCGTATTAATTTTGTCAATTTGCGCCATTTCACTAATAACCGTCATGATTAATTCAATTCACGAGTCTTTTGATGTGTATACGCAACCTCTCACCAAATATTCGCTTGTTGCGGGCTCCACGAGCGATTTATATTTGAACCAATCGGTTGTAGATAAGTTAAAATCTGATACTGATATTGAACGGCTAATCCCCTGTGACACCGACGGGATTAACACCAACTTCTCAATTGGCGGTAGTGCAGTAGTCGGTACATTTGCAAACGTTTCCAACTTAAAATATTTACTAGGCAAGTTTAATGACGTGGTCAAAGAGGGACGCTTGCCTAAAAATAATACAGACGAAATCGCCGTGCACCAACGGATAATGTTAAATAAAAATTGGAAGCTCGAACAAATTGTTGGCAATAAAGTTGACTCTAAGGAATTTTTGTCGGGTTCGTATAAAATTGTCGGAGTGTTGGACGGTCCTGCTATTACCTTCGTCGGTACTCAATCAAACCGCGAAAAGCAGTACATAAAAAACGGACTAGATATAACAAAACCTATAGAATACGCGGTATTTGCAAAACCCGGTAAATTTGATGCGGTGAATAAAACACTTGAATCTATAAATGTAAATGATGCCACTGTTTCCGACTTTAATACTATTATTACGCAGAGTAACGACAGTTTCGCGTCCATAAATACTACTTTAATAGGAGTAATTTTGGCTGTAACGATCATATTATCGATATCAATCAGCTCGCTAATGTATCTAATATACCTGCAGCGTTCAGACGAATTCGGCATTCTTTTAGCTATGGGATACCGTAAGAGTTTTATTTATCGTCTGATTCTTAAAGAAATCCTTTTTCTAAACATCATAAGTTGGGCAATCGGATTTTTGCTGGCATATCTGCTCATATACCTATTAAACTACTTCGTTTATAACCCGCAAGGCAGCGTTCTTAACTTCTTTAGCGTGAATGTTTTTGAAAATACACTATGCATACCGATAGTCGCAACTATATTTAGCATATTACCAATCCTTTCAAAAATGCGAAAGCAAGATCCAATCACTATTATCGAGAGGCGCGACTAAAATGATTGAATGTAAAAATCTTACACTCAGCTATAAAGACGGCAATAGAGAGAATCTCGTCTTAGATAATGTTGACATGCAGATAAATAATAACGAGACAATTGTATTGCTTGGACCATCCGGCAGTGGCAAAAGTTCATTAATCTATCTTTTGTCCGGCTTGAAGAATCCTACGTTCGGGCAAATCATGTATGACGGGGTGGATATTGAAAAGTATAATTCAAAACAATTTTCAGATCTGCGTCGTAAAAAATTTGGTTACATATTCCAACAGCATTTTTTGGTACCATATTTAAAAGTTATCGAAAACGTGCTTGTCGGAGCGCCAAAGATGAGCAATACATACCGAGTTAAAGCGCAACAGCTACTTCATGAACTTGGCATCGATCAATACATGAATAAGAGAATTTTTGAACTTTCGGGTGGTGAACGTCAACGAGTAGCAATCGCGAGGGCGCTCATATCAGAACCGGACATTATTTTTGCTGATGAGCCTACTGCATCCCTCGACCACAACACGGCCGTAGAAATTTTAAAGTTGATTAAAAAATATAAAGAATCAACCACACTAATAATCGCTACACACGATACATCAATACTTGACGGCAATGAGTCGATCGTGAGGATCGAACACGGCAAGGTTATAAGAGATAATAATGCCGAAAGTCTAAGCACCTTAAAAAACCAGACGAGTTAGACTCTTTCAAAGTCCTTCACAACAAAACAAAAATTATTACTTTGCTCAAACATTCTTATTATCAGTCGTGCAAGTATATTCACAATCAGTCAAGAGGGGTACCGGGACAGCCGAACTTATTTAACAGAGAAGGTTTGACAAAATTAAAACAGATTAGTTCGTATTCGAAATAGTAGAACCAATTCTAATCTATTATTTTCATATTGTCCTGTTTGGCAGGGGCTCGTGGACGACTACAGAACCTATTGTGGTATAACTAGTTTTTCTAAAATGATAGAAAATGGTAAATACTAAGCACTAGACATGGACTTTATCAAGATCAATGCCGGCTTTATCCGCCAGTACTTGAATATATTTCTCTAACCGACTAATTTTGTGATCCATTGCAGCCATTTCTTGGGCGTAGGTGTCAATCTTATTGGCGTAACCGTCAATGATATCCGTCAATAAATCGAAACGCTTATCGACTATCAAAAATTTGCCATCGACATCTTGGCGAAACTCTTTCATGTATTTGAATAATTTCGTAAATTGATCTTCACTCATACAAATATTATAGCATTAATGACTAAACATAATTAGGGATTTATTGGCAGGGCATCCTAGACGAAGTTAGAACTTTATTGATTGTAAGTATCACTAATTGCTAATTAAAGAATTGTCTGCAGCTTGCAATCAATCGATCGCCAACTTTGCCATAATTTATTAAATTGTTTACATCATTTATGCCAACAAGTTTGTGTCCAACAACACTTCCGCCTGGATCGTTAGTGAACTCACCAATCTTTTCTAATTTTGCGTATACTCTGAATTGATACGCCACGTCTTTATCGCCTGGCCTCGATAATCTTTGGTAGCCAAGTGGTAACCATGAAACAATCTTCATATTTAGTTCTTCTTGTATTTCACGATGCATTGCGTCCTCGAGCGACTCACCTTGCTCGACATGACCACCCGGAAGGTTGTTTTCTTTATCATGGTATTTTACTAATGGAACTCGATTTTCAAAGTTCCCTATTACATAAATTTGTTCCCACTGGAGGTCCGGGATTTCAGATTTATTTTGAACATCATACCATTTAACAGATATTACGTCTCCTTCATAAATAAATTCATCAATCAAATCTGGTTTTGTCATTAGTTCAGTATAACAAAAATGTACGTTCTCTGATTTTTTTGCATTAAAATATCCCGTTACCTCACCGTAACGGGAAGTATTGACTCTTCGATATTACTGGATCATGAGATTGGCGGCACCCGTCCGCATTGCGCAAACGGGTGCCGCCTCACTCTTCTGGACCTACGCCACGTGGGACTGCTCGCTGAAAGCGGAACCACAGCAGGCGTTGCCGCCCATGACGATGGCCTTGGTGATCGACTCCCCGGTCGGGAGCGTCTCCTGCCGACTGACGGATGCGCCGATTACGTCATGGGCGCTCGTCATTGTCTGAAGCACTGTCATTCTTGTCACCTCCCCTCAGGGCTATGTCGCTGATGGACTAGCGCCAGAAGACTTCGCCTTCTGGTACTTTTGAAGAACATATCCTGGAATGTCATGAACGACATCAGAACATGTTTTTCTGCCGATGTATCTTGCCATGCGGCATCCGCCCTTACAAAGTGGGAGGATCTTGCACCGCAGGCATTCGTCGTCGTTGAAGGGGTCGGCAGTCACGAACCTGGCGTACCTGGAGACTTCTGCCTGGGACAGGAAGCCGTCTTTGACGTTGCCGACGGACTCCTCCTTTCCCATGTTGTGCGAACACATGAACAGGTCACCCTCCTGATTGATCAGGAAAGCGTTATCAAAGTCGCACTCGCAGAAGTTGTATGTCGGGCCCTCGTCGAACGAGTTGGTGGTGAAACCGGTGCTCTCGGCCAGCTGGTAAAGCGGCGCGAGGTTAGTAAAGGGCGACTGTCCCTTCAACCTCTGGGAGAACTCTTGGCCCGGACTTCTGCCGTCAGGGTGGGAGTTTACCCACCTAAACAGCAGAATGCACTTCCTTTTCACGCTGGTCGGGACTTTCTCGAGCAAGGCCGGAATGCTGTCGTAGTTGTTGTCGGTCACGTTGACGCGCAAAATGGACGCCACGTCAGATTGACTGCCTTCGCAGTATCTGGCCATGTTGCCCAAAATCGTGTCAAACGTACCGGCGTGCGAACCCTTGACGAACCGGTAACTGTCGTGGATAGCTCTGTCGCCATCGAGCGTTACCTGGACGCTCTTGATATGAAGCGCTTCGGTTTGCTCGGCGAATTGCTCATCCAGTAGTACACCGTTCGTCACGAGACTTGCGGTGTACTCGAATCCATATTGCCCTTCCAGGCGCAGGATGCCTTCAGTTAACCGTGCGATCGTTCCCTTTGACAGCAGCGGCTCCCCACCGAACCACTGCAAGTACAGGGTCTTCGCGCCGACCAACTGCCGTTCCAGCCACGTCAAGTAGCTGTTCTCGGTCTCTCGACTCATGAACATGCCCGTCTTGCTTTCGAAGCAATACGGGCAGTCCAAGTTGCACGAGAGGTTCGGTAGAACGGTGTGCCGGTGTATTCCCGACGAGTACAGACTTCGGCTCCAACCGAGCCTGAAGTAAGCCAGCTCGTCCATGTTGTCCTCGACCACAAACATCTGGTCAGAAAGGGACTGGAGCAAGCTTGACTCCGTTTGGCTCGTGGGATGGAAACCGTTGTTCGACAGGTTCGTGAAAACCGTGTACTCATCAGCTGACATTTCAGCGATGTTCTTGTACATGGTGTTGTAGAACACTTTGCCGACTGGACCGTCGACGATGATAGTGTAGAATGAAAGCTTCATCTTACAGACCTCCGAAATATCGAAAGATGTCAATGGACAGCAGATAGACACCTCTGTCCAACTACCTGTTATATATTTAACACATAACTATGACATATGTCAATTTATGTTACAATTAGCGTTGAATAAACTGGAGAAAAGAGATGATAACATTCGATTCTGATAAAAACGCCATATTCAATCCGCAAAGTCTTAATTTAGTAGGCAATCCTAAAAAAGCCCTAATGATTTTTGACGATGAGGTCTGGGAAGATTATGTTGAAAAAAACAAAGCACTAGAGACTTTTCCGGCAAAGAATAACAGCGGTAGAGTCTTTAGCACCTTTCGCATGTATAAACATGATGACGAAAATATTTTGTTAATCTGCCCAAACGTCGGTGGGGCGGCTTCTGTTGTAGACTTAGAGTTACTAATTGCCAGTGGTATTAAAAAAATTGTTGCCTTCGGAACATGTGGTGCAATGGATAAAAATGTTGGTAAAAACACCATCATCATCCCGTCAAGCGCAATTCGAGAAGATGGCGTCAGCTACCACTATCTACCACCTAGCGACGAAGTTGATCAGAAAAAGACATCAATTAAAGTCATGGAAAAAGTCTTTTCGCGACATAACATGAATTATCAGACGGGAAATGTTTGGACGACCGATGCGGTATATAGAGAAACATCAAATAAACTGAAAACCATGAAACAAAATGGCTGTCTGGCTGTTGATATGGAAATGGCATCACTGATGTCTGTGGCTAAATTTAGGTCTATTGATTTTGCTGGTTTTTTAATTGCTGACGATAATATCGACGGAAAGCCTAAAATTGAATACAAAAGAGACTCTGCTAAGCTACTTCAGCTAGCCTTAGAAATAGTAACAACCATTTAATTATTAACTACTCTTTTATGGTTTATAAGCATAAACTTGGCAGGGCATCCTAGACGAAGTTAGAACTTTATTGAAGATAGCCGTATGAATACCGGAAACTTTGTCTATAGTCCCCAGATTGCGTCCAGAATCTTAATTCTGACGGACTGGAATGCTGGTACAAGTGATGAAAGTAGTGTAACTGCTGATAGGATTAATGCATTCTGAATCATTGAGCCTTGGTTGATGTATAGAGTTACGTAACCGTAAGGGAATTTGAATGGATGCTGCACAACAATTGGGGCTAGAACGTACAGAAATACGAGTGCGCCAATACTGATACCTATCATTGCAAAAAATGCAGATTTTAGTAGATAGTTGCCGATAATTGCCTTTGACTGTATACCTATCGCGCGCTCTATACCGATCTGTTTCCTTTTATTAATCAAATCAACGTATGTGACTATAAAGACGGTTATAGCGGCTACTATAAGTGAAATGATCTTTAGTATTTGATTTATTAGATCGAATGTCTTTAATTGATCTCTTACAGGTCCTGCTAGATCATCTGATGTTTGATATTTTATTCCGGGTTGTTTCGACACTAGGTTATCACCTAGACTTGTATTACTCTCAGTGTTTTTAGATTTTACATATACCGAAGTCGAGTGATTTTTCGTTATTGGTAGCAATAAATTGGCATCCTTTTGAGATATATAGGCCTTTTGGTCAGATTGAAGGAAGTTATTATTGAAAATCCCTTTCACTTTAAAGTCATGTGTCTTGCCATTTATCAAACTGACCGTTACCGTATCACCAGCGTGTACGTTTTTCAATGAAATAGCATATCCTTGCATGTTTGTCTGTCCTGCTCCCGCAATTTCCACTCCCAATACAATCGAATCCGTATCGTTTTTATCTAAGAACGAACCTTCAATTATGTTACTAGGGGTTGTGAATACTTTTCCAAATGAGTCAGGCTCGATAGCATCTACTGACCAAACATTTGATATGTTGCCCTTACTGATCTGAGTACCAACCCTTAGGGTAGGAGTAGCATCGACAACTGAAGTGTTTGATCGTATATTTGTTAATAATTCGTCTGTATTTGTAATATTTGAGCCGCTATTAGAGGAAGACAGGATAACATTGCTAGTTAGAGTTTCAATTAGCTGCAAGCTTACCTTATGGCTTAGGCCTTCAATTAATGATGGTAAAAATAATAAATTAATATAGATCAAGGCCAGCATACCAATAGTAAGTACGGTTATGCCTTTGTTGCCGCGCCACAAAGAGCGTATTGCCAAGAATATTGAAACCCTTGCAGAACGTAAATATTTCATACGTATTCCTCTGTAATTCTTCCATCCTTTAGAAATATTAGTTGTGTTGCATATTTTTTATCGTCAGGATCATGAGACACAAAGATTATTGTTACACCAGTTTTTTTGTTCAGGTTTTTTAGCGTGTCCATTACTGTCTTTGCGGATATGCTATCTAGATTTGCAGTCGGTTCGTCTGCAAAAATAACTTTTGGATTGTTTATCATGGCTCTTGCTATTGCAACACGTTGTTGTTGTCCACCTGATAGTTCTTTGGGTAAATGGTTAATCTCATTTCCAAGACCAACAGTTTCAAGTAAATTCTTAGCTAGCTTTTTATACTTTTTACTTTTGACACCAGACATCATGGCGGGGAGATATACGTTTTCAATTGCAGTTAACTCAGGTATAAGAGCATATTCCTGGAACACGTAGCCTAATGTGTTTAAACGAAGTATTGATCTCTTACCTTCCGGCAAATCAATAACGTCCTTTGCGTCGATTATAATACTACCGCTATTTGGCCTATCTATCAGGCTAAGTTGACGTAGTAATGTTGTCTTTCCAGACCCGCTCTTGCCCATCAAACCAACCATCATGCCCTTTTCGATGTCAAAAGAAACATCTGAAAGAGCGGGTACTTCTACTTTACCCATTTTATAAATCTTGCTTAAATTGTTGACTGTAATCATTTCGGCCTATTCTTTTAGCTGTTTATATAATCATAACAAAATAAACTCCATATAGGGAGTTTATTCATACTACTTATGCTTGGCAGGGGCACGTGGAATCGAACCACGATCTTAGGTTTTGGAGACCCATATACTGACCGTTGTACTATGCCCCTCTGAACATGTAATTGTAACAGATTATTATCTGAATTTAAAGTGTTGTAAAAGCACAAGCTTCGTTTTATAATTGACGCAGAACGGCCTATAATAAAAAAGGAATGTCTGGTTAACTTTGTTTAACCGAAATCATAAAACAAAATGAAGATACTAATGTTAGGGTGGGAACTTTGGCCAAACAACAGCGGAGGGCTGGGCGTAGCCTGTTATCATATGTCCAAAGCCCTAGCGATTGCCGGTGCATCAATTGATTTTGTTGTCCCCTACACCGCCGAACACGAAGGTATTGATTATATGGATGTCCACTGTGCAACAAAACTTTCGCCCTTGGAGAGAAACGGCCTTGGTGCATACGACACAAAAACTGTAATGAATAAACCTCTCTCTAAAGCCGATATAAACAACTTGAAAGATATGCGTGGCGTCCAAAAGCGTTATGTTCAATACGTCAAAAAGTTAGCCAAGATTTCACAACCGGATATAATTCATGCACATGACTGGATGACTATGGAAGCGGGCATGGGTGCCAAAGAAGTTTGTGACGCACCACTGATTGTTCATGTACATGCAACCGAATTTGACCGTTCAGGTAGTGATTTAGGTAATCCATTGATTCACGAGATTGAATACCAGGGATTAATGATGGCAGACCGAATAGTTGCCGTTAGTAATATAACAAAAAACATAATTGTAGAAAAATACGGTATCCCCGCTGATAAGGTTGAGGTAGTTCATAACGCTATTGATATTGTTTACCTAAATGATGGCTATTGTTATGACTTTAGTACTTATAAATATTTAGAGGGATTGAAGCATGAAGGATATACGATTGTTTTAAACCTTACACGTTTTACTAACCAAAAAGGTCTGGTTAACTTCGTTAAAGCCGCTGCCAAAGCCTGCACAAAATATGATAAACTAGTCTTTTTATTGGTTGGTGATGGTGAGCAACGCGATGAACTCATTAGATTGGCGGCTGATTTAGGTATATCCGACAAGATATTCATGACTGGATTTATCAGAGGAAAACAATGGCGTGACGCTTATAGCGTGGCTGATGTTTTTGTGATGAGCTCGGTCAGTGAGCCGTTTGGATTGACAGCACTAGAGGCTGCACATCATG
Organism: uncultured bacterium; assembly: GCA_903832635.1. Lineage (GTDB taxonomy): Bacteria > Patescibacteriota > Saccharimonadia > Saccharimonadales > Saccharimonadaceae > UBA1547. The sequence goes on from CAILCF010000005.1 coordinate 92,619, forward strand.
ACAATGCCATAATTTTAACCAAACAATCCGGTGTTGGTGAAGTATTAAATAGTGTTTTCAGATATGATTTTTGGGATGAAGATGTACTGGCTGATCAATTAATTGGAATCGCCACTTCCTATGTACTAAAAAAATCACTCCAAGAAGACGTAAAGATGGAATATGCCAGATTATCGTGGCATGATGCTGCCAACACCTTAATGCGAATTTATAACGATAAGCAAAGGATGGTAACGGCATGAGTCCCGTTAGCGAGCCTAACGGGATGAGCAAGCGTGGAATAGTATTATACCTGCACGCTCATCAACCATTTCGCGTTCGCAAATATAGTGTATTTGATACTGCTGCTAGTCATGATTATTTCAATGACCCCGATTATAATAACGGGCGAAACAACGAACAGATTTTCAAAAAAGTTGCAGATAAATCGTATCGTCCTATGAATGGATTACTTGAAAAGTTGCTGGATGCTCATCCGGAATTCAAGGTTTCGCTTAGTATTACCGGTGTGTTTATCGAACAGGCAGAAAAATGGGCTCCTGATGTTCTGGAAAGTTTTAAACGTATGATTTCGACCGGAAGAGTCGAGATTGTAGCAGAAACATATTACCATTCACTCGCCTTTTTCTACAGTATGATTGAATTCGAACATCAGGTTGAAGCCCACCGCAATAAAATTCGCGAATTGTTCGGTGTTGAAACCAAAGTATTTAGAAATACCGAGCTTTCATATAACGACTCGATGGCAAAATGGGCTGACGAATACGGTTTCAAGGGCATTTTAGCGGAAGGCTGGGACCCGATACTGCAATGGCGCAGTCCAAACTATGTTTATAAACCTACTGGAACAGACAATATTGCACTATTATTAAAAAATTATCACCTTAGTGACGACGTTGCCTTTCGTTTTGGTGATAAAAATTGGGCTGACTGGCCATTGAACGCTGACACTTATTGCGATTGGGTAAATGCCGCCATAACAGATAAAGAAATTGTTAATTTATTCATGGATTTCGAGACTTTTGGTGAACATCAATGGGCAGATACGGGAATCTTCGATTTTTATGAAGCATTTATCGGTAAATGGTTGGAAAACCCTGCTAACACCTGCTATACGGTGTCCGAAGCCATTGATGCATTCGAACCTGTTGACGAGATTAGCATGCCCTATACGGTAACTTGGGCTGATACAGAGCGAGATTTGACTGCTTGGTTGGGTAATTCTATGCAACAAGAAGCCCTTCGCTATATTTATTCCCTGGAAGACGATATTATGCGCACAAACGACCTGGAACTAATTGCTGACTGGCGAAAATTACAAACATCCGACCATGTCTATTATATGTGTACCAAATGGTTTAATGATGGTGACGTCCACGCTTACTTTAGTCCTTATGAATCGCCATATGATGCCTTTTTGTACTTTATCAACGTCGTTCGTGACCTGCGCTGGCGACTTTATATACATCATAAAACCGGGGGTCTGAATGGCTAGACCAATTGTTCTTAGCAACGGTGAACTTCACGTCGGTTTAAATGGTTTTGGGACTGTCCATGACTTTTATTATTCGTATGTTGGGTTCAAGAACCACTGTGCCGGTAGCAATATGCGCCACAAGGTCGGTGTCTGGATTAATGGAGACCTAAGTTGGATTGATAACCCAGAGAATCAGCCTGGTGAGTGGACATTTGAATTTGATTATCCTCACGATGCATTAATTGGTCACACCCGCGCAAAAAATGAGCGAATGGGTATCATATTGGAATTTGATGATTTCATTGATTCTCGTTTAAGCGTGTTTATTCGGAATATTCATGTTATTAATACTCGCAATGACAAGCGCGAAGTCCGTCTGTTTATGCACCAAGCCTTTGCAATCAGTGATTCACGCAGTAATACCGATACAGCTCAGTATTTACCTGATAATAATGCTATTCTTCACTACAGGGGTCGAAGAGCATTTATTATTTGCGGTGATTATGATAACAAACCTTTTGATCAATATACGATTGGCTTATTCGGTATCGAGGGCAAAGAAGGCACCTATCGCGATGCCGAAGATGGTGAACTGGGAATGAATAATGTCGAACATGGCCGAGTCGATTCGACAATCCGATTTAGGTTAAACATCGATGCAAACAGCTCTGCGAGGGTTCAATACTGGATTGCGGTTGGCACATCAACCCGCGACGCCTTATATATCCATAACCAAGTTAAAAAAGAAGGTGCTTTGGCATTAATGGAACGAACTGCACAGTGGTGGCACGATTGGTTGTTACCTGCACTATCTATAAAGGATAAAATCAAAAATGACTATCAAAAAACTTTTCTAGAAAGTATGTTTATTATTAAGTCTCAGATTGATAAACGAGGTGCAATCATCGCCAGTACTGATACTTCAATGCTACATTACTCTCGCGATGCCTATAGTTATTGCTGGCCGCGTGATGGGGCATATGCATTATGGCCACTTATTCGGATTGGATATAAGGATGAAGCATACAGATTTTTTGAATTTATAAAACGCGGACTTCACCCTGATGGTTATATGATGCATAAATATCGTGCTGATGGAGCGCTGGGAAGTAGTTGGCATCCATATTTGCATGATGGAATTGTTGCACCACCCATCCAAGAAGATGAAACTGCATTGCCACTTTTCATATTCGCACAATTCTATCAAATGTATCCCGAAGAAAAATTATTAATTGAATTTTATAAATCTATGATTGTTCCCATGGCTAATTTTATGACGGATTATATCGATGAAACAACTGGTTTGCCAAAAGCAAGCTATGATTTGTGGGAACAGACATTTATCACCAGCACATATACTACTGCTGTCACTTATGCCGCACTTATAGCCGCTTCAGATTTAGCATCTGCTGCCAAAGACTCTAATAACGCCGTTAAGTGGCGTAGTGCAGCAAACGACATACAACTTGCTGCGCATAAACATCTTTATAACGAGTCTAGGAAATGTTTTTACAGGGGCGTTAACGTTAAAGACAAGCAAGTTACATATGATGAAGTTATCGATTGCTCGAGTGTATTTGGACCATATATATTTGGTTTATTTGCTGCTAATAGTGATGAAATTATATCTTCAATTGGTACTATCGAGCAATTGTTTGGAATCAACGACGGAGCGATAGGTTTGCCTCGCTTTGAAAACGACCCTTATCGGCGTTCTAGCCAAGGTATTACTGGTAACCTTTGGTTTGTTACGTCTTTTTGGATGGCTCAGTATTATATCGACAACAATCAGACGGATAAAGCTGTTAAAATACTTGATTGGGCAAAAGATAACGCTTTGAGCACCGGTGTTATGGGAGAGCAACTTGACCCGGTTACCAATGAGATAATTTCCCCTGCCCCACTTACTTGGTCGCACGCCGAATATATATCGACTATTTTGGATTTAATGGCCAAAGAAAAGAAATAAATTACAAGGTGTTTGAATGGCAATTAAAAAATATTCAAAAATTTTATCGCATCGTATAAAGAATAGAGCTAACACCCGAGTTTTTTCAAATTTTGCTAAAAGAGTTGGTATTGTATATTTCGGATTTGTTAATCAGCTCAGTGATGAACATAAATTAGTTCGCGGGCTAACAGTATCTTCCACGATTAACGATAACAACTATTGCATTGGCACTGTTGATGGTTATAATTTGTCGGTGGTTGACAGAAGTGACTATTCGATTGAACCGGATGGCTCAGAACATGTAAATAACTGGATAATCTTTGCGTTTGAACTGCATTCAGAAACAGCAATCCCGCATTTTTTTATCGGTTCAAAAAATCATTCTTTGCAACCATATCATTCACTATTTTCAACATTCCCAAATATGATTGAGATAAAATTGGGTGTTTTCGAAGAATATAGTGCAGATTTTACCAATCGTTTTACGATTTATGCCAGGCCGGCCAAGTCAACAGACATTCAATCTTTAGTATCGGCAAAGATTTCTGCAGTTTTAGCCGCACACTTTTGGCCTATGTGTATGGAATTGCATGATAATGTCTTGTATTTATATTCAACTGATGAACGTGTCAGCATAACTTTGTTGGAAAACATGTTAAAAAATGGCCTGTGGTTAGCAGGCCAATTGGATGAACAAAACGAAACTGAGAATTAATGTTTTTTCTGTTTTACTTCGTTACGACCAAGGCTTTTTTTAGTTTCTGTATATAAAGCATGAGCCCGAATAGTTGGGTCATATTTTTTCAGTGAAATTTTTTCAGTAGTGTTTTGACTATTTTTGGTCGTGTAATAAGTGCGATGTCCGCTTGCCTCGCTCACTAAACCAACTAATTTTCTCTTCGTATTGCTCTTTGCCATAATTTTCCTTTCCACCGTACGGCGGATTGATTCGCTAGGGGTAGATTATAGCAAAAAAAGTCGCTAACTTCAAGTCCTTCGACAGACTCAGGACATTCTGTAGTTTATCGATAATTGGTGAATGAAATTGGAAAATCAAGGTCATAGTCACGAACAAGTTTCATTGCGTTTTGCAAATCATCCTTACTGTTGCTGACAACGCGAACCGATTCGCCTTGAATTTGTGGTTTAATCTTAGGTAATTCTTCTCTTATTAGTTTGGTAATTTGCTTTGCTTTTTCTTGATCCAATCCGGCAATAAATGGTATTTCTTTGGTGGCCTTCATATTACTGGTGGCGACTGCTTTTGATAAATCCAATACCTTACTGCTGATATCACGCTGTGCTAATTTTTTTCGAATAATATCTACAATGCTGTCGATTTGCCATTCATTTGAACCAATAACCTTGAAACCGATTTTGTCACCTAACCAATCCACTTCGGCTGGAGTGCCTTTGAAATCATATCGGTTACTAATTTCTTTTTGCGTTAAAGCGAATACATTATTCATTTCCGCTTTGTCATATTCCGAAACAATATCAAAACTAAATGTTGCCATGTGATAATTATAACAAAAATAATTGATTCGAAATTATATAATAGGTATATGGATACAATAAATAACGCGTTAAATATGATTAATCGTGCAGATTTTATTCCTGAGGGACAAACAGAACGCGCAGAGATGAATATTCCGCTGCCTATAGGTCACGGGCAGACGATTAGTCAACCCTATACCGTTAAAAGAATGCTGGAATGGTTGGATGCACATGATGGGGATATAGTATTAGATGTTGGTTCCGGTTCCGGTTGGACGACAGCTTTGCTTTCACACATCGTTGGACCTACTGGTAAGGTATATGCCGTCGAGAGAATTCCGGAATTGTTAAAAGTTGGGGAGGAAAATTGTAGAAAATATCAGGTAAACAATGCACATTTTTACCAAAGTGATGACGATGTTTACGGATTGCCTGAAAAATCACCATATAATCGAATTCTAGTCAGTGCATCATCCGACAAATTACCAGAAGAGTTAATCGATCAATTAACAACGAATGCCAAAATGGTTATCCCTGTAAAAAATGATATATGGGAGATTACAAAAAAAAGTGATGGTAAATATGAAGCGAATATACATCCGGGATTTATATTTGTACCGTTGGTTTAAATCAAAATGGAGCCACGATCGGGAGTCGAACCCGAGACCTCAAGCTTACCATGCGTGCGCTCTACCAACTGAGCTATCGCGGCACATCCCAACAATTATATCGCGTAATTTGTAATTATGGAAATAAACTATCAAAACGCCATATTTATTCTTCTTTCTGTAAGTTCCAATAGAACCAGAAGTTGTTACCGTAACTTTACTAAATCTTGAAGCATCTGTATTCAACTCTTTAATCCAGTAATCCAATGCCTCTTTTTGATCGATATCACTAAATATTTGTAGACTGTATTTTAATTTGTTTTCATCAATTCCACATATTTCTACGAGAAATTTAATAAATATTTTGATTACTCCAGGGTCAGTATTACCAAGTTTTACCGAGTGTCTGTTTAATTTGTTTCCTTCGCCCCAATATAATCCAATTCCTGTGCCTAATAGTTCGGCATCAATGATTGTTTTGATTTCTTTCATCTTGAAAGGGTCGCCGTTTGGATTACATCTCTGATAAATTGCATCACTAACCGATCTACGTTCAATATTATGCTTTGTCATCCAATATCTAACCTGGTGACTAGTGCAACCGAGCTGTCCTGAAATCTCGTTCATTGAGAAACCCCTATTTACATAAAGATCAAATAACATCGTTTTATTTATCATACCTCATCCAGTATAACATAAAGCTTTTCAGTTAAATCAATTTTTATCAAGGTCCTATGGTCTTGAAAATGTTATGTTTATCAGATAAGATAGTCTTGTACTTTACTGCATGCCGCCTTAGCTCAGTTGGCTAGAGCAACTGTTTTGTAAACAGTAGGTCCCCGGTTCGAATCCGGGAGGCGGCTCCAAAATGCTGGGGTAGTGAAGCGGTCAAACACAAGAGACTGTAAATCTCTCGGCTTATGCCTTCGCAAGTTCGAATCTTGCCCCCAGTACCAAAATGTCCATTATAAAAGCGCCCCACCGGTAAGTGAGGCGCTTTTAATGACCTATTGGTCTATTATTCTAGGGTTTTTAAATATTCCAAAATAGTTGGATGAATCGAAGTAGTAAAATAATTACCTACCTCGGACGGAGTAACCCATTTAAACTCTTTTAAATTACCTTCTGTTGATTCTGTTTGATTTGGTGAAGTTAGTTCGCAGTGATAATAAATCGACAAAAATTCACGTTTTTCAGGATAAGTCTTTGCAAAAACAATGTGTTTAACTTCTACATCAAGACCTGTATTCTCTTTGATTTCGAATTTTAAATTGACATCCATGTCGCTTTTATAATCCGGACGCCCACCGGGGAAAACCCAGGTAAGTTCTTTTAGGTGAGGATCGTTTTCCCGTCTGCCAATCAAGATTTTTTTAGTTTCGGGATTATAAATAATACCAAGCAAGTTGACTAAAAATACGCCTTTTTTGAAAATCGTCCAATCCATGATTATTTTCTTACCTTTCCATTACTATTATACTACAGATTGCTTCAAGGGTCATACCCTGGAAGTCAGATTTCCAGGGGTTGACCGTACTGCGGGGGTGTGTGATCAGATGTACACGGTCAGTGGCTGTTGGCCATGTGTGGCAAGCTTGACGCCTACCGGAAGCTGTGTGTGTGCGATGTTATCGGACTGGCCGGTCCACTTGATGAAGTTGCCTTTGAAGTCCCTGCCCTTGAGGGTGAACTTGTACAGGCCGACTTCTGCCCGGACGAGGCTGAGAGTGCATGCTGTGACGTTGAATTCGTCACCCTTCTCTTCATCACCCAGACAAGCCCACACGCTCTTGCGAGCCCTGAGGCTGATCTGCCGTGCAACTCTTTGGAGTTCCTGAAGGGCACCATCGTTATTGACCACATCATGTACGGTCGACATATTTCTCCCACCTTTGTCTTTGCGAGCTTAGATCTATTCGAGTCATCTGACGACTCGTTCTTCGAACTAACCGACACAACCTTTCTGTGTCACCCGGTTGGATTAATATCTTAACATTATCTAATATTTACTTTTATTTAGCAAGCTCAAGCGTTTACATTACTACTCGACGTGGTTGTCTGACTCGCTTTGGCTGACCCTGCGGAATAATCATCTTTGCAGCCTTTTCTCGAAGATTAGTTGCTAGTTCTATCTGATCCGTTCGTTCATAGGCATCTGCTAGGATGTTTAATGTTTGCGGAATCGGGTCTAATTCGACGGCTTTTTCCAAGGCTTCTATCATTTTTTTGTCATTCCCAAGCTTTTCTTGTACTTTAGCATAGGCAATATGTCGGGAAGCTAGTTTATTATCAATCGCCAAAGCTTGTTCGAAGGCCAATGCGGCTTTATCATAATTTTGCGTTTCCAAATAAATAAGCCCAACATTATGCAAACTGCTGGCACTTGGTTCAAGTGACTGTGCAATCTCAAAACACTCAATAGCATCATTTAATGAATGCTGTTTTGCATATAAAATACCGAGTCTGTTATAGGCACTGGCATTACGTTCATCAATCCGCAAAATAGTAAGAAGAGCCTTTTCGGCTCTGAGATACTTGTTTGACTGAATAGACTCCTGGGCAATAGTCCAAAGCTGATTTAATTTGTCAGAGATTCGAATAGGTAAATCAGCGGTAACCTCACGAACTGTTTGCGGTTGGTAAATAACCCAAGCACCCAAAAGCAATATTATTAAAAGTCCTAACATATACAAAGTCTATTATACCAGAAGTTGTAAAGACCCTTAAATAGTCATCGAGGCTAAACAGAGGCGAATATTGCCGTTTGCCTCAATACGCTCATAGGCATTTAGAAGTTTATCTGCATACGCAATTGATTCCATTTGCGGTTTTGAAACAATGGTTTTTTTTAAAATGTTCGAGGCATCCGTTAAAAGTTGGAGAGCAATAACTCTGTCGTCTTTATATTTTTGTGCGATTTTAAGTTTTTGATAAGCATTACCACCTAGAAGTTCGCGAGCATCTCGCATCATGTCACTGCGTTTTTCAAAGTAATCAATATTTTGTGCTAGAACAATCATTTCGGCGGGTAAACCAGCTGCTATAAATAAGATTTGCGAACGTTTAATTTTGTCCTTTACCCCTATGTTATCAAGAAGCGTTTCTGACTGCTCGTCAGATATTTGTTTAATGTCAAGGTTTTCAGTCCTAGAAATAATTGTTGGCAAAAGTTTTGCTGTGTTATTCGTTACTACTATGAAAAATATTCCATCGCCCGGTTCTTCCAGTAGTTTTAAAAAGGCATTTTGAGCTTGGGTCGTCATCCTTTCAGCGTAATCTATGATAATAATGCGTTCGTCGGCAGTTTTTGTTCGGGTTTCATCGTACAAACGACGCATTATATCGACACTTATGATACCCTTTTCGATGTCAACTTTTTCCTCTTTTTCAGGCAAAATTACAATTGGGATTATATTCCGAAGACTAGAAATATATTTGGCAATTGTTGTAAGTCCAACTCTTTTATCACCAGTTAAAAGCATTGATTGAGGCATGTTTTTAACCGTTAAATGCAACAATTTTTCACTTGATTGATGTATTACCGGCTTATCCATGATAACTATATTTTAACACCTGGGAAAAGTTTACATAATTCATCTGGCAATGGAGTAGAAAACGTACGTCTGACACCGTTGGGAATTGTAACCTCAAGACTGAATGCATGTAAATACATCCTGTCAGCAGCTTTTCCGTATAATTTATCGCCCAAAATTGGTGTTCCTATGTATTTCATGTGGACGCGTAATTGATGAGTTCTGCCGGTTTTCGGTTGTAATTTTACAAGTGAGTATCTGTGATTTGAATCGATTACTGTATATTTAGTTATAGCCGTTTTACCATTGACATCAACTCGAAACATACTTGGTTTTTTGGGATTTCTGCCAATCGGGAGGTCAATATTAGCTGAATCAAGTTTAGGCTTACCATCTAGGACTGCATAATAAACTTTTTTTGTTTTTCTGTCTGCAAATTGCTTTTGTAATGATATTGCAGTTTCATCATTCCGTGCACCAATCATTACTCCACTGGTGTCACGATCAAGACGATGGACTATTCCGGGTCGATTAGTATCAATATGATAGGTTGTATAACGTCGGAAAAAATCAGCAACAGTAAACTCATCATTCAATTCACCCTTAGAATGGGTCAAAACTCCGGCAGGTTTATTAATAACGATTACATTGTCGTCGATATATACTATTTGTAATTTTTCGTCTTTAAAGTCGGGTGTTTCTGGATTTTCAATCGAAATTTTGTCATTTTCAGTGATTTCATGTTTTGATGAAGTTATTACATTGCCATTTACTTTGATATTACCGGCATTAATGTGTTTTTGCCAGGTACTACGTGATGTTTCGGGATAGCGTTTTGCCAGTTCGCTATCCAAACGTTTTTTATCAGAGATAACTTCAAAAAGATATACTTCTTTTCCCTTGAACGGCATGACATATGTTGTACTGGTATCGCGAGGATTTTTTAAAAATTCACCTTTTACATTAGAGTCTTTAGTCTTGATTTGGTTCAGCGCATAAGAAATGTCGTCTTCTACAGTGTCATCAAGTAGTAAATATAAATGGTTACCTGAATAACGAAAAGAAGCCAGAGTGTTTATTGGGTTAGGATGCGTAATCTTTACATTTTCAACATTACGTGGCACATTATCATCCCCTGCCAGTTCATAACGGCGTAAGACGTCAAGGATATCACGACTGGATACTTTTACCACCTTTAGTCCTTCGGTCGCAATCCGACGGCCTGTTGAGCTCGTAGGAGTGTTTCATTGGCAACTGGTGTCATATCACGTTCAGATTGTTCGAGTTTTGCAATAACTGCATTCTCATCGATATTTCCCAATTTTTGTTGGAAGTCTGTAAGGAATTTTTCGACTTCGTTTGCTATGACAGACTTAAAGTCACCGTATCTTGTGTGTCCCTTGAATTCTTTAATGACATCATCCAGACGAACACCACGTAAAAGCGCCAGGATTTCCAGTAGATTACTGATTCCCGGTTGATTATCACGGTCAAAGTTGATTTCAGCTTTGTCGTCTGTTGTGGCGCCCATAACTTTTTTTGCAGCAACGGCTGGCTCGTCGTTGAGGAAAATTACCCCACGACCGGAATCATCGCTTTTACTCATCTTTTTAGTCGGATCTATTAAATCTTTGATACGTAGCCCTTGATCGTTGCCAAAGAATTCATGTTGTTTAGAGACTGATTCAGGAATAACGAATATATAACCAAATTTTTTGTTCATTCGCTGGGCAATATCACGCGTAAATTCCAGATGTTGTGTCTGGTCATCGCCAACTGGAACGTATTTAGCATTGTAAAGTAGGATGTCTGAGGCCATTAACACCGGGTAATTGAATAGCCCGACTGAAACCATGTCATTATTTGAATTCGATTTCTCTTTGAATTGGGTCATACGACCCATTTCGCCATATCCTGTAAAACTATCCAGAATAACGGTTAGTTCACTATGGGCTGGGATGTAGCTTTGACGATACATGTAAATATTCGGGTTATCTAGTGGCAAACCGGCAGCTGCAAATAGTTTGGCATTATCAAAAATTTGTTTATTTAACTTGGAGTGGTCAATCGGTGTGGTAAAACTATGCAAATCAGGGATAAAAAGGTTGATTTGGTATTCGTCAGAATGGTTTTTCGCCGTATCAATCATTGGCAAAATCGCACCGAAATAATTCCCAATCGTTAAATCCTGGTTTGCACGAATTCCCGTTAAAATAACATCTTTTGCCATAATGACCTTATTATAGCATTGGTAGGTGGTAGTTAGTAGGTGGTATGTGGTAGGTTACAATTCCAATATAAATACCCCGAAAATTATTCGGAGTAATTATCTTATTTAATAAAGTATCGGTATTTTTACCACCTACCATATACCATTTACTATCTACCAACCTAGCGTTTGCTAAATTGTTCACGTTTACGAGCACTGCGCAAACCGTATTTTTTACGTTCTTTTTCGCGAGAGTCGCGTATTAAGAAGTCGGACTTTTTAAGTACAGTTCGTAGGTCTGAAAAACCGACTGTAATTGCCTTTGCAATTGCCAATTTGATTGCATCAACCTGTCCCGATACGCCTCCACCTTTAACAATAACGGTGATATCGAAATCTTTTTGCTTGTTAACTAGTGCCAATGGGTCGGTAATTTCAGCAAGATGAGATTTATTATTTAAATATTCATCAGCCGGCTTGTTATTTATAGTGATTTTGCCTTTGCCTTTATAAAGACGTGCACGCGCTGTTGCACTTTTACGTCGTCCTAAACCATAAAGATATTTTAATTCAGCCATTTTTACATAACCTCGACTTTCGTTGGTGTTTGAGCGCTGTGATCGTGATTTTCATCTGCAAAGATTCGAAGGCGCTTTAGGCGCTGTGCTGCAAGTTTATTTCGTGGGATCATACCTTTGACGGCCTCTTCGATAATTCTTTCAGGGAATTTTTCACGCATTTGTCCTAAGTTTCGTTCCGTAATTCCACCGGGATATCCAGAGTGACGATAGTATTTTTTGTCAGTTTCTTTTTCGCCTGTTACAACAACATTTTTGGCGTTAATTACTACGACATAGTCGCCATTATCAATGTGTGGAGTGTAGGTAGGTTTATATTTACCTATCAGATATTTAGCGATTACAACCGCTACTCGACCAAGTGGTGCAGATGAGGCGTCAATTAAAATCCATTTCGGACTGACATCACCTTGTTTTTGCGAATAAGTTTTAGCATTAACCATTACTTTTTCTCCTTAACTGTCGCTTTGGGTGTAGCTTTTGGAATTTCAGCCGGTTTTTCAACAGAAACATCTTTTATTTCATCAACAAATGCGATTGAAGCCATTTGTGTTCCATCACCAACACGAATTGCAGTGCGTTTAACTCGGACATGGCCGCTTTTACGCGAAGTCAATTGTGGCGCAATAACATCAAACAAACGAAAGGCTGCTTCCTGCGTAGATAATGCAGCAATTACTCGGCGTCTGTTATCCAGACCACCTTTTTTAGCCTTTGTTATGATTTTTTCAATATAGCGCACTAATTCTTTGGCTTTTGGAAGTGTTGTCTCGATTTTGCCATGCATTACCAGACTGGTTGCCAAACCCTTCATAAGAGCGCGTCTTTCATCGCGTTTGCGTCCAAATTTACGACCAATATATCCGTGTCGATGCATAAATTAAAGTTCCAATTCCGCCAATTTTTCGTTAACTTCGTCTAAGGCTTTTGATCCGAAACCTTTTAGTTCGCGTAAATCTTGTTCACTTAATGTAACCAAATCATGAACCGTGCGGATTTCGTTATTAATCAAGGCATTAGCCGTTCGGGCTGTCAGATTTAACTCTTCAACAGGAGTATTTAATTCATTCTTTTCGCCTTCTTTGTCCTGGCCGGGAGCAGGAGCAAAGTCAACTACGGTTGAACCGGCAAGGGCTGTATATTGATTTACCAAAATAGCTGCAGCTTCTTCGAAGGCTTGGCTTGGCGTTAATGAACCGTCTGTCTCAATATTAATTAACAGTTTATCAAGGTTTGAATCCTGCCCCACGCGTGTGTTTTCAACTTTATACCTAACACGAAGAACAGGACTAAAGATTGCATCAACAGCAATCATATCACTGTGGACCCGTTTAGAGCTTGAGTCTTCAATTGTTTGATAGCCGCGACCTGATTCAACAACAAAATCAATCAATACTGATTTTTTTGGATCATCAATATTACAAATAATTTGATTGGGATTGATTACCTCGACATCTGAATTGGATTTAATATCACCGGCAGTGACAGGTCCTGCACCTTTTTTCTCTAATCGTAATTCAACAGGTTCATCGCTGAAGGACTTAAGGCGGATATTTTTAATATTTAGCATAATATCAATAACATCTTCTTTGACACCGGGAATTGTTGTAAACTCGTGGCTGGCCCCTTCGATGCGGAATGCAACAACAGCAGCACCTTCGATGCTAGATAATAGTACACGTCGCAGGCTGTTACCTAGAGTGTTACCGTATCCGGCATGTAGCGGTTCAATATCAAATCTTGCGCTGGTTGAGCTGTATTCCTCGATATTTGCTAGTGCTGGGTTATAAATAACTTTTGTCATAATTTAGGCTCCTTTCGCCGTACGGCGAACTTTAACGTGAGTAATACTCAACGATTAACTGTTCTTTAATATCTGGTTCGGCTTCCTCACGGGTTGGTAAGCCGGTTATTGAAATGGTTAGTTTTTTTGGGTCACCCTTGATCCAACCAAGAGGTCCCTGATAAGTGTTTTTAATTATCTCATCCATTTGGCTGAAGTAACCTGATTTTGCACTTTTTGGACGGACAGTCAGTTCGTCACCAGCCTTTAAACGGATAGAAGGTATATCTACTCGATGACCATTTAACAGAAAATGACCGTGACCGACTAATTGTCTGGCACTGCGTCGACTAGTAGCGAATCCGGCGCGGTATACGGCATTATCTAGGCGAAGTTCTAGAAGTTGTAATAAATATTCGCCTGGAAGTAATCCACCACGATTCTGTGAGCGATCGGCTTCATCCATCAGTTTTGCGAATTGCTTTTCAAGCAGTCCATAAGTGCGACGAACTTTTTGCTTTTCACGAAGCTGAGTAGAATACAGACTTTGTTTGCCTTGACGACCATGTGCATGCATTCCGGGAATACCGGTCTTTTTGGCCATAACCTTGGCTGCCTTGGGGTGCATCATATAACCCTCGCGGCGACTTTGTTTAACAATTGGTGAAGTATCTCGTGCCATATGTTATGCCCTTCTCGCTTTACGCGGTCGTGCTCCACCATGTGGAACACCTGTTACGTCGCGAATACTATCGACTGAAATTTCATAACTACTGAGTGCTCGAATAGCTGCTTCACGACCAAGGCCTACACCTTTGACAAAAACGTCAGCGGTTTTTACACCAAATTGGGTTTTAGCTTTTTCTGCAACTTGTTCGGCTGCTACCTGAGCTGCATAAGCAGTGCCCTTTTTACTACCACGAAAACCGGTTGCACCGGCACTGGAAGCGGCCAAAGCATTGCCTGATTTATCAGAAAAAGTAACTATCGTGTTATTAAATGTAGCTTGTATGTGGAATTGACCAGCTGGAACTGATCGACGTTGCTTTTTTTTAGATGATTTTGCTTCTGCCATAAGTCAATTCCTTTCTACGTCTTTGACGCTGCTTTCTTTTGAGTTCCACCAACAGCAATTCCTTTACCCTTACGGGTTCGAGCATTTGTTCGAGTTCGTTGTCCATGTACCGGAAGGCCGCTTTTATGTCGAAGTCCACGGTATGAATTAATGTCTTTTAAGCGTTTAATGTTATTCGTTACCATCCGCTGCAAATCACCTTCTACGGTGTAATTTGTGTCGATGACTTCGCGTAGACGCTGCTGCTCAGCCTCGGTTAAATCTTTTACCCGAGTAGTCGGCTCTACTTTTGCCGCAACAAGGATTGACTTGGCAAATTTTGGACCAATGCCGTAAATATACGTCAATGCGGTTTCAACCTGCTTTTCAGATGGGATTGTAATCCCAGCTATTCGAGCCATACTTAACCCTGCCTTTGCTTGTTCTTAGGTTTTTTCTTGTTGATGATTCTTAGTATGCCCTTACGGCGAACTAATTTGTCATCCGGACTGATTTTTTTGACGCTTGCACGAACTTTCATGCGCTTTCAGTGCTCCTTTCGCCGTATGGCGAACCGTAATTTAATCTTTTAAGCGGAAGGTGATTCTTCCCTTACTAAGATCGTAAGGGGTCAACTCAACTTCGACTTTATCGCCTGGTACAAGACGGATATAATGTTTGCGCATCTTACCCGAAATATGTGCGATTATACTATGACCGTTTTCAAGTTCTACCTTAAATTGAGTGTTAGGCAGTGATTCCACCACCTTCCCTTGCAATTTGATTACTTCCTTTTGACTTGTCATAAGTTACAGTTGGTAATTATACACCAAAAACAATCTAACGTAAAGAGTTAATATTAAAAAAGTATTGCTCGTGTACTGTGTACCCGCGCATCAAGCGTTATTTCATTATATTTGAGGTTTTATTGTATGTCAATCTAGCTATCTATAGCTAGATTTACTTGTAGTCGTCGTATGTAACCATGAGTGCACGTGAGTTGATTTGACGCAAAGACTCTAATGCGACAGAGACTACGATAAGCAATCCCGTTCCACCAATTGACAGATTACTGCCAGTAACCCCGGCCAGAGCATACATCAAATATTGTCCAAAGAAAGGCAAAACAGCAATTGTTCCAAGCGCTAATGAACCAAATAATGTTAGTCTGTTCACCGTTCGGGTTAGATAATCTTCAGTCTGTTGACCCGGACGAATTCCCTCTATAAACCCACCTTGTTTTTGTAGATTTTCGGCAATTTCATTGGAGTTAAAGACAATACCGGTATAAAAATAGGTAAATAGTATAACTAGAAGGAAGTACACTGTTGGATAAATTAAGGCTTGCAGGGTAGAACCTGTAAATGTCCCCGGACTTGGGGCTTGGAACCAGGCTATAAGATTTGTAGCAAGTCCTGCAAATGCCGGGTTTCCGGTCGCCTTTAGTATTTGACCTAAAAAGGCAGGTAGCGAAAGAAACGATACAGCAAAGATAATTGGAATAACATTCGCTGAAATCAACTTGACTGGTAAAATACTTTTTATCCCACCGTAACTCGTATTCCCCTGGACTCTTTTAGCATAATTAATAGTAATAACCCGCTGGGCTTCGTTAATTTTGACCAGCAGATATAGAACGATTAATGAGGCTACAACTAGCCCTATTGCCACCCAGAACGACACAGGATTAACCGGAATAGTAAACCAGTTAAATACATGTAAAACACCTTTTGAAGTGTTGAATAACGAACTACCAATAGTTGCCAAAGTTTTTGGTAACTGACTGACAATACCTGCAAAAATAATCAAGCTGATGCCGTTACCAATCCCCTGTTCAGTAATAAGTTCACCCAGCCACATCAATAGAACTGAGCCTGCCGTCATAGCGGTCACTGCAATAACCCAATCCATCGGAGAAGAGTTATTTAGTACCGTCGTATTACCGGCTAGAACTGTTTGACGAAGAATGAATACAAATGCAACAGACTGTATGATTGCTAGTGGAACAGTTATCATACGTGTCCACTGGTTAATCTTACGACGTCCGGATTCACCATCTTTGTGTAGCTCCTCAAGTTTTGGAATAGCCTTTGTAAGCAATTGTGTGATAATCGATGCCGTAATAAACGGACTCATACCTACCAAAATAATCGAAAAACTTGTGAGCGCTCCACCGGTCAGCAGGTTCAAAAACCCTCCGAAATCGGATTTACTTAGCAGACTGTTAATTACCTCTTTCAGTTGGGTCGGTTCTGCCAGTGGTACAGGAATATGAGCCAGTAATCGATAAGCAACGATAATGCCCAGCACGATAAGGACGCGCTTTAGCATGTCGCGGTTTTTCAGTGATCTTAGAATCGTTTTCCAATTCATCATTTAGTGTTACCCCTAACGGTTATCTTATTTACTGGACTTTTCAGCTTTCGCCGAATGGCTATTTGTACTTTCCTTTAATGGTACAGCAGTTTTTATATAACTACCACCAGCACTTATAACTGCATCCCGAACACTTTTACTTGCTCCTGAAACTTCAAGAGTGATTTTTTCTGTTAGTTCACCACGTTTAATCACTTTTACTGCCTGGTGGGGCGAAGAGATATAACCAGCATCAAAAAGTGTCTTGTTGTTAACAACTTTTCCCTTGAAAGCGTTTAAATGGTCTAGATACACAACTTGAGCCGGAGTTCGCAGCGATTTGAAGCCTCGGGCTTTTGGAATTGCCGTTACAAGCGTACGTGATCCACCGGCAAAGTTTGGTCCTTGTTTTTTCCCGGTTCGAGAGTTTTGACCTTTGGTCCCACGACCAGCTGTCATACCTTGACCGGCAGAAATTCCGCGTCCAACGCGTTTCGGACCTTTATTAGCATTAACCTTGAGTTCGTTATACTTTGTCATTTGTTTCTTTCTCCTTCGCTGTAGGCTTCGAAGGGCTTGCCTTTACAGCAGCTTTTTTTGCAGAAGGTGTTGGCATAATGGTTTTTACCGGTTTGGCATCCAACCATTCACTTTTCGGAACTTGACTTTTCAGTGCCTCAATCGTGGCATAGGCGATATTCACTTTGTTGGTTGATCCAAGTGATTTTGTTAGTACGTCACGAATGCCTGTCACGCCAATTATTGAACGAACAACACCACCGGCAATAATTCCCGTACCCGGAGAAGCCGGTTTCATCATAACCCTAGCTCCCGAATATTGAATTTCACAGTCATGTGGAATCGTATCTTTATCGATTGCAATATTTATAATGTGCTTTTTTGCAACATCTGTAGCTTTGGCGATGGCAGCTTGGACATCAGCACCTTTTGCTACGCCAATTCCAACTTTGTTTTTATCATTTCCGACCACAACAAGTGCTTTGAACCTAAAGCGTCGTCCACCTTTTACAACCCTGGCAACGCGATCAATGTTTATTACCAATTCCTGGTATTCTTTAACTTCGGTTGGAGCATCTCTGCGTCCGCTATTTTGTCTGGGACCTCTTGAACCGGCCTGTGGTAATCTTGCGACTGTTTCAGCCATAATTAAAACCTTAATCCTTCCTTGCGTGCTGCATCTGCTAGTGCACGTAATCTTTTAGCGTATTTATGGCCATTTCTATCAAAGACAACGTTTTCAACCCCGACTTTTTTAGACTTTTTTGCAATTTCGGTACCGATTTGAGCAGCTTTATCTGTCGTTGTACCAGTTAATTTACTACCAACAGTTGTAGCAGAAGCCAGTGTATGTTGTTTAATATCGTCAATTAGCTGTACAGTTATGTGCATATTACTAATCGAGACAGTCAATCGTGGTCTCTGCGCCGTACCGTTAATTTTTGATCGAACTCGGCCTTTTCGAAGACCTTTATTTAATGCTTTCTTTCCCAGATTACTCATTATTTTCCAGCCTTTCCAGCCTTACGTCGTACGACTTCATCACTATATTTAATACCTTTGCCTTTATATGGTTCAGGTTTTTTAATTTTTCTAATTTCAGCAGCGGCTTGGCCGACGGCTTGTTTGCTGTTTCCGGAAACTATGATGTTCATCTTTTCAACGGTCAGTAATATGCCTTCGGGTGCCTTGTATTTCACCGGATGAGAAAATCCTAAAAGCAATTCAATTTCGTTACCGCCACCACTGACGCGAAAACCAACTCCGTTGACTTCAAGTCGTTTTTCATATCCTTTGGTTACACCAATCACTGCATTATTTAACAGTGCTCGTTGCAAACCATGTTGAGCTTTGGCAATCCTTTGGTCATCTTTGCGCGTTACAGTTGCTTGATTTCCTTCAAGCGCTACGGTCACGTCGCTCAGATGCGGTACAGTCAATTCGCCTTTTGGCCCTTTTACTGAAACAATATCTGAGTCAACCGTGATTGTCACACCGGCTGGGATGTCTATTGGTAGTTTTCCGATTCGACTCATCTCATTCTCCTTTATTCGCCGTATGGCGAATTAATAAATCTTTAGTAATAATTCGCCACCTAGGCGTTGTTTAACTGCGTCGTTACCCGGCATAACACCTTTGCTGGTGCTGACTAGAACCATACCACGTCCGTTTTTAACGCGCGGAATATCACTAGCACTGGCATAAACACGTCGGCCTGGTTTTGAAAGCCTTGTAAGTTCAGTAATTGTTGGGTTTTCGCCTGGTTGATTAATAGTAATAACCAATGTATCACGCGGTTTCGAGCTTTCAACCTTTACTTCACTTAAATATTTTGCTTTTTTAAGTTCCTTTGCAACAGTTACCTTAAGTTTACTGGAAGGAACGCTAATTTCGTTTTTGCCTACCATAACCGCATTTCGGATGCGAGTTAGTAGGTCAGCGATTGGGTCAGTTGATTGTAATGACATATTTTTATCCTTTCCTACCAGCTACTCTTTGTTATACCGGGGATTTCGCCTTTTGAAGCTTTTTCCCGAAAGTTAATTCGATTTAATCCGAACCTTCGCATATACGCGCGCGGTCGTCCCTCGAGGACATCACGGTTTTTCCAGCGTGTCGGTGAACTGTTTAATGGCAATTTTGCTAAGCCTTCTTGATCACCTAATTCTTTTAGTTCTGCACGTATTCCGGCATACTTAAGAATCATTTTTTTGCGTTTTTCGTCGCGTGCAACAGCAGATTTTTTAGCCATTAGATTTTGCCTCCTTGTTTTTCAAACGGTAAACCAAATTTTTCCATTAATGCCCGGCTGAGTTTAGGATCACCACCGGAAATCACAAAAGTAATTTGTAAACCATGTGAAAGTTGAGTTTCTTCGAATGTTAATTCAGGAAAGATGGATTGTTCAACAACACCCATATTGAAATTCCCCGATTTATCGAAGGCTTTGTTACTAACACCGTGAAAATCACGAGTTCGAGGCAAAGATACATTTATAAATCTATCTAGAAATTCATACATTCTTGCGCCACGCAGGACAACAGAAATTCCGACTCGGTTTAATCCGGCTCGTATTTTAAAGGTTGCAATTG
This sequence comes from uncultured bacterium, assembly GCA_903832635.1. Classification (GTDB taxonomy): domain Bacteria; phylum Patescibacteriota; class Saccharimonadia; order Saccharimonadales; family Saccharimonadaceae; genus UBA1547. The sequence goes on from CAILCF010000005.1 coordinate 112,774, forward strand.
ACTTTTTAGCCATTCTATCAACCGGATGCTGACCGGTAATTTTTGTAATCGTATTATTTACGACTTCATAATAATGTTTGTCGTCTTTGTTTTTGCCAGTTCCAACGCTTACTACAATTTTTTCAAGTTTTGGTACTTGATGAACGTTTTTTAAATTTAGTTCGGCTTGTAGTTCCTTGACGATTGTATCTTTGTACAAGGCTTTCAGGCGAGGAGCTGTTGAAGTTTGGATTGCATTAACCATTACTTAATCTCCTTGTTATTATATTGACGGGCTACACGAGTTTTAACACCATCCGCGCTCTTTGATAAACCGACACGACTGGTTTTAGCAGTTTTTTCATCGATAACCAAAGCAACTTTATGGATTGGTGTCGGAACATGAATATCCTTGTGACCACCACGAGGGTTTTGCTGAGTTGGCTTGACCTTGCGATGAATCGTACCGATTCCCTCAACCAAAACGGCATTTTTCTTTGTCAGTACGGATAAAACTTTTCCGGTAGTACCTTTGTTAGAACCACTGATGATTTTTACCGTATCGCCTTTGATAATTCGCTTTATTGTAGCCATGTTAAAGTACCTCCGGTGCAAGACTAATAATCTTTGCATATCCAAGGTCGCGTAATTCGCGGGGAACAGGTCCGAAAACTCGGGTACCCTTTGGGTTCTTGTCGTCACCAATAATTACAGCCGCATTATCATCAAAAGCTATAGTTGAACCGTCTTTACGCTGAATTTGATCGCGTGTTCGGACAATGACAGCTTTGACAACTGATTTTCGTTTGACGATACCAATTGCCGATGCAACTTTGACCGTAGCTACGATTACATCGCCAACACGAGCATAACGACGTTTGGTACCACCAAGAACACGGATACAAAGTATTTCTTTTGCACCTGAGTTATCTGTGACTTTAAGTCGAGTTTCTTGTTGAATCATATTAAACCTCTGCCTCGTCCTCTTTCAGCTGAATAGTGCCGTGAGTTTTTTCAATTACTTCCACCAGATTAAAAGCTTTTCGCTTTGAAAGTGGTCGTACCTCGGAAATGATAACTTTATCACCTTTTTTTGCGGTATTATTTTCATCGTGAGCCATATATTTTCGATTGACCGAATATAACTTGCCGTATATTGGATGTGTCTGTCGGCTTGTAACTGTGACTGTAATTGTTTTATCGGCTTTGTCGGATGTAACTACACCTGTAAGTGTTTTTGCCATATTATTTGTCCTCCTTGTTATCGGTCTTTTCGGTTGCTGCGATTGCTGTGTGCAACCTGGCAATGTCTTTTCGGGTAGTCGTGATAACTCGCGGGTTAGTTAGTTCACCTAGTTTGTGCCCACGCCTAGCTTCAACTAATTCGTTTTGCTTTGTCAATAAATCATCACGAAGTTGTTTCAAGGTTTTTTCTTCTACGATCAGTTTTTTAACTTTTATGGTTTTCTTTGCAGTAGCCATTAGATTTGCTCCCTTTCTACAAACCTGGTTTTAACAGGTAGTTTATGAGATGCCAACCGCATAGCTTCACGAGCCATTGATTCCTCAACACCCTTCATTTCAAACAAAATTGTTCCGGCTTTGACTTTGGCTACAAAAAATTCAGGATTTCCTTTTCCGCTACCCATCTTGACGTCAAGTGGCTTTTTAGTGACAGGTGTATGAGGAAAGACTCGAATCCAAATCTTGCCACCACGAGCAATATGACGTGTCATTGCTTGCCTGGCTGCTTCGATTTGGCGGCTAGTTATGCGTTCATTAGACTGTGACTGCAAACCATAATCACCAAAGGCGACATACTGACCGCGTGTTGCAACGCCGTTATTTTTACCTTTTCGGACTTTTCGGTGTTTAGTCTTTTTTGGAAGAAGTACCATATCTAGACCCTTTCACCTTTGTAAATCCATACCTTGACACCTAAAATTCCGACAGGAGTTTTAGCGCGGGCATAGTGATAATCAATATCAGCACGAAGAGTGTGAAGCGGTACAGACCCTTCAATCATTTTCTCGGTTCTAGCCATTTCAGCATTATTTAACCGGCCTGAAACCTGAAGTCGCACGCCTTTGGCACCGGCTGCCATGGTATTTTGAGCAGTCATCTTCATGACACGCCGAAAATTTGCACGACGCTCCAATTGTCTGGCAATGTTTTCAGCAACTAGTTTGGCAGCAAGTTCCGGTCGTTTGACCTCTTCGATATTTAACCGAGCAGGCAAACTGGCAATTTTTTCTATCAAATCTTTTAATTCGGTAACACCAACGCCACCACGTCCGATTACAACACCGGCTTTGGCGGTATGAATAGTAATGGTAATCAAATTTGCTGAACGTTCGATTTCAATCCTGCTAATTGTTGGGCGACTTTCAAAACGCTTTTCGATAAGTTCTCGTATTTGGAGATCTTCGTGTAACCACTTTGCAAAGTCTTTTTTAGATGAGAACCAACGGGATTCCCAATTTTTGTGGACTTGAAGTCGGAAACTAATTGGGTTAACTTTATTACCCATTATTTTTTCTCCTTTAATTCTGTAGATTCAGCGCTGTCAGCCTTTTTTACAGTTTTCTTTAGTGGTTTAATGTCACCGGTGACTTCAACAAGAATATTGGCGGTTTTTTTCTGGAAACGTCGTGGTCGACCCATAGCCGCAGGTTTAAATCGTTTTAAACGTACGCTTGAAGTAACAGACAATGTAGAAATCTGAAGGGTTTTGCCATCGAGGCCGTGATTGTTGATTGCGTTTGCTTTGGCACTTTCGATAGTCTTTTTAACTGTCAGAGCTGCACGTTTTGGGGTATGCGACAAGATAACCAAGGCATCGTCAACACTACGACCACGCACCAAACTCGCTACCAAAGAGATTTTCCTTGGAGTTTGAGCAACGCTTTCGGCGTATGCACGGACAGTCTGCAAATTTGCCATTTCTATTTCCTGTCCTTTCCACCATGTTTGCGGAATTTTCGTGTCGGACTGAACTCACCAAGTTTGTGTCCTACCATATTTTCTGAAACTAACACCGGTACATGCACTTTTCCGTTATGTACGGCAATCGTACGTCCGACCATTTCCGGACTTATTGTACTGGCACGTGCCCAAGTTTTTATAACAGTACGGTCATCAGCACCTAGTGCTGCAACCTTTTTTGCCAGTTTAAAATCTACAAATGGTCCTTTTTTAAGTGAACGACTCATGGTTTATTTCTTCCTCTTCGCTTCATGGCGACTTTTAACAATCAACTTACTAACATCTTTTCGACGACGGGTTCTATAACCAAGGGTTAATTGACCCCATGGTGTTTGAGGTGGTTTACCTGTACCATGCCTACCACCATCTCCACCACCGTGAGGATGATCAGCAGCATTCATAACGACACCACGAACGGTTGGTCGTATTCCCTTACGACGTTTGCGACCAGCTGAACCGACTTTGATATTCTGATGCTGAACGTTACCAACAACACCGATAGCAGCAGTAGCTTCCATTCTGAAACGACGGACTTCACCGCTAGGCATACGGACTTGAGCATATTCACCTTCTTTGGCCATAAGTTGGGCTTTAACGCCCGCAGAACGAACCATTTGAGCACCCTTGCCTGGATAAATCTCGATTGCATAAATTTGAGTACCAACCGGTATCCGTGATAGTGGCATGCGGTTACTAGACTCGATTGGGGCTTTTGAGCCGCTTTTTATGACTTTGCCCTTTTCCATTGATGTATCGGCTAAAATGTAATGCGAAAGACCAAATTGATCCTTAACACGGGCGATACGAGCACTTCGATTTGGATCGTATTCGATTTCTTGGACGGTGACCTTTAGACCGTCAGCAAGGTTGTGATTAAGCAGTCGATAATGTCGTTTTACGCCGCCACCGCGATGTCGGACGGTTATACGTCCGGTATTGTTGCGACCGGCGTTTTGCTTTTTACTCTTTAACAGACTCTTAAATGGTTTTCGTGAAGTAATTTCGCTGGTGTCTTGGGATGTCATTCCACGCCTAGCAGGAGTTGTAGGATTGTACTGTTTGATCGGCATTACTTTTTCTCCTTTTTCGCGGATTTATCATCTGAATCGGTCGCTTCATCAAATACCTTGATGCTATGACCTTCAGCTAGTGTTACGTAAGCTTTTTTACTGTCTTTACGCATTGAAATACCAGGTTGAGATCGTTTACCACGATTTGCACGAATTGCTTTGCCTGATTGGACAAGGGTTTTAATTCCTACAATGGATACCTGAAACTGAGCACTGATTGCATCGATAATTTGCTGCTTGTTAGCAGTTACCGGTACATCAAATACATAGACGTTGTTTTTCGCCTGTCCATAAGCCTTTTCAGTAGCACGTGGATATACCGGAATCAAACTATTCATTATTTGCTTTCCTTTGTCAGCCATGACTTGATAATATCAACGGATTTTGTCGAAAGGACTATTTTATCAGCATTCAAGATGTGATATACGCTTAAATAATTTGCTCGAATTAACAGAATATTCTGAATATTATTTGTTGCACGAAGTATCTGAGGTGTTTTTTCATCGACAACCATTAAAACTTTTCGTTCCAACTTATTAGTTTTCAGGAATTTGGCTGCATCGCTGGTTTTGCCAGTAGTCTTAAAATCTAAAACGACAATTTTCTTGGCTTTATTAGCCAGAGTCAAAGCTTGACGTATAGCAACTCGTTTACTGGTTGTAGATAATTTTTTAGTGTGATTTTCGGTCCCATTTGGTCCGAATGCGATCCCACCACCGCGCCAAATTGGGTTTCTAGATGATCCAAATCGTGCACGTCCAGTGCCTTTTTGTTTCCAAGGTTTAATACCGCCACCACTGACTTCGCCTCGTTTTTTAGTATTGGCGTGAGCCGAACGGGAGTTTGCAAGAAAACTGTCATATGCCAATTTGAGAAGTTCGTGATTATTGACTTCAACATCAAAAATGTTCTTTGGAAGCTTTCCGCTGGACAGCGGATTATCAACTGGAGTTTTTACTGTTTCAGACATTATGATTTTCCTCCGATAATTATCAGACCTTTTTTAGGTCCGGGTACGGCACCACGAAGGCCAATTAGGTTTTTATCGGCATCGATATAGGATACAACCAAATTTTTTACGGTTACACGGTCATGTCCCATACGTCCGGCCATTCTTTTGCCTTTAAAAACATGCTGAGGGTACATAGACCCAATTGAACCGACTTTACGAACATCACCTTGGCCACCGTGTGTATGGCGGCTGGTCATGAAATTATGACGTTTAACAGTCCCGGCGAAACCTTTGCCTTTGCTGGTGCCGGTTGCGTCAACGATATCACCTAATGAAAAAGCTGTGACATCGAGAGTATTCCCAACTGATAATCCATCGGGCAATTCAGATACTCGAATTTCACGAATATGCTGTGGGGTTACATTTGCCGATTTTGTGTGGCCGATTAAGGCTTTGGAAAGGTTTTTACCCTTACCGACACCGACTTGAACAGCACTATAGCCATCGTTGTCAACAGTTTTTAGCTGGGTAACAGTCATAGGACCGGCCTGAATCAACGTCACAGGTACTGCAACGCCGTCATCGCTGATGATTTGGGTCATTCCGATTTTGGTGCCTAGAAGTGCCTTCATAGCCCTTTTGCTCCCACTTAAAATTCTTGGTGGAAGGCAGTATCTTTATCTGTTAGACTTACCAATTCACCAAGAATCGTTAATATATTCGTATAAGTTACCGTCTAACTTTATCACACCATCTGTTATCGGTCAATATTTATGATGCTAATTATGTTACTATGAATAATAATATGAGCAAAAGAGTTTCCGTCCGTAAAAATAATCTATCCAAATTTTTTATTTTTATCGTATTAACTGTAATTGTCGGAGTTATTACTTTTGGGTTTTGCGGATATCTAAACAATTTACAGATTTTAAAAGACAAAGATGCTAAGGCGCAGCAACAAAAACAAATAAATATACTACTTGCTGCAAAGCGTAAAAGTCCAGTATTTATTACTTTACCAGGGGCAAAGCCTATTAAGGCGTTAGTTGATGACTATTCAAAAGCTGACAGTATTTGGACAATTGTCAGTAAAACCCACCCTATTTCAATTGATTATGCGCCAACCGACCTTAAAATCCCTGATGTTGCAACCAGAACTGATAAGAGTAAAGATGAGCAATCAGTCCGCTCTGTGGTTCTAACACCACTAAAAAATATGTTTGACGCAGCCGCATCCAATGGACATAATCTTATGATTGGCAGCGGATACAGGTCGGCAGCTATGCAAAAAGTCTATTACGATAATTTAGTATCTTCTGTTGGCGAAGAAACTGCGAATCAAGCTATTGCAAAACCAGGACAAAGCGAACATCAAACAGGATTAGCGGTTGATATCAGCACGTTAAGTCGAAATTGCTATTTGGATCAATGTTTTGCAACAACTGCAGATGGTTTGTGGTTGGCCAATAACTCTTATAAATTCGGTTTTATTTTACGTTATCCAAGTGGTTCAGAAGCAGTAACCGGATATCAATATGAACCTTGGCATTTTAGATATGTTGGGTTGGATTTGGCAACCGCATTGCACGAAAGTAATTTAACACTAGATCAAGCATGGCCATACTTACTAAAGGCAGACGCGACCCTGCGAAATAATGGTGCTATTTAACTGCGACTTCAGAGCCAAGCGTATCAATTACATATTGTTTTTGTTCTTGAACAGTTGTATTAAATAGTGATTTGGACAGAGCTATTGATGCATTTTTTAAAAGATAAATCATTGCATTTTTACGAGCAAGCAAATCATTATTTGCCGCTTGGGTCTGTGTCCAATCGTAATGCATATACGTCGGTGTGAAAGATAATTTTCCGATTGTAATTTTACCACCCGTTTTTGTAATATCAAATGTTGCAATCCCGCCAATTAATTCTTTAATAAGTAGCTGAGACGACAACATGTTGCCTAATGAATACCATACTATTGTTTTTCCACCATCTTTTCTTGGAATTACCGAAACCTTTTGAAGAACGTGAGGCCCTGTTCCTATTATCACGTCAGCACCCAGTGAACTAAGTAAATTTGTTTCGTTTTGTTGATCAGAACTGACTGCATTAGAATCTTCGATACCCCAATGCATCGAAACGATGACTACGTCGGCATTTCCCCGCAAACCTGAAACCAACTTGCGGACCAAAGCTTCATCATGGTAGTTATTGACACTGTAAGCCGGCGTTGAATTGTTATTATTAAAATCAGCGAACGAAACAAATCCAACCTTAATCCCGTTAACAGTAAATATTCTTAATTTACTCTGTTCAGTTGCGTTTTTATTTGCTCCACTAAATGCAAGTGGCTTTAGTTTAGACCAGACATCTATCGTTGCATCTGTGGCGGAAACTCCTTTGTCTCCAATATGATTATTGGCCAAATTGATTAAATTGCAACCAGCGCCGTTTCGTAAATCGTTTGAAAATTGTGTCGGTGCATTAAATGCTGGATATCCACTAATTCCATACTGTTCTCCCGAACTCAAACCCTCTTGATTACAAAAGATAATATCCGAACCCTTATAACTTGATTCTATATTTGTAAAATATTTAGAAAAATCATATCCGTCTGGTGTTTTTGCATTATCAATAATCGTATCGTGCGCCAACATATCGCCCATTGCTGCAAAATGTATGGTTGGATTGGTAGATTTTGTCTGAACTTGTGTATTTGAAGCGCTGTGATGCATTGAATTACTTGGATGTTTATTTTGTATATTGAAGTAAATGAAAATCGCTAGGCATAACAATATTATAAAAATGGAAAGTATTAAAATTCCTAACCGTTTTCTATTCAGATTTTTATTTATTTTCATCTTCTGCAAGTATACCAAATGATGAATAAAATTATCATAATGAGCAAAACGCTTGAGTTTATCTACAAAATAAGTCATACTGTTTTCATAAAGCATATGCGTAATTCGCCGTACGGCGAAGCGATAAAGGAGAAAGTACAATAATGGCAACTGCAAAAAAAGCAACAAAAAAGAAAGTGACACATCGCAAAGTTAAAAAGACCGCAGCGGTAAAGTCATTTAAAATCAGCAAAGAACCAACGCCATTTGTATCTTTTCGAGTAACTGATCAGACGGTATACTGGTCAATTCTGTTGATTTTGATTCTTATTTTGGCTCTATGGGTTTTGCAAATCCAAATTAATATTTCAGATGTTCTGAATCAAATTAACCCGTAACATTGGCAAGGTAATTTTAATAACCCCGTAAAATTCGGGGTTATTAAATATTTAAAACATTTTCTTACATTCGAATTTCAGCATCAACTCCAGCTGGGAGGCTAAGGTTTTGCAGACTATCAATTGTTTTTGGAGTAGCGTTTGTTATATCAATTAAACGTTTATGAACGCGCATTTCAAATGCTTCACCACCCTTTTTATATACGTGCGGTGATTTTACAACCGTAAAAACACTTCGACGAGTTGGCAATGGGACGGGTCCGGAAACACTGGCACCTGTACGAATTGCCGTGTCAATAATCTGTTTTGCTGATTGGTCGATTACCTTGTAATCGTACGCTTTTAAGCCTATTCGAATACGCGGGGCTTGTTCTTTTGCTTTTTCTACCATTTTTTTCCTTTCCACCGTGCGGCGGATGTTATATCGTAACCTCTTTTATTGACCAGTTAGCCGTACGGCGAATTTTCTGCAACAATCGAGTTCTCGATATCATTAATAATATGTTTCAAATTATAACATCAAATTTACAACAAAGAAAGTGGGCATTTTATCGAGTGCCCAGCTCGTGTTGCCGAAGTCAGCTTACGCTGTCTGGGGGATTCGGTCTCTCAACCTGCAGGCATTGTAGGGGCAGATTCTGCCGTATTGGCAGTTGACGCAATTTCTGCTCTTTTTTATCCTGCAGTGGCTCATGAAGAATGCGTGAAACTCCCGATGGCAATCAATGTGCGAGGGCACCTTCTTGTTCGCCCGTCGGGTTCTTTTAAACTTCTTGCGAGGGAACCAAAGATGGTGTTTGTTTCCTGTTTCAGGCTCCAGGTAACCATGACAGAATGCACACTGCGCCACATTGGCTCCTTAATGGATTTTGCTGTGTTTTCCATTTCGATATGCCCATGTGAACTTGCCGATGACGATGGTATCGTCGGTCCTGGTGACACTGCAAGTGTCGCCAAATACAATCTGACCGATTTCGAAAAAGGCGGGTACCATGTCATCCATGATCTCGTCGTCCGAAATACATTCTTGGTCTGTGAGGACACAGACTGTCTCATAGTGCTTGTCATCCCAACCCTCGCACATGATCTCGTCTACGAGAGTTTTCTTCATGACACGACTGCCCGGTGCTGATCTGGTGCGTTTTCGCGCAAAACCATTTCTGGGCCTCCGTTGTTGAGTTTTTAAAAAACCTTTACCCTCATTGCTTCTAGGCAAAGATAAGGTTCATAGAACTATGGACTTTATCTTTAGCCATAAACTAGTTTCAGTATATTGGTTGTCATTATTTATTGCAACCGATTGACAATCCGATACCCGTTGCCGCGTTTCTATCACCCCTAGACCAACCCAAACCAATTTGTCCGGTTGCGCTAGTATGTACAATCGCCAGTGCTGAACCACCCATAATTTTTTTTCGTCCAAGATCTGGAATTATCATAATTCCCAATGGGGTTTCAACCTTTTCTCCCTTGATTCGTCGTTGTAGTGTTAACATTGCATAACTGGCAACATCAATAGAAAACATATCAAAGCCCTGATTTTCCATTTCAAACTGATTTTGACTGACCTTAAAAGCATCTGTTTGGGTTTCTTTATCTTTTTCACTGTCGTCTTCCTTCGTATTTTGCTTGTCAAAAGGCATATTTACAAAGTGTACGAATGGGAACATGGCATTTTCCCCATCCGATAATGCCAGCCGCGATTGACCGGATAAATCACTTATATCCGTGACGATTTTTTGGCGCCGTCCCATGCCCATTAGTGTATGACTAATATCCTTAGCCCCATGTGTCCAATGGGTTTTGTGCCAAACTGAGAAACTGGGATATTTTTGTCCATTAAATATTTGGCTATCCATTATATCCAGCAATTTTCTAAGTTGATAATCATTTTCAAGTGGTAAATGGACGAATGGTTCGCCAGGATGAGGTTGGCTTTCAATCAGTTGCGTATAGTCATTTTTCAATACTTCGGAAAGAATTTCTTTGTCTTTGGCAATTTCCAAACTAAGTATTGATAGTGCTTCGACTGAAACAGCAACAGATTCAGGGATATTTACCTCTTTAAAATTTTCATACATTCGTTGACCTATTTTACATGATTAAATATTTATGTCAAAATAATCTTATACAAAAATACCTCCGATTTTCAGGAGGTATTTTTGTATCAAAAACAAATTTTATTTGATAACTTTGGTTACAACACCGGCACCGACGGTTTTACCACCTTCACGAATAGCAAAGGTCAAACCTTTTTCCATTGCGATCGGCGCAAGTAACTTTACAGTGAAAGTGACTGTGTCTCCAGGGATGACAAGTTCTTTGTCGGCTGGAAGTTCAACTTCACCTGTTACGTCGGTTGTTCGGAAGTAGAATTGAGGTTTGTAGCCTTTTGAAAATGGAGTGTGTCGTCCACCCTCTTCTTTTTTAAGGATATAAACTTCTGCATCGAATTCGGTATGTGGTGTTAGGCTGCCTGGTTTGACAACAACTTGACCGCGTTCAATCTGTTCACGTTCAATACCACGAAGCAAAACACCGGCATTATCGCCTGCTTGGCCTTGGTCAAGATTCTTTTTGAAAGCTTCGATTCCGGTAACTACAGAGTTTTGAGTTGGTCGGATACCAACAATTTCAACTGGATCGTTAAGTTTAATAACGCCTTGTTCAATACGACCGGTTGCAACTGTTCCGCGTCCCTTGATTGAGAAAACGTCCTCAATCGGCATTAGGAATGGTTTGTCTAGGTCACGAACTGGGTCAGGAATGTAATCATCCATAGCCTTGACAAGCTCCATAATCGAATCTTCGTCCTTTTCACTGCCTTCTAGGGCTTTAGTTGCAGAACCTTTGATTATTGGAGCGTTTTCGTCAAATCCGTTTTTAGCCAATAGTTCACGAATATCCATTTCAACAAGTTCGACTAGTTCTGGGTCAGCTAGGTCCATCTTGTTTAGATAAACAATGATTTTTGGTACACCGACTTGGTGAGCCAACAGAACATGTTCGCGTGTTTGAGGTAATGGTCCGTCATTAGCTGCAACTACTAAAATTGCACCATCAATTTGGGCAGCACCGGTAATCATGTTTTTAATGTAGTCAGCGTGTCCTGGCATATCAACATGGGCATAGTGACGCTTTTCAGATTCGTATTCTTGATGTGAAGTAGCAATCGTAATTCCACGAGCTTTTTCCTCTGGTGCGTTATCAATTTGGTCGAAAGCGACTTCTTTGTTAACTGGGCTTGGTAGCCTTTTAGCCAAAACTTTTGTGATAGCTGCAGTTAAAGTTGTTTTACCGTGGTCAACGTGACCCATTGTGCCAACATTAACATGAGGCTTGGTTCGATCAAAATCTGCCATTATTTTTTCTCCTTTCGCGTTCGCCTTTTACGAACAGCGGAATTAAATTTTTCTTGACGAGAGTAATATTACTTCACGACGTATATCTGTCATTATACAGATATTTGTACACTTCGTAAAGCTATTTTTTAAATTACTTACTGGATCGTTTTTCGACGATTTCTTTGGCAACATTTGGTGGAACTTCCTCATACTTTGCAAGCTCCATTGTACTGGCTGCACGTCCTTGGCTCATTGATCGGATATCGTTGGTGTATCCAAACATATTTGCCAGTGGGACAAGAGCTTTGATTAACTTTGCACCACCAGCCAGGTCGTCCATAGATTCGATTCGTCCTCTTCTGGAGTTTAAATCACCGATAACATCACCCATAAATTCCTCTGGGGTTGTGACTTCAACCTGCATAATTGGCTCGAGTAAGATTGGTTTGGCTTGTTTAATACCATCGCGTGTAGCTGTACTACCTGCTAATTTAAAGGCTAGCTCAGACGAGTCCACATCGTGATAACTGCCGTCGTGAAGCGTTGCTTTGACATCAACAACCGGATATCCGGCAATGACACCTCCATCTAGGGTTTCACGAACGCCGGCTTCAACCGGTTTGCGATATTCTTGAGGTACAACTCCACCTTTAATTTCATCAATAAAGACAAAGCCTTTGCCCGGTTCGTTTGGCTCGAATTTAATCCATACATCACCGTATTGACCTCGACCACCGGATTGTTTGATGTGTTTTCCTTGTACATCTGATGTACCCTTGATTGATTCACGAAAAGCAACTTGAGGTTCACCAATGTTTGCTTCAACTTTGAATTCGCGTTTCATCCTATCAATTAAAATATCAAGATGAAGTTCACCCATTCCCGACATAATTGTTTGACCTGTTTCGTCATCAGTATGAATTCGGAAAGTTGGGTCTTCTTCGGCTAGACGCTGCAAGGCAATACCCATTTTTTCTTGATCTGATTTGGTCTTTGGTTCGACTGCAATTGAAACTGGAGGTTCCGGGAAAGTAATTGATTCTAAAATAATTGGATGAGAAACGTCGGACAATGTTGCACCTGTATATGTATCCTTCAAGCCAACCACGGCAGCAATATCTCCGGCACCAATTGATTCAATATCAATACGTTTGTCAGCGTGCATACGTACAATTCGTCCGACACGTTCTTTGTTACCGGTTGTCGTATTCAATACATACGAACCGGCGGTCATAACACCACTGTAAACTCGTACAAAAATTAATTTTCCTATAAATGGGTCGGTAGCAACCTTGAAAGCAATACTTGATAGTGGTTCTTTTTCATCCGGTTTACGCTGGATTTCATCACCGGTTTTAGGATTTTGACCCCAAATAGCTTCGACATCAAGTGGTGAAGGCAGATAGTCAACCCCCAAATCCAATACTTTTTCAACAATTACACCACGTCCATCACCACCTGTTACCAAATAGAAGTCACCGGCAAGGACACGTTTTCGCAAAGCGACAATCAGTTCTGGTATAGTGATTGAATCTTCACCTTTTTCAAGAAATCGCTCGAATAGTTCGTCATCGGCTTCGACAGCCGCTTCAACTAATAAACTACGGGCATGTTTAGCTTTTTCCAACATATCAGCTGGAATTTCACCTACGGTTAATTGATGGTCAGTATAGTCAGAATACGTATAGGCTTTCATATCGATTAGATCGACAACACCGTTGATGTCTTTTTCAAAACCAATAGGCAGATGAATAGGCAATGCATTTTTTGTAAGTCGTTTATGAATGCTATCCAGGGATTTATAAAAATCTCCACCGGTTTGATTAATTTTGTTAATAAAACAGACACGTGGTACTTTATATTTATTGGCTTGGCGCCAAACTGTTTCAGATTGGGCTTCGACGCCCATTTTACCGTCAAATACGACGACTGCTCCATCAAGGACACGCAACGAGCGCTCTACTTCGGCAGTAAAGTCAATGTGGCCTGGAGTATCGATGATATTAATCTGGTGATCACGCCAAAAGGTCGTAACGGCAGCAGAAGTAATCGTGATTCCACGTTCTCGTTCTTGTTCCATCCAATCAGTTGTTGTCTCACCTTCGTGAACCAAGCCAATTTTATGCGCCAGACCAGTTCGGTACAAAACACCTTCGGTTACGGTAGTCTTGCCTGCATCAATATGGGCAATGATTCCTATATTGCGCAGGTCTTTTAGTGAAACGTGTTTTTCTGCCATTTTTTTCCTTTATCTTAAAAATTAATTATTAGGCTCGTGCAAAGTGTGCAAAGGCACGATTCGCTTCAGCCATCTTATGCGTATCTTCTTTTTTCTTGAATGCTCCACCGGCCTCATTATAAGCATCAACAATTTCTAGTGCCAAACATTGTGGGTAAGACGCGCCTTTTCGGGCACGGGCAGACTGAACCAACCATGTAAATGCATAGTGCAATTGTCGATGTCCCTGAATTGGGAATGGTATTTGGTAGTTAGAACCACCAACACGTCGCGATTTGACTTCAAAATTCGGTGAAACGTTTTTTAATGCTTTTTCGAATACTTCGAGTGGGTTTTCATTTTTCAGTTTTTTAGCAGCAATTTCCAATGCTTCGTACACTGATCGTTCTGCTAGTAATTTTTTACCATTAAGCATAGATTTATTTATTAGTCGCTGAACCATAACGCTTTGGTATTTGCGATCAGCAGGGATTGTGCGTTGCAAAGCAACAGTTACTTTTCGCGGCATATTATTTTTTATCCTTTTTTGCACCGTACTTAGAGCGGCCTCTTTGGCGTTTTTCAACACCTTGAAGGTCCAAAGCACCGCGGACAATATGATATCTAACGCCTGGTAAATCGGGCACGCGACCGCCTCGTACTAAAACTACGGCGTGTTCTTGTAGGTTATGACCTTCACCACCAATATATGCCCATACTTCTTGCTGGTTCGTCAAACGTACACGAGCAACCTTTCGAAGGGCTGAATTTGGTTTTTTAGGAGTTTTCGTAGTTACCCTAATGCAGACTCCACGTTTTAGTGGGCTGTTTTGCTCATAATAATGAGTTTTTAATGCGTTGTATATCTTGTCCAGCGCTGGTGACTTTGACTTTTTTTTCGCAGTCTTGCGAGGATGTCGCACTAATTGATTAATCGTTGGCATTAATACTCCTTTTCAAGAGATAAATTACATAAATTATGATGGATTCATATGAATCCTTTGTATTTACAGATTAAACTCAGCATGTTCTCTCTGCGATGTACTTACCGACAAATAACGATTCTGTACACATTCAATTCGCTACATAGCGAAAAATCGTTTTCCCGATAAGAGTAAACTCAAGTGTAATTATAGCAACATTATCAAAGAAACACAAGTATACGAGACTAGATTGCCAGATCGATATTTTCGGCTATTTCTTGTTCAAGTTCTTCGTTTATATCAGATGATTCGTAACCTTCAGCACCGGTTCCAACAGGAATCTTGCGACCGATGATAACGTTTTCTTTCAATCCATGTAAACGATCTATCCGGCCACTGATTGCAGCGTTGATGAGAACGCGTGTCGTATCTTGGAATGAGGCAGCTGATAGGAAACTATCTGACCAGATAGAGACTTTAGTAATACCAAGTAGTAATTGTGTATAGCTGACAAGTTCTTTTTTATCTGCAGCCAAATCCACATTTGCTTCGACGACTGATGCTTTTGATACGATATCACCGGAAACGAATATGCTATCACCCGGATCTTCGATTTGGACTCGACTGAACATCTGACGAACAATTATCTCGAGGTGCTTGTCAGCAACATCTTGGCCTTGTGCAGAGTAAATACGTAGCACTTCATTTATAATGTAGCGCTGAGTGGCTTCTGTACCCTTCAGGCGCATTAAATCATGAAGATTTAGCGAACCGGATGTCAAACGATCGCCAGCTTCGATAGTGTCTCCGGCATTTACAACTATTTGGGCACTGCCTGGGATATCGTATTTGACAGGTGAACTGGCATTGGCTGCTAGAATCAATGTTTCACCAACGACTTCAACAACGCCATCAAATGGGGCTGTTATTGGTTTGGTTTCGCTTTCACCGGTTGCCAGAACATCACCAACTTTTATGTTACTCCCTGATTTTATGACGGCTGTTCGACCTTCTAGTTCAATTTTTTCAACGTGACCGGCCTCTGGAGTTACTTGAACGACATACTTTTTGCCGTCTTCCCAGATATCCACTAATCCGGTAACCTCTGAAATATGAGCTTGACCCTTTGGAGTTCGAGCTTCGAACAATTCTTCGACACGAGGCAGACCCTGGGTAATATCGCCACCGGCTTCACCACCCTTATGGAAAGTTTTTAGGGTCAATTGAGTACCAGGTTCACCGACTGATTGCGCTGCAATAACTCCGACTGGTTGTGCAACATCAACTAGAATTCCGGTCGCCATATCAATACCATAACTCTTGCGTGGTATGCCACGAAGATTTTTAGTTGATAGTACGGATTGAATCTTGATACTGTCGATTTTTTCATCAGCTTCGATTGCCATGGCAACTTCCCGAGTGATTATTTGGTCTTCATCAATATAGCCTGGTATATTTTCGGCTGTATAGCGACCGATTAACCTGTTACTAAAGCTAATCATTGTTTGCTCTGTTTCACTTCGATAAATTGTAAAACCATCGTCTTTTTCTTCGATATCGTCAACTGTGAACACATCTTGGGATACGTCGACAAGTCGTCTGGTCAAATATCCGGCATCTGCAGTCTTGAGGGCAGTATCAATCAAACCCTTTCGAGCACCACGTGTTGCTACGAATTGTTCCAATGAACTAAGTCCGTCTTTATAGTTAGAACGAATTGCCAACTCGACTTCGCGGTTATTTGAATCTACCACAATGCCAATCATGGCTGACGCCCATTTAACATTACTGATATCACCACGCGCACCAGAGTTAACCATGACAGAAATACTAGTATCCATGTCCTTAAGTTGATCCTTAAGAAAATCGGCAATTTTACGATCAACAGCACGCCATGCAGATATCGTCAGGTTATATCGTTCATCTTCGGTAATCAAACCTTGGTCGAATTGTTCAGCGATTAAAGCGGTTTTTGCATCACCTTCGGCCACAAATTCATGAGTTTGTGGGAATTGGGTATAGTCATCTTTACCGGTTGAAACAGCTGCAGTTGTCGCAAACCGAAAGGCCAAGCCCTTCATCTTGTCGGCTGTCTTTGCGGTAACTTCTGCACCATAATCATTAAAGATTTTAGCTAAAACCCGTTTTAGCTGCTTTTTATTCTGAATTGCGCTATCATATTCGAAATCAACAGGTAGGATATCATTAAAAAATACTCGTCCCAGTGTGGTATTTCGGACTTCACCCCGGAAGAATACGTGTATTGGACTTTGTAATTGCAGTTTTCCATTATCATATGCCATTTCAGCTTCGTAAACAGAACTGTAAGATTTCGTCTTTTTAGTTTGAGCACTTGGTTTATCGTATGTCAGATAATAGTTACCCAAAACTACGTCCTGGCCAATACTTAACACCGGTGCACCGTCTGCTGGTTTTAAGAGGTTATTTGTGGCACTCATTAATTCCCTAGCTTCACGCTGAGCTGCATCGGAAAGTGGCAAATGAACTGCCATTTGGTCACCATCGTAATCAGCATTGAACCCATTTGCAACCAATGGATGTAATTGGATAGCTTTGCCATCAACTAACACCGGCTGGAATGCCTGGATTGACAATCTGTGAAGTGATGGTGCACGATTTAGCAGCACATACTTGTCTTCTATAACTGCGTCCAATGCATCCCAAACTAGAGCATCGCCAGACTCAATCAAACGTGTTGCAGAACGAATATTGTAAGCGTGTTCACCACGAATCAACCAACTTATAATAAACGGCTTGAATAGTTCCAAAGCCATTTGTTTTGGCAAACCACATTGATTAATGTGAAGTTTTGGACCGACAACAATGACAGAGCGTCCGGAATAATCGACTCGTTTACCCAGAAGATTCTGGCGAAAACGGCCTTGTTTACCTTTTAGCATGTCACTAATTGATTTAAGTCGGCGGCGGCCACCGGTTGCATTGACTGCTCGGTTGCCTTTTGCTGCACTATTATCAATTAATGCATCGACGGCTTCTTGCAGCATGCGCATTTCGTTTCGGCAAATAACTTCCGGAGCATTCAAATTAATCAATTTTTTCAAACGGTTATTACGATTAATTACACGTCGGTAAAGGTCATTAAGGTCGCTTGTTGCAAATCGTCCACCCGTTAGTTGCACCATTGGCCTGAGGTCCGGAGGGATTACCGGCAAGACAGTCAGTGTCAAACTGCTGGGATTAATACCCGCAGATGACATACCTTCGAGCATCTTTAATCGCTTGAGTAGTTTCTTTTCGCGTTGGCCTTTCGCACCGGCAACTTCCTCGGACAACTTTGCAATTAGTTTAGATAAATCGATTTCATCTAGAAGTGTTTTCAAGGCTGAACCGCCCATTCCAACTTCAATCAAATCAACATATTCATCTGGTAAATTGCGGTAATCAATTTCATTTATCAAAGCACTTTTTGTCAAGCTTTCAAGTTGTGTTTTCTTGTAATTGAAGGTTTCTTCAAGTTCTTCGATTTCGCGCGATTGTTCGGTTGCAAGAGCCTTGATGTCGGCATTTTCAACACCGGCTTCACGTTCGTATCGCATCTTGATAGCAACTCGACCCGCTTCGGCTTCAGCCTCAGCATCAGACAAGTATTGATCGCGTTTTTCTTCGTCAACCTTCAATACAACATAAGTTGCAAAATATGCAATACGCTCTAGATTCCGGACTGTGATTCCTAGCAGTAAACTCATGGCACTTGGCGTACCGCGCATAAACCAAATATGAGCAACTGGAGTTGCCAAAGAAATATGAGCCATACGTTCGCGTCGAACAATTGATTTGGTGATTAATTCACCATTTTTATCAACAGCTGCTTCGCGTGAACGTACACCTTTAAGTTTATTGTCGTGTGGATTTACATCTTTGACCGGTCCGAAAATTCTTTCGCAGAACAAGCCGTCACGTTCAGGTTTTTGGGTTCGATAATTAATTGTTTCCGGTTTTGTAACCTCACCATTGCTCCAACGAAGAATATCTTCGGGGCTGGCTACAGTCAGGCGGATAGCGTTAAAATCTGCAATCCCGTTTGTTGCGATTACTCGTGGCATCTTACACTTCCTCCTTTAATTCAACAATTTCGTCTTCTTCATCATCGGCATCGTCGATTACCATGTCGTCCATAATTTCGTCGAAATCTTCGGCGACAGTTTCGTCTATACTATCCATTACTTCATCGTCGGGTATTTTTTCATCACCCGGTATAGTCCCAACTACTGCAGCTGCATCAACGATAGCAACTTCGTCCTCGGCTTCATCAAGCAAATCAACCCGAAGCCCAAGCCCCTGAAGTTCTTTGACTAGAACATTAAATGATTCTGGTAGTTTTGGTCCAACAATCGGTTCGTTTTTAATGATTGACTCGTATGCTTTGGCACGTCCATATACATCATCTGATTTAATGGTAATCATCTCTTGAAGTGTAGCGGCAGCTCCGTAAGCCTCAAGCGCCCAAACTTCCATTTCTCCAAAACGCTGACCACCATTTTGAGCTTTACCACCAAGTGGTTGCTGGGTAACCATCGTATATGGTCCGGTAGAGCGAGCGTGAATTTTGTCAGAAACCATGTGATGAAGTTTAATCATGTGCATAACACCTACGGTTGTCCGTTCCTCAAAAGCGTGTCCATTTTGTCCGTCATAAAGCTGGAATTTACCATCGCGCGCATAACCGGCTTTTTCAAGTTCATCGCTGATTGTATCGTTTGGAACCCCGTTAAATGGTGGGGTTGCAACTTTGTAGCCCAGCGCCCTAGCAGCCATCCCTAAATGAGTTTCGAATAGCTGTCCTATATTCATACGTGATGGCACGCCTAGTGGGTTCAAAACTACATCAACTGGTGTTCCGTCTTCCATGTATGGCATATCTTCTACAGGTAATATTTTAGCAATAACGCCTTTATTTCCGTGTCGTCCGGCAAGTTTATCTCCAACACTGATTTTTCGTAATTGGGCGACAAAAATCTGGACCTGCATCAATACACCGGCTTTTAATTCGTGACCGTTTTCTCGGCTGAATATCTTGACCCCAACGACTTTTCCGCCACCGGCACTATTCATTCGAAGTGAGGTGTCCCGAACATCTTTGGCTTTTTCACCAAATATAGCCCGCAAAAGTCGTTCTTCACTGGAAAGCTCCTGTTCACCTTTTGGCGTAATCTTGCCAACTAGGACATCACCATTTTTCAGTTCTGATCCGATTTGGACAATTCCGTCTTCGTCCAGGTGTCGAAGTGATTCTTCACTGACATTTGGGATATCACGGGTGACGATTTCGTTACCAAGTTTGGTTTCACGGACTTCAACATTGTAATCTTTGATGTTGATACTGGTCAATGTGTCATCTCGGACTAGTCTGCTGGATAGAATTGTGGCATCGTCCATGTTGTAACCACCCCAAGGCATAAATGCTACTAATAAATCGCGTCCAAGCGCTAATTCACCATCAGCAATTGACGCTCCTTCGATTAGGATGTCGCCTTTTTTGACCTTTTGGCCACGAGTAACTCGAGCTTTCTGGTTGATTGATCTATCATCATTACTTTTCGCAAAGTGGATTAGTTCGTACTTTTTAATTCCATCTTTGTATTTAATGTGAATTTCATCTGCATCGGCACGAACAACTTCGCCGCTTTCAGATGCACAGACTAATTGTGACGTGTTTTTAGCGATATCAGCTTCGATTCCGGTGCCAACTGTTGGGGATTGGGGAATCAATAAAGGTACGGCTTGTTTTTGCATAGCTGAACCGGTTAATGACCTATCAACACGATTCTTTTCAATAAATGGAATCAATGCAGCGGAAGAGCCAAGAATTTGCTTGTGAGATGCATCAACATACGTGACTTCACTGGCATCAACTTGCTCTGGCAAGATTCCGTTTCTGGCACTAACTCGCTCATCAGCAAATGATCCGTCTTTGTTTAGTTTTACTGATGCATCGGCAATAACCTCAATAACCTCTTGGGCCGCATCTAAATATTCAACCTTGTCAGTGACTTTTCCATCAACGACTTTCAGATATGGAGTTTCAATAAAACCATATTCGTTAACCCGAGCATATGATGCAAGGTTCAAAACCAGACCGATGTTTGCACCTTCCGGAGTTTCAATAACACAAATACGTCCATAGTGAGTAGGATGCGCATCACGTACATCAAATCCGGCACGTTCACGTGATAGACCGCCCGGTCCCATTGAACTTAGGCGTCGTTTGTGTGAAAGCTCTGAAAGTGGGTTAGTTTCGTCCATTAACTGTGAAAGTTGTGAACTGGCAAAAAATTCTCGTACAGCTGCAACAACAGGTCGGGCATTAATAAGTTGCCCCGGCGTTACGGTTTCCAAATCACACATACTCATACGATCCATTGCATTTCGTTGCATTCGAAGCATCCCGACACGGAATTGACGGGAAACAAGTTCGCCAACGAGTTTAACTCGGCGATTTGACAATGAATCTATGTCGTCAGGCAATTCCTGAGTGTTGTTCAAACGAATAATCTCACGGATGATTGCAATCAAGTCACTCAGCTGAAAAACACGGTTCTCGGTTGTGTTTGGGAGTTTGACGCCTAGCCTTTGATTTAATTTGTATCGACCGACACGGCTATAATCAAAGCGTTTAAAATCAAAAAACATTCGTTCAATCATGCTTCGAGCATTATCGACAGTTGCTAAATCGCCTGGACGAAGGCGTCGGTAAACTTCAATCAAGGCTTCATTCGAGCCACGGGCTGAATCTTTATCAAGCGTAGCTTCGATATATTTAATATCACCTGTATCGATATCGTCGAACAAGCTTTTAATTTCACTAGTTTTACTATGACCAAGTGCGCGTAGTAATGTTGTGATTGGTAATTTTCGACGTCGGTCAATTTTTACATAAATAACGCCATTTGGAGATGTCTCGATTTCTAACCAAGCACCTCGTCCGGGAATCAGTTTTGCACCATAAAAATTACGAGTTAAAGCTTTGTCAGCAGTAAAGAATACACCTGCGCTTCGAATTAACTGAGATACGATAACACGTTCGGTTCCATTGATAATGAACGTACCGCGATCGGTCATCCATGGGTAATCACCCAAATAAATTTCTTGTTCTTTTACTTCACCGGTTACTTTGTTTGTTAATTCGACATTGGCATGAAGCGGTGCGTCAAAAGTTAAGTTATTTTCCTTCGATTCTTGTTCACTGGTTTTAGGATCTTGGAATTTGTAGTCGTTAAACCGCAAAGACAGTTTTTGACCGGTATAATCGTCAATCGGATTTAATTCTGAAAATATCTCGGACAGACCCGTTTCGACAAAATCTCGCCAGCTGTCTTTTTGATGTGCAATTAAATTTGGTAGTTGGAGTGCGGTGCCGACCTCAGTAAAGAAGACACGCTTGGTGCTACTAGGCTTTGCTTTTGCCATAAGTGGTGTTTGCTCCTCGCAAATAAATGAATTATAGATGTTTTTCGCCGTACGGCGAAAGGGGGTCTTGACGCCGAAGATTCCCTTAACTGTGTCGGTCTTATGATATATAAATCCCACTTATATAAAAAGACATGAATAACAACAGCTACACTACTTCTTGTTAACTACTATGAAGCATGGCTTATTAATAGTCAATACTATTTGCGCCTATTTTTAGGACTTTGTGATAACTTCGTCTATTAGACCGTACTTCTTGGCTTCTTCGGGCGTCATCCAGTAGTCACGTTCCATGTCTGATTTGATTTTTGCCAGTTTTTGACCCGTATTTTTTGCAAATAGCTCGGCTAGCATCTCTTTGACGGCCAGACCTTCTTTTAAGTCGATTTCCATATCCGTTACTTTGCCGCGAGTAGCGTGACTTGGTTGATGAATCATTACTTTGCTGTGAGGCAACGCAAATCGCTTGCCTTTTGTCCCACTGGATAGCAAAAACGCTCCCATACTAGCTTGCAAGCCAATACCTATGGTCTGGACATCGGGTTTGATATATTTCATCGTGTCATAGATAGCCATCCCGTCGTAAACACTGCCCCCGGGGCTATTAATATATAGCTTGATATCCTTTTTGGGGTCTTCGTAAGCCAAATGAATTAACTGGGCAACAACAATATTTGCCGTATGTTCGTCAACCTGTTCACCTAAGAAAATAATACGTTCATTAAGTAGTCGCGAATAGATATCATAGGCCCGCTCACCGTCGAACGTTTTTTCGATTACTGTTGGAATCAAATAGTTTGTCGGTTTCATCATATATCTTTATTATACAACAAACGAGCCATTAGTGTCTTAGCTGGTTTTAATGAACGCATTTCGGCTATACATTAATTTCGAGCATACATCAAGATGGTGTTAGAGGCATAGCCAGCGGCATAAATCGAAGTGCCATCGGGCGACATGATTAGATCGTATGCACCCGCAGCGGCAACAGTTGGTGTTCCTAGTGCGGTCAAAACACCCGTGCTTGTATTCCGTTTATACATCGCAATCGTGTCAGACATATAGTTATCGGCATATACCGATATACCGTCAGATGATACGACAATTCCTTGAGGCTGTGTTCCCCCGGTAGCAATCGAAGGGGTGGCTAGAGCAGTCAGGGCACCGGTAGATGTATTACGGCTGTACATCGAGACAGAATATGACAGCATGTTTGTGACGTACACTGATGTCCCATCGTTTGATATCGCGATACCGTATGGTGCAGACCCAGTAGCAATCGTTGGGGTGGCTTGGGCTGTCAATGCACCCGTAGATGTATTGCGACTGTACATCGCGACTGTGTTAGAAAAGTTGTATTGGTTGACGGTATAAACCGATGTGCCGTCAGGAGATACAGTGATACCGTATGGGTTTGACCCACTAGTGGTAATTGTCGGCGTGGCTAGCGCCGTCAAAGCACCAGTAGAGGTGTTGCGGCTGTACATCGAGATTGTGTTGGAATTGTAGTTAGAGGCGTAGAGCGATGTACCATCGGCAGATATGGCTATACACCATGGAGATGCTCCAGTAGCAATCGTTGGGGTGGCTAGCGCCGTCAAAGCACCAGTAGAGGTGTTGCGGCTGTACATCGAGATAGTATTATCGTTTGAATTAGAGGCGTAGACTGACGTACCGTCGGACGATATGATGATACCTTGAGGCCATGTTCCAGTCGCTATCGTCGGTGTCGCTAAAGCGGTCAATAGACCCGTGCCCGTATCACGGCTGTACATCGAGATAGTTCTGCCGTTGCTGTTAGTCGTATAAACAGATGTACCGTCAGCCGATATTGCAACAGCGTGTGGGTTTGCACCAGCCGGTATCGTCGGTGTCGCCAAAGCTGCCAAAATACCAGTAGGTGGGACATAGACTGTTGGTGTAGTAGTGTCAGTAACGGCGTAAGCTAGTGAAGAAACGGTGTTAGTGATGACTAGTTTAAAAGATTTATATGGTGATGATGTGGTATAGGTATAGACATTTCCGGGTGTTACTTGAAGACAATAGCGTGTATCAGCCGGACCAACCGGACAGCTTGATGTGTCAAGTGATTGCGGGAAAGTACCGTATTCCGTGTAGTATAACTTCAGCTTATTGGCGCTACCACTTAAATCATATTGCAAAGTGGCTATCCTTGCCTTTTGGGAGATACCAGTAAATACAACAATTGTTATTGCCGCCAGAATGCCGATTACAACTATAACTACCAGCAGTTCAACTATTGTAAAACCGGAAGAATTAGGGTTGCGCTTTAGAGCGGCTTTCATATCCACAGTATAGCATAACTGAATAAACAAAAGAAAAATATTCGAATTTTAGATTAATTATTTTTTTTAGTATTAAGTTCTACTAATCTGTCGACGGTTTTATCGGTCAGCAAACGGCTGGCGATGTCACGACGGACTTCGGGTTGTTCGAATTGTTTCAATGCATCGGCATTGTTGGCATATTGTTGTTTAAACATTTCGATTCGCGATTCAAGTTCGGCGGTTGTGGCTTCGATTTTTTCGATTTTACTCAGTTCTGCCAACACTAACCCTGCCTGGACTCGTTTGGTTGCGACATCTTTGACTTCGGTTTCCAGCCACTTTTCTTTCGATTCAAAACCTTTGTTTTCCAGGTATTGGTCAAGTGTCGCGCCCTGATACATCAGGTTGTTTACAAAATCCTGTTCAATAGACTTTGCTTGATCGGCCACTAGAATTTCTGGAATAGGTACATTACTGATTCCAACCAGCTCTGTAACCAGACTATCTTTGAGTTTCTCACCGGCTTCGCGTTGTTTTTGAGAATTTAGTTCACGTTTAATATCCGTCTTAAGTTCGTCCATTGTCTTGAACGGACCAGCTTTGGCGGCAAGTTTGTCATCAAGTTCAGGTAATTTTACTTCCTTGACTGATTTTAAAGTAGTCGTAAACGTGACTTTTTGCCCTTTTAGTTCAGGTGATTGATAGTCATCGGGAAATTTCAGGTCCAAGTCGAAAGTTTCACCGGCTTTATGTCCAACAATTCCCTCTTCGAACCCTGGAATAAATTGGTTTGAGCCCAGGGTAAGTGCGTAATCATTGCCAGTGCCACCGGGAAACGCAACGCCGTCCTTTTTACCAACAAAATCGATAACGGTTTCGTCGCCGATTTTTGCAACTCGTTTGACCTCTTTGCGCTCAGCTAAACTTTGCTGAATCCTTCCAATGGTTTCGGTAATTTCAGTCTCTATTACTGATACTTTTTCAGCTATTGATTTTAGTTTCTTGTAATCTCCCAGCTTTACAACTGGCAAAATCTCGGTTTCAGCTGTAAATTCCATCATTTCGCCAACAACGTATTTTTTAATTGCTACTGCCGGTCGGTCAAGTGCCTGTAATTTACTTTCGACAAACGCTTCGGCAACCGCTTTACTGATTGCGTTATCAATAACCTGTTCCTGTAACTTTTCCGGGTCAATATTTTTCGCAGCAACTGCAGTTGGCGCCTTGCCTTTTCTAAATCCGGCAACTTTAACATCCCGTGCAAGCTTTGATGTTGCAACTTCCGTGGCAATTGCCAGTTCTTCTGCATTAAGTGTGATGGTTAATTCAACTTTTGTATCTGATAAGTTTTTTACGGTTGACTTCATTTTACTCCTTTACGCCTAGCGGCAAATAATTCAACAATCTCGTCAAATTTTAATTTATATTCTTCTGATTTGGCAACATTTTTTAATGTATATTTTCCGCTTTTCACTTCATCTTCACCCAAAAACAGAATGTATGGAATTTTTTTCTTTAGGACGTTTTTAATCTGACGGTCTAATTTTCGGCCGGATATGTCCAGTTCCACATTAATGTTTTTAGATCGAAAATCATTGGCAAGTTTATTTGCCTCTCGTACGGTATCACCCAAAACAGATAGATAAATATCAGTGGTTGAAATTAGTTTTGGCACTAAGTTATGAGACTCTAAAAAGTTCAAAAATGTTGTTCCGCCAGGTGCAACACCTACAGCTGAAATTGGCTCGGAACCGAATAAACCCACCAAACCGTCATAGCGTCCACCGCCAAATAAAGCTCTATTGTTATCCGGGTTTGTGTCAAACACCTCAAAAACCATGCCGGTATAATAGTCAAAGCCTCGCATTAAAGTGATATCAAAAACTAAACTTTTGACTTCGGCTCGCTCTAAAAACGTAAATAGTTCTTGGACTTCGGAAACGGCAGCACTATCGCGAATTTCTGATGGGAGTTCAGCCATACTGGTAGCATTCAACAGCGCTTGGATTTTCGGAAGTCCGACTTCTGCCAAATCCCCAAATACTTCCGTTGCCTGATCGATAAAGTCTTGTTGGCTTATTTTTTCTTTGCGGTCCAATAGTTTAATCATAAATTGCGCTTGAACAGCGTCCAGTCCCAAATACTGAGCCATCATAAAGTTTATAAGTTTTCGGTTATTTATCTTGATTACGTAGTCCTCGGGTTTTGCACCGGTGGCTTTCATGATGTCATCCGACATTTTTATAATTTCTGCTTCGGCTGATACGCTGTCATCTCCAAAAATATCAATATTAAGTTGCCAAAATTCCCGTTCTCGCCCGCGCTGAGGGCGTTCATAACGCATAAAATTGGCAATTGAATATAATCGAGCTGGGTATGCCAATTCTTGGCGACGTGCAGCTACCATTCGGCTGATACTCGGTGTCATTTCGGGCCGAATTGCAACGGTACGACCGCCACGGTCCAAAAATGAATAAGTCTGCTCGTTAGCTAATTCCTGACCGCTTTTTGCTGTATATATTTCTAACGGTTCTAAAATCGGAGCACCATATTCCTCGTAACCATAGACTTCGGCAATCTTTCGCCAAATCGAAAAAATATAATTCTGAGTTCTTTTTTCCTCAGGATAGAAATCGCGTGTACCTTTATAAGGCAGTGATGATAGTGTAGTCATTACTTTAATTTTTGCATTTTTATCTGTTTTATACAAGTACTGTTAAGCTTTTATTCATGTTTTAAGTACGTTCTGCTGTATCCAAACGTACATGGCAATTCCGGCAGCAACTCCAACATTTACCGACCTGGTCGAGCCGAATTGTTCAATTTTGACAATTTTTTCTGCAAATTTTAGTATTTCTTCGCTCAGCCCCGGACCTTCGCCACCAAAAACCAAAACCGTTTTTTCGGGCAGTATTGTCTGGGATATAGCTATCGCATCCGGAATTATATCAACAGCAATAATGTGCCGTTTTTCATCACTCATGCATTTTGCAAAATCATCAACCGTCTCGTGATTAATAATATTCATATATCTGTCTGTCACCATTGCGCCACGACGATTCCAGTGTTTTTTTCCAATGATATGTACGGCTTCGACATTAAAAGCATTAGCCGCCCGAACGATAGTCCCGATATTAAAATCGTGTTGCCAGTTTTCTATCGCAATGTGAAGTTCGTTTCTGGTTTTGTCTAGGTCGGCTTTGACCGCAGTTGTTTTCCAATATCGATATTTGTCAATCACATTGAATTTATCACCCTTTTTTAACAATTCCGGGTCATATTTTGGGTCTGTCGGCCATGGCTTGGGGTGTGGCCCAACCCCAATAATTTGTTTTTCCATATCCTTATTGTAACTCAAACAGAGTAGGTTTTATTTTAAAAAAGATATAAATGTTATACTTTAATTATAAATAGGAGAAAACATAAATGGACACATCATATATAGCTTACTTCCCGGTATGGGTTTTGCCGTTATTGGCAATTCTACTAATATGGGAACTTTTTTGGAAAAGCGCTTCAATGTGGCATGCTGCCAGGAAAAAAGATTTACCTTGGTTTTTTATTCTATTTATCTTTAACACTCTTGGTATCTTGGATATCATTTACTTATTCGGGTTTGAAAAAATCAAAGCCAACAAATTGTTCAAATAAATAATTATTTAATCGCTAGTACCGTATATAGAAATTCCTTTCCTCGCGGTGACTGGATTTTGATTGTAGAATGTTCTTTTTTACCCAATAAAGCCTTACCTAAGGGACTACATTCCGATATTTTACTTGCCGATGGATCAGCTTCAATCGAATCAACCAGAGTAAAGTTAATTGTTTTTAAGCCAGACTCAAGAAATACTGTAGAGCCAAGCTCTACGCTTGAATGTTTTGTATTATCCGGAATGACATCTGCCCGCATCAAAATATCTGAAATTTTACTTACTTGTACCTCGATGTTTTCCAGATAGTTTACGGCATCAGTTGATACAATATATTCTTCCTTTTCTTTTGGATCCATATTTATCAGACGCCTGCTAATATTTATTTGCTCTTTCATTAGTTGATTTAATTGATCTCGAAGACTGTCGAGTCCTTTTTTTGTTAGATGAAAGTTTTTATTTGAAGTAGAAATACTGTTATTTTTATAATTCATCACATATACCCCCATCCAATGAATTTTTCTTGCACCACCACAATACATTAAAAACCCCTTACTTTTCTGTTAGAAAATTAACATGTCTAGTGTTATAATTAATAATATACACACCATATATGAACATATCGAAAAAACAGGATGTGGATTATGTACGACAGCAGATCGATTCAGCGCGAAAATTCAACTGACGATCGACGGTCATTTTACCGTCATAATCCTACGGTGAAATTCTCAAAGGGAGAAACGATTTTTCTTCAAGGGGATATACCTAAACACATATATAGCATTAAGTCAGGTGTGGTTGAAGAATCAAATTTGACAGCTGACGGCAGTAAACAATCTATAGCATTTGAAATAATTGGTGATATAATCCCAAAAAGTTGGGCTTTTTCAAAAACAGATAAAACACTGTTCGATTACACGGCATATACCGACTGCGAATTTTACATTATTAGCAAAGAGGATTTTCAGTCTCAGATTGCGTATAATCTGGATTTTACGAAAAAAGTATTGAGTCGTACTATTACTTCCTTAATGGGAGCAAAATTAAAACTTGATGCTTTGGAAAAGCCCCACGCAAGTTTAAAGCTGATGTATACTTTTCGATATATGTGCTATCAATATGGAACAAAAGTTGGTACAAGCGTTGTAATGATTCAGGTACCTTTTACTCAACAAGACTTGGCTGACTTTACTGGATTAACAAGAGAGACAACTAACTTGGAAATAAACAAACTCCGTCGTCAAAAGATTGTTTCAAGTGACTTAAGGTACTATATGGTCGATATCGACAAATTGAACAGTTTATTAGATGATGGCTATGAATCAAATACTTCGATGACTATGTTACCGAAAAGAAATTAGGAATATATGGGTTTAAATGTTCAAGACATTCATGTCTGAGCCTAGCAAATTAAAAGCCGACCAAAAGGTCGGTTCTTAATTTGGTACGCGAGAGAGGACTTGAACCTCCACGCCCGAAGGCACTAGCTCCTAAGGCTAGCGTGTCTACCAATTCCACCACTCGCGCATATCTTGGTAAATGCAAAACGTTATTTTCTGCACTTGTCCTGCTAACGCTCAGCGTGTCTACAATTAATTATAGGCCACCACCCGCGCATAGGTAATCAGTATCCAACTAATTGTAACAAACTATATCTAACAGATAAAGCCTAAAATATTTTATCTAAATGGTGCTTGTGCTATCATAAATATAGTAATGACTGAGGGGAATAAATAGGCATGAACAAAATTGCGCAATATTTGAATGAACACCTGCTGGGAGAAGTCAGCAGTGATGAATTAACCAGACAAAGATTTTCGAACGATGGTAGTATCTTGAATATTACACCCGAATATGTCGTTCATCCCCGTGTTACAAACGATATTCGAAAAATCGCCCGTTTTGCTTGGCAATTGGCGGAAAAGGGACATGTTTTGCCTATTACAATCCGTGGTGGTGGTTCAAACAGGTCCGGCGCAGCTATTGGCAAAGGTATTATCGTTAATACTTATGCCCATTTGAATAAAACAATTTTTATTAGTTTCAAAAACAAAGATCAGTTCGTTCATGTTCAACCGGGTGTTAATTTCAAAGCTCTAAACGATACACTAAAATCTCATGGATTTATTTTACCGGCATATCCAAAAACAGCGGCTTACAGCTCTATCGGTGGTGCAGTTGCAAATAATGCCGGCGGGATTCAATCCGGACGATATGGACAAACCGGTGAATGGGTTAAACGATTAGAAATAGTTTTGGCAAATGGCGACTTGATTGAAACCAGTCGAATCAACAAACACGATTTGAATAAAAAGAAAGGCCTGCAAACCTTCGAAGGTGAAATTTACAGAAAGATTGATGGCATTATCGAAGACAATCAACAAGTAATTTATGATAAAATCGCCAACAACGAGCCTGATAACACAGGCTATCCGGGCATTTCTATTGTAAAGGCTCGGGACGGTTCATTTGATTTATCACCACTGATTATCGGCAGTCAAGGGACCTTGGCCATGATTTCTGAAATTGTTCTAAGAACAGATTTTTATACCGAGGAAGAGTCAATCATTGTCGCGACATATAGCAACCCCGAAGTCGCTCGCGACTCAGCTGATGCAATGGCCGCACTTCAGCCGTCCGTATTAGAGTTAATGGACGGAGAAATGTTTGATATTGCTCACAAGTGCGGAAAAAAATATATATTTTCAGATGAATTCGTCGATAAAGATGTTGGTTCAATAATGTTTATTAATTTTAACGATTCTAATGACCATTTAAGGCATAAAAAAGAAAAACAAGCTTTAAAAAAGTTATCAAAATTTGAAACGACTATTTATACCAGTTCAGACTATTCAAAAGAAGAATTATTCGCAATTCGTGAGGTTGGTTCTGTAATTTTGGAGTCAAATAATAAAGGAGAATCAATGCCTTCAATTATTGATGGCGTAGCAATTCCTGCAGCCAGGCGTGAGGAATTTATTGCTTCAGCAAAAGAACTTGCTAACAAGCATCACATTGAATTACCACTGCACATTCAGTGGCTTGACGGTGTTATATATGCCAGACCAACCCTGAATTTACATATTGTAAGCGACAAACAAAAAACATTCAAATTAATATCTGATTATATGGAATTAGTAGCAAAATATGGTGGCAGTATGTCGGCAGATTCAGGTGAAGGACGCTTGCGTGCCAACGCGGCATATGCTCATCTTGACGAAGATGAGTTGGATGTCTATTCACAAATCAAAGAGGCGTTTGATCCATTTGGTATATTAAATCCTGGAGTCAAGCAAAAATCGGAATTAAAAACACTGATTGCTGCACTAAACCCAGATTATAGTTCAGCTGAATTTGCACAATTTTCTCCTTCTGAATAAGCGTATTGGGGTTGCGCCACCAAACTTCACCCGTTATTCTAATATAGGTACATGCGCGAGTGGCGGAATGGTAGACGCGCTAGCTTCAGGTGCTAGTGTCCCTCGGGACATGGAAGTTCGAGTCTTCTCTCGCGTACCAGATTTATACCAACAAAAATAGCGGCCTCTCAGCCGCTATTTATTTCGGTAGAAAGTCAGCGCCGCTGTTCCGTAACTACGATTGTCCACCACAACAACTCCTTGCACGGACGGCAACTCACCTCTGCCTGGATATGATAATACCATAAGCCCGTTTGGTTTTAACAGACCCATTAAGCCAAAAACTGTGGATAACTGTAAATCATTATATGGTGGATCAGCAAATATAATATCGTATGATTTATCTTGATTTTGATCAATGTATGTTCTGACGCCAATTTGAAAAACAGTCGAAAAATTGTTTACTCCAAGTGTTGTAATATTTTCTACTAATATTTTATTTGCGATTCTATCACGTTCAATAAACGTCACGTGATTTGCACCACGACTTAACGCCTCCAGCCCTAGTGATCCGGTTCCGGCAAAGGCATCCATTACATCTGCACCGATAAGATTATCAGAGATTATATTGAATAATGAACCTCGAACCCTAGAGCTCATAGGATGTGTCAGTTTGCCGTCGGGGGCATTAATTAATCGTCCACCAAATTTTCCTGATATGATATTTAATTTCAACGTACTTTACCTTCTGCCATCATCACCGCTTGATACCAAGCTAATATTACCATTCGAATCATTTCCGGTACCAGTATTTGTCTGGTTTGTTTTGCTAAAACACCTGTCCAGTCGCTTTTCGTCAACTGTCCGAACATATTTAAATCATTAATTTTTTGAATTGAATCTAAATATATTGTTTCAAAGCCCAGTTTATCGAGTTTTGTTAAATAACGTCTGTCAAATTTCAAATCATTAAAATTCTCGGTTGCAATCGCCGAGGCAGCCCCAACTTCAAACATCCCATGAGATGTAAATACACCATTAAGACCCCAATACTCCCAGTTTTTTTGAAGTGTATCGCGTAGACTATCTCCGTGAATTACATTCTTTTCTCTTAAAGATATTCTTTCGTTGTGTGCCTTTCCCCATAGTTCCTCAATTTTTTTATCTAGTTGATAGTGATGTGCCGGAGTAAGTCCGTCAACCACAGCGTGCGCCAACCAAGCCGCCTCAAACGATGCACGTACCCGATTATTATTTCGAAGTGCCTGTGATAAGTTGTAAATATGGTCATTAATCGTTCCAATCAAAGCCCTGTCGGTCGAGTCGTTTGGGTCAATAAAATGCCAGGGCTCATCAACAGCCGGACTTTTACGCTTTACTCCATCAGGACCATTTAGTCCTTCGAAGTGAAGAATCTCTTTTACGGTAGGAAACTCTACGGATGATGAAATATACTTTTTAATTTTTCGACGGGCTGCCCGATCAATCTTTTGATGAACGCCGACAATCTTGCCTGAACCACGTCTGATGGTTGTTCCGGAGTACATATCTATATATTTAACCTGATATTTAAATCTTGACTAATTTAATGTTGTTAGTCGCTGATAATATCTGACTTCAGCGGCCAATTGTTTATATTGTAACAGATTTTCACCGGACTGTACGAAGACCTTTGCTTGTCTTTGTGCCCTTGCAATAAGTTTTGTGTCTGCCAGGGTTGCTATTTGCAAATCAAGAACACCGTGTTGAGAGCGCCCATAAATTTCTCCGGGACCACGGAGTTCAAGATCAACCTCTGCTAAATGAAAACCATCGTTACTTTTTTCAATCTCTTGTAGTCGTTTAGTTGGCTTTGCGCTGGTACTTGTTACTAAATAACAATAACTTTGCTGTTCACTCCGCCCGACTCGTCCTCGAAGTTGATGAAGTTGTGATAAACCGAACCTGTCGGCATTTTCGATTAACATTACGGTGGCGTTTGCAACATCAACACCAACTTCAACCACCGTAGTACTAACTAAAATATCGAGTTTCCCGTCACTAAATTCCCGCATAACTGCATCTTTTTCATCTGATTTTAGTTTACCGTGCAATAAACCGATTCTCCGGTGTTTAAATATCGAATTTTGCAATTTGGTAAATTCTAATTTGACGCTTTTTATCTCGTTTTCTGGGTTATCTTCGATTAAACTGCAGATTATATAGGCTTGACGACCGGCTGAAATTTCCTTATCCATGGCTGTATACATCTGAGCACGGCTGTTTGGCGACCAAATCTTGGTTATTATTGGTTTTCGCCCAGCTGGCAGTTCGTTCAAAATACTAATATCGAGTTCGCCATATACTGTCAACATTAAACTCCGTGGTATTGGTGTTGCTGTCATTGCCAGCATGTGAGGCATTAATTCTGATTTTTTAAGAAGTTGTTGGCGCTGTTCTACCCCAAAACGGTGTTGTTCGTCAATAACAACAAAGCCAAGTTTGTGAAATTTAACAGTTTCTTGAATCAGTGCATGGGTGCCGACAACCACATCGACCTTTCCGTTTACAATTTGATTGTAAAGTGTTTTTCTGGATGTTCCTTTGACGTTTCCTGTCAATAATCCGACGCTTACACCCAGTGGTCTTAGTAGTTTACTTAATGTCTCGGCGTGTTGATTGGCTAAAAGTTCAGTTGGTGCCATTATTGCCGTTTGGTAACCAAAATGCGCCACCTGGCATGCCACGAGGCCTGCTACGACGGTTTTACCCGAACCAACGTCTCCTTGTAGCAAACGATTCATTGGTGTTTTACGCTCCATATCCTGTATTATTTCCCAAGCTGCAATCCTTTGAGCAGTTGTCAACTTAAATGGAAGTTTTGTGACGAAATTTGATACTACCTTCAGGTTAAAAGGTATATGCCAACCTTTTAATTTAGCATTTTCCATACGATTTAATTGGCTGGCCAGTAATAACTGAAAAAGCTCTTCAAACGCCAAACGCTCCTTGGCTTTGCTGACCTGTTCGATTTTATTTGGAAAATGCATGGTCAAAACAGCATCACTGCGTGATACAAGCTTTTCAGATGCAACTATCTTTTCGGGTAATGTTTCGGGGAGCATTATAATAAGAGGTTTTAGTTCTGATAATATTTTTCGGACAAGTGTAGATTTTAAACCCTTTATTGAACGATAGATTGGTAAAATCCTATCGGTTTGGACCGGCATATCAGAGACAAGTTCGGCACTTGGGTTAGTTAGTTGGTAACGATTGTAATTAAATTCGAAAACGCCCGAAAAATAGAATTCTTTTCCGGTTTTTAATTGAGTTTCACGATATGGCTGATTAAACCATACTGCCTGTAGTTTGCCATTTTTATCTGCCAATGTCGCGGTGGTAATTCGAAGCCCACGACGAACTGGTCGAGTTGTTATCTTTTCACACCTGGCTTTGATAGTAACTTTTCCGGGTTTAACACCTAAAATCGGTGTAATCACGGAAAAATCTTCGTATGCCCTTGGCAAAAAATTGATTAAATCCGAAACCGTTTCTATACCAGAAATAGCAAATTGCTGAGACGCTTTAACTCCTACGCCCTTGATTTTTTCAAGTTTTGAATCAAGATTCATATTTCTAGTGTAGCAAGTCTAGTTATTATCAGCCAAAATACGTTCAATCAGGTCGGCAGTAGCTTGCCAATTCTGGACCTCAATAGTATCAATCCCTGCCGCTTTGACCGAATAGTCATTCCCACCGGGTTGTAATTTGTCACCAATAAATAATATATCTTCATTTTGGATTTGCATTTGTTCTGTCAATTTTTTCATGCCATAGGCCTTATCTACACCAACCATTGTTATATCTACTGATGTTGTTCCCCCAACGCGAGCATCCATGTCTGTTAGTAGCGGGGCAACATAATTTCTCAATTTTTGCTTTTTATCGCCGGTCGGATCCCATTTGTATTTCAAATCAGCCGGAGCACTTTGTCCAAGGGCTGAATATGTAATTTGTGAGCCTCTATCTTCTATAATTTCACCAAATGGTTTTTGCTCCCAGAGTCCTAATTTTTTAGCACCTACTTCAAGCGCATTTATCGCCCTATTCTTTTGGTCATCGGTTAATGAATTATCATACTGCAACTGCCATGATTCAGATTCTTCATCATAAATATAATACTTTGTACCACTGGTGGGCATCAGATGTAAATGTGTTAGTTCATATGGAGTTGCATCCAGTTTATCGATAACCTGAACCCTGAATTGGTCAAATTTACCGCCCGAAATAATGCATACGTCATATTTATCAATTAGTCTGACTATTAGTTCGCTAATTTCTTCCGGAATTGGTGATTTTGCAACAGCCAAAGTATCGTCCAGATCAAATGCTATTACTTTTTTGGGCCTTAGTCCGTTAATCATTAGCGTACCAAAACAAAACTGTTTTTACCTTTTTTAACCAGTGACATTGATTCGATTGGCCTGTCTTCGGATACTTTTTCGGAATTAATTGACACTGCGCCACCGGAAATTAACCGCCTGGCTTCACTGTTACTGGCAGCTAAACCAGCTTCGACCATAATATCAATTAATGATTTACCTACGCCACAAACAGGAATCTCGCTGGCAAGCATGTCAATGTCTTCGCCATGAAGTGTATAAAAATTGGCACCTCCAAATAATACACCGGTAACGCGTTCGACACCTTCGGTACGCTGTTGGCCATGAACTAACATGGTTGCCTCGTGTGCCAATCTTTTTTGAGCAGCTCGCTCTTCGGGGTTATTTGTGACCTGTTTCGATAATTCCTCGATTTCATCACGATTTAACATAGTAAATATCTTTAGGTAGTCAATAACACCCGCATCATCGCTGTTCAGCCAATATTGATAATATTTATAAACACTGGTTTTGTTAGAGTCCAACCATACGGCACCGCCCTCGGTTTTTCCGAATTTAACACCGGTAGATTTATTTTCTAGTAATGGCATTGAATAAACATGGGCTTCTTTATTATCCAATCGACGAATCAAATCAACTCCGGCAATTGAATTCCCCCATTGGTCGCCACCACAAAGTTGTAATGTAACTCCGTATTCTCGATATAAATGCAAAAAATCATATGCTTGGATTAACGAGTAGCTAAATTCTGCATAACTAATGCCGTTTCCTTCGGTTCCCAAACGAGTTTTAACAAAATCACGGTTTAGCATGCTGCTCATCGGCACATATTTGCCTATATTTCGCAAAAAATCCAAATAATTCATATCAGCAAACCAATCGTAGTTATCAACAATTGTGAATTCTTGACCTGCAAGAACTTGATTATACTGTGCGGTAATTGCAGTTTTGTTTTTTGCTATCTCTTCAAGTGTTTTAATGCTGCGTTCACTGGATTTGCCATCCGGGTCACCAATTAATCCTGTAGCACCGCCTACCAGCATATAAGCTTTGTGACCATGCTCTATAAATTGACGAACCATCATAATTGATGCCAAATTGCCAATCGTCATACTGTCAGCACTGGGGTCGACACCGATATAAAATGAAATTGGATCATGGTCTAAATCAGTAATGTCGTTATAAGTAGTTTGATTAACAAAACCACGCCATGTTAGTTCTTCGGAAAGTTTCATTTTTTCTCCGTTAATTAATCTATCCTCTTTGCTCTCAAGTATAACAAAATAATTGATTGTATGCACATATTATTAGCGTCAGAATCTGTGCTCACAATAAACTAAGTGATATAATGATATAATTAATGCTTATGGGAAATATACAACGTGGCTAAAAAACCATCTAGATCGCGCAAGTTGAATTTGTATGCTAATTTGTCGCATGGCCGCAAGACAAAGAAGGATTTAAAATCTCGAAAAAAGGCTCAATATTTGGCGTCGTTACCGAAACATCCGGTCGAACGATTTTTTTACAGGTTGCAACCTAAACGTTTATGGAAATACTGGACCAGCAAAGAGGGTGGGATAATGGCATTGAAAATTGTCGGTATCACAATACTGGCATTTGTTATCTTGATTGGTGCATTATTTATCTTTTTCCGAAAAGACCTCGATGCGATTCGACCAGGTGAATTATCAAAACGAATTCAAACCACAGCAACCACCTATTATGACCGAAACGGCACAGTTTTATGGGTTGATACGGGTGAAGAAAATTACAAACTTGTTGTTGATGACAGTGGATTAAGCAAATACCTAAAACAAGCTACTGTCGCAATCGAAGACAAGAACTTTTATAACGAAGGCGGAATCAGCATTACCGGTACTCTTCGTGCCGCAATTAATAACCTTACCGGTGGCGACACACAAGGTGGCTCGACCCTGACTCAACAACTTGTAAAACAAGTTTTTTTCTCTGATCAAGCCCAACAAAGAGGTTTGGCCGGAATACCTCGAAAAATTAAAGAAATTATTCTTTCAATCGAAGTAGAAAGGATGTATAACAAAAACCAAATACTTGACTTATATCTGAATGAGTCGCCGTATGGTGGACGTCGTAACGGCGCCGAATCGGCATCTCAAACATATTTTGGTAAGGCCGCCAAAGATTTAACCATCCCAGAGGCTGCCTTGCTGGCTGCAATCCCTCAGGATCCTTCGTATTTCAATCCATACAATGTTAGTGGTCACGAGGCATTACTCGAACGTCAACACAATGTTTTGGATAATATGGTTGAGCAAGGATATATAACTAAAGCCCAAGCCGAAACTGCTAAAAAATATCCTATTCTTGACCACATCACGCCAGAGGCAGACCAATATGCAAATATCAAAGCACCACACTTCGTCCAGATGGTTCGTTCCGAACTTATAAAGGAGCTTGGGAATGCTACGGTTGGCAAGGGTGGCCTAAGTGTTAAAACGACTCTTGATATTCGAATCCAGAACAAATTAGAAAGTGCTATGAATGACGAATTTAATTCATATATTCCTGCTTGGGCTGGCTTTTCAAACGGTGCCGGTACTGTCGAGGACACCAAGACCGGACAAATCGTTGCCCTTCTTGGCAGCCGTGATTTTAAATATCCGGGTTATGGTCAAGACAACGCAGCAACTGCTTATTTACAACCGGGATCATCTGTAAAACCGTTGGTATACTCGCAACTATTCCAGAAAAAACCACTTGGGCAGGTAAATTACGGTAGCGGCAGCAAATTGAATGACAGCAATATCAGCGGTATTTACGGGGCACCGCTATTTGATGCTGACCGCAAATTCTTGGGTCCGATAACAATTCGCTCAGCCCTGGCAACTTCACGAAATGTACCTGCTGTCGAAGCAATGTATATATCTGGCGTTAAACCTACTCTTGATACAATTCACAAACTTGGCGGGACAAGTTATTGCACACAGGGTGACGAAGTTAATGTCGGGTTGGCGTCTGCTATCGGTGGATGTGGAATAAAACAAGTTGACCTGGTCAACGCCTATGCATCCCTTGCCAGAATGGGTGCATACAAGCCTCAGTCGACCATACTTGAAGTTAAAAATAGTTCTAATGAAGTATTGAAAAAATGGACAGATACAGCACCTGTGCAGGTCGTAGACCCACAGTCTGCTTATATTGTCGCCAACATTCTAAATGACGATAATGCCAGAGCACCACTCGATGGTCACCATGCACTCGGTATGGATATTCCTGGAGTAAAGACATCGACCAAGACTGGCACGTCTGATAAAGGTGGCTCCGCTAAGGACATTTGGATGGCCAGCTATAGTCCTGCACTTACGATGGCAGTTTGGTTTGGTAATTCAGATGCGACAATTTTGAAAAACGGTACTTCATCATTACCAGGGGCAATTATCGCCAAGGTCATGGAGTATGCCCACAAGGAAGTTTATGCCCCACAAGGACTCTGGAAAACCGGTGACTGGTACGCTGTTCCAAAAGGCATACAGACAGTCGGCGGGGAAGTATACCCTTCATGGTGGACTTCAAACCAGGGTCAATCGACTACCAAGATGACTTTTGATAAAGTATCGAAAAAGAAAGCAACGACTTTAACGCCGCCAGGCGCACAAATTCAACTTGACGTTACGAAGATGGTTGATCCGATTACTAAAAAAGATGTATTTATAGCGCCGGATGGTTACGATGCCAGTGCTGATGATGATGTTCACAAAGCATCCGATGTACCTCCATCTGTATCTATTACTGTTGAACAAAATGCAAAATATACATATACAATAACGGTGACTGTTTCAGCCGGAACATTTTCACTTACCGGTACCCAAGTTGATGTCGGTGGAACAGTTTTGACACCAAGTGGGTCTGGTACTTATACATATACTGTTAGCCCGACAGATCCTTCAAAGACAGTTACGGCAACTGCTACGGATAGTGGTTTTTACACCGGTACAAACACTGCTACGATAAATGCGAGCACATAAATAAATTTTACTGTTTATTAATCAAATCAACCATGTCTTGTTCATTATTGGAAGGTTTTGTTTTTGGTTGATAGGTGCGATTCGATTGTTTATTCGGATATCGATTCGAACGATTATTTTGATATTGAGGTGGTTTTTTATCTCTAACGACTGGCTTTTTTGCCGGGATAGGCTTGTTATTCTCGATTAGTTTGGCAAACATCATCTTTCCGGCAGCGGTCTGGAGACTTCGTATAAACTCAATCTCAACGGTTTGCCCAATTCTACTGCTGGCATGTTCAACTACAACCATTGTTCCATCTGTTAAATGACCGACAGCTTGGTGTGAATCTTGCCCCTTTTGGGTGAGTTCAAGCATCATTTTTTCGCCTGGTAGATACGCCATCCGAAGGCTCATCGCTAAATCATTAACATTTAATACGTTAATATTTTCGACAACTGCTACCTTGTTCAAGTTATAATCAATCGTACATATCGAGCCCTGATATTTTTTCGCAAGTTTTAATAGTCGCTCATCAACACCCTCTTCGGCCTTGCTACCATCTTGAAAAATTTCGACTTTGACATTCGGCATTTCTTGTAGCTCAGTTACCACATCCAAACCATGCCTGGCTCGAGCTCGTTTTTCATTATCTGCATTGTCTGCTAAAAATTGGAGTTCTCCAATTACACTCCTAGGAATACTTAATTTTCCGTTTATAAAGCCTGACTGTGCCACAGCGATTATACGCCCATCAATTAACACTGACGTATCAACGAAAATTGGTCTGACATCTTTTTTGTGTGATAATTTTTTTGTATTAACTGATACCAGATATGTAACTTCCGCTACAATGATAATAAGTAGCGCAATTGTAATTAATTCCATAATCATTTCTCCCTTGTCCCCCAAAACTTAAGTTATGGAGGATTACTTTTGTAGATAGTCGATTAACGCTGTTCGCAAATCACTAACTTCTTTAATAAATGAATTCTTTCTTGTACTTTTTGGTGCAATTGCTTGAACAAATCCAAGCTTTTTTGCTTCTGCAACTCGTCTATCGGCTGACTGGACCGACCTAATTTCGCCACCTAATCCAACTTCTCCGAATACGACTATGCCGTCGTCGATTCGTCGTGAGGCGGCAGCGCTGGCAATAGCCATACAAATTGCCAAATCCGAGGCTTGATCATTTAGCTTTAGTCCGCCGACAACATTGATGTAAATATCCTTGTCGGATAAGTTTAGTTTTGTACGGCGTTCTAGAACTGCGATTAATAAATTCAATCTGTTTAAATCAAAGCCACTGGCTGTACGTTTAGGATAACCGAAGTTGGTAGGATTAACAAGTGCTTGAATTTCAACAAGTAAAGGTCGAGTGCCTTCAATAGTTGCCAAAACAACCGAACCGTCGGTGTTCTGTCTTTCGGCTAACAGCGCCGCAGACGGATTTTTTACCAAACTAAGACCACCTTCATTCATTTCAAAAATCGCAGCTTCGTTGGTTGAACCGAATCTATTTTTTGCTGCACGGATTATTTTGAAACCGCCATACCTATCGCCCTCGAACTGCAGCACAACATCGACCAAGTGCTCTAATACTTTTGGACCGGCAATACTTCCCTCTTTCGTAACATGCCCGACCAAAACAACAGCCGAGCCTGATTGTTTGGCAGCTCGAATAATTACATTGCTGCTGTTTGTAATCTGAGATACGGTTCCAGGAGCTGAAGTAATTTCGTCCAGTGCGAGTGTTTGAATTGAGTCAATAATGACCAACTTATAACCCCCGGATCTGATTGTTGCAGCAATATCGTCAGCACTTGTACTTGATGCAAAGCTTATTTCCTCACTTTTTTCAGCACCCAATCTGATTGCCCGTAGCTTGACTTGACTGGCAGACTCTTCACCGCTGGCATAAAGCACAGGATTATCGTGTGCAACAAAAGCCGAAACTTGTAAAAGTAACGTACTTTTACCTATCCCTGGTTGTCCTGCAATCAAAACGACACTTCCTGGTAAAATTCCACCACCAAGGACTTCATCTAGATCGCTAAAGCCCGTTGGAAGGCGACTTGCCCCCTCGGTGCTTGAAATAGAACGCATCGTTTGCACGTCTAAAACTTTACCCGAACTTCCACTTCTGGCAACTACTGATTTTCCATTTGACAATGCAACTTGCTCGACCAGAGTATTCCACTCTCCACAATTATCACACTTGCCGACCCATTTCGGATAATTTGCCCCACAATTCTGACAAACAAACAATGTTTTTGATTTAACCATTACCTATAGTATACCTTAAACTGACGGTGATGACACAAGGTTGCTATTTATCGTATCGAATAATTTCTTTGATTGAGTTGCATATGAATTATACTGTGCCACCATATCTTGATAATTTTTATAGTCGTTTTGGATCGTTGCTCGTGTCGCATCCAAAGCTGCTGCTCGACTTACTAATACGGCCCTTTCATTATTAAATTGCGATTGTGATGTGAACCCGCCGTTTTGAGCTCGTTCGTTAAACGCACTAATATCATTCTTTAGCAATTGTGCATCAATATTATATTGACTCGATAGGGATGTTATAACAGACAAT
Source organism: uncultured bacterium (assembly GCA_903832635.1). GTDB lineage: Bacteria > Patescibacteriota > Saccharimonadia > Saccharimonadales > Saccharimonadaceae > UBA1547. Next base: position 155,203 of record CAILCF010000005.1, read on the forward strand.
AGCTTGTCAATCTGCCCCGATAAGTCATCGGCTTTGGCTTTAAGTGATTTAAATACTCCACTATATTTGGCATCCAAATTCACCACGTCTTGTCGATTTACGAAATACTGGTCGTAATATGATTCAAGTTCAGGATCGAGTTGTGCAACTTCAGTTCCAATTATTGAATGCAATTCATTATCGCGTTGTCCCGGTTCATAACTGCTGTAAAACGCCAGTAAATCTGCGTAGTATTTATTCCCGGAAAGTTTTTTATATTCATCTTCGAGTAATTTATCAACTTTGATTTTTTCTGAATCACTTATACGATTATATATTGCATGCAAAGTTTCGTGAGCTGCTGTTACTTCGCTAATCCCATCAAGTTGTTTGTCGGAAATATAATTAATATAAATTTTATTCCCACTAAAACAACCTAATATCGCGCTCGTTTTTTCGGTATTATTACAAGTTTTGTTAAATTCGACTGCTGTCGATGTATCGAACAAGGATGGTTGAGAAGCATAATAATAAAATATACCATTATCATTCAATCCGGCCCGCTTAACCAAGCTGGTTGCTTGTTCGGTTGGTTTATAGCCCCAAACAGTAATCTGATCGATTATTCTTTGTCTATATACCAAGATAAGCATTGTTGCGACAACCATAATTAAACAGAATATTATCAATGATAATATTCTAGTTTGTTTTCTACTTCTCTGCGGCGACACTAATTTCCACCTCACCATTATTAGTGCCAATCGTAAGAACACTCCCTTTTTCATATTCACCGGACAAAATCCCGTCCGCAATCCGATGTTCAAATTCATCTTGAATCACTCGTCGCAACGGTCTGGCCCCAAATTTTTCACTAAATCCTTTTTTAATAATTAGCTTTTTTGCGGCAGGTCGAATAACCAGATGAATTCCTTTTGGAATTAACCTGTATTGGAGTTCACTTATTTGAATATCAAATATTTTTTTAATTTGCATACGCATCAAAGCTCTAAATGTAACGATAGCGTCAAAGCGGTTAATCAATTCCGGACGCATAATTTTTGCTAGTGCTAGCTCTGCAGCCTCGGCATTTTCGTTATGAATTTCTTCGAGTTTACTCTCATCACTTTTTGATGTGGCATGAAATCCCAGGCTTGATTCTTTCATCATTTGCTGTGCACCCAAATTACTGGTTAAAATAACAATTGTGTTACTAAAGTTGACTTTTCGACCTTTAGCATCGGTAAGACTGCCCTCTTCAAGAATTTGAAGCAATAAATTAAAGACACTAGGATGAGCCTTTTCTATTTCATCAAATAACACGACACTGTATGGTTGGCGACGAATTTTATCGGTCAATTGACCACCATCATCATAACCAACATAACCAGCCGGAGCTCCAACCAAACGCGATGTATTATGCTTTTCGCTAAATTCACTCATATCGATTTTTATCAGTGAATCTTCACTACCAAATACTTCACGCGCAAGAACCTTTGCCAGTTCGGTTTTACCAACTCCTGTTGGTCCCATAAATACAAATGAACCGATTGGACGATTGCTGCTGGCAACGCCACTCCGCCCACGTCTAATTGCGCTAGAAACTTTTTCAACAGCTTCCTTTTGCCCAATTATATATTTTCCAATATGTTTTTCCAGATTTCGAAGTAGTTTTGCTTCGGACTTTCGAACTCGTCTGACAGGTACGCCTGTCATAGATGCAATTGCATAAGCAATATCATCATCAGTAAGAACAATTGGTTTTTTTGACTCGGATGTATCTTTTATTTCATCTAGTCTGTCTGATATTTGACTGGAACGAGTTTTGTATAATGCTGCCCGTTCATAATCCTCAGAAAGCACCGCCTCTTCCATTTTTTCATTTAAGTTTTTAAGTTGTTTTGAAAGTTCTCGTACTTTACTTGGTTTTTGACCGGAACGTACACGAACCAAAGCTGCTGCTTCATCAATTACATCGATAGCCTTGTCGGGCATAAAACGTTCGTTGACATACCTGTCGGCCATATATACAGTATCTTCGATTAATTCGTCGCTCATGCTGACCCCATGGTGCTTTTCATATGCGTGACGCAGACCCTTTAGTATTGATACTGTCTCTTTTAGGGTTGGCTCAGGAACAACGATGACCTGAAGCCGTCGCTCTAGTGCACTGTCCTTTTCAATATACTTCCTATATTCTTCTGATGTCGTAGCGCCGATTAATCTGATTTCACCCCTGGCCAGTGCGGGTTTTAGCATATTAGCAGCATCAATTGAACCTTCGGCAGCACCGGCACCGACTAATAAATGAAGTTCGTCAATAAATACAATTACATTTTTTTGATGTTGTAACTCGGCAATAACTTTTTTTAATCGTTCCTCAAATTCACCACGGTATTTTGTCCCGGCAATCATTCCCGCCAAATCAATCTGGACTATTCGTTTGTCCAAAAGATAGTCAGGGACATCTTCACGAGCAATCCGTTGAGCTAAACCTTCGACAATTGCTGTTTTACCAACACCGGGTTCACCAATCAAAACCGGGTTGTTTTTGGTCCTACGGCTAAGGATGGTTATTGCCCGTTCTTCTTGTTTGTCACGACCGATTACCGGGTCAAGCTTTCCAGCTTTTGCCAATGCAGTCAAATCAGTCCCATATATCCCAAGTGACCCCTTTTTACGTGTTGGTCGTTTTTCGATATATGCCGGTACGACTGAATAGTCACCATCGATAGATTCTTGTTTTTGATCAAGTAAATCTTCGATTTCTGATACGAGCTCTGCCGTACCTACACCCATATCTCTTAAAAGAACTGCTGCACGCGAACTTTTTTGATTCAATATACTATATAACATGTGCTCGGTTCCCAAGAATTCCTGGTGATACTCTTGGGCAATTTCCCAACTCATTTTTAATGTTAGCTTAGCGGTCTCGCTTAATGCTTTCGCCTCTGTGCTTACTATTACCGTCATAGGAACTGCATTCAGTGCATCTTGGGCTCGATTCAGGGTGACGCCTGCATCAGCAAGCACTTTGGCGCCAACCGATGATCCTTGAGCCAAAATACCCAGTAATAAATGCTCTGTTGCAATATAAGAGCTGCCATAACTTTGCGCGATAATGTTTGCGTGTTGCAAACTGGTGCGGGCATTATCGGTCAAGCGTGATATCAGTTCTGAAAATTCTTCCACTAACTTATATTATACCAAAAATCGGCTATTTTGTGGACTTAGAAACAGCGTCCAGTAGACTGTCTTCGATATTTTTGTGACGCGTCTGTTTTACTGTTTTTGTTGCAGCTGCAACTTGTTCTATATCCAGTTCATAACCGGTTAATCGGCTTGCTAGGCGGACGTTTTGGCCGGACCTGCCAATAGCAATTGATTGTTGGTCTTCATTTACAAATACTGTCGCACGTTTATTCTTTTCATCAATTTCAACTTTCGAAACTTCAGCTGGACTGAGAGCGTTTTTGATAAACTGATCACTACTGTCATCAAAAGCGATGATATCAATTTTTTCTTGTTCGCCAATTTCATTCATTACTGCTTGGACTCTTGTCCCGTGACCGCCAACAAATGTTCCAATTGGGTCAACACCCGGTGAAGTACTAGAAACGGCAATTTTTGTACGCCTACCAGCTTCCCTGGCAATTGCCCGAATTTCAACGGCACCGGTTTCAATTTCCGGTACTTCTTGTCGGAATAAATATTCTACAAATTGTTCATTGGCTCGACTAAGGATTAACTGTGGTCCGTGGTTATCACGTTCAATATTTTTAATAAATACCTTGATACGACTGCCGATTGTATAGTATTCGCCTTGAATCTGCTCGCTTTGCGGAATAATTCCGCTGGCTTTGCCTAGATCAACTCTGACAACACGCGGTTCGATTCGTTGAACGGTTCCATTGACGACGGTGCCGATTTTATCCTCGAATTCCTCTAATACGACTTCACGTTCAGCTTCGCGTAAACGCTGTAAAACAACTTGCTTTGCCGTTTGAGCTGCAACTCGTCCGAATGAAGTGACTTCATGCATTTCTTCGATTCGATCACCTAATACGGCGTCCTTTTTAATTTTCTTTGCATCTTTCAAGCTAATTTCAACCGCAGGTGAGCCAACTTCATCAACAACTTCTCGCGAAACATAAACATTCGCTGTCCCGTCATTGATATTTAACTCCGATCGTACCTCTTGGTCGCGTTCACCATGGTCGCGTCGCCAAGCTGCAGCAATTGCTTGTTCTATGACAGACAGTACCGTCTCTTCGGGTAAATTTTTCTCTTCGGCAATAGTATGAACTGCCAGTACTAGTTGTTTGACATTAATTTCTTCCATATTGTTTCTCCTTTATTAAATAGCTTCGGTTATCCTATTAAAAAAGCCGACCTGCCGGCCGACGTTATGCAATGTACTAATTGCATTATATCTCATTTTTATTTACTTGGCAACAACTGGCCGTTGCATTTACTCAGTAACGACAATATTGCATCGTGCTCTGCCTTTGTTATCCATAAATTATATTTCAACTTAACTGCAACCTGTCTGGCAACATAGATACATCTGAAAGATTTATTTGAAGGTAACCATGTTGCTGCATCTCCGTCACTTTTTTGAATATTTGCTGAACCACTAACCGCTAATAATTCAAGGGGATCGTTTGCCAACTCAATTCGCTTTTTCGCATCAAATTGTTGAGCTCCTTTTTGCCAAGCATCGGATAGTGCTACAACATGGTCAATTTGGACTTCTGAACTTGTAGTACTTCCCCTGATAAAGCTTATCGTTTTCCCTGTATATGGATCGTTCAAGGTGCCACTTGTAACCTCGCATTTTTTATCAACAGATACATTAGTCATATCGCGATTTAATATAATATTCCTAGTATCACATCCGTTTTTAATTATCCAACCATCTCCAAATTGCGCTCTGGAATAATCTGTTTTCGGCGCACGTCCTTTTATATCGAGTTTATTTAACGCCGTTATCGCTAGCTTTGAACTGTCTATTGAAGACGATTGATAATCTGTGCTGTTTTGGTTTTTAGAGTTTGGTGTATTGATAATTATAACTGAAATAAAAATGATAAAGAAAATGAACGTAACAATTATGCGTCTTTTCCTAAATGATTCGTTCATATAACTATTATGCACGCATAAACGGATGGTACAATGGACTGTATGCAAAACGTCCCTCGACTTGTAAACGGATTTATCCCATCAAATTATAAACTTAAACTTAGTATTGAACGCCGGAAAAGAAAATTTTCGGGTACTGTAATAATTAGTGGTATAACGACTAAAAAATCAAAGAAAATTATTTTTCATAGTAAGGCACTTGATATCCAAAATATTTTATTAGACGATATCAAAAATGTTAAATTCTCATATGGCAAAAATGATTCGTTGATAATTGAACATCCAGATATATCCAAAGGCAAGCATTTGGTTGTTATAAATTTTAATGGCAACATTTCTGATTCAATGCATGGAATGTACCCGTGCTATTTTAACCATGATGGTAAAAAGAAGGAGTTGTTGGCGACACAGTTTGAAAGCCACCATGCCCGTGAAGTTTTTCCTTGTATTGACGAACCGGAGGCAAAAGCAACTTTTGATGTGACTTTGGTCACTGAACCGAATCTAATTGTGCTAGGAAACATGCCAATTAAAAATAAAAATAAACATGCTGAATGCCAACAAACTATATTTGAAACAACTCCTATCATGAGTACTTATCTGCTGGCTTGGGTTATAGGCGAAATGCATAAAAAGTCCGCCAAAACAAAAAGTGGTATAGAAGTAAGTGTTTGGGCTACTCCAGCGCAACCCGATACCAGCCTAGATTTTCCACTCGATATCGCTGTACGTTCAATTGATTATTTTGAAGAGTATTTTGGTGTTGATTATCCACTCGCAAAATGTGACAATGTTGCATTGCCGGATTTTTCTGCGGGTGCTATGGAAAATTGGGGTCTTGTCACCTATCGTGAAGTTGCATTATTGGTAGACCCGAAAACCACTTCCATTTCAAGCAAACAATATGCGGCAACCGTAATCGCACATGAACTTAGCCATCAATGGTTTGGCAACCTTGTAACAATGAAGTGGTGGAATGATTTATGGTTAAACGAAAGTTTCGCCACATTTATCGAATACTTGGCAATTGATTCTTTAGAGCCAAGTTGGAATATTTGGTCTGACTTTGCAAGTTTTGAAACGTCAGCTGCGCTACGTCGTGATAGCATAGCCGGAGTTCAACCTGTACAAACCGATGTCAGCCATCCAGATGAGATTGGTGCTTTGTTTGATGGCGCCATTGTTTACGCAAAGGGTGCACGATTAATTAAAATGTTGCGTCATTATATAGGTGACGATGTTTTTCGATTAGGTTTAAAAGAATATTTCAAAAAATATGCATATAAAAATACAGAGGCTAAAGATTTATGGCAAATACTAAGCAAAGCCAGTAACAAGGATATCTCGGGTTTTATGACCAGATGGATTAATCAACCGGGATTCCCGGTCCTTTGTGTATCAAGAGACGACAACGCCATCCAATTAGAACAAAAACGTCTTTCAAACATTTCAACGAATAAAAGCGAATCGATTTGGCCAATAACTCTAAATTCTAACTACCCTGAAATTCCCGAAATATTTGACACAAAAAAACTGACTGTCAGGGTATCTGGGAATAAGCCAATTTTATTTAATATCGGGAACGAAGCCCACTTTATTACTCAATATGATCACATTCTATTATTTAATCTTATTAATGAGATAAAACTTGGGAAAATGGCTCAACTCACCAGACTCCAACTTTTAAATGAACAGAACATTCTTGCAAATGTTGGAAGTATATCAAATGCGGAACTTATACCATTGGTTCTGGCATTTGAAGATGAAAATTCTGAATCAATTTGGAATATAATTGGCATGACGATCGGAGAATTAAAAAAGTTCGTAGAAAACGATGATATATCAGAACCAAGACTCCTTTATCTGGCTGAAAAATTAGCCATAAGTCAATTTCACAAACTGGGCTGGGAGAAAGAACAAGACGAATCGGAGTCTAAGACAAAACTCAGAAATATTATTATTAGTTTAATGTTATATTCTGAAAATAAGAATGTAGTCTTGAAAGCAAAGCAAATTTTTCAATCTTCGTCTGTAGAAAGTATTAACCCAGAATATCGAGGTATGATTATTTCATCAGTTATACGACAAAATAATGAAATAAAACTTATTAAATCTCTTTTTCTAAAATATAAGAATACAACTTCCGCAGAGATTCAACAAGAAATTAATATTGGTATAACATCAACCAAAGACCCAACAGCTATTGAATTAATATTAGAAAACATTAAAAACCCATCAATAATACGACCCCAAGACGCGACTAGGTGGTATGCGTATTTGATACGAAATAAATATGCAAAAGAAAAGGCATGGTTTTGGCTTCGCAATAATTGGGATTGGGTTCAAGAAACATTTGGTAATGATAAAAGCTACGATGACTTTCCCAGGTACATTGCGATGGCACTTTCAACCCAAAAACAACTTGATGAATATATCGACTTTTTCGGTAAACTCAAATCTGATCCCTCTTTGACGCGAGTAATAGATATGGGAATAAATGAAATTAAAAATCGTGTAAATATTTTACAAAGAGACAGTGAATCCGTTCGAGATGCTTTAATCAATTTCTAGATAATTATCAACTTTGGGTGTTTCCCCATAAAGACTAATCGTGATTAGTCTAAGGTTGGTGTCAGATAAATTATTGGAAAGAGCATAGTATTTCGCAGCAAATTTCATTTGACGAAGTTTTTTTGTTGATAGCGCTGACAACCCGTCGCCATGGTTAGAAGTTTTTCGGTATTTTACTTCGCAAAAATATATTACGTCATCTTTTTGCGAAACAATATCGATTTCGCAATATTTTGTTTTCCAATTTCTTTCAATTATTTCGTGCCCAAGATTTTGAAGGTACGATGATGCAACATTCTCTGCATTGTCACCAATTTGTTTAGTTGTCTCGACTGAAGGTTTTTTTAACTTTTTTATTGGCGAAAACGACATCCGATGAATTTTAGTTACTCCGAATTTATGAATTTCATTACTGTGATCCTTGGTCCCATAACCGACATGTTTTTTGAAATTATAACCCTTATGTTTTTTGTCCATGGTCGCCATATAATTATCCCTGGCTACTTTGGCAACGATTGACGCCGCCGATACACAAGGAATCAGTAAATCTGCTTTTTTTATAGTCGTGACAAATTGTTCTTTGTTGGTGTCTTTTAGAAAATTTACTGTACCGTCAATAATAATTTCACTATATGGTGTTTTAATCTTCTGTACTGCTCGTTTCGTAGCTAGTTTAAGTGACTCGGCCAACCCAATCTCGTCAATTTCGGCTGGTCCAACCCAACCCAATCCAATCCCCTTGGCTTTTTCGCGGATTTCGATGTCAAGCTGTTCACGTCGCTTCTTTGATAATTTCTTACTGTCAGTTAATCCCTCAATAATTTCACCGCCTAAAACTACAGCCCCAACCACTAGCGGCCCAGCCCACGACCCTCGCCCCACTTCATCAATACCTAGAATCATCAAGTATTTTATTGTTCTGTATGCCGAGCTTCGACTTCGGCTTGGAGGGCTTCGAGTTTTGCTTCTTCGGCGGCTTTTTCAGCTGCTTTCGCCTCGGCATCAAGTTTTGCCTGTTCTTTTAGACGTGCTTCTTCGGCTTCGGCTGCTTCATCACGAACATCATTAACACTTTCGCGATCAAAATTCTGATTTTTTAGACGTGCGCTTTTACCACTGCGCTTTCGCAAATAACTTAGGAAATTTCGGCGAACTTTTGAACGCCTAACGACTTCGATTTTTTCAACAAGTGGGCTATGAATCAAAAAACTTTTTTCAACACCGACGCCGCTAGCAATTTTACGAACAGTAATTCGTGAAGTGTGCGAATTTTTACGGTCTGTTCGAATAACTACACCTTCGAAAATCTGAATACGTTCTTTGGCACCTTCCTTAATTTTTTGATGCACTCGAACAGTGTCGCCACTACGGACTTCAACTACATTAGGCTTTTTTTGGGCTTCATTAACCTTGTTAATTAATTCAAAACTCATTTTCTTCTCGCTTTAATATTTATAAAATCAATCAACTAACAACTATACCACAGTGGTGAGAATATTAAAAGAGGTAGTTAGATTAAATTTCCCGATTTATTTCATCCAGGGTTGTTTCCCCACGGAGGGCGGCCAATACACCATTTTCAAGCAGTGTGACCATGCCAGCATTTCTGGCAGTTGTTTCAATAATTTCAGTATGAACATCTGCTTCATCACCTCTTAGGAACCGCTGGATAGACTCTCCGACAACCATCTGCTCCATTATGACAATTCTGCCCGAAAAACCGAATGGCGAGGCTTCGCTAACAACCGGTTTCCAAAGTTTGAAATTCGTTAAGTCTGGTTTTTCAATATGTGACGGTAAATCTTTTAATGCATCGATAACCCATTTTTTGGTTGCTTCATCCGGTTCATACTCTTCCTTGGTTGTATCATCCAATCTTCTGACTAGCCGCTGTGCAATAACCAGTCGTATTGAACTGCTAAAGATTGGGTTTACTCCAATCATGTCAATCATACGACTAAACGCAGCCGATGTAGAGTTTGCATGGAAACTTGACAGCACTAAATGACCGGTAATTGAAGCTTGTATAGCTGTCTTGGCAGTGTCTGCGTCTCTGATTTCGCCAACCATCACAACATCCGGGTCAAGTCGAAGAACTGCACGCAAACCATCTGCAAAACTGTGTCCAGCTTCGGTATTAATTGGAATCTGAGTAATACCGGAAATGCCATATTCAACCGGGTCTTCCAATGTAATAATTTTGCGAGTTGACGTATTTAATGCATTGATAATACTGTACAGGGTTGTAGATTTACCACTCCCAGTAGGGCCAACCATTAAAACCATTCCCCGCGGATGACTGATAATTTCATCTATCTGTTGGCGTTCGGTTTTACCCATATGTAATCTATCCAGATTTAACATCGATTCATCAAAATTAAATAATCGGAGGACAGCATCCTGCCCATATATTGTTGGGACGGTTTCAACACGAATATTCAATAGATGTGTTACTCCATCCTTGATAAGTTCTTTTTGCATATGACCTGATTGCGGTTCGGTTGATGCTGTCGATAAATTGGCCCGTGATGCAAGTGTACTTAGAATTACACGATAACGATCGTTATCCAAATCTGCAACCGGATGCAATACACCGTCAATTCGCATCCGAATACGCATATCGGTTCGCTGATTTTCAATATGAATGTCGCTGGCGTTAAGATGGTCTGCCTGGGTAATTAAATAGTCAAATATCTCATCACTACCAACTGAGTTTAATGTTTTACTTACTTCCGCTATCGTGTTGCTATCACCTTCTTTGGCAATTTTTATATCATCATGAACGACTTTGATAACCGGATCATAACGGTCCATCAAAGCTTTATATCCGCTATTACTAATTAATAAAAATTGTACACTTTTCCCAATGTCATTATATTGCTTGGTTAGCTCGGAAATATATGACTGGGGTGTTTGAGTTGTAATCCCGAATTGCCACGTTTGACTTTCGTTACCACCTATAAGTGGTACAACCCTGTCTTTGTGCATCGTCAAAATGTCAATAACGTCCTTGACAAGAGGAATCGTTTTTTCAATATCGCGAGTATCAAAATATTGAATTCCTAAAATAGCCGCACGCTGTGTAGTTGTTTGTTCGTCCAGTTCGCGTTTTTCTTGTTGGACCTTGTCTTCTTCCACTATGCCTATTACTATAGCAAATTGCTTGTGGTTTTTATAGGGTAATGTGGTGCTACAATATCAACATGGTTAAAGTAATCGTAATAGCACACAATATTCGTTCAACCCACAACATCGGTTCAATATTCCGAACCTGTGAAGGTTTTGGCGTTTCAAAAATTATTTTCAGTGGATACAGCCCTTACCCAAGGCTTTCTGTGAAAGAGACTCGCCTGCCACATCTTGTTGAAAAGTTAACTACCCAAATTCATAAAACAGCTCTTGGGGCGGAAACAATGGTACTTTTTGAATATTTGGAAAATGTTGATTATATATCGCTAAAAAAATCTGGTTATACAATTGTTGGCTTGGAACAGGATAGTCGAAGTGTAATGTTGAATAAATTTAAATGCCCTTCGAAAATTGCACTGGTATTAGGAGAAGAAGTTCATGGTTTAACAAAAGAAATTGTTGATTCCTGCGACACATTGGTTGAAATACCAATGTCGGGTCAGAAAGAATCATTTAATGTGAGTGTTGCAGCCGGAATTGCACTATACGCAATCACTACTTGACGACAACCTTATCTTTCCCTAAAAGTTGTGATAAATCCATAACAAGTTCTTTACTTAAATCAACTTTGAATGGAAGCTTGATAGCTGATTTCTTTTCTTCTCCAAGAACCAACACTATATCTGACTCTCCAACGTAATCATTACAGACCTTTTTTAGAGATAATAACGATTCATGATCGTCTGGATCATTTATATGAACATATAACTTTTTAGTTGTTGGTGGTTTTATGGTTATCTGTTCTGATGCAATTCGTTTTGTTTGTACGCTATTAATTTTATCGACTTTTGGTTTAGACATTTTTATCCCATTAGGTTTATAATCTTTAAGTTCCTGGTCGCTAACAAACTGGATATCATCTGCAATAATTTTTGCATCAGACCCAATATTCCCATCACGGTCTTTTCCGTTAATCTTGCCCTCAACACGAACAACGGCATCTCGAATTAGTTTTTGACCGATTTTTTCATAAAGATTTGGAAAAACTACGACTTCAGCTTCGCCATTTTTGTCCTCAATCCCAACAAAGGCCATTTTTGATTGATTTTTTGTAACTATTGTACGAACCGTCGATATTAAACCGCCAACTGTCAATGTTTTCCCATCCATATCAGACGTAAGTTTAATTAATGGAATAGTTTGTTCTTCGAAATACGAATCATAATTATCAAGTGGATGTGCACTGATATACAGACCCATCAACTCTCTTTCCCACGCAAGTCGCTCTCTGTCTGAATGTTTAATCGGAGATGTTTGCAGATTCATCGTCGGTTGAATTTGTGACACGTCATCCATATCACCAAATAAATCGGTTTGGCCACTAATTGCTTCCTTTTGTAATTTTGACGCGAAAGCTTGAATCGTATCCAAACTGAATAATAAATCGGACCTGTCACCCAAACTATCAAAACCACCTGATTTTATTAGTGATTCCCATGCTTTTTTGTTAAACCGACTGGTATTCACCCGCTTTGCAAAATCTTCGACACTTTTAAATTTCCCGTCTTTGTCACGAGTCCTTAGAATCTCTTCGACAGCACCGACTCCGACTCCCTTTACTGCTGCCATTCCAAATCTAATTTCATTTTTCCCAGGAACGATAGCAAACTCGACAAAGCCTTCATTGACGTCGGGTGGCAATACGGTAATTCCCATATGTTTGCATTCATTAATTTCAATTGCAAGACGGTCAATATCGTTTTGGTCGCTAGTCATCAAGGCTGCCATAAAAGCTTCGGGGTAATGTGCTTTCAGATAAGCAGTCCAATAAGCAATTAGTCCATAGCAAGCAGCATGTGACTTATTGAAACAGTAATTAGCAAACTCTTCCAGTTGCGTCCAGAATTTCTCTGCTAGTTTTGGGTCTGCTTGGCTGTATTTAACGGCACCTTCGATAAATTCGGTGCGCATTTTTTTCATCAAATCCATTTTCTTTTTACCAACAGCTTTTCGCAAAGTATCCGATTGGCCACCAGTAAAACCGGCAAAGTCTTTTGATATTTGCATAAATTGTTCTTGGTAAACTAATATTCCATAAGTTGGTGATAATGCATTTTCGAATTTTGGATGTAAAAATGAAATTTTTTCCTTGCCGTGTTTGCGTTTAATAAAACTGTTAATAAATTGCATTGGACCTGGCCTATATAGCGCCACCATAGCAATAATATCGTCAAATTTTGTCGGTATCAAATCGCGCAGGTATCTTTTCATACCTGCAGACTCAAGCTGAAAAACTCCGGTAGTATCACCACGTTGAAGTAATTCATAAGTTGCGATGTCATCCAGAGGTAAATTATCCAAATCAATTTCAGTTTTATAAACTTTTTTTACAATCCGCAGTGCGTTATTAATCGTTGTTAGGTTAGAAAGCCCCAGGAAATCAATCTTTAAAAGCCCCAGATCTTCAACAGGTCCCATTGGATACTGGGTAGATATTACTCCTTTTTGAGCCATCTCGAGAGGTATGAATTTTACAATATCGTCCGGTGCAATTACCACACCGGCGGCATGAACCCCATGTGAACGAATAGTTCCTTCAAGCCGAATTGCAAAATCAATAACTTTTTTTGAAACCGGATTCGATTCGTATTCGGTTTTTAAGTCTGCATCCTTCACAACACTTACACTAAGTGGTATATGCTTGCCTTGAGCAGGCGGAGGAATCATTTTCGACAATCGGTCTGCTTCGGCATAGGGCACTTCTAAAACTCTAGCCACATCGCGTACAGCTGCTCTTGCAGCCATTCTCCCAAATGTTACAATATTTGCGACCCTCTCCGCACCGTATTTTTCAGCACAATAAGCAATAACTTCATCGCGTCGGGTATCCTGAATATCGATATCAAAATCAGGCATACTAATTCGGTCTGGATTTAGGAATCTTTCAAAAAGGAGGTTGTATTTTAAAGGGTCCAGTTCTGTAATTCGTGTAGCATAGGCTAATATAGAGCCGGCTCCGCTACCTCGACCGGGCCCAAAAATAATACCATGATCTTTTCCCCAATTGATATAATCTTGAACAATCAAGAAATAGCCATTGAATGCCATCCTATCTACAACACCAAGTTCATATTCGGCACGTTCCATAACGTTGCCAGGAATATATCTTTTTGCTTCGGCAATTGATAATTTTTCCGTATCAGTTCGTTTTATGCCACCATAGCGCCAAGCCAAACCGCGAAAAACAAGTTCGTCTAAATATGATTTTTCACTTTTTCCTTCCGGAGTTGGGAACACCGGAATTAGCATTCCACCCAGCTCTAATTTAACATCACATCTGTCAGCAATTTTTTTAGTGTTTTTGATTGCATCAGGGAAATCTTTACCCCATTTGGAAATAATTTCATTCGGATCAGTAACATGCAAATCAAATTCTCGAAAGCTCATTCTATCAGTTTCGGACAAGAAAGATCCCGTACCGACACATAACAATATCTCCTGGGCTTCTTTATCGTCATGAACTAAATAATGGCCATCGTTACTAACGACCAATGGTACATTAATTTCTTTGGATAATTTTTGTAGTCCCTTATTGACTTTTAACTGTTCGTCCCAATCATGGTTTTGCATCTCTAAATAATAGCGATCACCAAAAACCGACTTATACCATAGTGCAACATCCTTGGCTGATTGGTAATCGTCGTTTCGAAGACTTTTACCAACTTCCCCCCCAGCACATCCAGACAGCACAATTAAACCTTCGTTATATTTTTTCAAAAGTTCGTGATCGATACGGGGTTTATAATACATTCCTTCTAATTGTGCCAAACTGCTTAATTCCATCAGGTTCTGATAACCCTGCTTGTTCATTGCAAGTATTGTCAGATGAAACCTAGCCTTATCTTTGGTAGGGTCACGATCATAACGTGATCTGGTTGCTACATACGCCTCCATACCAATAATAGGTTTTACCCCAGAATCAATGGCTGCCTTATAAAATTCAATACTTCCAGACATAGTCCCATGGTCGGTTATCGCTACTGCAGTCATACCATAATCTTTTACTAATTTAATTAGATCAGGAATTTTCGTTAGACCATCTAACAGACTATGATGCGTGTGATTATGAAGATGAACATAATCTGATACCTTTAAATTAACCCCCATGTGTACTACTAGTATACCTAACCTTAACCTGGTTTGTCTGTAGTAAAAACAACTTAAGAATAATTGCTATTAATTATTTCATTGCATTAATAATATTTCGAATATACTCACCAATGTATGGAAGTGTGTCAAACATACCTAAAACCCAAATTACAAAAGCTACCAAGACTGTACCACCAAGTAAAGTCCCAAATCCAAAAAATATTCCGCGAGTAAAGTTCATCCAATATATTTGAACTCGAGAACGGTGAAAGTCATTAAATAACTCCTCAAGTAATGCACGCCGAGCGCCATTTTCGTTGTCATTATTTATTTTTGTTTTTAATTTAACCATATTTCAACTATTCGTTTTGCATATAATTTTTACTTGTCTTTGTCAAAAAAGCCTTTTTTTGCACCTTCTACTGCACGTTCCGACCGTTCCTTTAGCTCCATCGCCTCAGATTTTGCTTTCTCTGTCATCTGTTGGGCTTTGATTTTTGCATCTTTTGAGAAATCTGCTGCTTTGTTAGCAGCTATTTCAGCCTTCTTTGCAGCTTCTGCTTTAACTTTTTCTGCCTTGGCTGCTAGTTCTGCTCTCGTTTCTTTTCCACTTTTTGGTGCCGTTAAGATGCCAGTTGCAAAACCTGCAGCTGCTCCGATTAATGCACCGATTGCAAATTTACCTTTTGACATAGTTATTCTTCTCCCTTCTTACTTTTTTTCATTTTTTTAAATATACTATTTATTGTTTCTGCAATAAAAATTGGTTGGACGACCTTGGAGACTTTTTTTACTACGGAACCAAAATCTTCAATAGTTTGTTCAGCGGAGGTGGTAATTTTACGAATTTGGCGCGTTAAAACGATTAAATATACTAATAAAACAATTCCTACAATCAAAAAGATAGTCAATACCACCGATAGCATGATTACAAGAACTTCTGCCGATGAGTCCATAATTAGTTTCCTTTATAGCTTTAAATTACTAGTTTACCCTTCTTTATAATAGTCTGATTTAATTAAATTAGCAAACGCTTACTTTAAACGTTCTCGAAGGTATATTTCAAAATCCGGTCCAAATTTTTGATTGTCTAATGCTTCGTCAACCAATGCTTGCAAATATTTCATTGGGTCCCCGGTATCATGCCAAACACCGTCGATTGCACATCCATACACCTCATCACTATGCATTAGTTCAATAATACTATCTGCTAACATGATTTCACCGTTATTACCTACTTTCTTCATTGCTACTAAAGGCAGAATGTCTGGTGACAATAAAAAGCTACCAGCTGAAGCAAGATTTGATGGAGTGTTTTCTTCACCTGGTTTTTCAACAAAATTTTTTAGTCTGTATAATCTGTCATAAACTTGTTCTCCAGTTTCAACCATCCCATATTTATCGGCATCTTTTTTATCGACTTCAACTAGTGAAATTACTGATTTTCCTGTTTTATTATAAGCATCTTTTAATTGGATTGGCCAAGGTTTGCTTGTCATAAAATAATCATCTGGGAAAAACACAAAAAAAGGCTCATTTTCATCAATCAAATGCATTGCTTCAATCACCGGCATAGCACTGCCATAGCCTTCGCCTTTTTGTCTGATATAAATAAAATTAGCAAGTTCTGCTATTGCCTGAATTTGATCTGCCATTTCGTTCTTGCCACTTAAACGTAGCTTTGCCTCAAGTTCAAAACTACGATCAAAATGATCCTCGATAGATCGCTTTGTACTTCCGGTAACAATAATCACGTCAGTTACCCCGGCTTTTACAGCTTGTTCCACTATGAGCTGAACTATTGGTTTGTCAATTATTGGTAACATTTCTTTGGGCATTGCTTTTGTCTGCGGCAAAAAACGTGTGCCCAGTCCAGCGGCACAAATAATTGCTTTGGTTGGTTGTTTCATTATATTTTTAGCCTTTCTTTTATTAATTTTTGTACCAATGCAGGGTTGGCCTTACCCTGAGATTTTTTCATAACTTGTCCGACTAAAAATCCAATTACCTTTTCATTGCCATTTTCCAAATCCATAACCGCTTTTTTGAATGCTGGGTCATCTAGGACTGAATCAACAATATTAAATATTTCTGTTTCATCGCTTACTTGGATTAGATTTTTTTCAATAGCGATATCTCGCGGAGCAACGGCCGGACGTCGATTCATTTCGTAAAATATTTCTTTGGCTGCAGTCGAACTGAGCTCATTTTTTTCAACCATATTTGAAAGCTCAATTAGGTGATCGTCGGTCGCATGGATACCGGTGTTTTGTACAATCCCAGAATCATCCGTCTGACCCTCGACGGCCATTAGTAACCAGATTGCGACACGTCTGGCAGCCGTGGCAGTTCCGGATTTTTCCAAAATTCGTTGTATCAATTGGGCAGTAGACTGGGATGCAATCAATGCATTTATTACAGTGCTATCCAGATTTAATATTTTCCAAGATTCCCTATAAAATGGTGGTAATTGTGGTACGCTTGATTGTATAAGTTCAATTTCTTCATTCGAAAGCACAATTGGTGGGATATCAGCATCCGGCATATATCTGTAGTCTTGAGAATCTTCCTTGTTTCGCTGTGAAGTTGTCCGTTGCTTTGATTCATCCCAACCACGGGTTTCTTGAACAATGATTTCACCTTTTTCCAAAAGTTCAACTTGACGATAAAATTCGAATTCTATAGCGCGCTCAACGCTACGGAAAGAATTTAGGTTTTTTACTTCCGACCTTATGCCAAGTTCATTTGAACTTTTTAGAGCTGCTGATGTATTGACATCAAATCGCATGTTACCGTGATATAAATCTCCTCGTGTTACTCCGGCATAAGTCATTAGTCTGTAAAGTTCAATCACAAATGCTTTTGCCTGGGCGGATGAATGAATATCCGGCTCAGTTACGATTTCAAGCAGTGGTGTGCCTGCTCGATTCAAGTCAACCAAACTATAATTACCATGATGAGTAAGTTTCCCGGCGTCTTCTTCCATATGAGCATGGTTAATGCGAACCTTAAAGGATTCGCCATCATCCATTGGTATATCTATTTCACCAGGGCCAATAATCGGCTGATACATTTGAGTTGTTTGATAGCCTTTCGGGAGGTCGGGGTAAAAATAGTGCTTTCTATCAAATCTGCTGATATGTTCAATTGGACTATTTAAGGCTTTCCCGGCTTTTATTGCCAAATCAACTGCACCCCGATTCAAAACCGGTAACATCCCGGGAAGACCAAAATCAATCGGGCTGACTACGGTATTTGGTGATTTATCACGTTCGTCATTATCAGCGCCACTGAAAAGTTTTGTATTGGTTGCCAACTGTACATGGCACTCGATTCCGACAGTCATCTGGTATTTATCAAGAATTTCTTTGCCTATCATTATATTGCTCCCAAATCCTTCAGCGCTTTTCGAAATTCATGTAAAGCTCGACGTGCTTGTTCGTACGAAATATGAGCATCCGATTCGTGGGCAATCGTATTTCTTAGTTTATGAGCAGTCCATATACCATTTCTATCGCTATACAGTTGGACGGAATTTTTCATTCTTTCTCCCATAGTTTTGCCTGCAAAACCGCGTGCTTTTAAGGCTTGATCAAGTAGTTTATCGAAGTTAATAACTGATACATAGTAGCTGTTTGGGTCATCAGATTTTAATTGGTGCTCGTATTCGAGGCACTTAGCACGAAAATGCTGGACATCAATTTTTTTTGAACTTATACGACTAAGTTTAGTCATTAATGCAAACAATAACGCACCGACAATTATTATTCCCGAAAGAAAGAATATTAATAATAAGTCCATTATTTATTCTCCATTGATTTAGCCAAGGCAAAAATCTTCGCATCACTCTTCATTGGGCCCATCAATTGCACCCCGATTGGCAAGCCAGCTTGGTTCTTGCCAGCCGGAACGCTAATTGCAGGCAATCCCGCCAAAGACGTAGGAACTGTCATAATATCATTCAAATACATTTTAATTGGTTCGGCTGTGTTTTCACCTAATTTAAAGGCAGGCGTCGGTGCAGTCGGCCCTATCAATATATCGTATGTTTCAAATAATTTATTAAACTCATCAATTAAAAGTGTTCGGGCTTTTTGGGCTTGCAAATAATAGGCATCAAAAAAACCACTTGAAAGTACATAGCTGCCTATCATAATTCGACGTTTGTTTTCGGTTACAAAACCCTGATCGCGGGTTTTTCCGTAAAGTTCTGCCAAAGTTGTGACACCTTCGGCGCGTCGACCATAACGAATACCATCATATCTGGCTAAATTACTACAAAGTTCTGCCGGCACAATAATGTAATAAATTGCCAGTGCATATTCAGCCATCGGTAAACTAACTTCTTCAACACTATGACCAGCTGATTTTAATTTTTCGACATATTCATTAACCTTTTCACGAACTTCAGGGTCAACGTCATTGGTCATAAAATCCTTGACAAGGCCAATTTTTTGATTTGTTTTCGAATTTGCCTGAACCTCAAAAAAATCAGGTAAGGTTGTCATATCGTTTTTGTCACGACCAGTAATTATTTCTGTAATAAATTCGGCGTCAGAAACATTCGTAGCGAAACAACCAATCACATCAGTACTGCTAGCCATTGCAACAACTCCATATCGACTTACCGCTCCGTAGGAAGTCTTTACACCAACTACGCCATTAAAGCTGGCTGGCTGGCGAATAGAACCGCCTGTGTCACTTCCAAGTGCAAATGGTACGACTCCAAGAGCTGTAACTACTGCTGAACCGCCACTGCTACCACCGGCAACCCGAGTCTTATCAAATGCATTGCTAGTTGGCCCAAAGGCCGAATTTTCGGTACTACCTCCGTGAGCAAAGGCATCTAGATTAGCTTTCCCGATACAAATAGCACCTTCGGCTTCAAGTTTTTCAACAGCTGTAGCCTGTAATGGGGCGTTAAAATTTTCCAAAATTTTGCTGGCAGCTGTTGTTGGGGCGCCAAATGCTAAAAAGTTATCTTTGACTACAAAAGGAACTCCGGCAAGCTTGCCGGAAATTTTGCCTGAATCAACACCGTCGGCTCTTTTAAGTGCCCTTTCAGCCGTCAGACTTAATAGTGCATGATATTCTTCGTTTTCTTTGGCCAGTTTTAAAGAATTCTCAACTACCGCTCGCGCCGATGTGTCTTTGATTTTTGTTAAAACTTCAGAAATCGTCATATTAAAGTACCTTCGGAACTTTTACTTGAAAATCAGCTACTTCAGGAGAACACGCTAAAAGTTCCTCACGACTTATGCCGTAATCAATTATCTTATCATCACGCCATACATTACTGAGTCCTGTTACCTGATATGTCGGCTGTATGCCGGTAGTATCCAATTTACTGAGTTGTTCAACATAACCCAAAATATTACTTATATCAGTACGCAATCCATCAATTTCGGTGTCGCCAAGTTCCAACTTAGAAAGCTGTGCTAGATGCAGCACATCATCACGAGATATCTGTGTCATGTGACTATTATACCTTAATTAAGCCACTAAAAAACAGTTTTAGTTTATTAATATATTTAATTATTTGTATGCTTCGTTTGCTTTCGGCGTCAATAAATATATACCAGCAACCAATGGTAATAAAGCGTATGGTATATAAATTGCAGATGCAACAAAATACGTATTTAGCATGGGGCCGATTGATATTGAGTATTTAGAGTAAGCACTAAGTAGTGGATAAAGCCGTTGTACTAATTCATATATTTCATAACCCACCGCACCGATAGACAAAGCTATACCCACGTACCGAAATAATCTACCGCCGCGTAACAGACCAATTGCCATAACGATGCAGTAAACTATTGCAATAAATATTGGCATAAGCGACTTAAAGTAATCTGGGCTTTGAATGCTGGATGAGTATGCTGCTGATCCGTAGGATGATGAATATTTAGCAGCATATTCTGAGGCGGTGTTTAACGATGAAATACTCGCAGAAGCCATTGCTCCTAAAATTACTGCTGTAATTAAAAACATCCATGCTAAAAAATAACTAAATGCCGGAATCCTATAGGCAAATGGTTTTTCTGGGTTTTCTAAAACCGTAGAAACGGGTGTTTGTTGACGGCTTTCAATCCTTGTAGAGCCTGGTACACTGATGTTTACCCTCGAGGTTGGTTCAACCTCTGGATTTTTTGCCATATTTTCGTTACCAAACCCTTGGCTGGGTTGATTTTCTACCGCGGCAGGTTGTGGAACGACCGGATGAGGTTGTAGTGCTTCGTTTTCTTTGGCTTGTCTTCGCAAATCGTCTTCGCTACTGATTGGGTTTATGTCTGTCATACTATAATTCGATTATTATTTATAAGCATATGCAATAATATTACCCCAATTTTATAATAATGACCAATGAAATTATCGTCTGGCTTCAATAAATGTGTGGGCGTGACCGGATGCTCCGGCTCGGCCGGTTCGGCCAATTCGATGTATATAATCATCGTAGGTTTGTGGTGTGTCAAAGTTAATAACGTGTGATACGTTAGGAATATCTAGCCCACGAGCTGCAACATCCGTAGCGACCATTACCCTAACTCGTCCATCTTTGAATTGTTTCAGTGCACGGGCACGTTGGGATTGGTTTTTGTTGCCATGAATAGCAATCGATGCAATCCCGCTGTTATCCAAGTGGTCGCTTAGGCGTTGAACGCCAAATTTAGTTTCACCGAAAACCAGAACTTTTTCGTATTTTTCAGATTCACGTAGCATATCTGTTAAAAGTTCAATTTTGTGTGATTTATCACGAGCTTCAATCACATCTTGTTCGATATGCTCGTTTGTCTCACTTGTTCGAACCGATATTGTGATTGGATTTTTCGAGAAATTATTGATAATCGCGGAAATCTCTGGGGTTATCGTTGCACTGAAAAGAAGTGTTTGACGATCGGATGG
This sequence comes from uncultured bacterium, assembly GCA_903832635.1. Classification (GTDB taxonomy): domain Bacteria; phylum Patescibacteriota; class Saccharimonadia; order Saccharimonadales; family Saccharimonadaceae; genus UBA1547. Next base: position 177,073 of record CAILCF010000005.1, read on the forward strand.
TGTTGCACCGACAATCATACGAATATCAGGCAAAAACCCCATATCCAGCATTCGGTCAGCTTCGTCCAAGACCAAGGTTGTTATGTGGTCCAGATTGATAAATCGGCGATTCATCAAATCCTTTAAACGCCCAGGTGTGCCAATTATAAAATGAGGACGACGCTTTAGGTCACGTATTTGACGTTCAGCCGGTACACCGCCAACAACAAGTGCAGAATATAAATTTAATCCTTGGCTAAAAACACGAAATTCCTCGTCGATTTGCTGCGCAAGTTCGCGTGTTGGAGCGATAATTAAAACACTAGGTCGTTCGTTTACGCCTTTCATGTGTTCAATTATTGGTAATAAAAAGGCGGCGGTTTTACCGGTACCGGTATTTGCAATGCCGATAACGTCCTTGCCTTCTAGAATCGGTAAGATTGCTTGGTCTTGAATTGAAGACGTACTAATATAGCCCTTTTTATCAATGTTATGTTGGAGTTGTCCACCGAATTTAAAATCTATGAATTTATTTTGTGATTCGTATTGAATCTCTTCGGCTTTTGGTGTTGCACGATTAATAAACTTGGTGGGATTAATATATTTTTTTACAGGTCCCCGACTGCCCCTCGTTCGCTGTCCAGCGAATCGACCGCGGTTAAAAGTTGACGTGCGTGCACCACTGGGGCGTCCGCCGCTTCGTTGATAATATGCCATTATTAATAGCCTTTCAGTAATTTGTAGTATTGTATGCAGTTATAAAAAACAAGAGATTATTCGGTGATAGCGCCTGACGCATAATGCGTTAATTGTCACGGGTGCGCTCTTCTTGGAATGAGGCCCTAGCATTTCATCGAATGCAATTAGGCAATAATAGCATACTTTTTGCAATTTTGCAAGCATTATACCTTTAGATTAACGGACTTTTAAAGCTTTGCCTGGATTTCTGCGATTTGGTCACGGATTTCGGCAGCTTTTTCAAATTCCAAGTTTGCAGCTGCAAATTCCATTTGTCCGGTTAAGTCGCGGATAATGCCCGGATATTCATCACGCGGAATCTTTTTAAGGTTAAGCTTTTTCGACTCATCCGGTTTTTTCGGAATAATTGCACGGAGTCCTTCACCGACTTCTTTAGCAATACTAACTGGGGTAATGTCATGTTTTTTGTTATATTCCAACTGAATCGTCCGGCGCCGATTCATCTCGCTGATTGCATTTTTCATTGATTGAGTCACATTGTCGGCATACATAAATACTTGACCGTGCACATGTCTGGCCGCTCGACCACTGGTTTGAATCAATGCACCGGCGCTACGCAAAAAACCTTCCTTGTCTGCATCCATGATTGCCACCATACTGACTTCAGGTAAATCAAGTCCTTCACGAAGCAAATTAATCCCAACCAATACGTCATAAACGCCATTGCGTAAATCTTTTAAGATATCGCCGCGCTCTAGCGTGTCAACATCACTGTGAATATATGCCGTTTTTATATCCATTTCTTGGAGGTATGTTGATAAATCTTCAGCCATTCGTTTTGTCAGTGTTGTTACTAAGACTCGCTGACCATGAGTAACCCGGTCACGTATTTCAGAAATCAAATCGTCAATCTGACCTTTTGATGGACGAATTATTATCTCCGGTTCAACTAAGCCTGTCGGACGAATAATTTGTTCAGACGGTTTTGGACTGTGTGATAATTCATAATCACTGGGTGTTGCAGAGACATAAATTACTTGATTTATATGATGATTAAATTCAGCATAAGTAAGTGGTCTATTATCAAGTGCCGATGGCAAACGGAATCCGTACTCAACTAACACTTCTTTTCTGGACCTATCACCGTTATACATCCCACGCACCTGAGGCAATGTCATGTGACTTTCGTCAATTATCATCAAAAAATCATCATTAAAATAGTCCAGCAACGTTGCCGGTTGTTCGCCGGGTTCACGATTGGTCAGATACCGACTGTAATTTTCAATCCCCTTTACAAAGCCTGTTTCTTCTAGCATTTCGATATCATATTTTGTTCTTTGAGACAGTCTTTGCGCTTCCAGAAGTTTATTGTTTTTTTCGAACCATTCAACACGCGTTGCAAATTCCTCTTTAATGCCTTTAATTGCATGTTCTAGTTTAGCTTTGGGTGTAACATAGTGACTACTTGGAAAGATTGAAACCTCTTTTGGTTCTGCCTGAATCTCACCGGTCAATGGATCGATTCGAGTTAATCGTTCGACTTCATCAACTAGAAACTCAACTCGATAGGCTATATCACTACCTGCCGGGAATACATCGACAATGTCGCCATGAACGCGAAAAGTACCGCGATGAAAATCGATATCATTTCGATGGTATTGAATGTCCGTGAGTAGCCGAACAAATTTGTCTTGTTTTCTTTTTTCACCCAGTTTGAGTGTAATTGACATGTCGGCATAATCTTCCGGAGAGCCAATACCATAGATACAACTTACGCTGGCAACAATTATTGTATCCCGATGAGTCAGCAGCGCGGTTGTGGCTGCGTGTCGCAACCTGTCAATCTCGTCATTAATTTTACTGTCCTTTTCGATATACGTATCGCTCCTGGCAATATATGCTTCTGGTTGATAGTAATCAAAATAACTAACAAAATAATGTACCTCGTTATCTGGAAAATAAGATTTAAATTCACTATAAAGTTGCGCAGCCAGCGTCTTATTGTGCGCCAAAATCAAGGTAGGTACATTACGCTTTGCAATAATGTTCGCCATTGTGAAAGTTTTACCGCTGCCGGTTACACCCAATAATACCTGTTCTTTTTCGCCGGATTCTAACCTAGAAACCAATTCTTTGATTGCTGTTGGTTGATCACCAGTTGGCTGATAGTCACTTTTTAAATTAAATTTTTGGGTCATCTAGTCTATTATAGACTATTTTTTGCGGTGTGAGTCTAGCCGAAGTCTTCGTCGCGGTTTTTTATATTAATACCATTATCAGTACCGTCATGTTTAAAATCGGCATACCTGATGTCCAGTGCTTTGATGACTTTTCCAACTAGTCGCTGTGGATTCGTGTCATAAATAATATCTTTGGCGTCTAGTCCGATACTTTCAATATTCTGAATCAATGTCGGAATATAATCTGCAAGTCCACCGCTTCCCAATAAAACACCTATTACTTTTCGGCTTTCAATTGCAGTTACAAATTCATGAAGACTTCCCATTCGACCACCCACAGTAATGACAGCATCGCTGCTGCGAACCAAGTGAACGTTCCGACCAACATATGCCATTCCAGTAAAATTTATATAATCGAATTCAACAGTCGGTAATTTATAAACTGTAACGTGTTCGCGAAATGAACTAGCAGGTGAAAAACCGACAGAAACTCCCATACGATCTTTAACACTAAATGCGCCCTGAGCTGCAAACCATGGTAAACCAACGGTAGCCCCGGTCAGTAATGTTTTACCGGCTTTGGCAATTGCTACCCCCAAATCAAAGGCCAGTTGATGCGAAGCTTGGACAGTCTGACCAGAAGCCGCACCTGATACGCAAATTTGATACTTCACTTTGCCACCCCCGTCTTATGATTTTTATTAGCTTTAGCGTTATTATACCACGCGTCAGATTCCGGCAATAGTCCGATTGATTTAACAATTTCAAGCGTTGAATCATCGTCGGTACGATAGTGACTTAGGTATCTTTCAACAATTTCACCCCTGAGGCTACGTTGACCATGGCTAATTATCCGTGACTCAAAACTAAGTTCGTGGTGAGCATTTTCTATAATATCAATCAAATTAAATGAGATTATCTCGTTTTTTATTGAGTATAAAACATAGTCGGTGTAAAAAAACAATTGTTGAATGTCTCTTCTTTTTATCGCAGCAATTAGTGCTTGATAAAGTTCATGACCGGTTGTATCGGCTGGATCTAGATTCAAAGTACGCATTACTTTGTGAGCATTTTCAAGAATATCAGCTATCAACCTCGTATCAACTCCACTATTGCCGGTAGATTTTTCTAACGAACGCATCCCCATAGTAAATATTGGTTCGTCAATATTTAAGGCTTTTTGTAATATACTTGGCATAATCTTTGCCTATAAATCTTTCTCGTTTAGAGGCATGGCGTGAAGAACTGAGTTTTTCGTCAGTATCCCCGCCTTTGCACCGATTTTTGTAACTACCGAAGTTGAATTTGCACTGGCAAAGACGATTGAATCTTTTAGTGATTTTCCAATTACCCATTGACTCAAAAAACCCGAACCAAACGCATCGCCCGCACCGGTTCTATCAATTACTTTTACGTCTTCGTACATTCCCGCCCGAACAATTGTTTGGCCGTCACTTGCCATTACGCCTTTCTGGCCGTCACTAACAATTACAACTGATACATGATTTAATAATTTTCGAACTAATTCTTCCAAAGTTTCACCGTCGACAATCATTTGGGCTTCTTCTTTATTAACCAATAAGACATCAACATCCTCTAATAATGCCCTGAGTTTAGATATCTTTTTAAGCTCATCTTTTCCTGGGTTATAGCATACTTTTTTACCAAGTTCTTTGGCTTGGGAAAATAGTTCGTCCAAAATTTCCATGTCACCAGCCATACTGCTGATGTAAAGCCAATCAGCCGATGACCTACTTAAATCAAAATGCTTTATGTCGTAGTGGGTTGACGCACCACGGTATGTTAAAAACGTTCGTTCTCCAGTCGGTGCAATTAGTACGGTCGAGTAGCCTGTGTGATATTTTTCCGAATAACTAATATGCTTTGTGCCAACACCTTCATTATCCAGGTCCTTCAGGACGGCTTCACCAGCTGTGTCGTGGGCAATTGTACCCATAAATTCAACCTCCAAACCTTGGCGTGCAAATGTCACAGCAGCGTTTGTGGCGCCACCACCTGTGCTGAAATTAATGTCATCAACGTCGTTTTTTGAACCAAATTCGATTTTCAAGAATACTTTTTTATCAAACTTGTCTTCAAAGGGCATAAATTCGGGTGAATGGCTCATAAAAATGTCCTGAACAGCTGCCCCGATTGTCAGCATTTTAACCACTAAATTACCGCCTTGCCTGTGCTGTTAAATACACTAATTTTTTCCTCAACAACTTTTTGGACAGCATTTTCGACTTCCGGCATCAATTTTACGACTGCGTATTGGTCGGGGTTTTCATCCAAAACTTCGTCCATTGTCGTCCGAAATGCAAAACGCAGGTCGGTGTTTACATTGACCTTACTGACACCGATTTTTGCTGCACTTTCAAAATAATGAAGTGGTGTATCACTGCCACCATGCAAACTAATAAATTTTTTCGGATCAATTGCATCACGTATTCGCTGTAATAGATCGAGGTCTAATATTTTTGGTACTGGATATTTTCCATGCAAATTTCCTATTGCCGCTGCAAATGTATCTATCCCGGTTGCTTCAATAAATTCCTTGGCACTTTCCGGAGTACTGAAAGTTTTTTTAATTTCGTCGTAGTCAATTGCTTCTTTGAATACATCCGATGAACCACCGAAGTAATGGGGTTCTCCTTCGACAACTGCACCGGTGTATTTAGCATATTCAACGACTTCACGCGTCCCATTGATAATTTCTTCATCCGAAGCGTCATGGTTACCTTGGCTGATATCAATATGTATAAACTCGTAACCGGCATCGATTGCAGCTTTGCAATCCTCGACCGTCGGACTGTGGTCCAGATTAATATACATCTCAATTCCAAATTCTGCTTTATAGTTATCAACCATTTCGCGTACGTTTTGCAAACCCATGGATTGTACTTCATTTTTACTAAGCTCAACCATTACGGGAGAATTTAATTTCTGAGCCGCTTTGGCAATTGCAATCAAAGTTTCCTGGTTATCTATATTAAAAGCACCGACCGCAAAGTGTTGCTCACGAGTTCTTTGTAACAATTGTCTGGCTTTTGAATTATTATCACGGATTTGTTCTAAAGTTATTGGCATTTTATATCCTTTCTTCGCCGTACGGCTAATCACATTTCTCGATGATATTGTGGTTTATTTGTTATGAACTCCTCTGCAGTATTAGCAATATGTTCACCAGTCATGTTGAAATAATCGAATAGTTCCATTGGTTCACCACTTTCCCCGAATCTATCCTGCATACCAACCCGAACTATCGGTGTCGGTAGTTGATTGCCTAAAAGTTCAGCAACTGCACCACCAAAACCACCAGCAACTTGTGCTTCTTCGGCTGTTAAGACTCTACCGGTACGTTTGGCACTGGAAATTATTGTTTCACTGTCAAGAGGTTTTACAGTCGGTATGTGCACTACTTCGGCGTTGATTCCTTTTTCTGATAATAGATTTGCAGCTACCAATAATTGATACGTCATTGCCCCGGTTCCCATCAAGCTAATATCTGTTCCTTCGCGAAGAACATAGGCTTTCCCGACTTCAAAGGGTGAATTTTCAGTACTGATTATCGGTGTTTTTTCACGAGCGAGACGCAAATAACTTGGTTTACCGTTTTCGGCAATTGCTTGAGTGGCTTTTTCAGCCTCGATACTATCACCGGGTACTATGACAATCATGTTTGGTATAACCCGCATCAGGGCAATATCTTCAAGCATCTGATGTGTTGCACCGTCCGGCCCAACGCTAATGCCGGCATGCGATGCGATAATTTTTACAGGTTGGTCATTCAGTGCAATCGTTGTTTTGATTTGTTCCCAATTTCGACCCGGACTAAATGCAGCATAAGCAACAGCAAACGGAATCTTGCCGGCCATTGCTAGACCACTAGCCACAGTCACTAAATTTTGTTCAGAAATTCCAATTTCTATAAATCTGTCTGGGAAAGTCTCGCGAAATAATCCAACCTGAGTGCTGTCGGTTAGGTCGGCACATAATGCAACTACTTTGTCATTAGTTCCGCCGATTGCTTTCAAGCCTTTACCAAATCCGGCTCGAATCGGCTCCATCACGACATTATCATTGAATAAATCAGGGTTCAATTGGTATTCATTCATATATTAGTTTCCTCTGGGTTTATGATGCTGTCCATAATCCCCAATTCATGCAAAGCTTTGGCAGCCTGTTCCGTATTTGGGGCTTTACCGTGCCATGCATAGTCGTATTCCATAAAATCAACTCCCTTGCCAGCAATTGTGTAAGCAATAATTACACAAGGACGATTAGTAATAGCCTTGGCCATGTTAACCGAATCAATAATACTTTGAATATTGTGACCGTCAATTTCAATAACATGCCAACCAAACGATTCCCATTTGCTTTTTAAATCTTCAAGTGGCATTACCGTTTCGGTAGAACCGTCTATTTGAATGTTGTTTCGATCTATAAATGCAATCAATTGTGTAAGTTTATATTTTCCAGCAAACATTGCGGCTTCCCAAACATTACCTTCGTCCAGTTCACCATCACCCATAACAACATAGACAAACCTGTGTTTGCTATTTTCAAGATATTGAAGAGAATACGCATAGCCGGATGCTTGTGACAAACCACTACCAAGAGGTCCACTGGTGTTTTCAAGCCCGGGTAGTTTTACTCTTTCCGGGTGGCCCTGCAATCGGCTTCCGAGTTTTCTTAGGGTTTGTAATTCAGCTTTTTCAAAATAACCTGCTTCAGCCATTGCAGCATATTGAATCGGAACCGTATGACCATTGCTTAAAATAAAAATATCTCGATCAGTCCATGCGGGATTTTTTGGGTCAATTTTCATAATGTTGAAATATAAAGCGGTGACAATTTCTGCCAAATCTAATGATCCAGCGGTATGACCACTTTTAGCAGCCTCTAACATGCAAATAACATCGATACGCAAATCATTGGCTTTTTTTTGTAAATCAGCAAGACTTAGCTGTTTGCCCATCCAATTATATAATCCCTTGTTTGTTAATTTCTTGTATCATTGTAGCATAAACACTAGAGGGATCCTCGGCGTTTGCCAATGCTCCGCCAACGTTTAAAACATCGACTCCGCCCTGAGTTAATGTGAATGCATTGTCGATGCTGACACCTCCATCCCATCCGATTTCAACACTTGGATTAATCGCTTTGATAAGTCGAACTTTTTCAAGTTGCATCAAACTTGCCGTTCCACCATAATGACCAAGATCCCCGGAGAAAACTAAAACATGATCCGCTGCTCTAATAATGTCAGCGACTGTTTCCGGCACCGTCGGCTTCAAAAGAGCAACCCCTGCTTTTATACCGAATTTCTTGATTTTTTCAATCAACGGTAATAAATTTACATCGGTTTCAACATGGAAAATAATCAGATGTGGCTTTAAAGCAATTAACTGATCAATATAATCTAATGGGTGTGCAACCATAGCATGAATATCGATAATCCACTCGGCTGGCCACCAAATTTTTTCAGGTCCGACTAGAAATACCGGAGCAAACTCGCCATCGCTGATATCAACTTGAACACGTTGGGCAAATGGTGAATATTTTTCAACGACCGCTTTATATTGATCCTCGGTCTCTACAGTGATACATGGTGAAATAATACTCATCTAGAACTCATCAATCTGGGCATTCCGACGTTTAAAGCGAACAGCGTCAGCGAATGGTGTATTTAGCCAAGTCTCGATTATGCCTTCCCATGCTGAGTCATCGTCCTCTAAAATCCTTGACGGCAAACATAAAATATTACTATCGTTATCGTTCCTAGTCATCTTGGCCTCAAAGGCGTCCCATATCACGCTGGCGCGAATTCCATGGAATCTGTTTGCAGCCATCGCCATTCCTTGTCCACCACCGCACAATAAAATTCCGCGCGGGTCTTTGTCGTCGCTTCCGATAATTTGTAGTGCCGCTGCGGCAGCAAATTCTGGAAAATCATCATTCGAATCAAGCGTTTTGTCCCCTACGTCTTCGACGTCATAGCCATGTTTGGCTAAATACGCAAATACTTTGCCTTTTAAATGAAAGCCTTGATGATCACTACCAAGATATATCTTCATAGTATAAAGTATAAGCGTAATATAGCTGTTTATGCAAGCAGGTTATCCCAAAAATACAGTATAATTAATTATATGAAAAAGGGTGACTTAATTGAACACGCCAGACAATACTATGACTTAGAACAAGTTAATAGACTTGAGTACGCCGTTAATTTTGCTTCAACTGCCCACAAAGGACAAAACCGTCTCAGCGGTGAACCCTATATTATTCACCCTCTTATAACAGCAGACACCCTTATATCCTGGGGGATGGATATTGATAGCGCCATTGCCGGTGTATTGCACGACACGGTTGAGGATGCCGGAGTAGAACTAGGTCAGATTGAAAGCTTATTTGGTCACGACGTTGCCCTTTTAGTTGACGGTGTAACAAAAGTTTCCCAAGCCAGTAGTGAAATGAAGAAATTCGAAACTTACCTTCCAAAAACTAAAGACAACTTGTCAAAACTTTTAATCGCAATCGGACAAGATGTTAGGGTAATTATTATTAAATTAGCTGATAGACTTCATAATTTAAAAACCTTGCAATATTTACCTCCGGAAAAACAAAAAAAGATTGCTCGTGAATCATTGGAAGTATTTGGACCGATGGCTGATAAGTTGGGCATGGGTCGTGTCAGAATGGAAATTGAAGAGCTAGCCTTTAGTTATCTGGATCCAGTAGAATACAAAAAAATGAAAATTCTTTTGAAAAAACGTCTTGGCAAGAGTACCAGAAAACTTGGCAAAATTCGTAGCGAGGTTGATAGCGCCCTGAAACAACACAATATTAGTGCCGATATCAATGGTCGGGTAAAAAGTATATATAGTTTGCATAAAAAACTTGCCAAGGTTAATGGAAACATTGACGATATCTACGATTTGATGGCACTCCGCATCGTTGTTGAAAAAAAAGAGGATTGTTATATTGTACTTGGCATATTACACAGTCTGTATAAACCTATGGTGAGTCGGATTAAGGATTATATCTCTACCCCAAAACCCAATGGTTATCAAAGTTTGCACACTACTGTTATTACACCGACCGAGCAGATTGTTGAGTTCCAGATTCGCACTGAAAAAATGCACGAATTTGCAGAACGAGGCTTAGCCGCCAGTTTCCATTATCATGATCAAAAAATAACAAAGGATTACATTGAAAAAAGAAATGTCACAAGTTTACCTCAGAATCTTCATTGGATTTCTGAGCTTCAAGAAGTCGTTGGGAAACTAAAAGAAGGTGAAGAAATATCCAAAGACCAGCTAGATATAGATTTATTCGGTGACCGGATTTTTGTTCACTCACCGAAGGGCGATATATATGATTTACCGGAAGGCGCCTTACCGCTTGACTTTGCATATCTTGTTCACAGTGATGTTGGTAGAAATGCCTATAGCTTTCGTGTTAATGGAAAAATTCATGCCTTTGATAAACCACTTAAAAATGGCGACATTATCGAAGTTGTAACGAAAAAATCATCTCAACCAAAACAGTCATGGCGTCAATTGGTAACGACGACCCATGCCCGCAATAAACTCCAAGCTCAACTTCGACAATCAAGTGTTGTTGGGATGATAAGTACCGCCACAAGTATTCTGCGGAGAAAGAGTTATTAATATATGAAACTTGTAATAGCGATATCTAAAGTTAGCGACGGGAATATGTTAATTAAATCTGACAAGGAAAATCCTGAAGTGATATCAAATCGAAAAATATTCCTTGAAAAAAACAACATAGATATTAATCAAACTACCTTAGTAAGTACGATTTATGAAGGTAATGATTTTTGTCGTTACCACGAAATTGGTACGAACGAAAAAGCTGCCGGGATGTTTGACGATAAAGTATTAGTGGCTGATGCTTTGGTTACAAAAGAAATGAATCATGCCTTATTTCTTCCGATTGCTGATTGTGTTGGAGCGGTAATATATGATACGAAGAAGAATATATTGATGCTAACACATCTGGGGCGACATGCGCTTGAACAGAATGGTGGCTATAAATCAGTTAGATATCTTATCGAAGATTTTGGCTGTAAACAATCTGATTTGAAGGTATTTTTGTCTCCCGCGCCGGGTGTAGAATCCTACCCTCTTTACAACTTCGACAATCGTTCGTTAAAAGATGTAACTATTGAACAATTTGAATCAGCTGGTGTGACTCAAAAAAATATAAACGTCAATCCGGCCGATACAACTAAAGATACTGATTATTTTTCACACAGCAAATTCTTGAAGGGAAATCAACAAACAGACGGCAGATTCGCCATTGTTGCAATGATGACAAACGCCTAGACGACCCGGTTTGATTGCTCGTCCCAAGTCCAAATAGATTTATTAATTTCTTTTTTTGCATCATCAATATCACCCCAGCCAATAACCTTTGTGCAGTTCAAGCTTTTATAGTCTTTGTAGTGTTTAAAAAAATGAGTAATTTTATCAATTTGATGTTTTGGAATATCTGCCAAGATATTAATAGTTTCATTGTCGAACGGCGTTGTAATTATTTTATCGTCGCTTTCACCTTCGTCATTAAACCGCATAACACCTACAATTTTTGTTTTCAAGCTAACTCCTGTTTGGATAGCTTTGTCAGATATTACTAAAACATCCAATTCGTCATCATCTTCATTCAAAGTACGAGGAATAAATCCATAATTAGTCGGAAAAGTAAAAGACGATAAATTAGTTCTATCCACCTTAAATTCAGCCGACTGTCTATGCCATTCGATTTTATCAATACTGCCGATTGGTATTTCGATAACCACATTAGCAAACCCGTTTTCAATATCACCAGGCTCTAGCTCTTTGTCAAAATCCTTCATTGCCTCATCTCCTAGTTTTGCAAATATTCGCGGATACTGTGTGCTACCGTGGCACCTTCACCTACCGCACTGGCAATTTGCATGGTTGATCCGCTTCTAACGTCACCACTGGCAAAAATACCTGGAATATTCGTTTGTAAATTCAAGTCGGTTTTAATAAAGCCGGTTTCATCAAGTTTGACGCCACTACCCTTTAAAAATTCAGTGTTTGGTTTCAGTCCGGCAAAAATAAATACTCCGTCGGCATAAACATTTATCGGTTTACCTTTTTTAGTTGCTTTAACATGGGTAACTTTGCCGTTAATCGCAACAATTTCATTTGTTGAAGTTTCCAAATGGATTGTAATTTTACCATTATCAACCAACTTTTGAAGTTTCTTTTGCAACACATCGCTAGCCTTAACCGAACTCCGAACTAACATGTCAATGTGATCAGCAAATATCGTTAAATAAATTGATTCCTGGACAGCAGAATTACCGCCTCCAACTACAACTAATCGTTTGCCTTTATAAAAAGCACCGTCACAAGTTGCACAGTAATGTACGCCTTTACCATAGTATTCAGCTTCGCCGGGAACATTGATTTTTCCATATGAACTGCCGGTGGCAATTAACACGGCTTTTGTTTTTAAATCGACGCCATCAACTTTTACAATTTTATATTCACCCTTATCGCAAATTGATTCGACTGTGCCATATTCAATAACTGCGCCGAATCGTTTGGCTTGCTTTTCCAATTGTTGGGCCAGCAAATATCCTTCTATTCCCTCCGGGAAACCCGGATAATTATCAACTTTATCAGTGATTGCCGCTAAACCTCCAACCGTAGCTTTTTCATAAATAATAGTCTCGATATCTTCGCGGGTAGAGTAAAGCGCAGCCGTTAGTGAACTCGGACCGGCACCTATCATTATTATTTGATGAATTTTTTCAGTCATCGTTACTGCGTTCCCGATTGTTGTGTTTTGTAATAATCTAATAATATTTGTGGCATTTGAGGCTGTGGAATTTCATCAACTTTTGGAATAACTAAAACAATAAATTTAAGGGGTGTATTTGCACCAATATTGCCGTTCCCGGATGCACCATATGCTTGATCGGATGGGAGGGTAAGTTCACGAACGCCCCCCTCTTTCATGCCAATCACACCGTTTTTCCAACCAGTTAGAGCTACTAGGTTACTAGCAATTGGAGACTTTAGGGCGCCTTTGTCAATTGATTGGTCATAGACCGTACCCTTTGGTCCCCAGACTATGTAATAAGCACTATATGGTGTATCTGATTTTAGTTCAGCTCCGTCGCCAATCTTTAAGTCTTGCTTTACTAAATTTTTCACGCTTTTTGCATCAAAGGTGGCTGGGACTGATGAATATTGTTGAAAATCACTGTAATATTTATCCGATAATGTTTTTGTCTGAGCAGCAAGTTTAGTACTGTAGACGCTTGACTTTACTTGATAATCGGCATAGGCTTTTTGTAGTTTTGTCTGGTCGGTGGTTTTATTCTGATTGCTTAGAATTATCGCTAAAAAAGACCCGAGCGTACCAATCGTCAAGACGATTGCGATTACCCATATTCCAATTCTTTGCGATCTTGGGGTCGCCATATTATTATTCCCTAACTTTCATTTATATTCATTATAGCAATAAAATGCCCTAGGCTCCAGACTGTAATTCACATTGCTCAAATTAAATAACGGTTGCTTTGGTTTCCGAAATTACAGAACCAATAACCGAATTTATATATCCGTTGACTTCTTCACTGGTTAGTGTGTGGTCGTCTGCTGTCATTTTAATTTTTATTGTAATATTTTTGGTTTGACCATTTTCTGGCATATAAATATCAACCGGTGATACTTCCGCTTGGTATTTTTCGGTTTGCAAATTATTTTCAATCGAATCAAGAACCTGTCCGTAAGTAACATTATCATTAACCTGGAAACAAATGTCACGTTCCGAGGATGGGAAACGACTGATTGGTCTGTAGTTCGGTTCAAGTTTGTCGACTAAATCAAAAAGTTTACGTGTATCAAGTTCAAAACCGGCAACATATTCAGGAAGTTTAAAACCTCTTATTACAGATTTCTTATATTCACCTACAACCCCAAGCACTTTAGCGGATAACTTATCTTTAACTACGGCACTACGACGATATTCAAAAGGTTTAAAAATCGGTAAGTTTAGATTATTTTCGGGTTTTTCAAATTCTAGATTAATACCTAGTGATTCACTCAGATATTCTAGGATTCGTTTTGCCCGGTAATACGGTGCATCGGTCCCAGCGTTTTTTTCAGTAATGACTAGGGACAACATTTCTTGCTCTATTGGTACATTTTCATCCGTAAAACCATCTGATTTTGAATGTGTTTTATTAATTTCATATAGAGCAAAATTGTCGTAGCCCTGTTTAATATTCGGATGAACCAGATCAAGCAAGCTTGGCGTCAAGGTTTGCCTATAATATTGCAAATCCGGACTAATGGAATTAATCAATTTATAGGAATTGTTTACTTCTTGGCCAGCTTTTTCTAGAACATTCACATGGAGAAAGCTATATGATAACACTTCGTTTGCACCGGCTCTTGAAAGTAATGTGCGTATTCGGCTTCGGAATATATCGAAATCATTTAATTTTACCGCACTAAAATCCCGAGTTGGCAAAGTCAAAAGAATATTATCAAATCCATTCAAACGGCCCACTTCTTCGATTATATCTTCGGGGATATGGATATCAGCTCGCCAATAGGGTGGTTTTACTAAGACAGTATAAGGTTCCTCGACATCAACATCGAATTCGCTATAAAGAAGCGTGTCGGTTATCTGACGCATATCAAAGCTGCTTCCCAGTGTTTCATTTATCAAAGTCTGTGGGGTTTTTATTGTTGTTCGGTCTATTTTTCCAGGGTATGTATCTGCAACATCTGAAATCGTATTCGCTCCTGCCCATTCATTCATTAACCTAACAGCTTCAAATAGTACCGGAACTGTTTGGTCGGCTGGTTGCCCTTTTGTAAATCGAGTAATAGCTTCACTGAAAATTCCATGGCGCATCTGAGTAGCGCGTAAGTTATATAAATTAAAAGTTGCGCTTTCAATAACAATTTTTTTTGTATTAACGTCGATTTCGGTATTTGCACCGCCCATCGCCCCAGCCAGAGCGACGGCTGTTTCACCTGCTGTAATGACTATATCTTCAGGACTTATTTTAATTATTTTTCCATCAAGTAACTCAAGCGTTTCACCATCACGACCTGCGCGGACGTGGATATCAGCTTTACCACCAGCAACTTTGACTAGTTTGTCATAATCAAATGCATGCAATGGTTGGCCTGTCAGCATCATCAAATAATTTGTAACGTCAACAATAGCATTAATCGGACGCATACCAATTCTAGACAGATAAGTTTGAATCATAATCGGTGACTTCCTGTTTCCATCAGCTCCAGACATTACAATCGCAGTATATCTAGATGATAGTTCAGCATCATCGATATTTACATTCAGTTCAACTTTTTCTGATTCGATCTGACCAAAATCGGGTGACAATTCCATAAGCCATTTTGGTGTTTGGAATTGCTTGCCAGAAATCGCAGCAACCTCGCGTGCAAAACCAATGATACTAAAACAATCCGGACGATGTGTCAGAGATTTATTTTCGATATCAAGTACAATGTCGTCCATCTCATAAGTTGTTTTAAAAGATGTTCCAGGTTTAATATCTTCAGGAATCTCTAGAATCCCTTCATGCTCATCATATAAATCAAGTTCCCTGGCACTGGCAATCATGCCATTGCTTGTCAGCCCTAACATTTTCCGTGTACCTAATACAAAGGGCTCATCTTGGCCGAAAGTATTTGGAACAACAGTATTCGGTGTCAACCAAACAACTATTTGCTGCGAGCGAACATTTGGCGCTCCACAAACTACCTGTATATAACCATTTTCATCGCGTTCAATATTTTCTGTTTTCCCGCCATCGTCAATTTTTACGACATTTAAATGGTCGGATCCTTCAATTTTATTTACTTCAATGATTTTTACGATTAAAACATCCTTGTATTTTTCACCCAAGTCCGTAAAACTCTCAATTTCGACTAACCTAGCACCGATAAGTTTTATCAGTTCACCTACCGTCATATCAATGTCAGTAAATTTTTTTAGCCAATTCAGCGAAACTATCATACAAACTCCCTCAGAAATTGAAGTTTACCCGATTCAAAATTCCTCAGATCGTTAATTCCATATTTTAACATTACTAGTCGTTCAATCCCGCCGCCCCAGGCAAATCCACGGAATTTTTTCGGATCTATACCAGCAGAAGTTAAAACATTCGGATGAATCATCCCGCAACCAAGCATTTCCAACCATTCACCTGATTTCCCGCCTAAAGCTTCTGGTTTTTCAATAGCAAATTCCAGACCCGGTTCAACGAAGGGAAAATAGCTTGGCTGAGTTTTTATCTTTAGGTTTTGTTTATAATAAACCTCAAAAAAACTTCGTAGTGTGCCCAGCATTTGTCCTAAAGTTGCGCTGTCACTTACAAAAACCCCTTCGTACTGGTAAAAAGTATGCTCGTGGGTAGCATCAATATCTTCATTCCGAAAACATCGCCCCAGGGCAACAACACCTATTTGTCCACCCGATTCCAATTTTTCTTTACCAGCTTTTAAAATCCTATTTTGCATAGTTGAAGTATGTGCAGGAGAAATAAATCCCTCCTCGGTCCTAAATGTGTCATAGCCGTCTCTGGCAGGGTGATTACCTGGGAAATTTAATGATTCAAACATATGAAAATCATCGTCAATCTGCCTAGACTCTATTACTTCAAATCCCATTCTTGTAAATATGTCTGCTACATTTTCAATCTCACGCGTTAACGGATGTTGTGAGCCTTTGTCCGTTGGTAATAATTGCTGTGGTTCACTATTAACATCCCAAGGAGCCGTTATATCAATTGGTTTTACGGTTGAGTTTTCAAGTTCCGATTGCCTGGATTCAATAGTTTTTTCAAGATTAATTTTCAGCTCGTTAATTTGTTTTCCATAATCGCTACGTTTTTCCGGAGGTAAGGTTTTTATAACGGCGTACAACTGTTTTAATTCAGGGGCTTTTAAAATATCTCGCGGCGAATTGCTGTCGTTTACTTGCTGAATCAGTTGTGTACTTATTTCCTCAATATTTTGCATAATCAGTCTATCTTATCTTATCGTGCCAAAGTTAATACCGTCAACCATATAATTACCCCAACAATAACAACCAGAATAATAATCCAAACCCACGCCAAACTTGTTGTTTTTTTCATGCCCTTAATATATTGGGAGTCGTCGACCCCATCTGGTCTTTCGGATGCTTTTAGTGAATTATCCCTGGCTTTTCGCTGCAGTTCTGCCGCAACTTGTTTTTGTAATTCCGAGCGTTCATCGTCTTGTCTAATAAAAAGTGCCATGTAATCAGTATATCACTTGTGTTTGTTTCATTTGCAATGTGATATACTATGTTCATATTTCACTTAAGGAGGGAAGAATCTATGGCACAGAATAAAGCCATTTCGCCGGCCAAAAAAACGGCATCCAAAGCTAATTCATCAGCTTCAAATACAAACAGCTCAATATCATCAACCTACGCATCAACCCGTAGAATATTAAAAGAAATGCCCCTTATCGGCGCGTTAATCGCCGAGTTTATCGGAGCATTCCTAATAACAACTGCATTCATCGAGATGCAAGGTAGCCCACTATTTGTAGCATTTGCACTTGGTGGTATCTTCCTAATGATTAGTGGTGTATCAGGGGCACATGTTAATCCAGCAGTCACAATCGGTGCGTGGGTAACACGAAAGATGAACTGGGTTTATGCCCTAGGTTACATTGTTGCTCAACTTTTGGGTGCAACTGTAGCATACCTGGTTCTTAACACGTTCCTACATGCAGCACCAACGGCTGCTAATGCTGCAGCTCCAAGTCTGTTGCATGCTGCAACAATCGTTAATGGAAAAGAATGGTACATCTTCTTTACCGAGTTGCTTGGAACAGCGATTTTGACTCTAGGTGTTGCAACTGCACTAAGAAACAAGAAAACCCGAATTGTCGGCGCATTTGCAGCTGCATTTGCAATTTCTCTTGCTCTTTATGTTTCATTAACTCTAAACACCAGCTTGCTACAATCTGCGCAAGAGTCAAATGCTATCCTAACATTCCTAAACCCAGCAATTGCATTTGCTGCTAATGGATTGTCATGGAACACATGGCCACTTGTTATTTACGTCGTAGCACCATTCCTTGGTGGTATTGCAGGTTTTGCAATCCAAGATTTCTTGCACAGTCAAGATAAAAATGAATGTGATTGTGACGATTGCAAATAGTTATAAACTAATATAAATACAAATAATCCCCGTTTAAAAACGGGGATTATTAATGTCGTCTATTCATCGTCTCTTGGCTTGTCCAGTAGTAGAGGGTCGACCCCAGTTTCGTTCCCTGCTATCTTGACGACATCCTTATCAACTTTGCCCAGTTCTTTGTGTGCATCGTTATAGTGACCAACAGTAACACCTAGGGACTTACCAAGTTTCTGCATATATTCATCAAACCGGCTGATATGTTGGCCTAATTTTCCAACCCTTAATTGAATATCTTTGGCTTGTTCTTCAATTTGCAGACTTCTTAAACCCTGTAAAACTGTTTGTAAATATGCCATAAAACTTGTTGGACTAACAATAATTACCTTCTTATCTCGGAAAGCATATTCTATTAAATCACGTGCACTGGATCCTGTACCGACATCACCAATCAGCAAATCGTAATATAAAGATTCGCTTGGAATAAACATAAAAGCAAAATCCATTGTTTTTTCGCTTGGTCTAATATACTTGCTGGTTTCATCTATTCTATTCTTTAAATCTGTCCGGACACGTGCTAACAATTTTTCACGTTCAGGTTTTTTATCTTCGCCAACCATACGATTATAGTTTTCCAAAGAGAATTTGCTATCAATCGGAAGAATTTGTCCCCTATCAAGAAAAACAACCGCATCAACAATTTCACCGTCCTTGAATTTGTATTGCATTTGGTAATTCTTTGATGGCAGAATGTTATCAAGGACTGATTCCAAATAATATTCCCCGAAGACGCCCCGTTGTTTAGGGTTTTGAAGAACATTCTGTAAGGTTTTTAGCTCGTCAGCAACATCAACAACTCGTCTATTCGTTTCGTCCAATTTTGCCAAACGCTGGGTTACATCAGTGACAAGCTTGGCACTTTCGGTTAATTGTTTTTGCATTGATGTTTGCATTGATGCGTTATTACGTTCCAATTTATCACCAACCGCCTCTTGTAGGTTATTAATCCCGCGAGATAACTCCGTTAAGTCACTTTTTAATAATGACACTGCACTTGAATTTTTTTGGTCGCTTAATCGACTATTAAGAATATAAATAGTTACTATAAAGCCAGTAATTAGCACGCCTAACACTACATATAAAATCACCTGTTCCATATATAGGTATTATATCACTATAAAGCTATGGTTATTCGCACGATAATTATGATAAATGCTGTTATTAACAGGACAGGGATGATTTTTTTGTATCTGGTTACCCAGGAAAAAATAAAATATGCCAAAGTATACAATAGTGCGCTCCAAATTATTACCTCAGCCCAACCCAATCCATCGGTTAATTTCGATAACCCCCAAAGCGAAACAGCTGAGGCGACTGCAACTAATAGTGGTCTAACCATCCTAAAATTCAACATCAATATTGTACCAATTGCTGCTACTATTATCGTTGCAATATTATCGGCAGCATTGGCCAATCCAACAAATCTGCTTAAATATGCAGTTAACCCGCAATATAAAATACCTAAAACTGCACCGATTATCACAATCTGCCAAGCTGAATTTAATTGGCTGATGGGTCGTGAATCAATTTCGCTACTAATAATCTTCGCCACTCTGGAACCTCCGTATAATCCATATTATACATTTTTATTGCCAAACTGACAAAACGAGATTAAACCTTATATACTTATTCTTTTGAGTTCAGATACCAAAGTGCACCAAATAATGCAAAAACAACTCCACCAATTACGTCTAGTGGTGTATGCACAAGAGCCAATACCCTACCAACACCAATGATAACGACCATAACCGCCAATATCCAGGTTAGTGTTTTTTGTTTGGTTTCAAACCATACCGCACAAGTAATCGCAGCTGCAAACAATACATGGTCCGACGGGAATCCGGCATTATTTAAATACGATGCCCCGGCAGCTTTGCCAATCATTTCGAACGGACGCAGTGCTTCCGGCTGGAATATCGAACCGACCAATTTTGCCAGTAAATATGCCGTTAGCCCAGCGACCAAAATTCTACAGTATGCTTTAAAACGCTTCCTTTTTGGAATTTTAAAAATTAGTGCATAGGCACCGATAAATACTAATACAATAAGCATGTAGTCAGCTGCGACTTTGATTAAGAATTCTTGAATCATGCATCTAGATTAACATAATTATTTTGCCCATGATACAATTACTCTTATGAATATATATTATGATTCCAGGTGGACAAGGTTCCCTTTTCACGATGGAATTAGTCGATATGGAGCAGGCATTGTCCAGGGTTTTAAAGATAATAAAATCCCAATAACACTATTAGTAAAAGATAAAAGACAACTTAAAATGTTGCCACCCGATATTCCATATTTATTAATAAACGATCCATTATCTGTTAAAGAACTTTTTATTGCAAACAAATTAAACAAACTAGGGGCAGATGCTGTTATTAGCCCCTTCCAGATTATTGGAACTTGGGGTCGAAAATACAGACTAATTGTCACTTTGCACGATACGATTTATTATCTTCATCCGCAAGCTCCTACCGATATGGCATTGAGCCAACGCATTGCATGGCGCCTGTTTCACATGGCTAAATGGCCACAACGAATCCTTTTAAATAATGCCGATAAAGTTGCGACAGTCAGTAACTATTCCAGAGGAAATATTCAAAAATTAGGTCTAACGGACCGTGAAATTTGTGTAATTTATAACGCACCTAGTCTTGACAAGTCACAAATGCATCGAAGTCCCGAAATCACAAAAAATATTATCTATATGGGTTCATTTATGCCATATAAAAACGTAGAGGTATTGATTAAGGGAATGGCTGATTTACCTGAAGGGTTTACATTGCATCTGCTAAGTAAAATTCTTGACGACCGCAAATCCGAACTAAGCAAATTAATCAAACCCAATGTCAATGTTGTCTTCCATAACGGAGTTTCTGACGATGAATATATAAAATTGTTACAAAGTGCTTACTGCCTTGCGTCTGCATCAAAAGAAGAAGGTTTTGGCTTGCCGATTATTGAAGCTCAGATGATTGGAACACCTGTTGTATGTAGTGATATGACTATTTTTCATGAAGTTGCTGGCGATGGTGCATTATTTTTTGATTACAATTCACCAGAAAAATTTGCCAATCAAGTCTTAAAATTAAATGATAAAAAATTCCAAGACGACCTAGTTGAAAGAGGGCACGTTCAAGCTGAAAAGTTTTCTTGGAAACAATCTGCAAAAAAACTTTACGACATTTGCCAGAAAATTCCTAAAAAATAATTCGGATTTCGTATTTCATCGCCTATTCTTGATATAATGGTTACAGTAAAAATGCACGTTATTCTAAGTTGAGGTGATTTAATGTTCAGACGAAAACCTGAAAATGTCAAAAATTCGATAATTAGACTCCCGGAGTTCAGTTATATGAAGTCTGATGACATTTATTTGGACAGTTCGTGTCAAAGTCCGCGACCGCAGCCAGTAATTGATTCAATGTCAGAATATTATAAAAAGTTCAATGCTTGTGGTGGTAGAGTTAAATATAAATGGGGACAAAAAGTCGATTCTGAAGTCGAGGCAACTCGTGAATTAGTAATAGATTATTTAGGACTTTCACAACAAGATTACGTCTGTTCATTTACTCTTAATACGACTTACGGCATAAATACGATTCTGTCTCAACTTCCTAGAGATAAATATGCCCAGGTTATAACCAGCGATGCTGAACATAATTCAGTATTTTTACCAACAATTGTTTTGGCCAAAAGACTTGGGGTAAACAGAAAGTTATTAAATCGAAATGATTATGGTGGCTTGAATTATGATAAAAATGATTTAAATAGGGCCGTAATAGTTTTGAATTCAACCTCTAATATCGATGGGAGGTTACTAGTTAACCTAAAACAAATCATTAAAGATGCACATGACATGGGCGGTATTGTGATTGTTGATGCTGCACAAACAGTAGCTCACTTTCACGACATCTTGAAGGGTTGCGGTGCTGATGCGATTTGTTTTTCGGCGCACAAGATGTACGCTGCAAGTCTTGGTGTTGTTGTTATCAAAAAAGACTTGCTAAAAACTCTAATAATTGGACTTATTGGCGGTGGCATGGTTATAGCAGTTACTGAACAAAACTATACACTTCATCCCGATGATTTAGCCAGTTGGCTGGAACCAGGATTACAAGCTTACGCTGAAATACTCAGTTTGAAAAGTGCTATTGAATGGTTAAAAACAGTCAGACCAAACGGTCAAGCACCGCCTGAATATCTTGAAATGCTATCAAAAAAACTTTTCGATGGACTGTCGGAAATTCCAGGGTTGGAAATATTCAACACAGCTCCATCATCTGTAATTAGTGTATATTCAAGGAAAATCGATGCTCACAGACTAGCTACTTTTCTATCGGCTTCAGGTATAATGGTTCGTAGTGGATATTTTTGCTGTCATTACTATTTACTTGAAAAGCTAAAAATGCCACCACTACTTCGATTTTCTATCGGATTACATAATACCGAAGATGATATTTATCAGACTATTGAAGTCATGAAAAAAATTACGAAAGGCTAATAAAAAATATGTTTTGTATTGCTGCGTTTATTGTTCTTGCTATAATTAGTATTTTTTCTGCCAGATATCGAAAACTAGCTGTAAAAGCCTGGAGTTGTACGGCCCGACGGGTCACTTTACGACCATGCGACACCTCATTCAAGGAAGAAACTAAAAATAAACTACTTAGCCATGTCGCCAAAAGAACACCCAGATTGGTTAAGACCGCTGATATTGGAATCGAAATCGCCTCTTTTGTTTTAGTGATACTTACTATCTGGAGCATTATAGTTGTACTAGAGGCTGGTTTGAATCTATTTGTCTGGGGTACTTGTGCACCTTCCAATGCTTCATCTTGCAGTTTAAGTAGTGAGTCTTGTTCTATAAATACTGTTGATAAAAATCTGTGGCAACTTACTGCTGAAGGCAAGCCACTCGACTGGTTCGTAAATCAAGCAAATAATCTTGGTAATACCATCTCGAATATACCAACCAGATTACAAACCTGGGATGCTACAAAATATTTGCCACAAAATGCTACTTATTTTTATAAATTCGATAAATCCAAATCAACTGCCCTAGAAGTCATAGACCCGGGTTGTATTGTCTGTCAGCATTTATTTAAAAACATACAGTCGTCTGGTTTTGCTAAAAAATACAATTTAACATATATTGCCTACCCGATAAAAAACCCGGAAATTGCCGGAAAGTACAAATTCGCAAATTCTTATACCGTCACTCAGTATCTGGAAGCAATAAAATTAAACCCGCTTGCAAATCAAAAAAATCCGGCTGATTGGCAAATCTTAGAACGGATTTACACTTGGAATGATACTAATGGTACTTCTTATCAAATAAAGATAAACACCATGATGGATAATCTTCAAACCAAAGCCTTATTACTTGGGTGGTTAAAGAACATTGGCTATAACGCTGTTCAATTAAAACAAATCGAAACGGACGCAAACAGCCAAAAAGTTGCGGATATAATTAAACAAAACCAGAACATTGTGAACAATAATATTAAAACTGTGAAAATCCCAACTCTAATATTTACCGGCCGCCAGCATAATGGTTTGGTAAGTACCGGCGATTTAAAATAAATTAAGCATTTATTCAGAAATTTTGCGCTAAAATATTTTTGTAATAAGGAGATATTAAAGTGCCAAAAGAAGAAAATGAAAAACAACAAAAACAACCCTCTAACGCCGAGGTTGAGAAAACCAAAGATACCACTAACAACGAAAAGTCATATCCACCTAAAGTAGGAAAACCATGGATTGTTGCATCGATTGTTATTCTTATAATTATTGTTCTTGCCCTTATTGGTGGAATGATTAAATTAAATGACCAACGACAGGGATTTTATAATCATGGTGGAACATATATTTTTAGTCGCGGTGGTATGCCGCATATGAATAGCAGTTTTTACTACTCATCAAGCGACTCAAACGACACAACAACAACTACAACTAGCGTAATTTCAGGGGTAGTTACAGCTGTTAACGGAAGTAGTTTTGATGTTGGTGGTGGCGGTACGAAAACAACCGTTAAAACCGATGGCAACACTACATGGAACACAACCGATAAAAAGGTATCTGTTAATGACAGCGTAATTGTCTATGGAACCGTATTGGACAAAACCTTTACTGCAATTAGTGTACAAATATCTAATATATAGATTCGACACTTTCTGATTTATATCGTTTTTGCCCTCCATAGCCGAATAATTATGGCTATGGAGACCCCAATTCCAATTGCTATCCATATAAGCCTAAGGATTCCGCCCGCTAGGTCAGTTCCTAAATATAGGGCGTGTACAAATACAAATAAAAACACAAGATATGACAACAAGTGTGTCAACTTCCATGAATATGGTTTTTTATCAATCCATAGCAGTGAATATATGGTGATTAAAGCAATCATATAAAATGCCAGAACACCTAGGGAAACGTATAATGAACCCATATTCATTCCGAAAATACTGACTGGCTTGTAATTTGAAGACCAAGGGACTAGTACGTTTATCAGGTTAAATGGAACAAAATGATCAAATAATAGTCCAATTATATGTAATGCAACCGATATAGCCAAAACTATTCCAAGCGCCTTATGCGAAGCCCAGGCTGTGATTGGTTCCAAAAATTTAAACGTGTGACCTGTAATAAACCCTATCCCCGACAAAATCAGGAATACTAAACAGACCGCAGCAATCAACCCTGATCCGCGGACAACATACCAAGGCCAGGAGTTGATTGTCCTTACGATCGCTTGCTGGACCAACATAGACCCAGAAGCAGTGTTTGCCGCAATGGTTCCCAACAAACTTATCATCATAAGCCATTATCTGCTTTTTTTATTCTTGGACCGAATTTTAACTCAAATGATTCACCGTTTTTATCTGTACATTGCAATAAGGCAGATATTATTCCATGTTTTTTTAGAAAATCAGGTGCTTTTTTTGAACCCAGAATTACCGCACAAGAAGCCAGTACATCAGATCTGATTGCGTTATCGGCACAAACTGTTGCCAGCCTAACATCTGTAACAACACTCTTTAGAGTAATTGGGTCAATAATGTGGTTCCAGGTTTTATCAGAGTATTGATTTTTTCGTCGAAAAATTCCTGACGTTGCCGTAGCTGAATATTCTATCGGACAGTCCACTATCCATTTTGATGCACCTTCCAGGTTATTGGCATCTTGAATATTCAATGATAAATTATTACCATTTTCATCTTTTCCCTTAGTGGCAACGTCACCCCCCATCGACATCCAATATCCTTGAATTGGTAGTTTATCTAAAAATTCTCTAAGCTGGTCTTCCAAATATCCTTTTCCTATTCCACCCATATCGATTGCTGTTCCATATGGTATCGTCGCCCAGTCATCACCGATTTCAATCCTATCAAAATCGACCACTCTTCTGTCGGTGTAGTCTATTTGGACGTCATTTTCGAAACCCGGAGTGGCTGATTTTTTATATCCGGCTTTTTGCAAAGCTGGCAATATAAAAGGATTAAATAAACCTTTAGTCTCGACTGCGAAATTTTTAGCGTTTATCAATAGATCCTTGAATTCCGGTGATACAGTCGTCCTTATCCCCTGTAACCGGTTAAAGCTGGTTAGTTCGCTTTTTGGTAAAAAACGGCTAAATTGTCTTTCAAAATTAAATATTTTTTCCCAAAGGTTTTCAAATATTTTATTCACTTCCTGTGGGACCATATCCGTAATTAATGCAATTGTAACATTACTTCCCAATGCTAATTTTGTTTGGGATAATTCTCTTAAACGCATGTGGTAACTCCACTCTGAGTAGTCGTACAAACCGGTGATGACGTTGTAGACGATGATTTAACTGTCGTCTGCGTTGGTGATGAACCGGAGTTCGTGGTTGGTTGTCCTGATGATTGATTGTTAATTTGATTATCCAGCGCATCTTGACGACTGTTGGTCGAATTAGAATCTTCTTGATTTGAAAAATTAAATAATGAATACACCGGTAGATTTGTGAGTAAATCGGTTACCATAATAGTAGCAGTAGCAAGAATCACACCAACAGCACCAAAAGTGTATACTTTTCGTGGCCAACTTTGAGTTACACCTAATTTATGCTTCGAACCTTGATTGAAAGTCTCTGTTATTACTTTTTCCTCTGATACACCTTGATCAAAAAGGATGTCAGTCATTGCATCCATAAAAGCCGAAGGACCACAAATGAAAAAGGTTTTATTATTATATGATTTTTTGATGGCTGTATCAATAATATTTGCGGTTATCCTGCCTGAAATAACATTATAGTCCTTAAATCTATTAACCGGCCCGTCACTAATTGTAAAAATAGTCTTGAAATGCGGGTTATATTTTTCGATTTCAATCAACTGTTCAACAAAGGGCATGTCATTTTGATCTTTGCAGTTATAAATTAAAGTTATATCATTTTTCAGCTTGTTGTTTGTTGCATATTGAATCATACTCATAAATGGTGTAATGCCGATACCGCCTGCAATAAGCACCATATTTCGATCACGCTTTTCATCAAAAACAAACCCCCCAAACGGTCCCTGAACGCTTACCTTATCACCGACAACCAAACTTGCTGCAGCATTTGTAAACTTACCTTTTTTACGGATACTACACTGGATTATCCCGTGATCGGAAGGTGAATTAACAATAGAAAAACTCCTAGCGGGGGTTGGACGTCCCTTTTGCTTGAAACTAAATACTGCATATTGACCGGGTTGGAATAAAATGGGCTTTGTTTTTTGGTCACATTTCAGAGTCAATAGAAGTGTCGTGGTGGTTATGTGCCGATTATCGATAACAATATATTTACTCATCTTGTCATAATATAACATCAGTTGCTGTTATTCTACTTAAAATAATAATAAAAGTAGTTAATTTATTTGTTTGTATTTTTGACTTTGATTTGCTTTAACTGCTCGATTTCGTTTTGGTAACTCAAATACAACATAATTCGAATAAATAATAACCAAATCGAAATTTGAAAAATTACCTGAGACTGTATCATCCAACCATGCGAAGTATTCAGGAAAATAAGTGACGCCAAGCAACTAAAATAGGCAACAATTAACAAAATTGAGTTAATCAGGTCACGCTTTACCATAAAGACCAACATTGTTGCCGACACCAGTTGCATCGCGAAAAGTGTAGAACCGAAAAATACATGTTCTTGCGGTAATAAGGTATGGGGAGTTACTAGGACTCCCAGAAACAAAATTGTTATTATCTGCAAGGCTCGCCTGACATACTTATCAAATTTCGC
This sequence comes from uncultured bacterium, assembly GCA_903832635.1. GTDB lineage: Bacteria > Patescibacteriota > Saccharimonadia > Saccharimonadales > Saccharimonadaceae > UBA1547. Next base: position 204,482 of record CAILCF010000005.1, read on the forward strand.
TTCTTTGTTAATAATTGCTGCTGATTTCCATGTAGCAGCTCCGAAAGCTAGAAACGCCAAGGTATAAGGAATTAAAGTATCCAAATATTTTCCGTAATAGCTGATTCCGGAATTGGCTATTAAACCCGTGGGTCTGATAAATATACAGATTAATAATAAAATGAAAAATACAATCAGTGCGGTTTGGATATATTGGGAAATCCTTTTATACTCCATATACTTTATTATAGTCTCGTTTTTTCAATGGTAAATGATTGATTGATTTACAATTATGTAATATTATTGCAATTCATATTTTTTTAGAACTATAATAGATAATAGCTAGTCATTCTGGAGTACCTATAGAAAGAGGTGTGTTGTGTCCAAGAAGTTGACAACACTTGAAGAAATCCCGGCTAGTGCTAATTTCGATGAGCTCAAGGCGCTGGCTAAGCGTCGACGCGAGCTACTAGCTGGGATTCACAAATTGGTCGAGGCGGAAAAAGTTGCTATCGACCACGCCAAGTCACGAAGGGCTGAAAAAGCCAAACCACTACAAAAGGAGTTGAAAAACCTGGACATCAGGCTAACGCTACTCCTTAGGGGTCGCAAGCGTTACTTCTGGGCCAGATTCGGCAAGACAATCAATCTACCGGACGCAACAATCAGGTATCGAACCGATGCCAAATCGCTGGACACGCCACGCGACACGTCAGTTATCATCAACTTCCTGCGACACATGCGAGGAGGTAATCGCTACCTGACGTGGACACCGTCACTTAACCGTGACGCTATCTCGAACTCGAGCGTATCGCTCCAACACAAGTTGAAGCCTTTGGGGGCTTGGGTTGGCCGACACGCTATCATCACCATCAAGATGACCGATGATGACCAACCAACAACTCTCGACCGTCGTCGCTTCCCAGACAGGCACTGACCAGCAATAGACTAGCACAGCCCCAGGCAATCGCCCGGGGCTTAGTCCTACCAAATTTCTTGCTTTTTTACTAACATAAATGCAGCTGCCAAATATTGAAAAACAAAGAGCAACAAACTAAAACATGCCAATAAAACACCGATATAAATTGAAATATAAAAATCAATTGTCTGATTTTCTAAATATTGCGACGCAAACACTAATAAAATAGGTATTAATACCAACACTATCTTCATAACTATTATTAAAACCGGTGTAAGTTTTATGCGGTTTCTTTTTGTGTCTTTTTTATTTTGGGCTTGAAGTAATAGTGGTGTAGCATTTTTTGCGGTGTTTTGAACGACTTTTTTACTGGCTTTTACTAAAGTTGTAGGAATTTTTATTAAAATGTAAATTGTTAATACCGACATTATAGCTACTATAGTTCCGGATATTATTAACATTGGTACGCTCGAGCTTATGTCAATCGCAGGAGCAGAGCTGACTAACTCTTTGTTTGGTTTGTTCCCCATGGATTCCGCCAACACGATTATCAGGCTGGAATAAAGTAAAATAACCCACAACCATTGCAATGAAACAAAAAAATATCCAAAAGCGCCAAAAAGATTCGTCGTATTCTTTTTTAGTCGATTTTTTGTTTTAACTTTCACTACTTCACAATACTAAACAATAACGTCATTAACAATGTCTTTAATTAAAAAAATTTTTCTTGTTCGTACCAGGAAAATATATCACCGCTTTTTTTAAAACTAATTGAGCAGGCAGTAATCCCCGAACAGCCTCTTTTGTTTTATCAATTACATATTCTGGTGTAGTTGGTAGAATACGAGCTAATGATAAGTGAAATGTTTTCTGTTTGATATGACATTCCTCGACTGAATTTCCATGCACAATATCGTTTAAACCGCGCACAACATCATTTCTTTCTTGCATTAATTCACTTAAAGCTGGGTCTTTAATAGTGACCCCTATTGTCTTTTCCTTCGAATTATTCCATCCAAATATTTCAACGTCGTCAGTATCAATTTTTAATGTTGTCCGAAGTGATGGAACTGCATGATATAAATAATCATTTACTTTTTGTACTGCAAAATTTCCCATGCGGATAATTCGGCGTGCTTCCCCACTTTCTAAAATATTTATTGCCGATGGTATTTCGTGTCCTTCACCCCTTATTCTAGTAATATAACTGGGGCATTCTTTCCCGATTTGATATATTGCTTCGTCTAATTGACCTCCGTTTGCTTCGCGAAATATTGATAAACCAAATTCAGCCAATTCATGGTCTTGGCCACAATCACTAGGATAATAATCCGGTTCAGAATCTGAACCATAACTTAGCCGTTTTGAGCTCCGCCTTCTATTTTGAATAGTCATTCTGATTTTTATAAAATTCGTACTTTAATATCTTTGAATTATACTGTCCTATCGATTTACAAACAAGCATAAACATTGTGTAGTTTTGATATTTTGGCTATCTATATATACTAATCACCGTTATTGGTATGATAAAGATATGGCAATTGAAACCCCGCGATATAAAGTTTTAAAGAAAAATGGACGAATTGAACTTCGAAAATACAGGGGATATATTTTAGCTAGCGTAGAAATAAAAGCAAATAGCTATAATTCTGCGGCAAATCAAGCATTCAGCATACTAGCAGATTTTATTTTCGGTAATAATGTAACTAGTTCCCAGATATCAATGACAGCACCGGCTATCAGTAAAAGATTAGAGACATCAGAAAAAATCGCTATGACTGCCCCTGTTTCTGCATCGAAACTTGATAATCAGACATATCTTATTTCATTCACCATGCCTGCCATTTATTCGATAGAAAACTTACCAAAACCTAATAATAAAAATGTAAAAATACAATACATCCCATCACACGAAATTGCAGTAATCAGATTTTCGGGGTATACAACAGATTCCAAGATTGAAAAGATGGCTACAGAATTAAAGAATTGGGCTGATGTCGAAAAAATTAAATTTTCGGGTGACCTAATCGTTTCCAGATATGACCCACCATGGAAGCCAGGTTTCATACGAAGAAATGAAATATCTTATACTTTAGATAGCAGTGTAAATTAAGTTGAATTAGTTTAAGGGCGCTATTTTATTACGGCCCGAAGTATTGTTACGGCTACGACGGAAACTACAGCGGTTAGCATGGTCCCCCATAAAAGATCTACAAATGTCACTATATAAGGCCAGTTCTTTAACGTTGCCTGATTTGTCAAATCATAAGTAGCATATGTCACAAGACCGAATAAGGCTCCATATAATCCAATTTTTACCAAACTGTCTCCATTTTTCCATCCGGGATAAACAACAAAAACTGTGACGCCAAGAATGAATATTAAATAAAATAATATCGCAAATAACCATTTTGGATTTTCGGCCATAATGAAACCGATGTGTTTTTTATAAAAAGCTGGAGCAATTAATCCTAACCAAGCAGCATCTAGCACTGTCATTGTTCCGAATGAAGCCAAAAATGCGTATAAATAATTAATCATATATTCATTATATCAATAAATTTCATTGCAACGGCTAGTGGACGTGTTTCAGGAAGAATCTACAATAAATTATTTATTTCAATTAATAAATTCGAAAGAATTAGCAAAATTCATAAACTCTTCTTCATTTACCCCAACGCCACCTTCATAGATGATATAGTTAGTAGCTTTATTGAAAAATGATATAAAGAACGCCTTTTTGTTTTCATCCGTTTTCTTTATTGCCCTAACTATCAATGCTTGCCTATTTTGATAGGTTGTAAATCGATCGCTAATGTCTGAGTTTGGTATATTTGGTACAATTATATCTGCAGAGCCTAATAATCCATCCTGTACTCCCTTAGAACCAAGTTTATTCCAGTCAGCTATTGCTCCGTTTTGTGTTTTAAAAACCATAACTGAATATTTTTTGTCTTGATTTGAACCGAAATCATAGGTTTTTCCGGTTGACACAACGCCATCTTTATTGGTGCTTTCACCTAGATCAGTGACTTTAGGTGTTTTTGGAAAATTAATTTTAAAATTATCTTCCACTGAAGTATATTTGCTATTAACTTGACTCGAGGTTGTTTTCTTTTGCAAAAAATTTTGATAATAAACATAACCCAATGTTCCTACTATGGCGAGAACTATAATGATGATAACTACTAGGTGAGCGCTCCCCGATTGAGATTTTTGTTTGTTCAAAATATTACCTTTCATAAAGAAAATGTTAGCCTAATTTAAGCAGGTTTTGACAATAAGCACAATGATAACGAAATAAGCACCTTCAATAAAAAGTGCTTATGCTTGGCTGGGAATGAGGCCTGCCCACCTGTTGGTCATACAGGCGTGGATTCGGTCACTTTCAGCGACCCCGAAAATTCACGATTGCAAACATAGTCTGCATCGGAATGTTTCCTTGCGACCCGCAGACTTGCGGGTCTCACCCCCGAATGCTCACTCAGGCGTTTGAACCCCAATAGCAATCAAAATAAAATAACGACCACAGTGGTCGATATCTTATTTTGGCTGGGATGGAGGGATTCGAACCCCCGAATGCATGGACCAAAACCATGTGCCTTACCACTTGGCGACATCCCAATATATGTTGGAAATATACGTTTTTTTGAGATATCAGGGTGTTTTGGTCCACATGAACTACTTATACCTTGTTGCCATTAGCCTTACGGCGAAGGCAACGGCCATGTGCCTGACCTTCGCCGTAAGGCGAATGGCGACATCCCAATAACGGGTACGATAACAGTACAGATTGTACACTAATTAAAGACCTCTTGCAAAGTGATTCGCAAGAGGTCTGGTTGCATCTTTATTAATATTTATGCTTTTTTGAAATGTGATCGTAATTCAAATAGTACATAAGAACCGATAACCGCACTTATTGCTGCACCTACAAGGCTCATTACTTCGACGTTCAAAACTGCACTAACTACATTGGAAACAATTCCGATAACCAGTGCTAAAAACATTAAATCCCAACCTTTTTTACTCATTGCTTTCAGTGGAGAAATTGCTAATGCTTCGATAACAACAGTTACAACCATTAACGCCAAAGAAATCCAGACTGATGTCATCCACAACCCGCCATGTGTTTGTGCAATTGCGTCATTAATAACCTGACCATAAAGTCCTGTCGTAGCAGTAAATAGCGAAAGTGAAGCGAATAGTGCAAAAACAGCAAATACAGATAGTACCACACCAATTAACGTTAGCCACCATGCATTTTCAGCCAACCATTTGCGCCAATTTTCCGGCAAGTGTGGCAACGGTTTCAGCCACTCTCCAACCATATCTTCCAGTTTGTGTAATGATTCCATGTTTTCCCCCTTATTATATAGGCTAATAATAGACTATCGCACCCAATTAATCAACGACTATTTTGTGTTTTTTATATTCAAAGGGCCACAAACCCCAACTGGACCAAGCCGCCAAGATTCCCATTGCGATACTTACAAAGACTGCCCACCAGCCAGGCATCAACTTTACGACCGTACCCAAGAATCCAACATTTACGGCGGTGTTGGTTGAAAACATTAGCCAAATCATCAATACGAACCACATTAATGGCACTAACCAGCCCAATACCATGCTCAGAATACGCATTAAAGGACTCAGTTTAAATCCCAGTAAAAATGGAAGGGCCAGTACTTCGCATGATACTAACATTCCACCAAAAAGGTGCGCAACAGGCATTCCTCCGGGAAGAGCAAAATCTTCTAATAGCAAGAGAAATTTATCAAATGTAAATAGTTGTGCCACAACAAATATAACTAATAACGCTGCATATGCATAAGCTATCTTTTGTGAATCTTTTGTTTTTGCCTTTTTCGCCGGTGTTGCTTTTGCTAATATATTCATATTTACAGTATAGTTTAGGTCCTTTTAAAGCACAAATGTTGTTATTTTTGCTATTTCGCTTGCGCTTTTAAATATTTTAATCTAAAGTACAGATAGCGAAAGTTACAAAAACAAACATAACACCAAAAAAGAACATGTTGTGACTGATCGCTTTACGATATCCACCACAACAAAAAGCACCCCGCTTGGGGTGCTTTGCACTTTATTTTGCTTTTTTTGAATTTTTCTGTCGCCACTTGGCAATTTCTGCATGATTACCACTTAAAAGAACCTTTGGAACGTTTAAGCCTTCAAATACTTCGGGACGTGTATATTGCGGATATTCCAGTGTTTTACCGTCGCTAAAGCTTTCTATTTCGGCGCTATTTTCACCACCCAAAACACCCGGTAGTAGACGAACAATACTATCTATTACCGTCATTGCAGCCAGCTCGCCGCCGGTAAGCACATAATCACCTATACTTATCTGTTTATCAACCAATGTTAAAATACGCTCATCATAGCCCTCGTAGCGGCCACAGACAAAAATATAATTGTCGCCATTATTCGCCCAGCTTTTTGCCTTAGGCTGTACCCAGCGCTCCCCTTTTGGAGTTAAAAGTACGACCTTGGCCTTCGAATCATTTTCCTGGGCATGCTTGATTGCCGAAAACAGTGGCTCAGGCATTAACAGCATTCCATCGCCACCACCATAAGGAGTATCATCGACCTGTTTACGTGGTCCCAGACCAAATTCGCGAAGATTTATGATGCGGAAATCAACCACCTTTTCCTTTTGCGCCTTCCACATCATCGAACTGTTTAAAACACCTTCAAACATTTCTGGGAATAAAGTAATAATTTGTATCTTTTTCATCTGTTATAATCTTATCACAAAAAAACCACCCTTACGGTGGTTTCTCTGACAAATAAATCTCTCAACAATTATATTGTTGCTCGCATAGAGCTTTTCTCGCAGTTCAAGTTTTCACTTGTAACTTGTCTTTGATTATATATCCAGGTCGTCTAGTTCTGCAAGCTCTTCACGAGCGGTTTTTGCATAATCACTAGCGTTTTCCACAGCCTTATCTGGTGAGTTTTTCACAGTCTCGCCCTTATCTTCATCTGATGCTGTGGTAGGTTCTTTTGATTCGTCAGAAGTTGTATAGTTTTCACGCTGGTCATCATTGTTAACAATCTTTAAATTATATCTGGCATCATTTTTTGTTCCAAGTGCACGTAATAAAGTGCGCAAACTTTGGGCGGTTACACCACGTTTTCCGATGACACGTCCCAAATCTTCCGGATTGACAGTAAGTGATAAAAGTACGCCTTTTTCATCAATAATGCGCTCGACAGTGACATCATCCGGATGCCCCACTAATGATTTGACTATGAATTCTACGAATTGCTGGTCTATTGTTGCCATATTGCCCCCTCACCTTTTCGGTCATTGCTTACTAATAATACAATTGTATCACGTTTATTCAGTAGTTGCTGTCTCTGTTGTTTCTTCGGTTTCGGCATTTTCCGGAGTTTCTTCAGTTGCTTCTTCGGATTTTTCTTCCGCTACTTCAACTTTTTCTTCGGCAGGTTTTGCCGGTTCGCCAGCTGGACGATTTTTGCGGAGTTTGTCTGAATTTCTAATGTCTTTTGTTTTTTTATTATCAAATTTGACAACCCAATTTGGCAGTTTTACTCCGGCATCTTTTAGTAGTTTGACTACACGAGGTGACGGCTGAGCGCCGTTATCCAGGTATTTTTGAGCAAGTTCAACTTGAACCTTGGCATCTTTGGTATGTGGGTCATAGGTACCGACATAAGCAATAACACGACCACTTGATGGGTGTCGTTGAGATTCTTGGACGGCCATACGATACATTGCATGACCTTTGCGGCCGACACGTTGCAAACGAATTGCGAGCATTTAAATAAACTTTCCTTTTCTTTTCGCCTTAGCTAGACAGCGAACGACGAATTAAATTGATTAATTACCTCGACCAATTCTACACTGTTTTACTCTTATAGTCAATCTTGGCTGGCTTTTAGAAGGACGGACCTTCTAAAAGGAACTTTTGTTTTATAATAAACTTTTTCAAATTAAAAAGCCCGGTACACTTCTTTGAAACAAAAAATCATATCGGGCGTGGTGCCCGGAGGAGCGAGGTTCTCCGTTCGCTGTATAGCGAAAGCGAATCCTCATAGCCCCTCCGGGCACCGATGAACCGAAGTTCTAGAGTCCGCGGACGGTCGGGCATGCCCAACCGTAGTTCTTGGTATCGATCTTGTTATCGACACACACTCTCAGGAGGTTGAGTCCGCCAACAGTTGTTAGGTCCATGTATGGCGTGGTACCCCAGTTGGTACTGTACTTGAACTGGTATCCAGCCATATTCGGGTTGGGGCAGTCGCCGGTACCCAACATTGAAACCCAGTCCGGGAACAGTTTCGCAGCCATCAAGACCTCTGATCCCGTTAGCTGAAGAAGTGTGTTGTTGCTTGCTTTTTCCCAGCAAGACCTGACAGAAATACCCCTATTAGCGTTAGGATCAAAGCCGACCCAACGAGCACCAGAGTGTTGCTTCCTGATCTTATCGGGTTTGGTCTCATCGGGGATCAACTTCAGGTGTTCAGCATCACTGCTAAACCCTTCCCATGTGTACTTGTCAAAGCCTTTGGGGGCCTCGATGAACTTCCACCAGGCGTCGAATGTACGCTGGATGCCGCCAATGCCCAGTCTGTCGGACAAATAGACTGCCAACAGCGGCACTTCAGTCGGCGTTTGGGGTTCGAAATCCAGCGGGAAAGCCGGAATCGGCGCACAACAGCCGTTCAACTCCATGAAGTCTTTGACCTTCGCGATCTGCTCCCTGCAACTTACCCACCAGATCGGATAAGAATGCAGGTCCAGGACTTGCTGAGCCTTCGGCTTGCGCGTCTTGTCCAGCATAGCCTGAGTCTCGTCAAGGGCGTCTTGAATGGACATCCCACCGAGTCTGACCCGCTTCTTGACTTCGAACTGTCTGATGTCAAGAGCCTCGAGCTCCTCAACGGTGTACCTAAACTTCATGACTCACATCCTCTGCCGTGGGAATTCACCGATACATTTGCTGCATCAGCGATCTCAACTTTCATTGAGAACGGCGTCCTGAATTCACCCATTTTGAACACAAAACGCCGCCCTCAAAAAACTCTAGATTTTTAAGGTTCTAAAGATATTTATAGCATATATTTATGTTATTTACAAATTACTTGGTCTGTCGTCTGGCATATTCGTCCAGCGCTGCTTGAGCCGCTTGTTGCTGGGCGACTTGTTTGCTTGGACCAGTTCCTTTGCCCATCAGTTTACTACCTACAAACACACCGAGTGTAAAAATTTTGTCATGATCCGGCCCAACTTCGTCAATTACTCGATATTGCGGAGTTTGATTATCCAACCGCTGAGATACTTCCTGCAAATGTGATTTGGCATCGCGCCAACTTCCCGATTCTAGTATTAAATCAAGTTTCGCCAGAATATGTTTTTGAATAAATGTCGCAGAATCATCATAGCCGCGTTCAATGTATATTGCACCGATTAGGGCTTCAAAAGCATTAGCTAATATCTGTTGCCGAGCCCGGTCACTGCCTTGTTTTTCACCACGGCTCATTCTAACTAATGGTTCATAGCCCAAGCTGGCACCAGCAGCGCCAATACTTTCCGTCCTTACTAGTGCAGCACGCCAACTGGTTAATATCCCTTCTTGCTCAGAAAAGTTTCGATATAAAAAGTCAGTTACGACCAATTCCAAAACCGCATCACCCAAAAATTCCAGACGCTCGTTATGTTCGCTGACACTTTTTTTATGCTCGTTAACATAACTTCGATGGGTCAGAGCTGTAATCAAGATTTGAATATCCGAAAATTCATATCCCAGCACATTTTTTGCAAATTCTTGGTAGGGCGCTGTTTGCATACCACTCATTATAATTTCTCCTGTCTAATTCGTTTCATTGCCATTAGCATTAATTTGCCGATATCGTCATATTCTATTGCTTCTAGCGCATCGTTGAATTTGAACCATTTTATTCCGTTCATCCAATCTTCTTTTTTAATAGCGTCGGTATTACCGTTTGCTTTAACCAGATAAATCTGAGTTGTCATCAAAACCAGTCTATCGACTCGTCGGTAACGAAAATTTATTTTGCCCAACCATCCAAAAATCTCTATGTCGGTCAGACCAGCTTCTTCGCCGATTTCGCGAATCGTCGTTTGTTCAGCGGTTTCGCCTTCTTCAATATGCCCTTTAGGAATAGTCCAGCGGTCTTTGCCGTCTTGAATTAACAAAATTTCTACGCCGCCGTCACGGTCACGCCGGAATATAATGCCACCACTGGTCGGTTCGCGAACTATTTCTTGAATCTGATTTTTTTTGGTAAAGTATTTTTTAAACTTATCAAACTTCGGTACTGCCATTGGTTGAATCCTCCACAAGCGTTCTGTAGGCGGTGCCTAACACACCATTTACGAACTTACTTGAGTTATCAGAACCAAACGCTTTTGCCAGTTCAACTGCTTCGTTAATTGCAACTTTTGGCGGTATAAGTTTTGCTTGATGAAGCAGTTCATACAAACCTATTCGCAGAATGTTGCAATCAATTCTGGCAATCTGATCGATTGGCCAATCCGGTGCAATCGGCTGAATTTTGGCATCTAGGTCAGCTTGTTCGTCGATAACACCCTTGACGAGTGCCTCAACAAAACCCTTGTCGTCAATCGTAGTGTCGTATCTATTTAGATTACGAGCTAGAATTTCATCGACATTTGCTGTTGTATCTTCGGACTGTTTACGAAATTCGTATTCGTATAATGTCTGTAGTGCAACGATGCGACCAAGGTGGCGATTAGATGCCATAGCGTTCAATTCTTTCCATTATTATGTTTTAAGGTAATTGACTTGACTTGCTATGAAGCAAGCTTTTTCCCTGTTTCGCGAACAGTCGTCCGCACTTTTACTGGTGACGTCTTATTAACGCGACGCGCTAACTCCAGGCGTAAATGGCTGCGACGCAAACCGGTTTTACGGGGGCTGGATTGCTTTTTGGGTTGTCCCATATAAAGAACTCCTTTTCAGGTATTATTAAAACTTACCTCTATTATAACCAATAGCCACACATAGCTCAAGGGCATATATAAATAAGTATTGACATATTTAAACATAAGTGGTATAAATGATTGCATGAATCACGAAACAAATACAAAAACACCCGAAAGAAATCGTAAACCTAATTACACCCTACGCCGTTTAGGTGCAACCGGACTTGCACTATTGGTTTTGGCTGTTGGCGCTAAAGAACTAAAAATGCTTGGGGTTTCGCCGACATACTCCAATCAAACGACCGAGTGGACTGCAGGATATAATCAGGGACTCAATGCAGCGGTTGCCCATATTGAAGGTGCAAAAGAATTTGATAACAGAGCATTAGTCTATCATGTTGAGAATATGCAACAAAACAAAAAAGTTTTGGCTAACGGCTTACAGCAAGGCGAAGAGGTTGAAATTCCCGTAAGTGTATCACCTTAATCGTGGAGAACGATACTGACTAGTCGGCCGGGTACATAAATAACCTTGGCCGGTTTTTTATCACTGACAAACACTTTAACATTATCGTTTTCCAGTGCTTGTTTTGTGATTTCATCTTCGGATGAGTTTTTCGGAACTACGATTTTTGCGCGTAATTTCCCATTAACTTGAACAATGATCGTCATAACATCGGATTGCAGATATTTATCATCCCACTTTGGCCAGTGGTCAATATGGATTGTGTCATTGTGGCCCAGCTGTTGCCATAATTCCTCTGTTATGTGCGGTGCAAATGGAGCCAGCAGTTGCAATAAACTTTCAAGGGCAAATGTCCATGCATCAGATTTCCCAACCAGACCTTTTTCCTTCAGTTTGTAATAGCTGTTTACGGCTTCCATCATTGACGATACTGCTGTGTTGAATTTTTCGTCTTCGATGTCCGCAGTGACTTTTTTAATAGTTTTATGAGCAGTCATTAGGATTTCTTGTTCTACTGATTTTTCGAGTGTTTTTTCATCAGAATCAATGTAATCCTGAATTAATGTCCAAACACGATTAAGAAAACGATATGCGCCTGGAACACCCCTGGTATCCCAAGGTGCTTCCAAATCATAAGGTGCAATAAACATCTCGTAAACACGCAGGCTGTCGGCACCGTAACCACTGTCCATAATTTCTAGTGGGTCAATCGTATTACCACGGGATTTGCTCATTTTTGCCCCGTCCGGAGCCAAGATATAAGCGTTGTACATCATGCGTTTGAATGGTTCGGGGTGCGAAACTAACCCGAGTTTATAGAAGAATCGTTGCCAAAACCTAGCGTATAACAGATGAGCAACAGCATGGTCAGCGCCGTTATAGAAATCAACCGGTCCCCAGTGATTTTCGACTTTCGGATCCCAAGCTTGCTTATCGTTGAACGGGTCCAAATAACGTAGGAAATACCAGCTGCTACAGGCATAGCCATCCATTGTATCGGTTTCGCGTTTCGCCGGCTTGCCACATTTTGGACAAACTGTATTGACCCAATCGGTAGCACCAGCTAAGGCCGAGGTTGCCCCGCCCTTAGGCTTAAAATCTTCGACTTCTGGTAAAATAACCGGTAATTGATCGTCCGGCACCGCAACCGCACCACAATCCGGGCAATGAATAATCGGAATCGGCGCACCCCAATAACGTTGGCGGCTAATCAGCCAGTCGCGCATCTTGTAGGTCGTTTTAATTCGTCCGACGCCGCGTTGTTCCAACCAAGCCACGATTTCTTCGCGAGCTTGGGATGTTTCCATTCCGCTAAACGAACCACTATTAATCAGGACACCTTCGTCTGTATAGATTACCCTATCGTCTTTCAACCATTGCAATATATAGGGCAGTTCAGCGACCGGCTTTAGTTGCGAGAGGTTATCGTATTTTGTCCACTCTGTTTTGAAGTCTTCATGCTCTTCACGTTTAGTTTCAGCTTGATCTAGATTTTCCAGCTGAAACAGTTCGACGGTCGTATGAATATTTCGATTTACCTCTTTATGTGCTGCGTAAAACTTACTATTCATTACAAGCGGTAGAGTTTTTAGGTGCTTTAGGTTCTTGTAGCCGGTTTCTTCTAGGATTTCACGCCGTCCGGCTTTTTGAGAATCTTCACCTTCTTCAATACCGCCCATAACAAAGTTATGCCAATCAAACTTATTCCAACGAAGTGTCAGATATAAATCGTCGATCGGATGTTTGATTAGGCACATAACAACATTACGTTTAGTATCCTTAGCGTCGGGTCGAGGTGGGTTTTCTTGGTCCAACAACTCAGGTTCGATAACTTGAATAATCGGAATGTCAAATTTTGTTGCAAAGTCATAATCACGTTCGTCATGAGCCGGAACAGCCATAATTGCGCCCGTACCGTAGCCAGACAAAACGTAATCTGCAACCCAAATCGGGATTTTTTCGCCGTTAACCGGGTTAATAGCATAACCTCCGGTGAAAACGCCGGTTTTTTCGCGGGTTTCATTCATTCGCTCAATTTCAGATTTTCGGGCTGCTTGCAATACATACTCTTCAACTTTTTTACGATATTTATCTGTGGTAATCTTTTTTACCAATTCGTGCTCAGGCGCCAAAACCACGAAAGTCGCGCCGAACAGCGTGTCAACACGGGTAGTAAAGACAGTCATTATGTCGTCGTGGCCGTCGACCTTGAATTCAACTTCCGCACCTTCGGACTTACCAATCCAGTTTTTTTGCATAGTTTTGACCATTTCGGTCCAGTTCAAATCGTCGGTCGCTTCCAGAATTTCATCAGCATATTCTGTAATCTTGAAGAACCACTGTTTCAAATTCTTTTTGACGACTGGATTTCCACAGCGCCAACATTTGCCATCAACAACTTGTTCATTAGCCAAGACGGTTTGATCGGTTTCACACCACCACTGTGGACTTTGTTTTTGATATGCCAACCCGTGTTCGAATAATTGATTAAAAATCCACTGCGTCCAACGATAATATCGCGGGTCAGCTGTACTGATTTCTTTGGACCAGTCATAACTGTAACCCAGCCGCTTTAGTTGGTTTTTGAAATTAACTAGGGCCTCATCATGAGCAACTCGTGGCTTTTTGCCGATTTTAATTGCATAGTTTTCAACCGGCAGACCAAACGAATCCCAGCCGATTGGGCTGTAGGAGTTATAGCCTTGTTGGCGTTTGGCACGGACTTTAATATCACTGAACTGAAAAGTTCGTCCATGACCGGTGTGAATACCTGCACCGGTAATTCCCGGCAGCATGCTAAACCCATAGTATTTTGGCTTGGTATGGTCGGAAAAATCGACTTTGTAGGTTTGGTTTTTATCCCAAACCTCTTGCCATTTTTTCTCAATTTCAACAGGATTATATCGCTTCATATCAGATGTAGTATAACAAATTTACCTATAGTTGGCTATTAATATCTCGTATTGTTATTAAGAAAATTTTGAGAAGAATTCGTTCTTCTTTATCATCCAATCTGGTGATTGACGGACAAGCTGTGACTCATCTTTGGCAGAATGTAACACAGCTTTGACAGCTTCTTCCAAATATATTCCACCCTGTGAGCCCTTGAATAAAACTGCTGAACCGTCGGCAATAACACTTCGTACGAAAGCACCTGCAAGTAATGCATTTTGAAAACTTTTTACTTGGCAGCCATTAGCTTTGGCGGCTGGTGCAAGGAATTTTTCGGACTGAGGACCAACCGTGATAACCCATGATAATTCATTGGGGTCGCATAAATGACCTAGGGCTTTATGCTCGGCTTCCGAGGTTTTACCCAGTTCATTCATATCGCCAAATACAACTATTCGCTGTGGGACTAATAACTGATAAAGAACCCGTAGTGACGATTCCGCAGCCAGTGGGCTGGAATTATAGGTATCATCAATAATCAATGAGTTTTTTATGCCTTTCAGACTATTCATCCGTCCCGAGAGTGGTCGTATATTTGTTAAACCTTGTGTAAGTTCTGAGGTATCCATACCTAATTTAATGCCAACCGCTAGTGCTGCAATTATAGGGCGCAAAGTATGTTCGCCAATCAGTTTTATTGCTGCCGGCATCGGGTCAGATAACTCGGGGGCATAAAACAGACCGACATTTCCTTCTTTAGCGGCGTTGTCCATACTAATAAAGTGATATTCGGCGCTGGCACTTGTCCCGTAAGTGTTAATGGCAGCATTTTTAAGGTGTTTTGCATATATTCCATCTATATCGTCTTTGTTGATTAGGGCAAGTTCGGAAAAATTAGCAACAGACAGCTCTTCGGCAGCAACATTATCAAGTGTTTTGAAAAATTCCATATGTTCAGCCGAAACTGCAGCTACAACCGCAATATCTGGATGTAAGTAAGTCCCGAAGTGTGGAACTTGACCAATTCTGTCAGAACCTAACTCTTGGACAACAACATCAACATCCGTCGGTGCCTTAATACGCTGTTTTGCTTCCATAAAAGCCCTGCGCCACTCCCACACATTCCTGATGTTTTTTGGATATTCAACACCCAGAATTGCCAGCGGTGAACTTAAGACATCGTTATGATTGCCTTCGTGCAATCGTACCCGGAATCGTTCTGACAATATCGTTGCAATTGCTACTTTGGTGCTGGTTTTACCGACGCTTCCCGAAACAACCACCAAAATAACCTCCGGATGATTTTTAAAATATGCTTTTACATACTTTTCCAAACGTTTTTGGATATTGGACTTAAACATAATAACAATTATAACCTATCCGATTTGATAGTGGAGTTGTTTTTATTCGACCATATTTCTACTTCATCCTTATGTATTTTGCAAAACGGATAATATATTACCGGAAGGATCTTTGAACCAAGCTATATTTGGACCGTTACCGTCGGGCATACCCCTGGCAATACCGTTTTTGTCAGTCATTCCACCGTAGTATTCAAACTTTACACCCATAGATTTAAGTTCGTTAACTGCATCATCAATATCATCAACATCAAAATTTAATACAGTGTAGGTTGCAGGTTGATGATTGTCTTTTTGATATACAAAAACCATCCCTCCATGAGGTAAATTAAAATTCAAGCCCATTTCGCTTTTTTCAACCTTCAAACCGAAGTTTTCTGAATAAAACTTCCTTGCTTTTTCTAAATTATCAACTGAAAAACTACTATATACTTCGTTTGCCTTTAACATTCTGACCTCCTTTTTATTCATTACTCTTAAATTATAGTCTTGCCAAGCTGAGTTAGATATTAGAAATTACACATCGGAATTAACAAGCTCGTTTTGATAACGAGCTTGTTACTATTTCTAATAATCTATTTTATTCAACGATTCGAATCGAATCTATACGATCAGTCAGTGTCCACTGACCATTTGCAAACAAATAGGCATCGACACGATAATCCCCGGGAACAGCCGCTTTATTTATATAGAACGGGATTAACCAATCGTATGAACCAACCACATCGGCTGATGAACTTTGCATTTTTGTATCCTTGGTACTACCGGTTGCAACAACTTTATTATTTGAATCGCAAACTTCCATAATTCGTATTGTGCCCGATGGTAAAACTGAGTGGTCTGTTTTTTCGATATAATAGTAAATATTATAGGTTTTATCATTATTTTTTAGGTCGGCATATGAGTAACTGTCCCTGATCGGTGTTTTGGCAGTATATTTTGGTGTCGTGCTGGACTGAGCTGAATCAGCTTGACCCGTAGGATTGGCGGCATACAAATATGTATTCCAGCCGCTCACTTTAGATGTAACCGAGTTAGCTGTACCGGTACAATCAACCAATTTCTGGTTGCTGCCGGTTGAACCGGTGTCGCCAAACTTTAATCCACCGCTTGGCAATCCTACTACCAACGTAAAAACGGAAAATCCCACAAATAACCAGATTAGCCACATTATCCTAAACATCTTTTGAAAAACCAACAAATAAAAGAATACGCCAAAAACCAACCACAGTATCAGCGAAAACCACAAAAACCAAGTTGATACCGTATAAAACGACCCGAAAGCACTTCCGGTAATCAAAAAATAAGCTTTTATCAGATATATTGCAACAAATACTAAAAACAAAATTGTTAATATTTTTGCTCGATTTTTCTTGTTCATTTTACTCTCCAATTATAAATTAATCATACCCCTCGTATAATAAAAACAAAAGTCCATTCCTGCACTGGAACGGACTTTATTGCTGTTGCGCGCCCACCCGGGGCACGTTTTTGTTTTG
Source organism: uncultured bacterium (assembly GCA_903832635.1). GTDB lineage: Bacteria > Patescibacteriota > Saccharimonadia > Saccharimonadales > Saccharimonadaceae > UBA1547. The sequence goes on from CAILCF010000005.1 coordinate 221,553, forward strand.
ATAAAACTTTTTTGTTTTTTCGCCGTACGGCGAAGCGCAAAGGTTACCCCTTGTGCGCACCAGCTATAACATAATTATCACTTATTTAACCAAAAAACACAAGCATTTTCCCAAATTATATCGCTTGTACTAGTATTTATTATTAATGTATGCTTAAATAATAGTGTTCAGAAGCACACGCGGATAACGGCAAAAGGCGGGCGCTTACCTCTTAAGGTAAACTCTCTTCTTCGCAGGAATCGCAGAAGCGGTCGATCTGACGATAAATAAGAATCAGATAAGAAGAAAAGAGTACCAAAAATATATGGCACAGCAAAATCTATTCGTCGGTAGTTTAGCATATGCGACTACAGATGATACTTTAAAGGCTCATTTTGAGCAAATTGGTGAAGTTACAAGTGCACGTGTTATCACTGACCGTGATAGCGGCCGTTCAAAAGGCTTCGGCTTTGTTGAAATGGCAAATGACCCCGACAACCAAAAAGCTATCGATCAACTTGATGGCAAAGAACTTGACGGACGCGCAATTAGCGTCGGTCTAGCTCGACCAAAGGAAGATCGCCCAAAGCGTGATTTCGGTGGCGGTGGTGATCGCGGTGGCAGCGGTGGCGGTTCATTCCGACAACGTAGCTGGTAATTTATTACTGACACATAACAATACCTCGTCATTTCGACGAGGTATTTTATTTTTCTTGTAAGTCCGGATGAATATAAAAATCCAGTGGCTTATTATTATTATGCACAAGACCATGCCGAGAAGTTGTTCGTGAAGACGAACTATTACTAACAACAAAATCGTCAGCCAAATAAAAACCCAGGTGTTCTTCCCAGTGGACCACAGCTCCTTTTACAGGTTTTTCGATTTTTTGCCAGCCGGATTCAGTCATATGCTCCAGAGTGGTTTTTACAGTTGCGTGCGGTTGATCAATCAATTTAAAAATACAAAGAACGCTAGAAACCATATATGCACAAGATTTATTGCCATCTTGGGTTATGTCAATTTCGTTCCCATTTTGATCAGACACATACAAATGACGCCACATATTACTGCCAGGCAAAGCTTCGATAAAGCTTTGGTAGTTTTTCGAAACAATTCTGGCAATATCTGTGTTCGGCATTTTATTTTCCCAAAATTGCATTAAGCATTTTTGTTCTGGTTACAATTACAGCTGGAATAAAGCCTGCAAATATTGAAACCCAAATAATTGCTTCTAATCTAATAATGTAATCAGACCAACCCAACACTAATACCGCATTACAGATTGGCAAAACAAACGGGTGAATTTGGAAATACGGCATAATAATTGCAAAAAACAATATCGTTCCAATAATTATCCCTGCTGTTGCGTACACAGCAGATAATATAACGTAACTAAATACAATAATGTAAGGTTTTATCCCAATAGCCCTTAATATACCGATTTCTTTTCGCTTATTAATAATCGTTACGTAAATTATAATTATTATAGTTACGGCTGCAATAAGAACGCTTGTAAATGAAAGAATGATATTAATACTAAGAAAGCTATTACTGACAGATTTCATAACTCCGGCAGCTTCCTGCCATTTATAGACTGTGCCGTTAATGTTTTTTTGATTAATGGAATTGATTACGGCATTCTGGTTGGTATCCTGATTTATTCTAATATTTATTGTTGTGGCCTTATTGTTCGCAGATGGCATTATTTTTTGCAACGCTTCATTTGTAATAAATGCTCGTTCATCAGATTGAACAAATTTGGTATCAAAAATACCTTTTATGTTAAATTGTCTTGGCTTTCCGTTTAGAATTAGGGTGACTTTATCACCAACTTTCGCTCCCTTGAATGAAATGGCGTTTTCTTCCACCCCGTTACCACCAGCAATTTGCTTGCCAATAATTATTTGGTCCCTATCACCGCTACTCAAATATGAGCCGCTAATCATTTTTTGAGATATATTTGAAACATTTTTTTCATCATTTGGGTTAATGGCTAATATTTGTCGACTAAGGGTGATATTGTTGTATTTCAAATTTGCAGGCACCGACATTTTTGCACTAAGTGCATCTACGCCATCAATCGTTCGTAATTGATCAAGGACATAGCTGACATTATTGATATAATCTTGTCCATTGTTTGGGGTAATATATATGTCACCCGTTAACGTATTAATTATTTGCTTGTTAGCTCCATCAATAATTCCATTGAATAATGACGGCAAAAAAATTAAATTTACAAAAGCTGCAGTCATCAGGAAAATAGTTAAAAATAGTGTCCATTTTCGTCCCCGCCTAATATATTGAAACGCTAGATAAAAAGGTAGTTTGAGTTGACGCATCATATTATTTTCCCGTCAGATAATTGAATAATACGATTTGCATAAACTAATTCCTCGGGTTCATGGGTTATCATCACGATTGTGATACCTTCTTTATCGTTCAAAGATTTGAATATTTCCAATACATCTACAGAGGCAGTTGTGTCCAGATTAGCAGTAGGTTCATCGGCAAATATTATCTTTGGATGATTTATCAGCGCACGAGCAATGGCTACTTTTTGTTGTTCACCACCAGATAGTTGTGACGGAAGACGATTAAATTTATTATGTAGTCCTATTTTTGTTAGCATAACTTTTGCTCTTTTTTTGGCAACCTTGGAAGACTCCAACATCATTGCCGGCAACATTACATTTTCCAAAGCTGTCAGTTCAGCTATTAATGCGTATTCCTGAAAAATATACCCGAGTCTATTCAGTCTAAAGTCCATCCTTTTCTTTTCTGATAAGTGTGTTGTTTTTTCACCTTCAATAAATATTTCACCAACATCTGGGAGGTCCAGCAATGCTAGTTGATGAAGTAAGGTCGATTTTCCGGATCCGTTTCGTCCGGTTATCATAATAAAATCGCCATGCATAACTTCAAATGAAATGTTATCGATAGCCTTGACGCTAACTCCTCCGGAGCTATAAACCCTGGATATACCTTCTGTTCGAATTATGCAGTTTTCATCTGGTTTCATTTTTTATCAATTCCTTAAATTGATTTTCGTCAATTAATTTTATCCCATATTCCTTGGCTTTTTTTACTTTACTAGCACCCGGTTTTTCACCAAAGACAAGGAACGTAGTGTCTTTGGCTACTGTAGTTTGGAAAGTTCCACCCAACAAGCGAATCTTTTCCGCTGCTATATCGCGCGACATTGAACGTAAAGTCCCAGTAATAACAAAACTTTCACCAGTTAGTCGCCCGGTTTTTCTTTCAAAAAATGGTTTTACACCTAAACTTTCAAATTTTTCTAATAACGCTTCGTTATCAGGATCGGCAAACCAAGCCACAATACTTTCAGCAACAACTTTGCCAACTCCGTCGACCGATTCTAATTCCTCAATTGATAATTGTTGTAATGATTTTAGAGTCTCAAATTTATTTACCAAATCTATTGCCGTCTGGACACCGACGTGACGAATCCCAAAACCATAAACGAACCGTTCCAGAGAAGGATTTTTCTTGACTTTGATTGCGTCTACAAGTTTTTTAGCTGATATCTCAGCAAACCTGTCGATTCGTAGTACCTGTTCTGATGTAATCTTGTAAATATCCGCTAAATCGTAAACCAGTCCGGCATCCACCAATGCAATCACATTTTTTTCACCCAGAGTATCGATATCCAGCGCAGATTTGCTGGCAAAATGTTCAAGCGCTAATTTCAATAATAAATCACCGGAAGTCCCCTTTACTCTGTACACGACTTCACCCTCGGAGCGTTCAAACTCCAGCTCGGGATATTGAATTTTTAGCTCCTTTTCAAAATCGAATTTTCTTGCATTTTTTGGACGAAGTTTACGTACTACGCTTTCAACTTGAGGGATAATATCACCGGCTTTAAAAATAACAACGGTATCACCGATTCTTATATCTAATCGACTGATTTCATCGGCATTATGTAAGCTGGCGTGTTGTACGGTTGTCCCCGCGATTGCAACCGGGTCAAAAACTGCTACCGGAGTAGCCGCCCCTGTTCTACCAATGCTTATAACTATATCCTTAACAATTGATGTCGCTTGTTCAGGAGCATATTTAAAAGCAACAGCCGCACGCGGTTGTTTGCCAACTATACCTAATTGCTCGAATTGTGCACGATTATTCACCTTAATAACCAATCCATCTGTATTAAAAGGCAGTTCGAAACGCTTTTCACCCCACTCGTCGACAAATTTCATTACACTATTAAAACTGTCGAAAACGCCCGCCTGCATATTTCGCGTAACACCAAGTTGACTTAAGGCTTCGTATGCAAACATATTTGTAGGAATCTCAGTTGGGTCATCGCGTAACAAATCGTATGCTCTAAAATGAAGGGGACGTTGTGCCACTAGGCTTGGATCAAGTTGACGAATTGTGCCAGCTGCCAAATTTCGCGGATTTGCAAAAATCGGCTCACCCAATTTTTCGCGTTTTGCGTTCAACTTTTCAAAGTCGCGTTTTAACATTACGATTTCACCACGAATTTCCGTACGTCCGGATAAAAATTGTTCAAATCCAGATACTTTCCGCAAACGAAGAGGGACATTTTTAATCGTCCGAACATTTTCTGTCACATCTTCGCCAATAAAACTATCGCCCCTGGTTACGGCTTGGGATAATAACCCGTCTTGATAAATCAAAGCACAGGCCAGTCCATCCATTTTAATATCTGCAAAAAACTCATGCATGTTCCCTGGTAATAGTTTGTCGGTCCTTTTAACCCAGGCTTCGACATCTGAACGATCAAAAACATCATTCAGGCTTAGCATTCGTGAGCTATGCTGTATTTTTTTAAATCCACCAACTAATTGATTCCCTACTCGCTGAGTTGGACTGTCGGGACTGATTAGCTCTGGATAATCTGATTCTATTTTTTTAAGTTCAGCGAACAAACTGTCATATACGGCATCACTGACCGTAGGGTTATCTAAAACGTGGTACTCATAGCTATAGCTGTTTAGTAATTCGCGGAGCTCGTTAGCTCGTTTTTTAGATTGGATTTGATTCATCATCAACTACCTTGCGATATAACAAATAAACATAGCTTGATATCCAAATAATTGTAACTGCTCCCAAAATCAGTAATGCTAGGGGAACGGTTGGGAAACTTGATATTGCACCCCAGATACTTTTTATCCATGAATCAAAACTGATTACAGGTATCATAATTATTGCCCAAACGAAAAGTGTAATAACAAACATCCAAACCAGACGTAATAAAATCCGAAGTCTGCGACCTATTACCAAATCACTAGCAGTTTTTAGTGCTTGATATGGGTACATCCCAGGAAGCGTTACTATTATCAGTGCAAAGAAAGTGCTTGTGACCCAGTAGGCTGAAAGTAATGCAAGAAAAATGGCGGCAATCCAGAACAACATAGCCTCAACTCCCCCCGCTAACAGACCTGATGCTGACGCTGCCGAATACCCAATAACAGCTAAGGCTAACGGTAATAGTTGAACGATAAACACCAAAGCAATAATAAATGTCGATACTATCGGTGCCCCCGCATTATAAAGTCCGTCTCGTAATTTGACCTTGTGACCGGCAATCAGGTTTCGTAGCAACCAAACCGTTATCAACCAAGTCAGTAGTGTGATTATCCCAGCATAAATTTGCTGTGATTCAGTAAGGGTTTGTGATATTCCCCCAGTGGCGGTTGTAAGAAAAAGTAATCCTGATTTTCCGATTTGACCAATTACACCACTAAATACGTTGCCGCTTGTTGTGTTTAAGGTATTACTTATTGTCGAATAGAGGTCTTGCGAGCCAATTCCGACCATCAATGCACTCAAAATTGCATATAGAATAATTAGGAATACGAATGTTTTTCGATATCCCCAAATAGTTTGTGCTACATATTTAGTAAATAAAAAATATCCGGGAAGATTTAAGGTTCTAGTATAATCACGACGACGAGTACGCTGAAAACTGCGATGTGTTCGACTCCCTAAGTATGTTTTTAGTTTAATTTTTGTCTTTTTATATTTATTTTTGACAACCATCATTTAAAATTTTCCCTCACTAGCTTGCAACCTTGCGATTCTATCCTCGATTGGTGGATGCGTACTGAATAATTTATTCATAAATCCAGGTTTTAACGGATTAATAATAAACAAATGGGCCGTAGACGAACTTTGACGTGCCATGGGTTTTCCTTGTGCTTGCAGCTTCTTAAGTGCTGAAATCATGGCATCAGGATTCCTGGTGGTCATAGCACTGGTAGCATCAGCCAGATATTCACGCTGACGAGAAACTGCTAATTGAATAATGGCAGCAATAATTGGAGCCAGAATTATTACAATAATCCCAATTATCATACCAATCGGCGAATTATTGTTGTTATCACGATCACCAAAAATAAACATTCGTAGAATTATATCTGTTAGCAGTCCGATTGCACTAACAAGGCCAAATGTAATCATGCTGACACGTATATCGTAATTCTGTACATGTCCCATCTCGTGAGCCATAACTGCTTCTAACTCATTGTCGTTCATTAAATCGATTAAACCCGAAGTTGCTGCTACGATTGCATGTTTTGGGTCTCGTCCGGTAGCAAAAGCATTCGGTGCCGGGTCGTCAATAATATAAATTTTTGGAGTTGGTAAACCGGTGGTAATTGCCAAATTTTCAACAATTCTATAAAAACGCGGATTGTCGCTTTTTTCAATTTGCCTAGCACCAGTCATTGCAACACTCAATTTATCAGCATTGAAATATTGTATTAGGGTGTATATACCTACCCCAGCAATTACAAAATACAAAATGTTAGTATTGCCGTAAATGTAGCTGATTGCCCAGCCAATTGCGCTAATAAGACCAACAAACAAAGCCATGATTATCACGGTATTGCGTTTGTTAGCGGCAATTGCTTTATACATACTTTTTCAGTTTTAATTTAGAATTTAACGTCAACTGGTTTTTCGGCCTGCTTTTGCTCGGCGTCATCCAGCTGATAAAATTCTCGGTTTTTGAATCCGAATATTCCAGCGATAATATTGCTTGGGAATTTTTGAATCTTTGTATTCAAATCACGAACTCCACCGTTATAAAAACGTCGTGAAGCTTGAATTTTATCTTCGGTGTCAACAAGTTCTTGCTGAAGTTCAATAAAATTTTGACTGGCCTTAAGGTCCGGGTATGCTTCGGCAACGGCAAACAGGCTTTTTAAAGCACCTTCAAACTGGTTCTCGGCGGCAGCAGTTTCTTTTACGCCTTGAGCATTTAGGGCATTAGCCCGTGCTGCTGTTACTTTTTCAAAAACACCACTTTCATGTTTTGCATAACCCTTTACTGTTTCAACCAGATTTGGGATTAAATCCAAACGTCGTTTTAACTGAACTGTAATATCACTCCAGGCTTCGTCAACACGAATTTTCAGAGTGACAAGCGAGTTGTACGCAACCCACAAGAAAATCACAATCAGTACTACGATTACTAAAATTATCCAAACAGCTGTCATTTATTCCTCCTTAAGATTACATTCTTCTACAAGTATTATAGCAAATACTTCAAACTAAAATAAGCCCCTTTTAGGCTTATTTTATTTGGTGCGCGGAGCGGGAATTGAACCCGCACGGCCGTGAGGCCAAGAGATTTTAAGTCTCTCGTGTATACCAATTCCACCATCCGCGCGGAATTAAATTGGAGGCACGTATGGGAGTTGCACCCATCTACACGGTTTTGCAGACCGTTGCGTAACTGCTCCGCCAACGCGCCGTACTCAAGAATTTATTATAGCAGAGATTTTTTCCAAGAAATAACATCTGAAGGAAATATATTATACAACATTTATATCTTTTAGAAGGACGGACCTTCTAAAAGGTGTTTTTGTGTTATTATATGTTTTATATTTATTGATTGGCGGTTTGCAGTAAGCCAAGCAATGTAGTTTTTGGTGTGATACCTATTGTAGATTCAACAATATTTCCGTTTTTATAGATTAGAAATGTCGGTAAACTATTAACCCCAAGCTCTTGTACCAAGTCCATTTCCGACTCGGCATCAAGTTTTACAATCTGCGCCCAGTCTTTTATTTCCGGCTCTAAATCATCTAAAATCGGCTCCATATTACGACATGGTGCGCACCAGGATGCCCAAATATCAACTAAAGTAACCTTTTTTGAATCCAAGACATCAGCTTTGAATGTGTTTTTTGTTGTTGCCTTCATATTTTCCCTTCTGTTTTTATTGTCTTAGTGTAATAATAACAATTATTGTTGACATACGCAATATATAGCGCCTATACTTAAACTTACACGCAACATATAGCGTTAGTGCTAAAAAATAAAACACAAGGGATGGGACGAAAAGGGGTATAATGGCTGCTACAAATCAACGAATCTTGGACTTGGAAGAGACCGATAAACTTGACGAGATACATAAAATAGGACTTAATGTTCCTTTACCACCTGCTCGCTTGGCTGAACCCAAATTAAGTGACAACGCTTGGTATATAGGTAAAACACGTTATGCAAAACGTGATGGTACCGGGAACCCAATAGAATCCCCCAGAGAACTTTTCTGGCGTGTTGCCTACAACATTGCAACAGCTGATCGTCTATATGGCGGTGATGAAAAAACACATCTTGCAACTGCTACTAAATTTTACAAATTGATGTCAACAAGTCAGTTTCTTCCTGGCACACCGACTTTACTTAACGCTGCTAAACCGAAACAACAATTATCATCATGTTTCGTTTTACCTGTTGAGGATAATTTGGAAAGTATTTTGCAATCTGCAACCGATATGGCTTTAATCCACAAATCAGGTGGTGGTACCGGTTTTTCCTTTTCACGACTTCGTCCAAAAGATGATGTTCTTTCAACCTCTGGAGGGTCAACAACGGGGCCAATCTCGTTTATGCAGATGTATAACGACATTACGTCCTCAATTCGACAGGGGGGCGTTAGACGTGGTGCAAATATGGGAATTTTACACTATAACCACCCTGATATTCTGCTATTTGTGATTTATAAACTTGATGAATTTTCATTAACGAACTTCAATATATCGGTTACCACCACGAAAGAGTTTTTTGATCAAATTGAAATTGACAAAAAATTACTTGATTCGGATTACGAAACTGGTTTTGATTTTGATTCATTAATAACCGAGGTCCGCGAAGCTCATCAAACCCGCGACATGGACCTTAAAATTGTCAGACTGGATGCAGCTGTTAACAAACTTCGAAAATGGTGCTCTGAAGAGACAGAAGGTTATGGATATCCACTGATTAATCCACGCAATGGTGAAGAGAAAGGTCGTTTAAATGCCAAGAAGGTTTTTGATTTAATTACACGTTTTGCTTGGCAATATGGTGATCCGGGGATGATATTTATTGATCAGATTAATAATTCTCGAGCAAACCCAACACCACAACTTGGTCAAATCGAAGCAACGAACCCATGCGGGGAACAGCCGTTGCTTCCATACGATGCCTGTACTTTGGGTAGTATTAATTTGGCAAAATTTATTGATGGGAATGATTACGACTGGGAAGCAATGCGTCAAGCCATTCATGAGTCGGTCCATTTCCTTGATAACGTCTTAGACATGAATGAATATCCGATTAAAAAAGTACGGGATACAGTTCGTCAAATTCGTCGAATCGGATTCGGAATAATGGGTTTTGCTGATTCTTTACTGGCAATGGGAATCGGTTATAACACCGAAAAGGGGGTTTTGATTGCCGAGCAGGTTATGGAATTTATCCAAAAAGAATCTGATATTGCATCCGAAAACTTGGCAAAAACCCGTGGGGTTTTCCCTGCTTACAAGGGTTCAATCTATGATAAACCGAACGAAATAACTCCGCGTAACGGTGCTAGGACAACTATTGCACCTACCGGTACAATCGCAATGTTAGCAGACACTTCCAGTGGTTGTGAACCATTATTTGCACTTACCTATTCAAAAAATACCATTGAAGGCAAACGAATGTTCCAATCTAGTCCATATTTCGTAAACGAGCTAAAAAAACTTGGTATTTATTCCGAGGAATTGCTTGAAAAAATCCAAGCAAATGGTGGGTCAATCCAAAGTATAGCCTCGATTCCAGAAAATTTGAAAGAAACTTTCGTAGTCGCCAGTGACATTACACCCGAGTGGCATCTAAAGATTCAAGCCGCCTTCCAAAAATATGTTGATAACGCGATTTCAAAAACAATCAATTTCCCAAACACAGCCGACATCGAAGACGTTCGGAATGCTTATTTGATGGCTCATCGAATCGGTTGTCGAGGTATAACGATTTACCGCGACGGTAGTCGTGAAAAACAGATTCTAGAGGTTAAAAAAGAAGACTCCTATTACGATAAGTTAGGTGCAAATATCGTAAAAACGGAAAAAACGGAAATCCTACCTACTACTCCGATTATTTTACGAAAACGACCAAGCGTATTAAACGGACAAACCCATCGTATTGCAACACCTTTAGGGCATGCTTTCATTTCAATCAACGAAGATATTGAGGGTAATATTTTTGAAGTATTCATTAATGTTGGTCATGCTGGGTCGGATATTACCGCTGACGCTGAAGCAATTGGACGCTTGATTTCGTTGACATTCCGAATTCCATCCGATTATTCGTCAGACCAAACGGCTCAAAAAGTCATCTCTCAGCTTCGTGGTATCGGTGGGTCAGGTTCAACCGGCTTCGGTGCAGAGCGTGTCAGGTCATTGGCAGACGCGGTTGCCAAAGCAATTGAAAGCCACCAGGCTAAAAAAGTGAAAATTGAAGAAGAGGTCGAAGAAGCACTTGTCCAAAATGAGACCGTCCCACTTTTTGAAGCCGATGATACCGGTAAAACAACCGACATTTGCCCGGAATGCGGATCGGCCAGCCTACGTTTTATTGAAGGTTGTCAAAAGTGTGAACTTTGCGGTTACAGCAAGTGCTAGTTTAGTAGATGGTAGTTGGTAAATAGTAGATAGTAGAGGCTGGAAATAGTACTAGAAGTCTATACCTTTATTTGCTAGGTTTTTGTCATCGAAGTGATGTTTAAGTTTGCTCATTTCAGTTGCGATATCAACACGGTCGATTAATTCCATTGGAAAGTTTCGACCCGTCAGACACAGACTTGTTTTAGGATGTTTATTATCGATAAGTTTTTCCATATCTGTAACCTTTAATAATCCATCATGAACGGCATTGTTAATTTCATCACAAATTACCAATTGATATTCGCCCGATGTTGCAGCCTTGTATGCAAAATTATAAGTTTTTTTAGCATGTTCAATATGTTCTTTTTTGCTAGCTTTAGCACTAAGTTCACCAGCCTCAAAAAAACCTAATCCGCCTTTATAAAAATCTAGTTTATCTTTGTATAATGGCAAAATAGTATGAATAAATTTATGTTCACCGACTTCCCAATTTTTAATAAATTGGACAAAAGCAACTTTCCAGCCAGTGCCAAGGGCACGAACCATTAACCCGATGCCTGCACTAGTCTTCCCTTTATTTTCACCGGTATAGACGACTATGACGCTGTCTTTTTGCTTGTAATCTTCGAAAACCATAAATTTATTATACCTCTTTGGTGCGCTCACTGGATACTAGGTGGAACCATATTTTACCAAGTTTATATCTGATGCAAAGTAAACTAGCTAGCCTTGGTGTCATTTTAGTAGATGGCGAGGTATATTACCTGGACCAGGAGGACGACAATGCTTTGGTTTAACAAACGCTCCAGCGCAACGAACGAATTAATCTGTTCCCTTCTCTACGATGATAGCACTTTTTACGCTCGTTTCGCTAGTGATCTAAAAAACTGTCACAGCGAAGTCATCATCGAGAGTCCGTTTATTACCAGTAGACGTTTAGACTTGCTAATGCCGGCCTTGCAAAAACTGAAATCAAAGCATGTCAGAATCACAATCAACACCCGCGATCCCGAAATTAATGATGACGAAGTCATGTGCAGAGATGCGCGATTTGCACTGTCTAAACTCCAACACATGGGTATTAATGTGCTTTACACTAGCGGCCACCACCGAAAACTGGCTATCATTGATAGGTCAATTCTCTATGAGGGTAGCCTTAATATCCTCTCGCAGAATAACAGCTACGAGGTCATGCGTCGGATTGAATCTGCTCAACTAGCGTGGCAAATGATTCGTTTTGTGAAGATAGATGACTTCGTTCGATGATACAATGGGGATAATATGACAAAACCATACGAAATTAGCGACAAAGACATCGAAGCAACTCTGCGCTACATGAAGCTGCATGAGTCTAAAAATTCAACACTAGAAGATGCACGCAAAAAGCTTGAAGACCTTGGCTCCGATCTTCGTAAACTTGCACAAAACGAACCAGAGAGTTTATTGAATATTAAGAAAAAGATCGACAAACGCCACAAAACTTAACGACCAAGAATATCTGTAACTGTTACACCAAAAACCCTTGCTAAGCTTTCGGCAGTTTCCAGTGATGGTAGATGCTTACTGTTCTCTAGCCTGGAAATTGTATTAGAATCTACTCCCATTTTTTCAGCCAAGGCAAGTTGAGTCAGACCGCTTTGTTTGCGGTACTGTTTAATTCTTTTAGCAATAGCCTTGTCTGTCATTACTTCTATTATAACCGTTTTTGTCTAAAATGTGTCTTAAAAAGTAAACGCGTACCGTTCATCCGTAGCATCTAGAACGACTTACAAAAAAACAAGGGGCTGTGCGTGGCTTAACCGCACAGCCCAATGAAATATTTAGTCCAAACCCAGGGACTGACATTTTTTAGATAAACACAATACGCCAAAATCATCATCACTCACAAAAACACCGTCAAACATATCAATTATTAACTCAGTTACCCCTTTTCTAATCATATAAGAGTCAGATTGCCGCAGCATCCCTAAATAAGAATTGACTAGTTGTCTAAATCTAATAGTAAATCCATTAGCATCTCTATAGTCTGTCGGTTTTAAATCCAAAAAGTTTAGAATAAATAATTCATCGTAGACCCTATTATAAAAATTTCTCTTTATTCTTTTTCCAACTAAAACCCTATATGGTCTTATGAATACTCCTAAAAAATCAACGCCTTTACTGGTATGTTGCAGATATATCTTCTTGGGGTGAAGCTTTAATGATAAATTATTTACTAAATATTCTTTAATTTTTTTAATAGCCCATATCAACCGCTCCTTATCAATATCAACAAAAATCATATCGTCCACATAACGTCCGTAATATTTGAGTTTCAGCTCTCTTTTAATAAATTGGTCGATTTCGTTCAGATAAATATTTGCGAAAAGCTGAGATGTCAAATTGCCTATTGGCAGACCCTTATTATTGCCAGAAAAGAACAGGCTTTTTGATTTTGGCAATCCTTGCCAGGCTTCTCGCCCACTCTTGATTATGCAATTTCTGGTTGGATCACTAAAGATAACTACTTCAAGTAAAAATAATATTAAATCTAACTCACAATTTAATTTATCTTGTCGATTAATAATCTGTTTTTTAATAATCTCAAAAAGTATTGTTTTATCAATCGACATAAAATAACCTTCTATATCCAGTTTCATTATATAAGCATCTTTTTTATAATTCTGGCTACATGACTTTATAAAATAGTCGGCCCTTTTTATTCCATAAGAAGTACCCTTGCCTATGCGACAACTATAGCTATCGTTTATAAAAAGCGGGTCAAATATTGGATTTAAGTAATTAAATATCAAATGATGAACCACGCGATCCCTAAACTCACTTGCAAAAACCTCTCTTTTTACAGGTTTTTCGATAATAAATGCGGAATATGGTTTGGGCTTATAGCTTCGCTGATTAATCTCTCGAAAAAGCTTTACTAAATTTTTCTCGTATTCAATTTCAAACCCTAGGGAACTATTAGAATTTCGTTTACTTTTACGAGCATCATAATAAGCCTGAAAGATATCCTCAATCAGACTATATTCATGAGTAATTTGTATATGTTTTTCCGTCATACATGTTATAGTCCCCGCAATACAAAAACGGTCTTTTATACTGCGACCAAATGGTCAGAAACAGCCATACCTCATTCACCGTATCTATTAGATATGATTCAATCGTTATGACAAGTTCATGACCTATTTGAATCATCAGTCTAAAAGACCGTTTTTGTATTGCGGGGGCTATACCTTTTTAATCAATTTCCTAAGCAACGCACCGAAAAGCCGTAGCCCTTGACGCCCGTGCTCCGGTACACCGTCGCGCGGCCCGAGAGCAAGTCGCGCTCCCAAGCACTAGTGCTAGACTCCGAACTCGACCACAAGTTGCCGTTCGACGACAGATTGTTGAAGGACCCGCCAGTGCTGCGGTTGCCGGCAAGCGGAGCAGTAATCATATACCTCTTTGCCAAAAGAAAAATGTCTCTTGGTAAATTATAGACCTCGTTCGCTACGCAAGGAGATTACTAAATTGATTGGGCGCACCCATCATCACCGTGGCAACGAATGGTTCCGGCCCTTAGGTGTTATCTATTCATTTTTGAATAATTTACCCAACCAGTTAATTGTTTTGATAACTCCTCAATTGCTAGGTTTAATCTTGCGATTCTAGCAACCTGAATTTGCTTTAAATCCTTCAAAAGTCGTATTAGCAAACGAATGACTTCAATATTCTCCCTTGCGCTAGCAACATGCCTAACTCTATCATTACCGCTGTTAGCTCGATAGATATTAATTATCATTGCCGTAGTTTCTTTTTTTAACTCTTCGCCAATCGTATATTTATATTCCCGATTAAATTCTTTCGTCAGTTTGAAAATATCTAACAGCAAATCATAGCTTTGTTTATAAACCGGCAAGTTGTAATACATTGTCATTCTTGCCCACCTTTTCTTACTTAGTAACCTCGATGTCGATCACGATTGGTCTAAATTTATGTTTAGTTTGTGATTTTCCCGAAAATGATTAAA